>NZ_VOWY01000001.1 GCF_008014645.1 Collinsella sp. BA40
GGAGCCCTCCCTATTTGTCACCATCGAGATGTAAACAACGTCTTGGCACTTAACAGCTAGCGCTCTCGCGCTGGCGCTTTTCTTTCGCGTTCGCGGATTCCGCACCGCCGTGCGTTCATCTCTCAATATGCAAATAATCTAAGTCTTTATCGCTTAGGTTTTATGAGCACCAATGTGGGTACGATAGGTGCCGTCAATGAAGGGGGCGCCCCATGCGCGCCCCGCTGTATGGAGGGATGTGCGCATGCGCGAGTTTAAGACCGAGAGCAAGAAGCTGCTCGACCTCATGATCAATTCCATCTACACCAACAAGGAGATCTTCCTGCGCGAGCTGATCTCCAACGCGTCGGACGCCGTCGACAAGCTCAACTTCAAGAGCCTGACGGATTCGAGCATCCAGCTCGACCAGAGCGACCTGGCCATCCGCGTCTCGTTCGACCGCGATGCGCGCACGCTTACGGTGTCCGACAACGGTATCGGCATGACCGCCGACGACCTCGAGCGCAACCTGGGCACCATCGCCCACTCGGGTAGCCAGGAATTCAAGCGGGAGAACGCCGAGAGCCAGGGCAGCGCCGTGGATATCATCGGCCAGTTCGGCGTCGGCTTCTATTCCGCCTTCATGGTGGCCTCCAAGGTGCGCGTGGTGAGCCGCGCGTTCGGCGAGGATGCGGCGCATGTATGGGAGAGCGACGGCCTCGAGGGCTATACCATCGAGGCGGGCGAGCGCGCCGAGCACGGCACCGACGTCATCTTGACGATCCGCGAGAACACGCCGGGCGAGAACGGCGAGCCGGGCGAGAGCTACGACACCTTCCTCACCGAGTGGGGCCTGAAGGACCTCATCACCCGTTACAGCAACTACGTGCGCTATCCCATCCAGATGATGGTGTCGAAGAGCCGCGAGCTGCCCCGTCCCGAGGACGCTGGCGACGACTACCAGCCGCAGTACGAGGACTACCAGGAGCTCGAGACCATCAACTCCATGACCCCCATCTGGAAGAAGCGCAGCTCCGATGTGGAGCAGGAGGACTACAACGAGTTCTATAAGTCCACCTTCCACGACTGGGACGACCCCGCGCGCACCATCAGCTTCCATGCCGAGGGCGGTCTCGAGTACGACGCGCTGCTCTTCATCCCCGGCCGCGCTCCGTTCGACCTGTATAGCAAGGAGTACGAGAAGGGCCTGTCGCTCTACAGCTCCAACGTCATGATCATGGAGAAGTGCGCCGATCTGCTGCCCGATTACTACAATTTCGTGCGCGGCGTGGTCGATTCCGCCGATATCTCGCTTAATATCTCGCGCGAGACCCTGCAGCAGGACCGCCAGCTGCGTGCTATCGCCAAGCGCATCGAGAAGAAGATCAACAGCGAGCTCAAGATCATGCGCGACGAGGACCGCGAGGCATACGAGGCGTTCTTCGAGAACTTCGGCCGCGGCCTGAAGTTCGGCATCTATTCGAGCTACGGCATGAAGTCTTCCGAGCTGGCCGATCTGCTGCTGTTCTGGAGCGCCCGCGAGAACAAGATGGTCACGCTGGCCGAATACGCGGCCGCTATGCCCGAGGGCCAGAAGGCCATCTA
This sequence comes from Collinsella sp. BA40, assembly GCF_008014645.1. Taxonomy (GTDB): domain Bacteria; phylum Actinomycetota; class Coriobacteriia; order Coriobacteriales; family Coriobacteriaceae; genus Collinsella. The sequence goes on from NZ_VOWY01000001.1 coordinate 1,585, forward strand.
CTACGCTGCGGGCGATAACCGCGATCGCCTGGCCAAGATGCCGGTGGTGCGCGGCGTGCTCGAGCGCGGCTACGATGTGCTGCTGTGCACGATGGACGTCGACGAGTTCACCTTCCAGGCCATGCGTGCCTATCATGCGTGCGGCCTGCCCAAGGTCTACGAGGACGATGCGGCTCGCGAGGCCGCTGCGAAGGCCGTGGCCGACGGCGCCGAGCCCGAGCTCGAGGACCGCGACATCGAGTTCAAGAACGTTGCCACCGGCGACCTGGATCTGGCGACCGAGGACGAGAAGAAGGAGGCCGAGGACGCTACGCGCGAGCATGGCGACCTGTTCGCCGCCATGAAGGACGCGCTGGGCGATAAGGTCGAGAAGGTCGCGGTCTCCGCGCGCCTGACTGATGCTCCCGCCTGCATCACCACCGAGGGACCGCTGTCGCTCGAGATGGAGAAGGTCCTCGCCCGCGATGCGTCGGCCGATATCGAGGGCATGCCCAAGACCGTGCGCGTACTGGAGCTCAACGCGAAGCATCCCGTGTTCGCCAAGCTCTCCGCCGCCCAGGAGGCGGGCGATGCCGAGAAGGTCGAGCGCTATGCCGGCTTGCTCTATGACCAGGCCTTGCTGGTCGAGGGTATTTTGCCCGAGGATCCCGTTGCGTTTGCCCAGAACATCTGCAGCCTGATGTAAGCGCGGACCGTTCTATCGAGCCGTCATGCGACCCCGCCCGATCGATTCGAGCGGGGTCGTGCGCTATCAGGCGGCTTGCGGACCGGCGCTCTGCGGCGAGCTGCTAGAATAGGGGGCTAGTCGAAGCGCTGGAAGGCTTGGGGGAAAGCGCATGGCAAGCTCATATGGAACCGATGCCGACAAGACCGCGTTGCGTGCCGGGTACCTGGCCGCGCGCCGCCAGCTGCCCGCCGGCCTGAAGGCCGAATCCGATCGCGCTATCCGGACCTCGCTTTTCGCGTTCGATATCTTCAACCAGGCGCCGTTGGTGCTCACCTATGTATCTCGCGGTGCCGAGGTCGATACGTCTGCCATTGTGGAGCATGTGCTCGCGCAGGGTCGCGCGGTGGGCGCTCCCGTGGTCGATCCGACCACCAAGGAGCTGGCGTTCTACCGTATCGAGGGCGCGGGGCAGCTGGTTGCAGGATATAAGGGCATCCTCGAGCCCGATACGCGCGTCTGCGCCCGCATCGATGCCGCGGAGCTCTTCGGTTCGGTGTGCCTGGTTCCGGGGCTGGTGTTCGATGCACAGGGGCATCGCATCGGTTACGGTGGCGGGTGCTATGACCGCTTCCTGTGGCATTATCCGGGCGATAAGATCGCGCTCGCCCGTATCATGCAGATCAGTTCCAACCCGTTGCCAATCGACGGCTTCGACGTCCCGGTCGATTTCATCGCAACCGAGCATCGGGTCTGGGCCTGCCGTTAGCGCAGCGCGTATTACAGCCATATATATAGAGAACGTAGGGGGGCGACGCCCCCTTTTCCTTGGATGTCAGCTTCATGGGATGCGGGCCGGCACCTGCCTGCTGTTCTTAACAGACACATTAAAATAATGAAACAAATGTTAGATATGCTTCGAATGTGCTTCTTTTCTGCACAGCTGGGTACCATGATTCTCCCCATGTGTACGTTTGTACACATCCGTTGTATAGTGCAGAAAATCATGTGAAAGATTACTGCCGGGGCGCCTGCCGAGCGCGGGCCGCCGCATGCGGGGAACAGAGTCGATCAGGTTGGATGGTGCAAGTGAAGAAGGCAGTTGAAATATTCAAGCGGGATGTCAGGCGTCTCCTAAGAAATCCGGTGGCGCTTGTGATCACCATCGGCGTGTGCATCATCCCCTCGCTATATGCCTGGTACAACATCGTGGCGAACTGGGATCCATACGGAAACACGCAGGGCGTGCGCGTCGCTATCGCCAACAACGACGAGGGCGTGACAAACGACCTGGTGGGAACGCTCGATGCGGGCGGCCAGACGGTCGAGAAGCTCAAGCAGAACGATAAGCTCGGCTGGGAGTTCACCACGACCGCCGAAGCGAAGGAGGGCGTGGAGTCCGGCGAGTACTATGCGGCCATCGTGATTCCGAAAGACTTTAGCCAGGACCTCATCAGCATGCTCACGGGCACGTTCGACAAGCCCCGTCTCATCTACTACGTGAACGAGAAGAAGAACGCCATCGCGCCCAAGGTGACCGACACCGGCGCGCAGACCATCGAGGAGCAGATCAACGAGACCTTCGTCTCCACGGTAAGCGAGACCTTGGTGGAGCAGCTGCAGGCGGCGGGGGTGCAGATCAACGAACAAGGCGGCGATGCGCAGAGCGGCCTGATGCATGGCGTCCAGCAGGCTGTCGGTGCGCTCGACGGCGTGCGCGAGGCGCTGGGTGGCACCACGGGAACCATCGACACCACCAAGGGCGCGGTTGCGTCGGCGAAGAAAACGCTGGCCGCCATGTCCGACGAGGTGCCGGCTCTGACCGATGCCCTGCGCAAGGGCGATGCGCTTCTCACCACGTCCCGTGCATCTGCTCGAGATTTCGGCTCCGCGCTCAATGTTGCGCTGTCTGGCGGCATGGCCCAGTTGGGCGCGGCGTCCGCCAAGGCGAATACCGCCATCGGTCAGGCTGCCGGTTCTATCACGGGGGCGGCGGGCAAGGTCGACGGAGCCCTGGCCGACGTGCAGATGGTCATCAACGACATCAACCAGATCCTGAGCGACATCAAGGACATCACGGGCGTCGGAGATACCAGCGCCATCATCGGCGCGCTCGAGGCCCAGCTGGGACAGTTGCAGACGGTCAAGGACGCGCTGCAGACGCAAAGCGACGACGTGAAGAATACCGCAGCGGCCGTGGCCGGCGCGTCCAGCGCCATGAACGATGCGGCCCAGCAGGGTATCGCATCGGTCTCGGGTGCTCAGCAGGATTTTGCAACCAATGTGATGCCGAAGCTATCCAGCGGCATGGATTCGTTCTCAGCGGTTTCCGGAGACCTTACGGGCGTCGTCGCGGGGCTGCAGCCAACGGTGCAGCAGGCGATCGGCCTGCTCGACCAGCTTGATGCGACGCTCGACCAGGCCAAGACGGCGGTGTCGCAGACGGATACCTCGCTTGGGAAGCTCAAGGACACTCTCAACGACACGGTGACCGACGTGGCGGCCCTGCGCAGCTCGGGGTCGCTCGACAAGCTCTCGGGGCTGTTCGATGTCGATCCGCAGGACATGGCCGATTTCATGTCGAGCCCGGTCAAGTTGACGACCAAGGCTGTGTACCCGGTTGATAACTACGGCTCGGGCGTAGCTCCCTTCTATACCAACCTGGCGCTCTGGGTGGGAGGCTTCGTGCTCATCGCCATTATCAAGCTCGAGGTCGATCCCGAGGGCCTGGGAGAGTTCAGCGCCCGTGAAGCGTATTTCGGCCGCTGGCTGCTGCTGGTGGCGCTGGGCGCGGTGCAGGCGCTCATCGTGTGCGCGGGCGACCTGATGCTGGGGGTGCAGTGCGTGCAGCCTGCGCTCTTCATGCTGGCAGGCGTCTTCATCTCCTTCGTGTACGTGAATATCATCTACGCGCTGGGAATCACGTTCAAGCATATCGGCAAGGCCATCGCCGTCATCCTGGTGATCGTGCAGATTCCCGGGTCGTCGGGCATGTATCCCATCGAGATGATGCCGGCGTTCTTCCAGGGGCTGCATCCCCTGCTGCCCTTCACCTACGGCATCAATGCGATGCGCGAGACCATCGGCGGCATGTACGGCATGGACTACCTGTATAACCTGCTGGTGCTCGGCGTATTCCTGGCCGTGGCGCTCACCATCGGCGTCTTCCTGCGTCCGCTGGTGCTCAACCTCAACCTGCTGTTCGACCGCGAGCTGGCGGCGACCGGCGTGATGATCTGCGAGAAGGACGACCGTCCGCGCGAGCGCTACTCGCTGCGCGTGGCCATGCGCGCCCTGCTCGACGTGCAGACGTACCGTCGCGATCTGGTCGAGCGCGCCGAGCGCTTCGAGACGCGTTACCCCTCCCTGATCAAGGCCGGCTTCGTGCTCGTGTTCGGCCTTCCGGTGCTGCTGTTCGTGCTCACGGCGACGTTGGACCTCAGCATCGACGGCAAGATCGTGATGCTCGTGCTGTGGATCGTGGCGATCATCGCGGCCGATGCCTACATGATCGTGGTCGAGTATTTCCGCGAGAGCTTCCATATGCAGCTGCGCGTGGCCGAGTTGTCCGACGAGGGTTTGCGCCGCGAGATCTCCGAACATGTCTCGGTGTCGCCGCTGGCGGCGCGCGCTGCCGGCATGACGATGCCGGCCGAGCGCCGCGCGCAGGAGGCGTCGGCGGAGGCGGCGCGCACGGCCGAGGTGGCCCTGCCGCGCTATGACATGACGAAAGGGGGCGATGAGTAATGAAGAACATCTGGAAGATCTTCCGCGATGATATGGAGCATATCCATACGAGCGTCATCGGCCTCATCGTGATGGTGGGCCTGGTGATCGTGCCGGTCCTGTATGCGTGGTTCAATATCGCGGGCAGCTGGGATCCCTATGGCAATACCGGCAACCTCAAGGTTGCCGTAGCCAACGAGGACGAGGGCTATCTGAGCGACCTCATTCCCATCAAGGTGAACATGGGCGACTCCGTCACCTCTTCGCTGCGCGCGAACGACGCGCTCGACTGGGTGTTCGTGGATGAGGACAAGGCTATCGAGGGCGTGAAGGCGGGCGACTACTACGCCGCCGTGGTGATCCCGCGCGATTTCTCAGCCAATATGATGACGCTCTTCTCCACCGAGGTGAGGCACTCGGACATCATCTACTACGAGAACCAAAAGGCCAACGCCATCGCCCCGCGCGTCACGGATAAGGGCGCGAGCACCATACGCCAGCAGATCGACGAGACGTTTACCTCTACGGTGGGCGATATCGGGCTGGCCGCTACATCGAGCCTGCTTGACTTTATGAGCGGTGACGAGGTGGTGAACTTCGTGGCCAACTTGAGCGGCACGCTCGATACGGGTATCGAGAGCCTGCGCGACGCCGCGGCGAACACGGGCACGTTCGGCGACCTGGTGGGCTCGGCTTCGGGCCTTATGGAGTCGACGGGCACCCTGCTGGGCGATTCCGGTACGACGTCGGACGACGCTGCGGCCCTGCTCGGCGATGCAAAGGCGGGTCTGGTGGACATCCAGGATGCGCTCGGCGGCGCCACAGGCGCCATCAACCAGGCGCTCAAGGACAGCGCTTCGAGCTTCGACGCCGTGTCGCAGGCCGTCGACAAGGCTTTTGGCGCGGTGGGCCAGCAGTCGGGTGACACGCAGGGTCAACTGCGGGCGGTTGCCGCCGAGGTGGGTTCGCGCGCGGCGAAGACCGAGTCCCTGGCTCGGGATGTGCGCGATCTGGACGCCAAGCTCCCCGACGGCTTGCTGAAGCCCACGATCTCCGCGAAGCTCCAGGCCATCGCCACCAAGCTCGACTCGATCGCGACCAAGCAGCGCCAGCTCGAGGGCGCGCTGAACGGCGCGGCGGACGACCTGGCTGCCGGCACAGCCGATATCGAGCAGAGCCGTAGCGATATCAAGCAGCTCATTGCCGATGCCAAGGCGAGCATTACGCAGGTGAAGTCGGACTACGAGCAGACGCTCAAGGGCCAGGCGGGCGAACTCGCGGACTCCGTGGAGTCGATTACGGCCGCGAGCGCCAACATCGCGGACGGCTTGGATGAGACCGTCGACGGATTGAGCGCGGCCTCTCATTCGCTGGCAAAAGACCTTGCGTCGGTGCAGGGCGTGCTGGGCGACGCCGCACGGGTGCTCGATACCTCTGCAACCGATCTGCAGCAGGTGAAGGACAAGCTGGACCTTGCTGCCCAAACCGGCGATATCCAGGCGATTCGCTCCTTGATCGGCAACGATCCCGAGGCGCTCGCCCATGCCCTGGCAGCCCCCGTGGGGCTCGACAAGCGCCCGGTCTTCCATATAGAGAACTACGGTTCGGCCATGGCGCCGTTCTATACGATCTTGTCGCTGTGGGTGGGCGGTATCGTGCTGGCGGCCATGCTCAAGGTGGGTGTCGACGACCGCGTGAAGCAGCGGCTCGATGATGTGCGCCTGCACGAGCTGTATCTGGGGCGCTTTGCGCTCTTCGCCCTGCTGGCGCTGTGCCAGAGCACGCTCGTATGTGCGGGCGACATCCTGTTCTTCGGCATCCAGTGCCTGCATCCCTGGCAGTTCCTGCTTACGGGCTGGCTGGCGAGCTTCGTGTTCTGCAACATCATCTACACCCTTACCGTGTCGTTCGGCGATATCGGCAAGGCGCTCGCCGTGGTGCTGCTGGTCATGCAGGTCGCAGGGTCGGGCGGAACGTTCCCCATCGAGATGACGGCCGACTTCTTCCAGTCCGTCTATCCGTTCCTGCCGTTCACGCATGGGATCAACGCGATGCATGCGGCCATGGCCGGTGCCTATGGTTCCGAGTATTGGGTCGAGATGGGATTGCTTGCGAGCTATCTCATTCCGTCGCTCGCCCTGGGCCTCGTGTTCCGCCGTCCGGTGATCCGTGCGAACAACTGGATCATCGAGAAGCTCGAGGAGACCAAGCTCATGTAGGGCGCGCGTTCAGAGGAAGCGTGCTTCAGGTAAGGCGAATGGGCGCTCGCGTATGCGGGCGCCCATTTGTTGTTAGGGGGGGTCGGTTCGAGCGGAGAGCGGGCATCCGCGCGAAAAAAGAAAGGACCCGAGCATGTGCCCGGGTCCTAGAGTCGCTTCGTTTGCGCTGCGCGTCCGCTGTGCGAGGAAGGGGATACACACGGTGACGCTTCATGCAGCCGTAGAAACGAACGGTCCAGCCTATGCCCTTACATGAGGCCGCTGGAAAGATCGGTGGAGTCGAGGAGGCCAGTTCTCTGTGTCGGGGGGAAGGAGAAATGGTTCGCACGTCGGGATAGCCGTACTTGGGAAGTACGAGCTGCGTCTTTGGGAGAATGCATGCGTCGACCTCCTCGTCCGTCCACCTGTACCATACGCACCGCAGTCGCTGCTCTGGCGATGCGCTGTACCTATTATCACCGCTCCTTCGCGTTTTTAAAGCTTAATTCTCACTTACACGTTATGGCACATTGTGTAAAAGTGCAGGTAGATAAAGAAAAAGTGACTATAACCTACCGCTTAACCCTGAATAAAATACCGTCTACCGTGGTGCTCTCGTGGTGAAATGGTCGATGAAACGTGGAGAAGGTGCCTTGTTATCCGTTGATAGTGCGCATCTAGCTGCGCATATGTCGATCGGCAGCACGAACGGTCGCAACGACGTGCTCCATGGTCTCGTCGATGCGCGCCTTCTTGAGCTCGCATTCCCAGACGGTGATGGCGGTCCAGCCGAGGTCCTCGAGCGCGGCGATGGCCGCGGCATCGCGCTCGACGTTACGGCGGAACTTCGCTTCCCAGAATTCGGTGTTGCGCTTCGGCACGCTCGGGTTGCAGTGCGGGCATCGGTGCCAGAAGCAGCCGTTGACGAAGATGGCGACCTTTCGCCCCGGAAACGCGATGTCGGGCCTGCCGGGCGCTTTCTTCCATTGGAGCCGGTAGCCGGTGAGGCCGGCCGCCCGGAGTCGCTGCCGCACGAGCATCTCGGGTTTGGTGTCGGCCCGCTTGTTGCCCTGCATCGATCTCTTGCTGTCTCCGCGACGCTTGACCTGGCGTGCGTCCCCTTCGGCGTCTCCCGCTCCAACGAGGGCGTCTACTAGGCCGATATCGGCGGGCATCCAGGCGAGCTCGGCGAGCGAGGCGCGTTTGACCCAGCGAATCTCCTGCTGTTCGGTCTGCGTGATCTCGCCTGATTCGATGCGGCAGAGAAAGCAGTCCATCGAAAGGTGGAATGCGGGGTAGTCGTATTCCACGGTGTAGAAATCGCGCAGGTCGGTCACGGTGATGGCGAGCTCTTCGCGCAGCTCGCGTACGCAGGCTTCCTCGGCGGTTTCCCCGCGCTCGATCTTGCCGCCCGGAAATTCCCAGAGTCCCGCCATCTCGCCGTAGCCGCGCTGCACCGCCAGCACCTCGTCGCCTGATTCGTCGCATATGATGCCTGCCGCTACGCGTACGGTCTTCACGATGGTCCGTTCTCTTCGGGGGCTGGTCGAACTATCCATGATAGCGTCTCGGCTGCGCTGCAGCGCTGGCGTCCCGCGCTGCCCTCGCGTCAACCTTACGAAAACGAAAGTGAGGCGTAAGTCAAATCGATGGTTGCCAACAGGGGCTCTTGCGAGTATAGGGTCAAGGAGGTGTTCGTTATGAAGTATACGAACGATATGGCATATCCCAATCCCTACGAGGCTTCCTATGTGCAGGAGCCCCGCGGCGTGGTGGTCCGTGCGGGCCTTACGGCCGTTCAGATGGTCGGCTGCCTCGTGGTCATGGCGGTGCTGTGCTTGGGCATGATCTGGATCATGTCCGCCGCCTCCCGATAAGCGCGCGAAACGAAGGAGTAGCTCATGGTTGCGAATAGCGCTTCCCCCAACGGTCTCATCGGTCGGCACGCCGTGTCCCCGGGTGGCTCGTCGACGTCGGTCCAGCCCGTGCTGGAGGTCCAGCATATCGAGAAGGTCTACGGTGCCCGCGGCAACGTGATGCGCGCTCTGGACGACGTGTCGTTCACCGTGCAGCGCGGCGAGTTCGTCGCCATTATGGGCCCCTCGGGGTCGGGTAAGTCGACGCTGCTCAACTGCGTGTCGACCATCGATACGGTAACCAGCGGCTCGGTGCTGATCAACGGCGCCGATGTCACCAAGATCAAGCACGATAAGCTCACGCGCTTCCGTCGCGAGCAGCTGGGCTTCATCTTCCAGGACTCCAACCTGCTCGATACGCTTACGGCGCGCGAGAACATCGCGTTGCCGCTCACCATCGCGCGTGTTCCCGCGAAGGAGGTGCTGACGCGCGTCGAGGCGGTCGCCAAGCGACTCTCGATCGCCGAGACGCTCGACAAGTATCCCTACCAGATGTCCGGCGGCCAGCAGCAGCGCGTCGCCGCCGCTCGCGCCCTCGTTACCAACCCCGCTGTGATCATGGCCGACGAGCCCACCGGCGCGCTCGATTCCAAGAACGCCCGCCTGCTGCTCGAGAGCCTCGAGACCATGAACCAGCGCGACCAGGCCACGGTCCTCATGGTGACGCATGACAGTTTCGCGGCGAGCTACACCAACCGCGTGCTGTTCATCCGCGACGGCCGCATCTTCACCGAGCTGCGCCGCGGCGATAGCCCCCGCCGCGCGTTCTTCGACCGCATCATGGAGGTCGTGGCCATGATGGGCGGGGAGGGTTCCGATGCTCTGTAAGCTCGCTTGGGGCAACGTGCGCCGCGCGGGTAAGGACTACCTGGTCTACCTGCTCACGCTCACGTTGGCCGTCACGGTGTTCTATGCGTTCAACACCATCTCGGTTCAGGCGTCTATCGTTTTGCAGGAAGAGGGGCTGCCGGAGCTGCTCGGCTCCATCATGAGCGGCCTCACCATGTTCCTGGCGCTGGTGATGGGCTTCCTCATGGTGTACGCCAACGGCTTCATCATGAAGCGGCGAAAGAAGGAGTTCGGCCTCTACCAGGTCCTCGGCATGAGCCGCGGCCAGGTTTCGCGCGTGATGGCGCTCGAGACCGCCATCGTGTCGGGTGCCGCCCTGGTGCTCGGCATCGTGTTGGGCGTGGGGTTCTCCCAGCTCATGACGTTCTTCACGGCCTCGCTGTTCAAGACGCAGATCGCTGATTTCCACTTCTTCTTCTCGATGAAGGCGTTCGGCATAACCGTGGGTTGCCTGCTCGCGATCTTCATGGTGACGCTGCTGTTCAACCTGGGCGTGGTGCGCCGCGCCAAGGTGATCGACCTTATGAGCGCCGGGCGCAAGAACGAGGCCGTCAAGACGCGCAACCCCATCCTGTCCGCCGTCATCTTCATTATGGGCGCGGGCTTGATCGGCTGGGCGTACTACCGCCTCCTGCGCGACGGCCTGCCGGTCGATGCGGCACCCAGCGAGTACGACGAGGCCCTTCAGCAGTTCATGGTGACGACGGGCATCGTTATCGCCGGCACCATCCTGTTCTTCTTCGGCTTCTCGGGCTTCCTGCTCAAGGTGCTGCAGAGCGCCCGCGGCATGTATTGGCGCGGTCTCAACATGTTCACCATGCGCCAGCTTGCGGCGAAGGTGAACACCGTGAGCTTCTCGATGGCGGTCATCGCCATGATCTTGTTCCTGGCCATCACGAGCGTGACGGGCGGCATGTCCATCGCCAACGTGATGAATACGAGCGTGGAGCGCAACACGCCGGCGGACTATACGCGCATTCTCATGTACTACGGGCCCGACGTGGTGAACGACCCCGAGCAGGTCGCGGCGTACGAGGCCGAGGGTTATCCGCCCATGAAACTCGCCGAGAAGCCCGTGGACATCTTGCAGGCGAGCGAGAACAACGTGGTCGATCCGGAGAAGGCCGACGAGGAGCGCTTCGACCTCGCGCGCATCATCGGAGAGCACGTGCAGGTGGATGTATACGACTCGCATCCTGCGGGGGCGGGCGACCCCGTGGTCACCCTGAACCAGATCGCGGACGCCGTCGACATGCCGTTGCCCGCGGGCACCGCGTCGAGCAACGTCACCTTGCTGGGTCTGCAGGTGATGGGGGAGAGCGATTACAACCGCTATCTCGATTTCCGCGGCAAGCCCCGTGTCGACCTGGGTAAGGACGGCTACCTGCTCACGAGCGATATGGGCGAGACGGTGAACGCCATCTACGACGCTGCGCTTGCGCAGGGCGTGCCCATCAAGCTCGCCGGAAGGACGCTGGCACCCGTAGCCGATCGCGTCGACGACACCGCGAGCTCCTTCGCCAACGCCTCGATGGGAAGCAACTCCGGAACCATCATCGTGCCGGACGCCGTCATCGATGACCTCGACCTGCCCCTCTATAGCAGCTATCTGCTGGCCAACTACAAGCTCGGTCTTTCCTATGACGAGACGGAGGGCTACGTGCGCCGCGACCGTTCGTGGGGCAACGTCCTGAACGCCGACGGTACCCAGAGCGGCCTGTGGGGTATGGAGATGACGCGTTCGCAGAGTTACGAGAGCACCAACTCCATGAACGGCCTCATCAGCTACCTGGCTATCTACATCGGTTTCGTGCTGGTGGTCGCATGCGCGGCAATCCTGACGATCCAGCAGCTGTCGGGCGTGGCCGATTCGAGTAAGAACTATCGGATCCTGTCCGAGCTGGGCACCTCGAAGCGCGAGATCACGCGTTCCGTGTTGGCGCAGCAGGCGGTGTTCTTCATCTTCCCGCTCGTCATGGGTATCGCGCACTCGATGGTGGCGCTGCAGGTGGTCATCGAGATCATCAAGCTGTTCGGCGGGCTTTCCATCGGCTTCACCGTGGGCTTCACCTGCGCGATCTTCTTGCTGTGCTACGGAGGGTACTTCCTGGTCACCTATCTTATGAGCAGGGGCATCGTGACCGATGCCATCCGCACGCGGCAGACGGCTTAGAGCCGTGGACGGCTTCGTGCCCGTGTTTGCGGGCGGGTCGACGCTGTTGGACATCGCCCTGGTGGCGGGCATGCTCGCGGGCCTGTGGCTGGGCCTTCGATAGAAACGCGCCCCAATCGCTTCGGTTTGGCCGGGCGGTTGGGGCGCGTTGTGGTTTGGCGGACGCGCGCTGCGGGCGCGCCGTGTTTCTGCTTGAGATGCGTTAGACGAACGCGGCGTAGGGTCGATAGGGCCACTGCTCCGAAGGGCTCGGAGACGCCATGGCGTCGGACCCGGGCTTTTGCGACGCGCGTTTGAACGCTTCGTAGGCGTTCTTGAGGTTGGCGCGCGTGGCGCCGGCGTCGCTTTTTGCCAAGGTGATGCGGGCGGGGGCGTGCTTGACCGCACGCGCCGGCGCGATCGCGGCGGGGGCGGCGAGGGCGGTGAGTTCGTTGGCATGATGCGCGGAGGAGAAGGGCGTACGGCCCGGCTTCTTCTCGTGCGTGGTGCGGCGCATGGTATCAGCTCCATTTCAGCGTTGCCCGCGATCTGAATGCGCGCGGGCGGTCGGTGTGCGCATGATGTATGTACCACGCGGCGGCCCGGATAATCGACCTTCATGCGGGAAGCGAAAAAGCTTCACGCTTTCGTAAGGACCCCGCGCCGGGCCGTCCGCGAAAGACCCTGGGACAAATGAATGCAGGTAGATGGCAATATGCGTGGCGACAGGTGCGTTCTTGCTCCACAGATTCGTCCATTTTGCCAGATAAACCAATATATCCTGTGAGATATCCAGCGTGGCGCGCGGCTAAATTTGTAGGCGATGGGGCGCCGCCAGGGGGCTTGCTATGGTATTCTTACGAGCATGGGTGATTTCTCGGCGAATGGTCCTAAATGCCGCGTGAACGTGAAATCCTTTCCACCCAGCGGGCAGTATGCACGGATGAACGGCCACTTGCAGGTGGCTGGTGGGAAGTATGCACAAACGGGGTCGTTTTCCATCATTCTCCGGGATCCAATATATCCGTGCGCGAGCTCCCAACGCGCACCGTAGACTCTAGGAGAGTGGTCACAATAATGCAGGAGGCATGGGAAGGCTTCGAGGGCGGCAATTGGCTGAACGAGGTCGACGTACGCGACTTTATCCAGAAGAACTACACCCCCTACGAGGGCGATGAATCGTTCCTCGTCGGTCCCACCGAGCGCACCACGAAGCTCTGGGACGACGTCATGGCTCTGCTGCTCAAGGAGCGCGAGCAGGGTGGCGTCCTCGACATGGACACCAAGACCGTCACCGGCATCGTGAGCCACCCCGCGGGCTACATCGATGCCGCTCACCCCGAGCGCGAGACCATCGTCGGTCTCCAGACCGATAAGCCGCTCAAGCGCGCTCTGCACGTCAACGGCGGTATCCGCATCTCCATGCAGGCCGCGGCCCAGCATGGCTACGAGATCGACCCCTCGGTCGTCGAGAACTACACCTTCAACCGCAAGACGCACAACGCCGGCGTCTTCGATGTGTACACCCCCGAGATGCGCGCCTGCCGCTCGGCCCACATCATCACCGGTCTGCCCGACGGCTACGGCCGCGGCCGCATCATCGGCGACTACCGCCGCGTCGCCCTGTACGGCGTCGACTTCCTGATCAAGGACAAGGAGGCCCAGAAGGCCTCTACGCCGCAGGTCATGACCGAGGAGAACATCCGCGATCGCGAGGAGCTGCAGGAGCAGATCCGCGCCCTCGGCGAGCTCAAGATGATGGCCGATTTCTACGGTTTCGACATCTCCAAGCCGGCCAAGAACACGCAGGAGGCCATCCAGTGGATGTACTTCGCCTACCTCGCGGCCGTCAAGGAGCAGAACGGCGCCGCCATGTCCATCGGCCGCACCTCGACGTTCATCGACATCTACGCCGAGCGCGACCTTAAGAACGGCACCTTCACCGAGGAGCAGATCCAGGAGTTCGTCGACCACTTCATCATGAAGCTCCGCATGGTCAAGTTCGCCCGTACCCCCGAGTACCAGAACCTCTTCTCCGGCGACCCGCAGTGGGTCACCGAGTCCATCGGCGGCATGGGCGTCGACGGCCGCACCCTGGTCACCAAGATGAGCTTCCGCTACCTGCACACGCTCGAGACCATGGGTACCAGCCCGGAGCCCAACCTCACCGTTCTGTGGTCCACCAAGCTGCCCACGGCCTTCAAGGAGTTCTGCGCCAAGGCCTCCATCGCCTCCTCGTCCATCCAGTACGAGAACGACGACGTCATGCGCGTGTACCACGGTGACGACTACGCCATCGCCTGCTGCGTGTCCTCCATGCGCGTGGGCAAGGAGATGCAGTTCTTCGGCGCCCGCGCCAACCTGGCCAAGTGCCTCCTCTACGCGCTCAACGGCGGCGTGGACGAGGTCTCCAAGAAGCAGGTCGGCCCGAAGTTCCGCGCGGTCGAGGGCGACACCCTGGACTTCGACGACGTGATGGCCAAGTACAAGGACATGATGCAGTGGCTTGCCGGCGTGTATGTCAACTCGCTCAACATCATCCACTACATGCATGACAAGTACTGCTACGAGCGCATCCAGATGGCTCTGCACGACAAGCACGTGCACCGCTGGTTCGCCACCGGCATCGCCGGCCTCTCCGTCGTGGCCGACTCCCTGTCCGCCATCAAGTACGCGAAGGTCCATCCGATCCGCGACGAGCAGGGCGTTATCGTCGACTTCGAGATCGAGGGCGACTTCCCCAAGTACGGCAACGACGACGACCGCGTCGACGTCCTCGCCCACGACGTGGTACACCAGTTCATGGAGTACATCCGCATGAACGACACGTACCGCAACTCCGTGCCCACGACCTCGGTTCTCACCATTACCTCCAACGTCGTGTACGGCAAGAAGACCGGTGCCACCCCCGACGGCCGCAAGGCCGGCGTGCCCTTCGCCCCGGGCGCTAACCCCATGCACGAGCGCGACACGCACGGCGCCATCGCCTCGCTGTCCTCCGTCTCCAAGCTTCCGTTCCGAGATGCCCAGGACGGCATCTCCAACACCTTCTCCATCATCCCGGGCGCGCTCGGCAAGGAGGACCAGGTGTTCTTCGGCGACCTCGATCTTTCGGGCGACATCGAGATCGAGAACGTCGTTCCGTGCTGCGACTGCACCGATTCCTCGGCTCCCGAGGGCGCGTGCGACTGCCAGTAAGGCTCGTTCTACGAGGGCGCGGGCGGCCGTACGACCGCCTTCGCCCCTCGTTTCGTATGAAGCTTGCGTAGTCCTAAGAAAATGTTGCCGTCTCAGTGGCAATGACTTCATATCGGGATATAATCTCGATAGCGACTTTGGTAACAGCCCCTCAGCGGGCATTAAAGGAGGCAAAGAATGAAGGTTTCGGACGTCCCCCAGACTCAGGCAGATAACCTGGTTGGCATGATCGACGCGTATGCCGAGAAGGGTGGCCACCACCTCAACGTCAACGTGTTCAACCGTGACACCCTGCTCGATGCCCAGGCTCATCCCGAGAAGTACCCGCAGCTCACCATCCGCGTGTCCGGCTATGCGGTGAACTTCCACAACCTCACCAAGGAGCAGCAGGACGAGGTCATCTCCCGTACCTTCCACGAGGGTATGTAAGAGATACGTTCCGCATGCGTTCCTTGCGATACGCAAGGAAATACCGTGTATGAAGGGCGTCCGAGCAATCGGGCGCCCTTTCTTGTGGGTGGGAATGCGCTGCGCGCATCGAGCGCTTGCTTAGAGCACGTAGGGTGCGACGACGAGGCTGCACCCAAGCAAGACGGCGAGCAAGGATACGTTGACGATAGCGAACCAGAGTAGATAGCGCTTGGTTTGGGCATGCGGCATGGCGGCGTAGATGCGTAGCGAGATCAGGCTGGCCAGGCTTGCCACGGGGGTGCCGAGCCCGCCGATATTGGTGCCGACCAGCAGCGCCTGGGCGTTGTCGGTAAATCCGGATAGCATGATCGCGGCGGGCACGTTGCTTATGACCTGGCTGGCGAGCGCGGACACCAAGATCTCCCTGCCCGCGATCGCGGACGAGAGAAGCTGCGCGACCGCGGGGGCCTGGCCAAGGTTCCCTACGAAGATGAAGAAGCAGACGAATGTCGCCAGCAGGCTGTAGTCCACGTTGCTGAAGACCCTGCGGTCGAAGGCGAGGCAGGCGGCCACGACCGCGATGCAGCAGGGTTCCCAGCGAATCAGGCGCGCCACGCAGGCGATGCATATGCCGAAGAGCAGGCCGTAGAGGGACAGCAGGCGCGCGTTGCAGGTCGTTTCGTGCGTGGATGCGGTTTCCTGCAGCCGTTCGTCCGGAACGAGCGCAACCAGCGCTATGCAGCAGATATAGCTGGCGATTCCCAAGGGAGCTACGGTGCGGAAAAACGCTGCCATGTCCATCTGATAGGCCGAAACAAGGTAGATGTTTTGCGGATTGCCGATGGGCGTGCACAGCGAACCAAGGTTGGCGGCCACCGTGAGGGAGACGACAACCGCGATGACGGTTCGCGGGCTCGCATCCATGAAGAGCGCAAGCGCCAGGGGCACGAAGGTGATGAGCGCGACGTCGTTGGTAACGAGCATCGACGTGGCGAATACGACGTTGATAAGCAGGAGGGCGAGCCGTCGGGCCGAAGCCGTGCGGCCCATGAGCCACGTGCGCACGCGATCGAGCGCGCCGGCGCGTCCGAAGCCGGCGACGACGGTCATGAGGCAGAAGAGCAGGGCGATCGTTCGCAGGTCAATATAGCCTGCGTAAGTTGGCGCGGTGGCGGGGGTGAGCGGATAGATGGCGCAGGACGCGAGCGCGGCGACGGCGGCGATCATCAAGACCGCTTCGGCACGTATAAAGGATCGCAGACGTGAGAGCAGGTCGTACGCCATAGGGTCCCCCTTCAAATTGCAGCTTATCGATGATACGACATGCGCAAGGCGCCGCATGCCCGCGTACATGCGATAA
This sequence comes from Collinsella sp. BA40, assembly GCF_008014645.1. GTDB lineage: Bacteria > Actinomycetota > Coriobacteriia > Coriobacteriales > Coriobacteriaceae > Collinsella. The sequence goes on from NZ_VOWY01000001.1 coordinate 18,059, forward strand.
AACAAGCACATTGCAGGCGCGACGGGTGGACTAGAATGGACGGCAGGAACGAAAGAGAAAGAGGGGCGACGATGGCGCAAAAGCTGTTCGAGGGAGATGCCTGCGCGGCAACATCCTCCTATACGTTGGGACGAATCCATTCGGTGGAAACGATGGGCACGGTCGATGGACCGGGTATCCGCTTCGTGGTGTTCACGCAGGGATGCCCCATGCGCTGCGCGTACTGCCACAATCCCGATACCTGGGCGGTCAATGCCGGCAGCATGGTCTCGGTCGAGAAGCTGCTGGTGGAATTCGAGAGCAACCGTCAGTTCTACAAGTCGGGCGGTATCACCGTGACGGGCGGAGAGCCGCTGTTGCAGCCCGATTTTCTGGCCGACCTGTTTGAGGCGGCGCACGCCGCTCCGCGCGGGCGCATCCATACGTGCCTCGATAGCTGCGGCTACGCTTACGATGAGCGCCATCCCGAGCGCTTCGACGCGGCGCTCGCGGCAACCGACATGGTGCTGCTCGATATCAAGCACGCCGACCCGGCGGGCCATCGGGAGCTTACGGGCTGCGACCCGCAGCGCATCATCGCGTTCGGCAACGAGATCGCCCGACGGGGCATCAAGACGGTTATTCGCCATGTCATCGTGCCCGGCATCACCGATACGGTGGAGGAGTGCGAGAAGCTGGGCCGTCTGATCGCGCCGTGGCGCAACGTGGTCGGCTTGGAGCTGCTGCCCTACCACACCATGGGTATCGTGAAGTACGAGAAGCTCGGTATCCCCTATAAGCTCGACGGCGTGCCCCCTATGGACAAGACGCGCATCCCCGAGCTGCGCGATGCGGTGATGCGCGGCATGCGCGCAGGTCGCGCGGAGCACCGAGACGCATATGGCGCCTAGCGTATCGTCTCGTGCGGGCGCGCCCGGCGCATCCGAAGCGGGCCCGCGCGGGGCCGGTGTCGACGGTTGCGGACGCGGCATCTCGTACCTGCGTATCGCGGTAACGGATAAGTGCAATTTCCGGTGCGTGTACTGCATGCCGGCCGAGGGCGTGCCTCCTCGTTCTCACGAGGAGATGCTGAGCGCCGAAGAGATCGCGCGCTTCGTGCGGATCGCTGCGCGCGAGGGAATCGCGAGCGTCCGCCTGACGGGCGGCGAGCCGCTGGTGAGCCATCGCATCGTGCCCCTTATACGCGAGCTGCGCGAGATTCCCGGTATCGAGGATATTTCGCTCACCACCAACGGGGCGCTGCTGCCGCGCATGGCGGGCGCGCTCAAAGACGCCGGCCTCGACCGCGTGAACATCTCGCTCGATACGCTCGATCCGGTGCAGTTTGGCGCTATCACGCGCCTGGGCCGCGTTGAGCAGGCGCTCGCTGGTATCGATGCGGCGTTGTCGCATGGCTTTCATCCGGTGAAGGTGAACTGCGTGGTCGTACGCCGCCTGCAGCAAGATGTATTCGGCATGGCCCGCCTCTCGCTCGAACGGCCCGTCCACGTGCGCTTCATCGAGTACATGCCCATCGGCAGCGACGAGGAGCGCGGCTTTCGGGCTGCGGATGCCGGCGAGGGGCCGGCGGGCGAGCTGCGTCCCGAGGCGTGGGATGCGAGCGACACCGTGCCCTCGCGCGAGCTGCGCGAGCGCATCGACGCCGAGGCCGCGGCGGCGGGCATGGGGCCGCTCGAGGCGGCTGCCGAGGGCGGCGCGCCCGCGGGCGCGGGTCCGGCGCGCTACTGGCGCTTTCCCGATGCGGCTGGAACCGTGGGGTTCATCTCGGCCATGTCGAATCATTTCTGCGCGAGCTGCAACCGCATGCGCCTGACGGCCGATGGCGCCATTCGTCCCTGCCTGTTCTCCGACGCCGAATACCGGGTGTTCGATGCCCTGCGCGCCGGCGATGACGACGCGGTCGCGCGCATCTGGCGCGACGCCGTGTCGCATAAGCCCCGCGAACACGAGGTTATCAAGGGCACCGAGCGCTTCATGTCCCAGATCGGCGGCTAGCTCGCTCGGCGCGGCGCCCCGTGCGCCGCGCTGCCGGGGGCGAGCGCGATGCCGCCGGCATCCCTTGCAGCGCCGGCGCCTGCGTCCGCGCTACAATGGGGCGACATTCGCTTCGAGCACAAGGAGCCCGCTATGGCAGACGCTGCATCCCGCGACGCGTATCGCGATGAACTCACGCACGTAGACGAACGAGGCGACGTGCGCATGGTCGATGTATCCCAGAAGGAGGCGACGCAGCGCACGGCCGTGGCCGAAGCGAGCATCCTTATGCACCCCGAGACGCAGGCGATGGTGCTCGAGGACCGCGCGAAGAAGGGCGACGTGCTCGCCTGCGCGCGCGTGGCCGGCATCATGGCATCCAAGCGCGCGAGCGACCTCATCCCCATGTGCCACCCGCTCAACATCACCAAGAGCAAGGTCGAGATCGAGCCCATCCCCGCCCAGGGCCCCGGTGCGCGAGCAGACGGCCGCGCGGGCTTCCACGTGCTCGCCACCTGCGGCGTCACCGGGGTGACGGGCATCGAGATGGAGGCCCTTACCGCCGCGAGCGTGGCGGCGCTCACCATCTACGACATGTGCAAGGCGGTCGATCGCGGCATGGAGATCGTCGATACGCGCTTGCTGCTTAAGGAGGGAGGCCGTTCCGGCACCTGGGCGCGCGTGCCCGAGGCCCCGGAGGATGACGTGCGCTCCCGCGTGGACGGCGGCTCGCTTTCGTGCGTGTTCGCGGCGGTTGACGGCGAATCCGCCCCGCCCGCGCTCGCTCCGGCTCCCGTGGTCGCGTTCATCGGCTACCAGAACTCCGGAAAGACCACGCTGGTCGAGAAGGTCATCGCCGAGCTCTCGGCGCGCGGCATGCGCGTGGGCTCCATCAAGCACCACGGGCATCACGGCTTCGACATCGACGTGCCTGGTAAGGACTCCTGGCGCCACGCCCAGGCGGGCAGCCGCCATGTGGGCCTTATCTGCGCGAACCGCTATGCCGAGTACGCCGATACCGACAACGAGCTGCCGCTCGATGTGCTGTTGGACCGCTTCGTCGACGTTGATATCGTGATCGTGGAAGGCTATAAGGCGGCTGGCCTCGCCAACGTGGTGGTGGCGCGCTCCGGCGTCGACCGCCTGCGCGGTCAAAGCTCGCTCGACCTGGTGGGCGAGGGCACGCTGGCGCTTGCGTGCAACGACGCGCTGGCGAATCGCGTGCGCCTGGATCAGCCGGTCGTCGATATCAACGACGCGGGCGCCGTGGCCGACGTGGTCGAGGCCCATTGGCGGCGCGAGCGCTCGAACGTCTAGCCGCGCCGGGCCCGCGCTTTCGCGCCCACGGTCGGCGCCCCGCGCCGCGGGCATATGGAGCCGTATCTCCGAACCGTCCGTGCGCCCCGTGGGTGCCAAGGCAACGTGCTAGGATAGTGAGTATCCGAGTCCCATCTGTTCGAACGAAAGGGAGCCCATGAGCAACGTTCTTGTTTTTGGCCACCAGAACCCCGATAACGACGCCATCATGTCCACCGTCGTCCTGTCCCAGCTGCTGAACCAGGTCGAGTTTGCCGGCAACACCTACACCGCGTGCTGCCTGGGTCCGCTGCCGGCCGAGTCCGCCAAGCTGCTTGAGGACGCCGGCGTTCCCGCCCCGACGCTGATCGATGCCATCGAGCCCGCGGCCGACGGCGACGAGGCCCAGCTCGTCATCCTCACCGACCACAACGAGCCCGGCCAGTCCGTCGCGGGCCTTGAGAACGCCACCATCTTCGGCGTCGTCGACCATCACCGTTTCGGCGATTTCACCACCGCCGCCCCGTTGCACATCGTGGCGCTGCCCTGGGGCTCCTCCTGCTCCATCGTGGCCAAGCTGTTCGAGGTCATGGGCGTCGAGCCCACGGATACCCAGGCCAAGCTGCTGCTCTCTGCCATGATGACCGACACCCTCATGCTCAAGAGCCCCACCGCCACCGCCGTGGATGCTGCTATCGCCGCCAAGCTCGGCGAGCAGCTCGGCGTCGACCCGGTCAAGTTCGGCATGGAGGTCTTCCTCACCCGTCCGTCCGGCTCCTTCACCGCCGAGCAGATGGTCGGCAACGACATCAAGATGTTCGAGGTTGCCGGCAAGAAGCTCCTCATCGGCCAGTACGAGACGGTCGATAAGTCCCGCGCGCTCGGCATGATCCCCGAGATCCGCGAGGCCATGCGCGCCTATGCTGCCGATAAGGCCGCCGACGGCATCGTGCTGTGCCTCACCGACATCATGGAGGAGGGCTCCCAGGTGCTGCTCGAGGGCGACACCGCGGCCGCTCAGAAGGGCCTCGAGATCGAGGACGTGGCCGAGGGCGTGTGGATGCCCGGCGTGCTCTCCCGCAAGAAGCAGGTCGCCGCTCCTATCCTGGCTGCAAACTAGCGCCAAGCGGATTATCCGCTCGTACCCGCTCTATGGCAACGCCCCCGCATCTCCCAAGGAGGTGCGGGGGCGTTTTCGTGTGCGTGGTCCTTGTATACGCGCGCGGTTCGCAGCCTAGCGCAGAATCGCGGAGGCGAGGTAGATGATGTAGAACATCACGAAGATGAGACCGCAGCGGCGCGAGAAGGTGCGCGTGCGGCCCACGAAGGTGAACACCACCATGCACACGGCGAAGATCGCGATGAGTGCGAGGTCGAGGTTGTGGACCGGGTTGAACGCGACGGGCGCGAAGAGCGCCGGCGCGCCGGCAACGAGCAGCAGGTTGGTGATGACGGAGCCCATGACGTTGCCCACGGCGGTATCGGCGTTGCCCTTGAAGGCGGCCACGGAGCTGGTGACCAGCTCGGGCAGGGCGGTGCCGACGGACACGATGGTGAGGCTGATGAGGACCTGGCTCACACCGAGCGCGCTGGCGATGGCGACGGCGTTGTCGACCACAAAGTCGGCGCCGAACTTGAGCAGGGCGATGGCGATCACGATGAACACGAAGTCCCGGACGAGGGAGTGGCCGTCATCGGGCTCCTCGGCCGCCTTCACGCCGGCCTTCTCGTCGTCTTCGACCTCGCGCATGCCCGCGATGACGCTGTTGGCGATGAAGAGGAGGAACAGCAGCACCAGGATGCCGCCCTCGACGGCGTTGATCGAGTTGCCGGTGTTGGCGAAGAGCGCGAACACAAGCACGGCGCCGATGCTCATGGGAACCTCGACGCGGGTGGTGCGGTGGGCCAGGTTCAAGGGCACGATGATGGCCGATACGCCCAGGATGAGCAGGAGGTTCGCCATATCGCTGCCCATGATGTTGCCCACGGCCATGCCGGAGTTTCCGCCGATGGTGGAGGTCACGCTTACGAAGACCTCGGGCATGGAGGTGCCTACGGCGCAGATGGTAAGGCCCGCCACGCGGTCGGACATGCCGAAGCGCTTGCCGATGTGCGTGGCGCCCTCGACGAGCTTGTCGCCGCCCAGGACCAGCATGGCGATGCCGAGAAAGACGAGTACGAGGTTCAAGACCATATCGCGGGTCTCCTGTCTCGGAGGGGCGCACCCCGTCCGTTCGAAGGGAACAGGTGGCGCATGGGGTCTTTACTCAGAAGTCGGCACCTCTGCAAAGGCAGGGGTGCCGAGATATGGGTGAAGCTATGCGCACGGTATCGATGCTTCCATACTACCCAAAAGACGGGCCGTTCTGCAGGGTTTTGCCAGTTAATGGACGTTTTATGGGCGAGTTGTAGACAAGATGCGCGCCCGCGTCGCGACCGATTTCCTGCAGTTTTGTAATCGCTATGGAACCGATATTGGACATATGTCCCATTAATGACGCCGCTGGGTAGGATGGATTGCAAGTACCGGTGGGTGCGCGGGTGCGCGCCCTGTATGCCAGGCATCCCGGGCGGCGCATGGAGTGCGGGCGCCGGGGAGCGAGGAGGGCCATGGACGCTCGCGAGAAGCTCTTTACGGAAGCACAGCGCCGCCGCATTCGTCTGCACGACATGTGGGAGCGCATTTCGGAAAACGGGACCATCGCCGCCGCGGTGATGGTGCTTGCCGCCGTGGCGGCGGTGGTCTGCGCGAATAGCGACGCCGCCGAGGCGATCCATCATGTCTTGATGGAACCCGTGCACGTCGGTTTGGGCACGCACGAGGTGGTGCTGTCGCTCGAGGTGTTCGTGAACGATTTCCTTATGGCGATCTTCTTCTTGCATGTGGGTATCGAGCTGAAGTACGAGATGACCGTGGGGGAGCTGCGCCGGCCCCGTCAGGCGCTGCTGCCCATGTTGGCCGCCATCGGCGGCGTGGTCGCTCCCGCCTGCATCTACGCGGTCTTCAACAAGGGCGGGGCGATGCACGGCTGGGCCATCCCCATGGCAACCGACATCGCGTTCGCGTTGGGCGTGCTGTCGTTGCTGGGCGATCGCGTGCCCGCCGGGGTGCGCGTGTTCTTCTCGACGCTCGCCATCGCCGACGACCTGGTGTCTATCGCGGCTATCGCCATCTTCTACGGCAGTACGCCCGACCTCTTCTGGCTGGCGTGCGCCGCCCTGGTCACGGCTGCCCTGTTCTGGCTCAACAAGACGCAGCACTTCCTGCTTCCTCCGTATCTGCTGCTGGGCTTGGTTCTTTGGGTCTGCCTTTTCAAGTCGGGCATTCACGCGACGCTCGCGGGCGTGATCGTGGCGTTTGCCGTGCCCGCGCGCTCGGGGATCAGGCTGGGCAACCTCAACGACTGGATGGACGATTACATGCCCGATATGGTCGAGCGCTACGATGAGGACGCGCATATTCTGGCCCAGCCCGAGTTCACCGAGGCGACCCTGGGCGCGGAGCGGGTGATGCATCGCGTGGCGCCTCCGCTGGTGCGCCTCGAGCGCATGATCGCGACGCCGGTGAACTTCATCATCCTGCCCGTCTTCGCGTTCGTGAACGCCCAGGTGCGTTTGGTCGGGGTCGACCCGCTGGCCCTGGCGCTCGATCCGGTTGCCATGGGCACCTATTTCGGCATGGTGCTGGGCAAGCCGCTGGGGATCATCGGCATGACGGCGCTCATGGTGCGCTCGGGCATCTGCGACCTGCCGCGCGGGGTTTCGTGGGGGCATATCGTCGGCGTGGGCTTGCTGGGGGGCATCGGATTCACGATGTCGATCCTCATCGCCGGCCTTGCGTTTCCCGTCGAGCCCGCGGAGGTCTTGGCGGCGAAGGCGGCTATTCTGCTGGGGTCGCTGACGGCTGCGGCTATAGGCATGGTGTACATGAGGCGCGTGTGCGGCCGGGCGGCGTCGACCGACTAGGAAAGGGCCTCAAGAGGGGCGCGGGACCATGGTTCCGCGCTTTTTTATGCAATCTGACGGCAAAAAAATGCATAAACCATTGATATGAACAAATGGTAAATACACATATACGCGTAAATGAGCAGCTATCTATTCTGCTAAAGTGCTGGTTCACATAGGGCGGACCACTGGCCGATGAAAACTGCCCGCACGCGAGCGGCTTCTATCGGCCATACCAGTTTATTCATCGTCGGGGCTACTATGAAACATGCGGTCGATTGCCTGGTTCGTGTGCGGCGCCTTGCCGCGAGCAATCGGCCAAGGAAGGAGAGCGATATGCTCAAGATCAATTCACCTCACGGAGGCGGCGCGCTTCGCTTTAAGAAGTTCGCGTGCGGCCTCATGGTCGGAGCCGCGCTGATCGGCGCTGCGCCCCTGAGCGCCCTTGCGTGCACGCAGGTGTGGGTGCCCGGTCAGTACACCGCCAACGGCGACCGCTACGTCGGCCGCTCCGAGGACTATGCATCGCGCCATGTGAAGATCTTCGGTATCCAGGAGCCCCAGAAGAACACGCACTATACGTCTGACGAGTCCGACTTCGACTGGACGAGCGACAAGACGTCGTATCGCTACACCTACGTGCGCGACCATCCTAGCGACTGGAACGACCGCCACGACGCGTATTCGGAGGCCGGCATCAACGAGCACGGCGTCTCCTGCTCCGCTACGCTGACCACCAACTACAACGCCGACATCAAGGCGGTCGACCCCAGCACCAAGACGGGTATCGGCGAGTACACCTACGCCGGCGTGATCCTGGGCGAGTCCAAGACGGCGCGCGAGGGCGTGGAGCTGCTCGGCCGTCTGATCGACGAGCAGGGTGCCAGCGGCCGCGACCAGATCACCATCTCCGATACCAACGAGACCTGGCTGTTCTGCGCGCTTTCCGGCCACCAGTGGGTCGCCTACATCATGCCCGAGGACCAGGTTTCCGTGAATCCCAACATGGGCAACCTACGCTTCAAGGTCGACCTGGACGACACCAAGACCTGCCTGCACTCCAAGGGCCTTATCTCCGTGCCCGAGGAGGCCGGCCTGCTCAAGACGTTTGAGGACGGCACCCCCGATATCGCCTCCACCTACGGCGTCTCCGATGTGGACCACAGCAGCGGCACCACCACCCGCTATGTCCAGGGTCGTCATTACTTCGAGGCTCCGCTTGCCGCCGATCGCTACACCGTGGTGCCCGGCAAGGGTGTGACCAACCTTACCGAGCCCACCCAGTTCTTCACGCCCGGTCGCGGCGGCTGGACCACGAACGAGATCCTGCGCTCGCTTGCCGCGCGCGGCGAGGGCACCGATGTCGACGCCAACAAGGATGCTGCGTTCGGCGCCATCGGCAACAACCGCACGGTCGAGAGCCACATGTTCCAGATCCGCGACGGCCTGACCGCCGACATCGCCACCGTCCAGTGGGAGGCGCTGTCCCGCGCCGAGTTCTCCGTCTTCGTGCCGCTGTACTCCGCCCTCCTCACCGAGGTGAGCCCGTACTTCAGCGACCTCAACTGCGACGAGACCCATCAGGGTCCTGGCCAGAAGGACAACGTCGAGTGGGCTATGAAGGAAGAGCCCGAGAACTCCCTGCCCTTCGTGCTGATGGATATCAACACCCTTGCGTACAACCATCGCGATAGCATGGCTGCGGGCACCCGTGCCTACCTCGATGCCCTGCAGGCCCAGATCATCGCCCAGCAGGACGTCGTCGACGCCGTCATGAAGAGCACGCCCGCCGAGGGCCGCACCGCTCTTGCCAACAAGGCCCAGATGGCCGTCGTCGAGCAGACCTACCTCAAGTGCGACAAGCTGCTCGATGAGATGCGCGCCTACATTACCGCCGGCGACTTCTCCAAGCCCTTCGCAGCTTCCGACATGAACGCCGAGGGCACCGACCTTGCCACTCCCGTGCTGTACGCCGATGCCGTTGTGGCTCCGCAGATCACCCAGCAGCCCGCCAGCGCCACCTATGAGCAGGGCGCCCAGGCTGCCGACCTGATCGTTGCCGCCAAGAACGCCCACGGCGAGGGCGCCCTGGCCTACGAGTGGTTCGTGAAGGACGGCGAGACCTTCGTCTCCACCGGCGTGAAGGCCGCCGCCATGCCCGTCGATACCGCCACCGTCGGCGACAAGACCTATTTCTGCCGCGTGACCAACGCGAGCGGCTTGGTTGCCGATTCGACCGCGGCCACCATCACGGTGACGGCGCCCGCCGTCAAGCCGGAGCTCAAGCCCGAGACGCCTGCCCAGAAGCCCTCTCAGAAGCCCGGTACCCCGGGCCACCTGGCTCAGACCGGCGACCCCGCGAGCATGCTCGCGCTCGCATCGCTGGCGAGCGCCGGCGCCGGGGCCGTCGCGGTCGGCGTTCGCCGTACCCGTCGCAACAATCGCGACCGCGTCTGCTAGCAGCGGGCGTTGCCCATCGATGCGCCCATGCGGTTTCGAGCTGCTTCGTAGCTTGAGGCTGTAACCACAAGCGGACGGAAAGCCCATCGGGGCTCTCCGTCCGCTTTTTCATGCCAGCGGGCCGTGCATGCGGGCGCCCCGCGTGCACGGCCCGCTGGCATCGCGCCTTACTCGACGGTGCCGTATGTCGCGCCCCAGCCGTGCGCGGCGAGGGCGGAGTTGATCTGGTCGCACAGGCGCTGGCGATCGTAGGTGCCCGGCGGGAGCAGCTCGACGATCTCCATGAGGTCGGGCACCAGATCCAAGATCTCGGCCTGCACGACCATGTCGAGCCGGTCGACCGTGGCGCGTCCGTCCGAGAAGATGCCGTCTACCAGACGTTGCAGGTCGCCGAACTCCTCGGCTTGAAACATTCCCATCTGCATGATTCCTCCAAGTTGAACGGCGCGGAGCATGGGTCGTTCATCAGAATAGCTATACTACTTGAGCATGAGTGGGTAGGTATCGCCAAAGGAAGGTTTCCCCATGCAGACGATGTATCAGCAGATGGACGCAGCCGAGCTCGATGCTGCAATCTCCACGCTTCGATCCCAGGTAGATGCCGTGAAAGCGCGCGGGCTCGCGCTCGATATGGCGCGCGGCAAGCCCTCTCCGCAGCAGGTCGATATCTCGCGCCCCATGCTCGACCTGATCGATTCCGCTTCCGATCTGCACGACGGTGCGGTCGACTGCTCCAACTACGGCTGCTTCGAAGGCATTCCCTCGGCGCGCTCGCTTGCAAGCGAGATGCTGGGCGTTCCCGCCGAGCAGACGCTCGTGCTGGGTTCCTCCAGCCTTCTGATCGAGCACGACGTGTGCGGCCAGTTCTGGCGTTGCGGTACCCTGGGCGGCGAGCCCTGGGGCTCGTATGCCGCCAACCACGACGGCAAGACCGTGAAGTTCCTCTGCCCGGTCCCCGGCTACGACCGCCATTTCGGCATCTCGGCGGACCTCGGTATCGAGAACGTCCCCGTTCCCATGACGGGGGAGGGCCCCGACATGGATGTCGTCGAGGCCATGGTCGCCGCGGACGACAGCATCAAGGGCATGTGGTGCGTTCCCAAGTACTCCAACCCCACCGGCGAGACCTATTCCGAGCAGACGGTGCGCCGCCTGGCCACCATGAAGACGGCCGCGGCCGATTTCCGCATCTTCTGGGACAACGCCTACTGCGTGCACGACCTGTACGACGAGACCGACGACCTGGCCAATATCTTCGACTATACCGCCGGCACCGAGTTCGAGGACCGCGTCGTGGCCTTCGTCTCCACCTCCAAGATCACCTTCCCGGGCGCCGGCGTGGCCTTCGTGGGCGCGTCGCCCGCCGTCATCGCCGAGGTCGCCTCGTCGCTCAAGATGGGCCTCATCAGCGCCGATAAGATGAACCAGCTGCGCCACGCGCGCTTCCTGCCCAACCTCGACGCCGTCCGCGCGCACATGAAGAAGCATGCCGATTTCCTGCGCCCCCGCTTCGAGGCGGTCGAGCGCAAGCTGTCCGAGGGCCTGGGCGAGACGGGTTGCGCCACCTGGACGCATCCGCGCGGCGGGTACTTCGTTTCCTTCGACGGCCCCGCGGGCTCTGCGAAGCGCGTGGCGGCCCTGTGCGCCGAGATGGGCGTCAAGCTCACGCCTGCGGGCGCCACATGGCCGGGCGACGATCCGCTCGATACGAACATTCGCATCGCGCCCAGCTATCCCGCGGTCGAGGAGCTCGAGGCGGCGCTCGACGTGCTCGTGCTGGCTGTCAAGCTCGTATCCTCCGAGCTCGCCGCGGAGGCGCGCGCCTAGCATGGCCGATGCGCATGCCGAGCGCGTGAAGGGTATCTTTTCGCAGATCGCTCGCAAATACGATGTGTTCAACGCGCTGTCTAGCTTCGGTATCTACCGGAGCTGGCTGCGTCGCGTCGCTCAAGCCGCTGCTTGCACGGGCGACGACCGCGTGCTCGATGTGGCGGGCGGTACGGGCGACGTCGCCTTCGCGCTGTGCGATGCCTGCCCGCCCGCGTCGATCGAGCTGACGGACTTTACGCCCGAGATGCTCGACGTGGCGGGGGAGCGCATCGCGTCGGGTGCCGGCCGCGGGGTCGCGTGCGCGCTCAACGTGGTGGATGCGCACCAGCTGCCGTATGCTGACGGTTCGTTCACGGTGGTCACCTGCGCGTACGGCCTGAGGAATTTCTCCCAGCGTCGCCGTGCCATGGCGGAGGCGGCGCGCGTGCTCGCTCCGGGCGGGCGCTACGTCGTGCTCGAGTTCGGCACGCCGCCGAATGCGCTGTGGCGGGCGCTGTACCGGTTCTACCTAGCGCACATGATCCCCTTCGTCGGCGGTCTGGTTACGGGGGATCGGTCGGGTTTCGAATACCTGCGCGATTCCATCCAGGCGTTCCCCCCGCAGGAGGTCGTTGCGGGCGAGCTGCGCGAAGCCGGCTTCTCGCAGGTAGCGTATGAGAACCTCACGGGCGGCATCGTGGCGGTGTACACCGCGGTCCGCTAGGCGGCCCGAGCGTTCCGTGCATGCAAATCGCGTGCATTCTTCACGACCGTCCGGTCGATGCGGCTACAATACAACGCATATGAACGTTGCGGACATACGGAGGCAGTGTATGAACGACGAGTTTTTCGACGACGAGCAAGAGCTCATGGAGGCTCAGGTCGCAGCGGCTTCCGAGGATACCGTCATCGTGGAGGACGCCGCCGCGCCGGCGGACGCCGAAGCGCCAGAGCGCGAGCCCTCCGCGCGCCGCGATGCGCCGCCGTTCTGGATGGTTCTGGCCATCGCCGCCATCTCGCTGGTGCTCGGCGTGGTGATCGGCTACCTGGTGGGAACGACGGCGACCATCTCGAAGCTCGAGAGCGAGAGCGCCCAGATGTCCCAAGCTCAGGCGGGCGCCGGCGATGCCTCCTCGGCTACGCTGCCCGATGGCCATCCCCAGCTCGCCATCAACGAGGACGGGAGCGCCTCGCTCGCCGATGACGCCTCGTCCGAATCGTAGGGGGCGGCATGGCTTTTTCGAATGACCAGAGCCGCCGCGTCCGCTCGGCGGTCGTGGTCGTCTTGCTCATCGCCGTGATCTCCATCGCCGCCGTCGTGCTGTTCGGCGGCGTTCCCGCAGCGCCCAAGGGCGATGCTCCGGCCGGCTCCGCGCAGCGGCATGCCGGCGTCCAGCAGGAAGGGCAGGCTGACGGCCACACCATGGCGGACGTCGACGCGAGTTACGGGGCGGCGGCCCAGCAGCTGCGCGCCAAGTACGATGCCAACCCGGCCGACCCCTCTACGCTGCTCAATCTGGCGAACGGCTACTTCGACTGGGGTGCGACGGCGATGACGCACACGCAGGGGGCCGAGGACGAGCAGCACGTGACCGACTTATTCAACGAGGCCATCGGTTATTACGACCGGTACCTCGCCGAGCACCCCGGCTCCAAGTCCGCCGAGGTGGACCGGGCGGTGAGCATCTTCTATGCGGGGGACCGCGCCAAGGCTGTCGATACGCTGGAGGCGTTCGTTGCCGCAGACGCGGATTTTGGACCCGCTTGGGCCAACCTCGGCATGTTCTACGAGGCCGACGGCCGCGTCGAGGACGCTCGCACGGCGTATGGGCGCGCTATCGAGGCGGATGCCCAGAACACCTATAACGCCCGGGCGTATGCCCAGCAGCGGCTCGATGCCCTGGACGGTGCTCCCGCGGGTTCCTCCGAGCGCTAGCGAAGCGTCCGATTCATTGATGTTCTGCAAGATAAAGGAGTAAGACATGGAACTGGTCATCGAAACCAATCCCTCGCCCGAGCGCTATCTTCTGAGCGTTGCCGGTGAAATCGATATCTCGTGTGCCGATAAGCTGCGCGAGGCCATCGATTACGCGCTGGCCCAGCCCACCGAGAAGATCGTGCTCGATTTCGCCGAGGTGTCCTATATAGACTCGACCGGCATCGGCGTGCTGGTGGGTGCGGCCCATCATGCGCACGACGGCGGCAAGGGCTTCGAGGCCGTTAACGCCCAGCCCAACGTGCTGCGCGTGGCCCAGCTGCTGGGCCTCGATCAAGAGATCGGTATCAGCGCTGCGTAAAGCCCGCGCATGTTCGCGCCCGCATCGCGTCGCGCGGGGTATACTCGTACAGTTGACTACTTGGGGGCCGCAGCGCGCAACTGCGGCTCCCTTGCATGAAGAACTCTTGGAGGCATCGTGTTTGGAATCAGTTCCACCGAGCTGATGATCATCGTGATCTTCGGCTTCCTGCTCTTCGGTCCCGACAAGCTGCCGCAGATGGGCCGTACGCTTGGTCGCGCCCTACGTCAGTTCCGCGAGACGCAGGAGAAGATGACCTCGGTCGTTCAGTCCGAGGTCATCGATCCCATGGCGGCCGCTGCGGCTGCGCCCGTCAGGCCTAAGAAGTCGACCGCCGAGGCCCAGGCATCCGATGACGACCTCGATGCCGACCTGGCCGATGGGGCCGAGGCCGCGCCGCGCCGCAAAGAGACCTTTGCCGAGCGTCGTGCCCGCCTGGCTGCCGAGAAGGCCCAGAAGGAGCAGGAGGGCGGCGAGCCCGGCGCTGCCGCTTCCGAGCCGGCCGCCGACAGCGTCCCCGCGGTCGAGCCCGAACCCGAGGAGGAGCCCGCACCCGAGGCCGAGCAGATCCGCACGACTGAGGACCTCTATGCGCGCCGCCCGCGCAAGCGCCGCGCCGTCGAGGCCGCGTCTGACGCCGACGCCGACGCCGCGTCCGTCGCCGTCGAAGAGGGGAGTGAGAACTAATGCCCATCGGACCCGCCCGCATGCCGCTGTTCGACCATCTCGGCGAACTGCGCCGCCGTCTCACCATCGTGGTCGTTTCGGTGCTCGTCGCATCTTTCGTGATGTACTTCGCCACGCCCGTCGTGATCGATATCCTGCAAGACCCCATCCGCGAGTTCGCCGACAAGTTCTATGTCATGACGGCCCTCGGCGGCTTCAGCGTCCGCTTCTCCATTGCGTTCAAGCTCGCGCTTGTCATGTGCTGCCCCATGATCATCTGGCAGGTCCTTGCGTTCTTCCTGCCGGCGCTTAAGCCCAACGAGCGCCGCTGGGTCGTCCCCACCATCCTCAGCGCCACCGCCCTGTTCTTCCTGGGCATGCTGTTCTGCTATTTCGTGATCTTGAGGCCGGCCTTCGGCTTCCTCATCGGAGAGACCGAGGCCATCGGCGCGGCCCTGCCCGATCTGGTGGACTACATCAACACCGAGATCCTGCTCATGATCGGCTTCGGTGTGGCATTCGAGCTTCCGCTTATCGTGTTCTACCTTGCGGTGTTCCATATCGTTCCGTATGTGAAGTTCCGTGAGGCCTGGCGCTATGTATACGTCGGTCTGCTCGTGGTCGCGGGCGTCGTCACGCCCGACGCCTCCCCGGTCACCATGGGCTATATGTATGCGGCCATGATCGGCCTATACGAGCTCGCCCTGTTCGTGACGCGCTTCGTGATCATGAAGCGCGACGGCAAGGCCGGCCTCAAGGAGGGCCGTCTCAGCCTGTTCGATGACGAGGACGAGGAGTAGGCGCAACCGTGCATGAGCTAGGTGTTGTGTCGGGAATCATAGATGTTGTGCTGCGTACGGCGCGCGAGGCCCAGGCTTCGCGCGTCGTCGCCGTTTCGCTGCGCATCGGCGATATGCGCGAGCTCGTGCCCGAGGCGCTTGATTTCGCGTGGCGGTCTTTGCGCGATGAGCACGAGCTTACGCGCGGCGCCGAGCTGCGCATCGAGCACGTGTCCCCTCGCAGCGCCTGCATCCGCTGCGGCGCGGAGTTCGATCACGACCGCCTGCGCTGCCGCTGCCCGATATGCGGCAGTGGACAAACGTTAACGCTGCGCGGCCGCGAGCTCGATATCATCAGCGTGGAGATTGACAGCCCCGATTGACGCGCCCGCATGCGCGCGGTTCGGGTCTCGGTGCGCGGCATGTCGACTGGCGCGCGTCCGTCGCAACGAGGTTGGAAGGTAGGCGCGCATGGCGGCTCGAACCATCGATATCGCACAGCCCGTGCTCTCGCGCAACGAGCGCATGGCAGCCGAGCTGCGTGCACGGTTCCGCGCGTCGCGGACGTTCGTGGTCAACGTGCTTTCCAGCCCCGGTTCGGGCAAGACCTCGATGATCCTGGCAACGCACGAGCGCTTGCGCGAGCGGTTTCGCTGTGCGGTCATCGAGGGCGATATCGCCTCGGATGTGGATGCCCTGGCCGTCAAGGCGGCTGGTATGCCGGCCATCCAGATCAACACGGGCGGGCTGTGCCACCTCGAAGCGGCCATGATCGGCCAGGCCGCCGACGCGCTCGACGAGGCCGTGGGCCTCGACGCCCTGGATGTGGTCTTCATCGAGAACGTGGGCAACCTGGTGTGCCCCGTCGATTTCGACCTGGGCGAGAACCTCTCCGTGATGCTCCTCTCGGTGCCCGAGGGCGATGACAAGCCCTTGAAGTACCCGGGTATCTTTCAGCACGCCGGCGCGCTTCTGCTCAACAAGATGGACGTGGCGCCCGCGTTCGATTTCAACATGGACTGCTACGGCGCCGCGCTCGACGGGCTCAATCCTTGCGCGCCGAGGTTTTGCGTGAGCGCGACGCGCGGAGACGGCATGGATGCCTGGTGCGCGTGGCTGGCGGGGCAGGTGGAGGCCGCGCGCGCATAGACGGGCGCGCGCATTCGGCGCGAGGGCCGAGCGGCTTGGAGCAGCGTCGCCCGCCGCGCCCGGCGCCGGCTCGATCTTCCATAGAGGCTTGGATCTGCCCGTCCGCGCAGAAATCGTGCATGATTCGCCATCGCCGCGCAAGTCGCTATACTTCTGACATTACCTGTACGTGTAGCGAAGGAGCGACGTTGAAGCTCGTCATTGCAGAGAAGAATATCGCCGCGCAGAAGATTGCGCAGCTGCTGGCCACCGGTAAGCCCAAGAACGACAAGGTGTACAACACCCCGGTCTACCGTTTCGACGTGGATGGCGAGGAGTGGGTCTCCATGGGCCTGGCCGGCCATATCCTGGCGCCGGACTTCCCCGACGAGATCCTCTTCGACAAGAGCGAGGGTTGGTACTCGCTGACCGAGGACGGCGAGGTGCTGCCCGCCGCGGTGCCCGACGGCCTGGCCCGCCCGCCCTACGACACCAAGCGGCGTCCCTTCCTGGCCAACGGCATCAACATCAAGGGGTGGAAGGTCGAGAGCCTGCCATATCTCACCTGGGCGCCCGTCATCAAGAACCCCGCGGAGAAAGAGATCATCCGCGTTCTCAAGAACCTGGCTAAGAAGGCCGATTCCGTCGTGATCGCAACGGACTTCGACCGCGAGGGCGAGCTTATCGGTTCCGATGCGCTCTCCTGCGTACGCGAGGTCGCACCCGACGTCCCCGTAAGCCGTGCGCGCTATTCGGCGCTCATCAAGGGCGAGGTGACCGAGGCGTTCAACAACCTGGTCGAACTCGACCAGAACCTGGCCGACGCTGGCGAGAGCCGCCAGTACATCGACCTCATCTGGGGCGCGGTTCTCACGCGCTACCTCACGCTCGCCAAGTTCGGCGGTTTCGGCAACGTGCGTTCGGCCGGTCGCGTCCAGACGCCCACGCTCGCCCTGGTGGTCGAGCGCGAGCGCGAGCGCATGGCGTTCGTGCCCGAGGATTACTGGCAGATTCGCGGCCTTGCCTGCGCCTCCGAGCAGGAGTTCAAGATCGGGCACGCCACGGCGCGCTTCACCGATAAGGAGGCGGCCGAGACGGCATACGGACACGTGGCCGAGGCGACTGCCGGCACCGTGACCGATGTCGCCCGGCGCTCGCGCAAGCAGCAGCCGCCCGTTCCGTTCAACACCACGGCACTGCAGGCCGCTGCCGCATCCGAGGGTATCAGCCCGGCGCGCACCATGCGCATCGCCGAGAGCCTCTACATGAGCGGTTTCATCTCCTACCCACGCGTCGACAACACGGTGTATCCCAAGTCGCTCGACTTGGAGGGCATCGTCAACGGGCTGGCTGCCAACTCGCCGGCGCTGGCGCCCGTGTGCAAGAAGGTGCTCGCAGGCCCCATGCAGCCCACGCGCGGCAAGGTGGAGACGACCGACCATCCGCCCATCCACCCTACGGGCCAGGGCGACCCCACCACGCTCGACGGCGGTCAGCTCAAGCTCTACAACCTCATCGCGCGCCGCTTCCTGGCAACGCTCATGGGGCCCGCGACCATCGAGAACACCAAGCTGTCCATCGATGTGGCCGGCGAGCCCTTCACCGCCAGCGGCGACGTGCTGGTCGATGCCGGTTTCCGCGAGGCGTATCCCTACGGACTCAAGCGCGATGAGCAGCTTCCCGCGCTCGAGGCGGGCGACACCGTGGACGTGCACGATATCAAGCTCGAGGCCAAGCAGACCGAGCCGCCCGCGCGCTATAGCCAGGGCAAGCTCGTCCAAGAGATGGAGAAGCGCGGCCTCGGCACCAAGTCCACGCGCGCGAGCATCATCGAGCGCCTGTACACGGTGCGTTATCTCAAGAACGACCCGATCGAGCCCAGCCAGCTGGGCATGGCCATCATCGACGCGCTGTCGCAGTTCGCGCCGCGCATCACCACGCCCGAGATGACCGCCGAGCTCGATGCCGACATGACGCACGTGGCCGAGGGTGCCGACACGCAGGAGCACGTTGTGGACCATTCCCGCGCGCTGCTTGCCGGCATGCTCGATGCGCTCATCGAGCACAAGGACGACCTGGGCGAGGCCATTTCTGACGCCGTCACCGCCGACGCCCGCGTGGGCGCTTGTCCCAAGTGCGGCAAGGACCTGGTCATGAAGACGAGTGCCAAGACCCGCGGCAGCTTTATCGGCTGTATGGGCTGGCCCGACTGCGACGTGACCTATCCGGTCCCGAGCGGCGTGAAGGTGAGCCCGCTCGAGGGCGAAGCGGCCGTGTGCGAGCACTGCGGTGCGCCGCGCATCAAGTGCCAGCCGTTCCGCCAGAAGGCGTATGAGCAGTGCGTGAACCCCGTGTGCCCCACTAACTACGAGCCCGATCTCAAGGTGGGCGAGTGCCGTGTGTGCGCCGAGGCGGGCCGCCATGGCGACCTCATCGCCCATAAGAGCGAGAAGAGCGGCAAGCGCTTCATCCGCTGTACCAACTACGACGACTGCGGCGTGAGCTATCCCTTGCCCGCCCGCGGCAAGCTCTCCGCAACCGGCGAGGTCTGCGAGCACTGCGGCGCACCCGTGGTGATTGTCGAGACCGCCCGCGGTCCATGGCGCATCTGCGTGAATATGGACTGCCCGGGTAAGGAGAAGAAGGAGAAACCCGCCCGCGGCAAGGCTTCGGCGGCGAAGTCGACCACGAAAAAGGCTGCTACGGCGAAGAAGCCTGCCGCGAAGAAAGCCGCGGCGAAGAAGCCCGCCGCGAAGAAGCCGGCTGCGAAGAAGGCCGCGGCGAAGAAGGCCGCGGCGGAGAAGCCGGCTGCGAAGAAGGCTGCGGCGGAGAAGCCGGCTGCGGAGTAGGATCACTGCGGGGAAGCCGGTTGCGGCGACGGCCCGTGGCGAGGCACCGGCTGCGGCGACGGCCCGCGGCGAGGCACCGCCTGCGGCGTCGCGGCGGTTACGTATGGTTGTTGCCACTTTTCAAGTTGCGCGTATGGTTTTGTGCCGCTTTGAGAGTCTTGAACAGCACAAAGCCATACGCACAACGCCCCCGCCATACGCACAACGCCCCCGCCATACGCACAATGCCCCCGCCATACGCACAACGCTAGGCCGTGTAAGCGAGGTTGGGGCGCGCGCCAGGCGGAATGGACGCAGCGGCTGCTGTGCGAGGTACTGACCACGGACTGACAGCCGCCGTTCACGGATCGGTAACAGCCGTTTACGGAATAATTCTGGGCTTGATTTCATTTGATGTCGCTTTGAGCTGTGGTGTTAGGCGGCCTCGATTTGCTTGTTGGAGAATTGTTCGGCAAGCGTTTGCTATGGTGCCCGCTGGAAGGAGGTCGGGCATGGGCAGAAGAGGCCAGAAGATCGCTAGTCGGATTTTAGACGGGGCGGAGGCAGAGGGTCGATTTGCATTCGCGATCGAGCGGTTCGAAGCACGATCGCTTCAACGTGCCTGCGCAGCGGGTGAAGCCGTCGAGGTTTCCCGAGGCTATTTTGCTCGAGTGTGCTATCACGACGGCCTTCCGCGGCGGGCGCGTGCGATGCATCTGATACGTGCGGTTGCCCGCAAGCACCCGAGCTGGGTGTTCGCATCTTTTTCGGCTGCCTTGGTCTATGGCCTGCAGGTTTCCAACGGGTTGACCGACGTTGTTCATCTCGCGATGAGCGAGTGCGAGAACCGGTCTGTTGGAGACGGGCGGTTTCATTGCCATCTGGTGAGGGACGCTTCGTTCGTGACGGTTGCGGGCATACGTGTGACGCCTCTTAAGACAACGCTGCTCGACTGCCTGTGCCAGGCGAATTTTTCCCAGGGTCTGGCGATTGCCGATTCAGCGCTCCATTGGCGCCTGGTCGATGCGGACGGCCTGCGAGAGCATGTCGAGCGTTCGGGTTTCCGGCGTAAGGGGATCCGGACGGCTCGACGGGTGCTGCGATGGATGGACGGCAGGAGCGATAACGGCGGGGAGTCGATGGCGCGAGCGGTTATGATCGAGCTGGGATTTCAGCTGCCTGAGCTTCAGGTCGAGGTTGCCGATCCGTTGACTCCGGGCGGAATGTGGCGGGTCGATTTCTGTTGGCGCCTTCCAGATGGAAGGGTGGTGATCGGCGAGTTGGACGGCGGCGGCAAGTATCTTGCTGACGGCGAGGGCGCTGCCGAGGCGCTGGACCACATGAGGCGGGAGCGCTTGAGGGCGCCGCGCCTGAACCTTACGGGGGCGATGGTGATCAGGTTTTCATTCGAGCAGGCGATGGATCGGGCATATATGGAACGCTTGCTTACGAACGCCGGAGTCCCCCGCCGCGTGGATGCGTGCCTTTGAGGGCCTTTGCGGGGTTTTGTGCGGGGAGAAAAAGGGTCGCGGTATGATGGAGTCTGAAAAAGCAGGTGCAAGGAGGGTGCCGGAGTGGCTCGAGGTTTGTTTATCACCGTGGAGGGCGTGGACGGCTGCGGAAAAACGACGCAGGCGGCGCGTATCGCCGCAGCGCTCGAGGCGGCGGGCCACGATGTACTGCGTCTGCGGGAGCCGGGCGGCGTCGCCATCTCGGAGAAGATTCGCGGCATCCTGCTCGATCCCGCGCACGGCGAGATGGGTGACGCCTGCGAGCTGCTCTTATATGAAGCTGCCCGTGCTCAACTGGTGCATGAGGTGATCGCTCCGGCGCTGGCGGCGGGCAAGACCGTGGTGTGCGACCGCTTCTATGATTCGACGACGGCATATCAGGCGTATGCCAACGGATTCGACCTCGAATCGGTTAAGCGTGCGAACGCGTTGGCCGTGGGGGAGTGTCGACCGGACGTGACGCTCGTGTTCGACGTCGATGTCGATGTGGCGGCGGCTCGCAGGCACGGCCGGGATGCGGCCGATCGCCTGGAGCTCAAGGGGCTCGAGTACCAGCGTCGCGTGGCGCGCGGCTTTCGTGCGATCGCAGCGGAGGAGCCGCGGCGCGTGCGCGTTGTGGACGCATCGCGCGGCATCGATGAAGTGTTCGCATCCGCCTGGCAGATGGTGGTTTCGTGCCTGGAGCGCTAACGGTGCGTTAGCGTGCGTGCCGAGGGATATGGACGAGAGGAGCGGGGCGGCAGATGGCGAACGAGATAATCGCGGAGCGCTCGTTGCTGGCGCGGCTGGAGACGCAGCCGCGTGTACGCGACTTTTTGGCGCAGGCGGTGGCGACGGGCCGGGTGAGCCACGCGTATCTGTTTTTGGGTGCGCCGGGGTCGGGCAAGCTCGATGCCGCCTGGGCGCTCGCGCAGCAGCTCATATGCGAGGATGGCGGATGCGGGTCATGCGAT
The DNA here is from genome assembly GCF_008014645.1 of Collinsella sp. BA40. GTDB lineage: Bacteria > Actinomycetota > Coriobacteriia > Coriobacteriales > Coriobacteriaceae > Collinsella. The sequence goes on from NZ_VOWY01000001.1 coordinate 39,705, forward strand.
GCGTGCGTTCGCGTGGCACGGCAGACCCATCCCGACGTTCACTACTTTGCGCCCGAGTCGGCCGTAGGCTACCTGATCGACCAGGTGCGCGCGCTGTTGGCCGAGGTCTCGCTGTCGCCCATTCGTTCCAGGCGCAAGGTCTACATCATTGACCGTGCAGAGCAGTTGCGCGCGAATACCGCCAACGCGCTGCTCAAAACGCTTGAGGAGCCGCCGGCGAACGTGGTGTTCATCCTGCTCGGTCCCAGTGCCGATATGATCTTGCCCACCATCGTATCCCGCTGCCAGTGCGTTCCGTTCCGTACGGTGCCGCAAACGCGTTCGGCGGAGCTCGTCGAGCGTGCCACGGGCGTCTCGCCCGAGCGCGCCCGCATGGCTGTCGCGGTGGCAGGCAGTCCGGCGCGGGCAGCAGAGTTCCTCAAAAGCGCTGAACGGCAGGAGGTTCGTCGCGCGATGCTTCGTCAGGTCGACTACCTTGCTCGTGCGGATGAAGCGGATATCCTCACGTCGATCAAAGACCTTATGGCCGTGATCAAGGCGCCGCTCGACGAGGTGAAGTCTACGCAGCAAGCCGTGCTCGATCGCGATTCCGAGTACCTCACGCGTGGAGCATTAAAGCAGCTCGAAGACCGTTTCAAGCGCGAGCTATCCCATCGGGAGCGTTCGGGTATCATGGAAGCGCTGGCGTGCGCTCGCTCGCTTTTGCGCGACGCCCTGCTGCGCTTGCAGGGCGTGGACGAGCCCATCGTGAACGAGGATGTCTCGGAGATGGTCGATCGTCTTTGCGCGACCGCGACCGTTGCCGGCGTCACCGCGGCGCTCGATGTGGTGGCGCAAACCGAGCGGCGTCTCGCTCGCAACGTAACCCCTCAGCTGGCCCTCGAGGTCATGCTCCTCGATATAAGGAAGGCCCTTACATGCCCGTAGTTGTTCCTGTTAAATTCGCGTTCGCCTCGCGCGAGCTGTGGTTCGATCCGCAGCGCCTCGATATCCTCGCGGGCGATCACGCTATCTGCTCTACCGAGCGCGGCACCGAGATCGGCTTGGTCACGGCCGATCCCTTCGAGGTCCCCGCTTCGGAGCTTGCGGCGCCGCTCAAGCCCGTGCTGCGCGTCGCTACCGACGATGACCTCGATCACGCCGACGAGCTTGCCGATCGCGGTGAGGACGCGATGCATGATTTCCGCCGACTTGTTGAGCGAAACGGCCTCGATATGAAGCCGGTCGCCGTCGAGTATCTGTTTGGCGGCGAGAAGGCCGTCTTCTATTTCGCAGCCGAGGATCGCGTCGACTTCCGTCAGCTCGTCCGCGATCTGTCGAGCTTCTTCCATGTGCGTGTTGATATGCGCCAGATCGGAGTGCGCGACGAGACGCGCTTGGTGGGCGGCTACGCCACCTGCGGTCAGGAGCTGTGCTGCGCGCGTTTTGGCGGCCAGTTCGAGCCGGTGTCCATTCGCATGGCGAAGGAACAGGACCTTCCGCTCAACTCGTCTAAGATCTCGGGCGTGTGCGGCCGTCTTATGTGCTGCCTGCGTTACGAGTTCGAAGCATATAAGGATTTCAAGTCCCGCGCCCCGAAGAAGAAGGCGCTTATCGATACGCCGCTGGGCAAGGCCAAGGTGCAGGAGTACAACACGCCCCGCGAGGAGCTTGTCCTGCGTCTGGAGAACGGCAAGGTCTTTCGCGTGAACCTCGCGGACATGACATGCTCGGAGGGCTGCAAGAAGAAGGCGAGCGAACAGGGTTGCTCGTGCCGTCCCGACTGCGTGACGCGCGATGTGCTCGAGCGCATCGAGTCGCCCGATATCGCATTGGCGCTGCTCGAGCTCGATCGCGAGAACGGTGTGGACGTGGGGGATGGCCTCGATCGCGCCGACCGTATCGCCGCCAGCGGTCCGACGCCGCGCCGTCGCCGTATGCGCGACGAGGAGGCGGCAAAGTTTGGCGGTAAGGGCTCCGCGAACCCGAAGGCCGCTCGCTCCGGTGTCGCCAAACAGGACGATTCCGAGCAGGCCGCCGCGCCGTCGCGCCGCCGTCGGCGCCGTCCGGCTTCGGCCGAGGCCGCCGACGCCGCGCAGCAGAACGGTTCGCGCCGTGCCGCCCAGGGTGCCCAGCAGGAGGGCGCGCCGTCTTCGTCGCGCCGTCGTCGCAGGCGCCTGACGGGCGAAGAGCGCGATGCGGCCTTCCTCAGCGCCGCGCGAGCCGAGCAGAAGCGCGCCGCTAGCGAGGCCGCGCCTAAGGCGGGCGAGCAGGAGGCGTCGGCGGGTAATCGCTCGCGTCGTCGCCATACCTCCAAGAAGCCCGAGGTGGCTTCCGTGGCCGAGCAGGTCTCCGGTGGGGACGTCAAGGTCACGCGCCGTCGTCCCGGCGATGGCGGTGGCCAAGCTGCGGAGAAGCGCGCGGCCGGCAAGCCTGCAGCCGAGGGTTCTGCCGAGGGCGCGCCCAAGAAGCGCCGTCGCCGCAGGTCTCGAAAGCCCAAGCAGGGCGGTGGCGAGCAGCCCAATTCCGACGCTTCGCACGAGTAAGACTTCAGGGCGAAAACCCTGAATGGCCCCGGCGAATACGGGGTATAACAGCAGAACACGGGCCCTCTCTCGTTTGCGTACGGGAGAGGGCTGTTTCTTTTGACTGCAATATCACAAGGGGAGCATGGAGCGCTGGACGAAGCGTTGCATGGGGCTTGCGGGGCTTTGGAAGAGGCGGTGCATGGGGCCTGCGGCGGCCTGGGCGAAGCGGCGCGCGGCCCGATGGCAGGGCGTCTAGCGTCGGTGCTCAACTGGTTGGGCGCGCAGACGCTCGAGGCCCTGTCGCCCACGCGTTGCGCGGGCTGCGAGGCGCCGGGACAGCTTGTCTGCAGCGGCTGCCTCGAGCGTTTGGAGCTGATCGACCCTGCTTGGGCGTGCGCGAGATGCGGCGCGCCGTTTGGCAGGATGCTGTGCACCGAATGCTATGGCCGGACGATGGCGACGGATCGGTGCTTGGCGGTGGCGGTGTTTCAAGACCCGCTTGCCCGTATGATCCGCATGTACAAGGACGCGGGGGAGCGGCGGTTGGCGGAGCCTTTTGCCGAGATGCTGTACGACGCCGCGCTGCATGCGCAGGCCGAGGATGCCGAGCGCTTCAGCGGCTTGCTCGCAAGAGCAGACGCCTTGGTGTTCGTGCCCGCTACGGCGCGCGCGTTTCGCCGCCGCGGTTTCGACCATATGGAGGCCATCGCCCGCGTTTTGGCCGAGCTGTCCGGGGTGCCCGTGCTTGATGCCCTGGTGAAGCACGGAGCGGGGGACCAGCGTGCATGGGGCAGGTTGGAGCGCCTGATGCGCTCGCACGGCGCGTACGAGGTGGTGCCCGATGCGTTCGGGGCCCTCGCCGGCGCGCGCGTGCTGCTGCTGGATGACGTGATCACTACGGGCGCCACCGTGACGGCGGCAGCGTCGGTTCTGCGCGATGCGGGTGCCGACGGCGTCGATGCCCTCGCGCTCGCGCGCGTCATGGGGCCGGGCGCGGGATGAGCCATGCCCGTGCGCATGCGAGGGGCTCGGTGGTCGTTTGCGTGGCTCGCGGGCAATGCCGGCCGCCGTTTCCTCGTGCGCGGCAGTTGGTTGAAGCGCATGCTTTAGCCTGCGGAAATGCGGTGCATGCCTATGGCATCTCCGCGATCTCCTGCTATAATGCCCCTCGTTCCTTCCAGGCTGTGGTTGCGGCGGGGCCTTCGGCGCTCCTCCTAGTCCATGACAGACGCGGTCAAAGGGATCCACGTAAGCCGCGGCGTGCGCGCCAAGGCGATCATGGCGCGTCCTAGAAGTAAGACGTACCGTCCGGTCTATTCTTTCGAGGCAATAGGTGCCTCACGGGCGAGCGGGTTAGTCGTGATGCCGTTGCGGCGGCTGAGCAAACGCCCCGGTGCGCAAGTGTGGGGTCAAATACCAGGTCAGCTGGGGGAACAGTGGCGACGCTCGCCGGCCGTGCGGCCCGTAGGCGTCGTCTTTCATAACAAGACGCGCTTGCCGAATGCGGGGGGATTTGGGAATGATCAAGGGACACGCGCGCCGTACGGCGCATCATGCGATGTGCGTGCTGGCGGCCGCGGCCACGCTGGGCCTTACCGGGTGCACGCTGCTCACCCCGTCCCGTTCCGAGCTGCCTCCGCGTCAGCTCCATGCGCAGGTATCCGAGCCCGCTATCGGCGCCTCGGGCGTGCTGCGCGTGGCCATCGATGCGAGCGATGCCCCCCAGTCCATGATCGATGGGCAGGGCAAGATGGTCGGCTATGCCGTCGATGTCGCGCATGCGCTGGGCGACCGCCTGGGCCTGCGCGTAGAGTTCGTCACCGACGTACGTCCGGATAAAGTGGGGTCGCCGCGCACCGCCGATATCTATATCGGCGCCCACGAGGATGACGAGGATGACGCGGTCACGGTAGTGGCCCCCTATCTCGAAAGTGCCCCCGCCCTTTTCGCCAAGACCATGGCGGGCAAGGCTTCCCCGCTCTCGTCTTCCGTCGATGATCTTGAGGGCGCGACGGTGGGCGTGCAGTCTTCCTCCGCGGCGCAGGATATGCTCTCCTCCCTGGGGACGAGCGCCGAGCAGAAGACGTATGCCAATGTGAACGAATGCCTCAGCGCCCTCGATAAGGGCGAGGTTGATTTCGTGGCCTGCGATGCCACGGCCGGTGCCTACCTCTCCCGTGCGTACGGCGACATCGTGTTCGCGGGCGCGCTCGACGAATCTGATAGCTACGGTATCGCCGTGAAGGCGCGCAACGAGGAGCTTCGCGAGGCGATCGTCGACGCGCTCGACGAGATCGAGGCCGACGGCACGCTCGATGCCATCCATACGGCGTGGTACGGCACCATGCCGGTGGGTATCGGGGAATCGCTCGTCGCCGGGCTCTCCGCGCGTCCATCCAAGCTTCCTGCTCCCGACTCGGGCGCGGACGATGACGCGCCGGTCGACGATGAGGGGGAGGACGCCGGCGCGCTTTCGATATCGGGCAACCTCAACGCGCTGTCCGAGTAGGTCGCACGGCTTCAGGGCTCCATACCGCAAGCGCTCGCTCAGAGCGCGCTCGCTTCGGTATGCGGCGGTATGTACTTCGTTAGCGGACGACCCCATCTTTTCCTATGAAGGTGCATAAAAGTGGGTACAACCTAATCACGAAGTCATATCCCCGGATAGATTGGAGTCACGTATGGATATCAAGGTTACGGGTCGCAAGACCACGGTTACCGATGCTCTGCGTGCTCACGTCGACGAGAAGATCGGCGAAGCCTGCAAGGTGTTCGATATCGAGCCCATGTCGGTTGATGTTGTCCTTCGTTACGAGAAGAATCCGTCCAACCCCAGCCCCGCTATCGTCGAGGCTACCGTCCGCGTGCGCGGCTCGGTCATTCGCGTTGCGGAGCATGGCACCGATATGTACGCCGCGATCGATCTGGCTGCCGACAAGGTGACGCGCCAGCTCCGTAAGTTTAAGACCAAGGTCGTCGACAACCGCCAGAGCGGCCCCAGCGCTGCAGACGTGGCGCCCGTGCCGCGCGTCGAGGACCTCGCAGACCTGCTGATTCCCGAGGAGGAAGAGGACGGTCAGCTCGTGCGCGAGAAATTCATCGAGCTCGTGCCCATGTCCGAGGAGCAGGCCCTCGTCCAGACCGATCTTCTGGGTCATGACTTCTACGTGTTCGAAGACGCCGCGACCGGCATGGTGAATGTGGTGTATCACCGTAAGAATGGTGGATACGGCATCATCAAGCCCAAGTTCGAGGTGCCCACCGAGTAAAATGCCAGTAGGTGCATGAATAGGATGGCGGCCATCCCGTGCGGGGTGGCCGCCATCTTTCGTATGGAAAGGCGTTCATGAACACTTCTACTCTTTCAGCATGCCGCAACCCGCACTGTCGTATCGTCGTCGATACGTGCTCCGACCTCACGCCCGAGGTGGCCGCCACGCTCGACGTCGATATCCTGGGCTTCCCCTATATCCTCGATGGCGTCGAGTACACGGATGACATCTGGGCCTCGATCACGCCCAAGGAGTTCTACGATAAGCTGCGCGCCGGCGTTCGCGCATCCACCTCGGCCGTCTCGCTCGGCCGCTATATCGAGTACTTCACCCAGTGCGCCGAAGAGGGCACCCCTACGGTGTACCTGTGCTTCACCAGCGCCCTCTCTTCGAGCTACAATTCGGCGCTTCACGCCGCCGAGGAGGTCATGAGGGCGCATCCGGGTTTCGAGCTCTACGTGGTCGATAACAGCCTGCCTTGCGCGTGCGGAGAGCTGCTCGCCCTCGAAGCCGTGCGCCAGCGCTCGGCCGGCTTGTCCGCCGAGGAGCTTGCTGCCTGGGCGAACGAGGCCAAGCGCTACGTCCACGGCTACTTCACGCTCGAGAGCCTCGATGCGCTGGCCGCTGGCGGCCGCATCCCGCCTGCGGCGGCGCAGCTCTCCAGCAAGCTCGACATCAAGCCCGACCTCTCTTTCGATCTTTCGGGCTCGCTGTCGCTGCTGGGCGTGAGCCGCGGCCGCAAGAAGGCGCTCAAGTCACTGGTCAAGTCTTTTAACGAGAACCGCGTGGCCGACCCGAGCCTGCCCATCGCCATCGTGTCGTCGGACGCCGAGAAAGACGCCGACTGGCTCGAGGCGGCCATTCGCAAGGAGGAGGGATGCGAGGGCATCACCGTCCTGCGCGGTTCGGTGGGCACGGCCATCGGCGCGCACGTGGGACCCGGTATGGTGGGCGTCGCGTTCTGGGGCGGCGACCGCGCTGAGAAGATCTCGCTGTCCGATCGCATCGCCAGGCGCGTCCGCAACGCATAGGCGTCCCGCGCGTCCTACCGCCTGCAATCAACCAACCAGTAAGGAGAAGATATGTCCAACCACAACACCAAGGTCGCCTTCATCGGCACCGGCATCATGGGTGCTCCCATCGCCGGCCACATCCTGGATGCCGGCTATGAGCTGAGCGTCTACAACCGCACGCCGGGTAAGGCGCAGCCCCTCGTGGACCGCGGTGCCGTATGGGCCGAGGCCCCGGCCCTGGCCGTCGAAGACGCCGACGTGATCTTTACCATGGTGGGCTACCCGCAAGACGTCGAGGAGCTTTACCTCGCCGGCGACGGCCTGCTGGCCTGCGCAAAGCCGGGCGCCTACCTCATCGACCTCACCACGAGCTCGCCCGAGCTCGCACGCGATATCGCCGAGGCGGCCGAGGTGAGCGGCAAGCACGCGTTTGACTGCCCGGTCACGGGCGGCGAGTCCGGTGCCATCGCCGGCATGCTCACGGCTATCATCGGCGCCACCGAGCACGACATCGAACCGGTCCGCCCGCTGCTCGAGACCTTCGCTGCCAACCTCTTCTGCTTCGGCGGCGCCGGCAAGGGCCAGGCCGCCAAGCTCGCGAACCAGGTCGCCCTGGGCGCTTCGATGGTCGGCATGGCAGACGCCCTGGCGCTCGCCCAGCAGTGCGGTCTCGACCTGGAACAGACGCGGCAGATGATCTGCGGCGGCACCGGCAAGTCCGGCGTTATGGAGCAGCTCGCTCCCAAGGCACTCGACGGTGACTACAAGCCGGGCTTCATGGTCGAGCATTTCATCAAGGACCTGGGCCTGGCGCTGCAGGTTGCCGAGGAGAAGGAGATCGCCCTTCCCGGTGCAGACACCGCCTTCACCCTCTACGACATGCTCGACGCCATCGGCGGAGCGCGCATGGGCACGCAGGCCATCACCCTGCTGTACCAGGAGGAGGCCGATGCCGTGGCCGCAGGTCTTGACTGGTCGCTTTACACGAACGCTCACGAGGAGGATGGCTGCGGTTGCGGTTGCGACCATGACCATGACCACGAGCACGAGTGCGCCTGCGGCCACGACCACGACGACGACCACGAGTGCTGCTGCGGCGGCCACGACCACGATGACGACCACGAGTGCTGTGGTGGCCACGGCGATGGCTGCTGCCATCACGGGGAGTAGCCGTCTATGTCGGGATTCTCGTTTATCGTGCTGTCGGCCCTGCTCTTCGTGTTCTTCGCGTACCTGGGCGTCCAGGTGGGCGCCTGGGCGGGTGAAAAGGCCGTCACCAGCGGTGACTACTGGAAGATGAACGTCATCGCGGTGGGCATCGCCGTGCTGTTCACCATGCTGTTTGCTCCGCTTCCGCTGCTCTATTCCGCGATCATCGGCATGCTCGCCGGCGCCATCGTGGGCCTCAAGCTCGCCTTCGGCGAGTCCGTGGGCCCGTGGAAGGTGCTCGATCGCTTCCTGAACGTCAATCGCCAGCATCGTCGCACCGCGGCCGCCGGGACCGGCGAGGAGCGCCGCGCGCGCCGCAAGGCGGGGGAGAAGGCGCCCGACCTCATTTCGGTGAACAACGACAAGAAGGATTCGAGGTAATCGTATGGCAGAGCAGAAAGAACGTGGGCTGAGCGCCGAGGAGGCCGGGCTGCTGGAGCGCATCCAGCAGGATTCATCCGTCCTGGACGAGCTGGCAGAGGACCTCTCGGCCCGAACGCGCCGCAAGCGTCAGCTGGCTGCATGCGTGTTCAGCCTGGCGGGTCAGCGCGAGCCCGCCGCGCTGACCCCGTATGTCCCCGCGCTGGTGGACGCCCTGGACCTCTCCGAAGCCCAGACCCGCTGGGAGGTTCTCGATGCGCTTACCTCGCTGGTGCCCGTGTGCCCGCAGGAGCTTTCCGAGGCCTATGAGGGGGCCGAGGACGCGCTGTTCGACGAGGACTCCGCGACGCTGCGCTTCTCGGCGTTTCGTTTCTTCACGGCGTGGGGTGCCACGAGCAAGGAGCGCTCGCTCAAGGCATGGCCCCTCATCGACGAGGCCATCCAGTGCTTCCATGGCGACCTGGAGTATCGCGATATGCTTGTCTGCCTGCATGATTTTGCCAGCAGTAAGATCGACGACACCGTTGCCGCCGAGCTCGCCGGCCGCATCAAATTCGATGCCGAGCACGGCAAGGGCGCGTTCATCAAGGCGCGTTCCGCCGAGATCTACGATCTGCTGCTCGAGACGTTCAAGCTGGATGCGCCCAAGAAGCGCGCCCGCACGGTGACATCCGCCGATACCGACGACGAAGAGTAGGAGGTCGCGATGGCCCACGAAGTTGTGCTGATTCCCGGCGACGGGATCGGTCCCGAGATCACGTCCGCGATGCGCCGCGTCGTTGATGCGACGGGCGTCGCCATCGAGTGGGACGTGCGCGATGCCGGAGCCGGCGTCATGGAAGCGTACGGAACCCCGCTTCCCCAGCACGTCTTGGACGCTGTCGGGCGCGCCAAGGTGGCAATCAAGGGCCCCATCACCACGCCGATCGGTACGGGCTTTCGCAGCGTCAACGTGGCGCTTCGCAAGCATTTCGATCTGTATGCCTGCGTTCGGCCCTGCCTGTCGCAGCCCGGCGACGGCTCGCGCTACGAGGGCGTCGATATCGTGATCGTGCGCGAGAATACCGAGGACCTGTATGCAGGCATCGAGTTCGACGAGGGCGCAGCCGAGGTCGCCGCCTTATCCGAGCTCGTTTCCGCTTCGGGCCAGAAGGCGTTTCGCCCCGATTCGGCCATTTCGGTCAAGCCTATCTCGATCGAGGGATCGCGCCGAATCGTCGAGTACGCCTTCGAATATGCGCGCCGCTGCGGCCGTCGCAAGGTGACGGCCGTTCATAAGGCCAATATCATGAAGGCTACCGACGGGCTGTTCCTGCGTGTGGCCCGCGAGGTCGCGCAGCGTTATCCCGACATCGCCTTCGAGGATAAGATCGTAGACGCTACCTGCATGGGCCTGGTGCAGAATCCCGCCGATTTCGACGTGCTGGTCCTGCCCAACCTGTACGGCGACATCGTGAGCGATTTGGGCGCGGGCCTGGTGGGCGGTCTGGGCATGGCGCCCGGTTCCAATATCGGCGCCGATATCGCCGTTTTCGAACCTACGCACGGATCGGCACCCGATATCGCGGGCAAGGACATCGCCAACCCCACCGCCGAGATCCTCTCCGCCGCCATGATGCTCGACCACGTGGGCGAGCAGGAGGCCGCCGAGCGAATCCGCCGAGCGGTGCGCGCTGTTCTCGCCGAGGGGGCGGCCGTAACCGGCGATGTGCGCCGTGCCCAGACGGGCAGTGCGCGGGGCGCCGTGGGAACTCAGGCGTACGCCGATGCCGTTATTGCATCGCTGCGCGCCGAGGCTTAAGGTAAAGATAAGTGTGGGCGCGGGCCGTCTTGCGGTATGGTGAGACGGCCCGTTATTTTATGTGAAAGGTGAAACCTATGGGTTTGGAACAGAAGAAAGACGAGCGCGAGGTCGTCGACGGAGTCGAGGTCATCGAGCGCAGCGATGTCCCCGACGATCTGCCCGAGGCGGCTTACGATCTGGTCGAGGGTGCTTCGGCGGAGGACATCGCCGCCGAGCGGGACGACGAGGTCGTCGAGGAGGCTTCCGCAGCAGAGGTGCGCGATGACGCCGCGGAGGAGCCGCAGGACGCCGACGCGAACGAAGCCGAGGCCGAGCCCGCGGCCGACGGCGAGCAGCCCGCGTCCGCCGATGAAGCGTCCGCGCCTGTCGTGGAGCACGCTGATGCGAGTAAGAAGCGCCATACCATGTACATCGCCATCGCCGTCGTCGCCGTGATCGTTGCCGCTATCGGCGGTTATTTCTTTGGTAGCGGCGGTTTTGGGGCCAAGGGCGCCGGTTCGGCTACGCTCACCGAGGGCCAGCTGGATGCTCCGGTCGCCTCGTTCAACTTCAATGGCGCGACCACCAAGATCTCTGCTCGCGATGCAATTGAGAGCCAGTATAGCCTTGACGCCGTGAAGGGCGCCGACGGCACCTATCCCGCGCCGAGCGGCGAGATGATCTTGGGGTACGCCCGTAATAAAATCCTGGTCTCCGAAGCCGAGTCCCGCGGCCTTTCGGTGAGCGACGACCAGCTCAAGGAGTACGCCGAGGGTCGACTGGGCACCTCCGATTTCAAGGCGATCGCCGAGAATTACGGTGTGAACGAGGACCAGGCCAAGCAGATCGTGCGCGATAACGCCCTGGTGGGCCAGCTGTACGAGCAGATCGTCCCCAAGGCCTCCGAGGCCCCTGCCCCCGAGGCCCCGGTGCAGCCTGCCGATGGCAACACCACGGCGCCTACGAAGGATTATGCCGAGTACATCATCGGTCTGCTGGGCAAGAACTGGGATAGCGAGAAGGGCACCTGGGCCAACGAGGACAACGAGTTCTTCTCGGCTCTGAAGGGTTCCACCTTCACTCCCGAGGGCGCTTCCTATGAGGATGCCCAGACCGCGTTCTACGTTGCCTACGAGCTCTACGCCAGCCAGGCCCAGGAGGCCAACAAGGCGTGGACGCTGTTCGCTAACGATCTGTATGCGAAGGCCGATGTCGAGCTGTACGGCCTGTTCGTCTAGCGCATACCTAAAAGATTGCGCACCGGCGCGCTTTATGGCGCCAAGCGCGAACCAACGGGTTTACGATAACGCCGCGGCGCCGAGCCGCGGCGTTTTTTCATGCGAAGGAAAGGAATCCGCGATGATCTACGGTGCACTGGAAGATCTCGCCCGCTATGCGGGATTCTGCAAGAGCCTCGACATCCTCATCGATTGGCTGGCGGACAACGATCCGGCCGAGCTCGCCTGCGGGTGCCATGAGATATGCGGCGCGAAGGTGTTCGCCAACGTTATGGCACCGACCACGCGTTCCAACAGCGGTTCTCACTATGAGACGCATCGTCGTTACCACGATCTGCAGGTCGATGTGGAGGGCCGCGAGGCGTTCAGGGTTGCTCTGGGCGAAACGGCGCAGGTCGAACCCTTCAACGAGGCCGATGATTTCGAGCTCGTGGACGCGGCTCGCTTCATCGAGGGCGATCTGGCCGAAGGGCGCTTCGCATTATTCGTGGCGGGCGAGCCACATCTTCCGACGCTGCAGTTTCCGGGTGATGGACCCGTCCAGATCAAGAAGATCTGCTTCAAGCTGATCGCCGATGAGTATTTCGACGAGTAGAACCGTCCGTTCGCTTGAAGCTTCTCCCATCCCAGTCGTTACGTGGGTATGCTTGAAACACGGTTGATTTCGCGCCGCATCCGCATCGCGCGGGGCGGCGCGCGTGCAAGGAGGTATTCCATGGCAGAGGAAGAGCTGGCGGCATATTGCGCGCCGAGCATGGCTGATTGCAATGCAGAAGCTGTAATTGGTAAGGAAGAGCTGGCGGCATATTGCGCGCCGAGCATGGAGCATCCCGTCGCGATCGTCCTTGGCAGCGGCCTGGGCGCCCTGGCCGAGCGCGTTCACGTGGTGCGTCGGATTCCCTATGAGGACATCGAGGGTTTTCCTCGAGAGGCCATCCCCGTCGAAGGGCATAGGTTCGAGGTCCTGGTGGGCACGATCGACGAGGTTCCGGTCGTTGTGTATCCCGGCCGCGTGCATCTGTATCAGGGCTACTCGGCCTTGCAGGTCACATCGCTCGTCCGCCATGCGAAGCGCCTCGGCTGCCGCGACATCATCTTGACGTGTGCATCCGGAGCGGTGGGGGATATCGAACCTGGAACGTTCGGCCTGATCACGGATCATATGAACCTCACGGGCTGCAATCCGCTCTCCACGCCGGAAGGCGCCGCCCATTCGCTGTACGATACGCCGTTCGTGCCGGTTGCCGGGGCTTACTCGAACTACCTGACCGAGTTCGCACGCGAGGCAGCCGCCGAGGTGGGCGCTCCTGTGGCGGAGGGCACCTATGTGGGTATGCTCGGACCGAGCTACGAGACGGATGCCGAGGTCAACGCCTTGCGGGTCCTGGGAGCGGATTTCGTGGGATGCTCCACGGTATGCGAGGTCATCATGGCGCAGGCGCTACGTATGCAGGTGCTTGGCCTTACGCTCGTGACCAACAAGGCCGGCCGTCCCGATAACAACCATGCCGAGGTTGTCGCGGCAGCCGAGGCGGCGGCGGATAAGACGACCGGCGCCCTTCTGGGCGTGCTGCGGCGTTTGCGGGAGCTGTAGGGGGAGCGATCTTTTTCGAAAAGCAAGAATGAACCCTTGCGCTTTTCGAGTCAAACCCGTAGTATATTTAGCAGTCGGCACTCGTGCCGTCCATGCGTGCCAGCATAGCTCAGTTGGTAGAGCACCGCTCTCGTAAAGCGGGGGTCACCAGTTCAAGCCTGGTTGCTGGCTCCATTGATTATTAAAGCGCCTCTTCGGAGGCGCTTTTTTGTTATATCGCGCGGAGTCGTAATGCGCGACCTATCGATCGAAACGGGCGGAAGAGCAACGCCGGTAAAATATGAACACCGTTCACTGCTCATTTCATACCGTTTGTAATTTCAGCTGAATGCGTATACCGGCATGATACAACTCCATACACCTTCATAAATAACCAGCAGGTGAGGGGCATGCTTGTAAAGATCGGGGCATGGAGGTATGCAGGCTGAAATGAATACGGTTTCGCTGGTCCGGAGTCCATGAATTCAAGTCTCTAGCTGGTAAAGGTAGGTAAAGTCTGTGAACGGTGCGTATGTTCCTACGGACGGCATCAAAGTACGCGAGAAAACAAAAATAAATTGACGAAACCTACACGGGTGCTAAGATATGGAAGAACTTATCACGTGGTTACAACCAGTTGCGGAGAAGTCCGCAAGTTCCCGAGCAAAAGGAGACGTTGGATGATTGGCTTTATCCTGACGGGTCACGGTCAGTTTTCGAATGGTCTGAAGAGCGCGCTCGATATGGTTGCTGGCGATCAGCCCGCTTTCCAGATCGTTCCGTTCGAGGGCTCCGAGGCGGCTACGTACGGCGATGACCTGCGTGCTGCCATCACCGCTATGCGCGCCGAGTGCGAAGAGGGCGTCATCGTGTTCGTCGACCTCCTCGGCGGTACCCCGTTCAACCAGTCTATGATGATCGCCAACGACGTCGATAAGCTCGAGATCGTCACCGGCACCAACCTGCCGATGGTTATCGAGCTGCTCTTTGCCCGCAACGGCGCCACCGACGTGACCGCGCTTGCCGAGCAGGCCGTCACCGCCGGTAAGGACGCCGTCACCCGTCAGTCCCTCGCTTCCGTGATGGGCGCTGCGGACGAAGCCACCGATGAGGACGGCATTTAATGGCTGATTTTGGAGCCAACGTCCTTGCTTCTTCGGTCGCCCTGCTCATCCTCATTGCGGTCATGGGCCTTGTCTACTACTTCTGGTCCAAGTCCAATATCAAGAAGAAGAGCAAGTACTTCGAGAAGATCCACACCGAGTTGGCCCCTGGCCAGAAGGTGATGTTCGCTGGCGGTATCTTTGGAACCGTTAAGAGCGTCGACGGCGACGTTGTCGAAATCAAGGTGCGTTCCGGCGCAGTCCTTGATGTCTCCCGATATGCAATTCAGGAGATTAGCCAGTAGGCATTCATTGGAAGGCCAAAAGGCCACCAGTAATGTATGAGCCAGATCACGTATACGAAAGGAACGGATCAACATGGCAGAGCCCAACATTCTTCTTACCCGTATCGATAACCGCCTGATTCATGGTCAGGTTGCTACCCAGTGGAACTCCACCCTGGGCTCCAACCTCATCCTCGTTGCCAACGACGAGGTTTCCACCAACACCATGCGTCAGAACCTCATGAAGATGGCTGCGCCGGCCGGCGTCGCCACCCGTTTCTTCTCGCTGGACAAGACTATCGAGATCATCGGTAAGGCTTCCCCCAAGCAGAAGATCTTCATAGTGGCCGAAACTCCGCAGGACGTGCTTAAGCTCGTCAAGGGCGGGGTGCCTATACGTAAGGTCAACATCGGCAACATGCACATGGCAGAGGGAAAGCGGCAGGTGGCCACTTCTGTGGCTGTCGACGACTCCGATGTCGCCGCTTTCAAAGAGCTGCAGGAACTGGGGGTGGAGCTGGAGATTAGGCGTGTTCCGAGCACGCCGGTCGAGGATACGTCCAAGCTGTTCTCGTAAGAGCTTGGACGTATCCAACCGCATTCGTTCATCCGATCGAATGCACTTGTTAGTTTTCTCATGTAAACATTTTTTGAAAGGAGGAGCATAAGATGGACGTCTCGTTTGTTCAGGTCGCACTTATCTTCGTGGTTACCTTTATCGCCGCTATCGACCAGTTCGACTTCCTCGAGTCCCTGTATCAGCCCATCGTTACCGGCGCTGTCGTTGGTGCGATCCTCGGTGATGTGCAGACCGGCCTTGTCGTCGGTGGTACGTATCAGCTGATGACCATCGGTAACATGCCGATTGGTGGTGCTCAGCCGCCTAACGCTGTTATTGGTGGCATCATGGCTGCAGTCTTCGCTTGCTCTCTCAACATGGATGTCAACGTTGCTGTTGCCGCTGCTATCCCGTTTGCTCTTCTTGGTCAGTACGGCGTTACCCTGTTCTTTACGCTCCGTGCTCCCATGCTCGAGTCTTTCCGCGCTGCTGCTGTGAAGGCTGACACGAAGGCTATCACCCGCCTGACCGTCATCTCCGAGGTTATCCTCGGCCTCATCTTCGCCGCTATCGTCACCCTGTTCTTCATCGGTGGCCAGGCCTTCGGCGAGACTGTTGTTAACGCCATCCCCGAGTGGGTTAACACCGGCCTTTCCGCTGGCGGCGGTATGATGAAGTTTGTCGGCTTCGCCATCCTTCTGAAGATCATGATGAACCGCGACATGTGGGGCTTCTTCTTCATGGGCTTTGGCCTTGCCCTCATCGCGGTCAACATCCCGGCTATCGCCGGCCCTGCCCTGCTTATCCTGACCTTTATCGGCTTCGGCATCGCTTTCTGGGACTTCCAGCAGCAGACCGAGCTCAAGGGCGCTGCTTTTGACGGAGGTGACATGAGCGATGGCATCTAATGAGTTTGTTGTACCTGCACAGTATGAGGATCTTACTCCCGCTCCGCAGGTTGATTCGAAGACCCTGAACCGCATGGCTCTTCGTTCCTACTGGCTGCAGTCCTCGTTCAACTATGAGACCATGCAGTCCGGTGGCTGGCTGTTCGCTATGATCCCCGGCCTCGAGAAGGTTCACACCAACAAGAACGACCTCGCTGCGTCGATGTACCACAACCTGGACTTCATCAACACGCACCCGTTCCTGGTCACCTTCGTTATGGGTATCGTTCTCTCCCTCGAGCAGAACAAGCTTGATACCCAGACCATCCGCGCCGTCCGCATCTCCGCTGCTTCCCCGCTGGGCGGCATCGGCGACGCTCTGTTCTGGCTGACGCTCGTGCCGATCACGGCCGGCATCACCTCGAACATGGCTATCGAGGGCAACATCGCTGCTCCGTTCATCTTCCTGCTTATCTTCAACCTGGCTCAGGCTGCTTGCCGCTTCGGCCTCATGAAGTGGGCTTACAAGGTTGGTACCGGTGCTATCGATGCTCTGACTGCTAACATGCAGGCCTTCACCCGCGCTGCTTCCATCCTCGGCGTCTTCGTCGTTGGTGCCCTTACCGTCACCATGGGTGGTACGCAGATCAACCTCACCATCCCCAACGGCACCACCCGTGGCCTTGCTGCCCACACCGTGGTTGTCAACAACAAGGATGCTGAGAACTTCGCTGACCTCGAGGGCATCGACACCGAGGAGGCTGAGCCCGGCACCCTGGCTCTGACCGACATCGATGGCAACGCTCTCACCGCTGTCGCCGGCGAGGATGCCGTCGAGTGCGGCATCGTTGACCTTGGTAACGGCATGAGCTCCGTTACCTACGCTGAGGTTACCGAGACCGAGGTTAACTACTCCGTTGCCTCTACGCTCGACACCGTTCTCCCCAAGCTGGTTCCGCTGGCTCTCGTGCTTATGCTGTACTTCCTGTTCGCTAAGCACAACTTCACGCCGATCAAGGGCATCGTTCTGCTGCTCGTCCTCGGCCTGCTCGGCGCTGGCCCCTTCGGCCTGTGGCCCAGCATCTGGTAAGGCTCTGAGGCCCCGTGCGCTCATAGCGATATGAGCGCACAGCCCCTTACTTCTGTGTGTGTGTATTTTGGGCCGTGACTCGTACGTATCGGGTCACGGCCTTTTTCTATAGGTTCAGACTCTGTACGCGAATGAAGGAGGCGAGTAGAGATGGCGATTGTTGCTCGTAAGCAACCTCTCTACGATCAGCTCGTAGACATTCTCACCGAGAAGATCGACCATGAATATCGCCCCGGTGACCTTATGCCGTCCGAGCGCGAGCTTTCCGAGCGTTATGGACTTTCGCGCACGACCGTCCGCCTAGCCCTGCAGGAGCTCGAGCGCCTTGGCCTCGTCGTGCGTCAGCACGGGCGCGGCACCTTTGTCGCCGACCGCTCCGTGCAAACCACCAACCTCATGCATTCGTATAGCTTTACGGATCAGATGCGTGAGATGGGCCGCGATCCGCAAACAACCATTCTTGAGTTTTGCGAGTTCGAGGCCGATAAGAATCTTGCCGAGCATATGGGTACGCGCATCGGTGATCGCCTGTTCAAGCTGAAGCGCTTGCGTTCCGCCGACGGCATGCCCATGATGGTTGAACGAACCTACATGCCGGTCCGTAAATTTCTCTCCCTGAAGCGTCCCTTGCTTGAGCATAAGTCGCTGTACGATGTGATCGAGCAAGATTTTCGTCAGAAGATCCGCGTGGCGGAGGAGGAGTTCTTCGCGAGCATCGCACGCCCCGCCGATGCGCGCCTCCTTGAAATCAGCGAAGGGGCCCCTGTTCTCGATTTGGTCCGCACCACATATAACGAGAGCAACGAGATCGTCGAATACACGCTGTCGGTTGCACGAGCCGACCAGTTTAAATACAAGATCTTCCACCAGCGCAACGATTAACATATATGGTGGGATTGTATGGTTTCTACATTGGCAAACTGGTTACAACCAGCAAACCAATGCAGGCATATACTACAAGGTAGTTGGCCTACTGTGAAAGAGAGGTATTGTCAATGTTCGAGAAGGATCTTGAGAGCCTGAAGGCCCTCGGCGCCGACATCACCGCCGGTGAGATTAAGCAGCAGCCCGAGCTGTGGCTGGACACCCTCAACATCTACAAGGAGAACAAGGACGCTATCGATGCGTTCCTGGCCGAGGCTCGCGCCATGGGCGAGGGCCGTCTGTCCGTCGTCTTCACCGGTGCTGGCACCTCCGATTACGTCGGCGATACCTGCGCTCCGTATCTGCGCCATGCCGGCGATACCGCGCTGTATGACTTCAAGCCCATCGCTACCACGGACATCGTTTCCGCTCCGCGCGATTTCCTGAACCCTGACGAGCCCACGGTTCTGGTGTCTTTCGCCCGCTCCGGCAACAGCCCCGAGTCCCTTGCCGCCGTCCAGGTTGCCAAGACCTTCGTGAAGAACGTCAAGTTCATCAACATCACCTGCGCTCCCGAGGGCAAGCTTGCCGTCGAGTCTGAGGGCGATGCCGATCAGCTCACGCTGCTCATCCCGCGCGCCAACGACAAGGGCTTCGCCATGACCGGCTCCTATAGCTGCATGACGCTGCTCTCCACCCTTATCTTCGACTCCGCCGATTTCGACACCAAGGAGGCCTGGGTCAAGCAGGCTGCCGAGATGGGTGCCGAGGTCATCGAGCGCGAGGCCGAGATCGCCGACGTTCTGTCCGGCGACTTCAACCGCGTCACCTACCTGGGTTCCGGTTCCTTCGTTGGCCTGGCTCAGGAGGCTCAGCTTAAGATCCTCGAGCTTGCTCACGGCCTGGTTGCCACCTCTTGGGATTCCTGCATGGGCTACCGTCACGGGCCGAAGTCCTTCGTCGATGACAAGACCCTCGTCTTTGTCTTCATGAACAACGACGAGTACACCCGTAAGTACGATCTCGACATCCTCAACGAGATCAACGGCGACGAGATCGCCCAGAAGACCTTCGCTATCCAGCAGGATATGGCTCCGTCCTTCGAGGGCGCTTCCTTCACCTTCGCCGGCCGCGAGGCTCTGCCCGAGGGCTATCTGGCGCTTCCCTTCGTGATGTTCGCCCAGGTCGTCTCCCTGCTCAACTCCATCCGCGTGGGCAACACCCCCGACACCCCGTCGCCCACCGGTACCGTGAACCGCGTGGTCAAGGGTGTTACCATTCACCCGTTCGAGGCCTAATTTTCTGCCTCTGTGCGTGATTTCTGATCTATTCCGATCAACAATCCTCGCTTGATAGGCGCCCGCCCGGTCTGCTTGGACGGGCAGGCGCCTTTTGGGTATATAGAGACTCAATTGCACCAACTGTCTTAAGGAGACTGGTATGAGCACCTATGCAATCAAGGCCGATGCGTTCTATCTTCCCACGCGCGTGGCACGCGGTGGCTACCTCATGGTCGAGGACGGCGTCTTCGGAGCCTATGTAACCGAGAAGCCCGACTGCGATATCGTGGACTACAGCGGCAAGCAGATCGCCCCCGGCTATGTTGACACCCACATCCACGGGTTCGACAACCACGACATCATGGACTGCAAGGCCGAGAGCGTCGCCGCCGTTTCCCGCGGCATCCTGCGCAACGGCGTTACCAGCTACCTTCCCACCACGCTGACCGCAAGCACGGAGCAGCTCGAGAAGGCGTGTGCCAGCGTAGCCGAGTACGTGGAGGCCGGCGACGATACGCCGCACGCCCGTATCCACGGCATCTTCCTCGAGGGCCCCTTCTTCACCGAGAAGTACAAGGGCGCCCAGAACCCCGCCTATCTCTCTGCCCCCACGATGGACAAGCTTGAGAGCTGGCAGAACGCCGCCCACGGTCTCGTCAAGAAGGTCGCCGTGGCTCCCGAGTACGACGGTGCCGCCGAGTTCACCGCCCAGGCCGTCGCCTCCGGCGTCGTCGTGGCGCTCGGTCACTCCGCCGCCACCTGCGAGCAGGCCCAGGCCTGCCTCGATGCCGGTGCCAAGGTCTTCGTGCACACCTACAACGGCATGAGCGGTCTGCACCATCGTGAGCCCGGCATGGTAGGTGCCGCGCTGTCCAGCCAGGACAAGTCCTATTCCGAGCTCATCTGCGACGGCCATCATGTGAATCCCATCTCCGCCGGCATCGTTATGAATGCCAAGGGCCACGAGCACGTCGCGCTTATCACCGACTGCATGTGCGCCGGCGGTATGCCGGAAGGCGACTACTTCCTGGGCGAGCTTCCCGTCGTGGTCGCCGGGGGCACCGCGCGCCTGAAGGACGGCGGCTCGCTCGCGGGCTCCATCCTCAACATGAAGGATGCGGTGAAGAACGTCGTCGAGTGGGGCATCGCCACCAAGCAGGAGGCTGTCTACATGGCCACCCAGGCGCCCGCCGAGGCCAACGATATCGCCGACGAGTGCGGTTCCATCCGTCCGGGTCGCAACGCCGACTTCGTCGTTCTCGAGGACGATATGACGCTCGTCGAGACGTACCTGGCCGGCGAGTCCGTGTATCGCGCGTAACGCATCTGCATGGAATGAGCGGCGCCGCCGGTCTTCGCGACCGCGATGCGCCGCTCCCCAGGATGCACGAAGGAGATTGCATTGGAACACGTCCTTACCAACGGCGAGCTCACGGTTGCGCTGACGAGCGCCGGCGGCTCGTTTACCTCTCTGAGGGCGAACGGCCGCGAGTATCTCTGGCAGGGCGATCCTGCTGTATGGAGCGGTCAGGCGCCTATCTGCTTCCCCACCTGCGGTGGTCTGCGCGACGGCGCCGCGGTTACGGCCTCGGGCAAGCGAATCGAGCTGGCGCGCCATGGCTTCGCACGCAAGCAGGAGTTCGAGCTGATCGACGCGCAGGATGCGACCTGCGCGTACCGACTTGCTAGCAAGCCCGAGCTGCTCGAGCAGTATCCGTTCCCGTTCGAGCTCGTGGCCCGCTATGCCATCGAGGGAAAGCGCCTGAACGTGTCCTACGAGGTCACCAATACCGGTAGCGAGGACATGCCCTTCTTCATCGGCGGCCATCCCGGTTTCGCCTGCCCGCTCGATGTGGGCGAGTCCTACAGCGATTACAAGCTGCGGTTCGAGGCCGATGAGGCCGACGAGCTGTGCTGCGCTGTGCCCGACACCGGCCTGATCGACGTGGAGGGTCGCGTGCCCAACCCCATGGTCGGGCGAGAGCTGCCGTTGACGCACGAGCTGTTCGACTTCGCCGAGACCATTTTCGACGTGCTGGAGAGCCGCGTGGTCGAGCTGGTGAAGAACGATGAGGAGAAGGGCGTACGCGTCCGGTTCGACGACATGCCGTATCTCATCGTGTGGGGCAAGACCGAGGGCGATTTCGTTGCCATCGAGCCCTGGGGTGGTCTGTCGACTTGCTCCGATGAGGACGACGTGTTCGAGCATAAGCGCGGATGCCTCGTTGCCCATCCGGGCGAGACCGTGGAGCGCGGCTTTAGCATCGAGGTGCTGTAGCGCCGAACCATCGGGAAGAACTGCGGGTGACGGTACGCCGCATGCCCGCGTTATTGGGAGAACGATTCGACGAAAGGAATCGAACAATGATTCTCACCGTTACCATGAACCCTGCCATCGATACCGCCTATCAGCTTGATAAGCTGGTCATCGACGACGTGAACCGCGTCTCGCCCAAGAAGACCGCGGGCGGTAAGGGTCTCAACGTTTCGCGCGTCCTCACGCAGCTGGGTGACGACGTCGTGGCAACCGGCCTGCTGGGCGGCCACATGGGCGCCTTCATGGGCGAGCTGATGGACGCCGACGGCATCAAGCACGACTTCACCCCCATCTCGGGCGAGACACGCATCTGCCTGAACATCCTGCATGAGGGCAACCAGACCGAGCTGCTCGAGAGCGGCCCCGAGGTCTCTGCCGACGAGCTCGCCGCCTTTACCGCGAAGTTCGAGGAGCTGGTCAAGCAGGCCGATTGCGTGACCATCTCCGGCTCGCTGCCCAAGGGTGTTCCCGCCGAGTATTACGTCGAGCTGCTGGCCCTGGCTACGGATGCCGGCGTGCCGCTGCTGCTCGATACGTCGGGTGCCGCGCTCAATGCCGCGCTCGAGAGCTCGTATGAGCCCACGCTC
Organism: Collinsella sp. BA40; assembly: GCF_008014645.1. Lineage (GTDB taxonomy): Bacteria > Actinomycetota > Coriobacteriia > Coriobacteriales > Coriobacteriaceae > Collinsella. The sequence continues at coordinate 61,652 of NZ_VOWY01000001.1, forward strand.
GTGAAGCCCAACCTCACCGAGATCAACGCGCTGCTTGGTACGAGCTATACGCCCGACCAGGTTGCCGATCTTGCGGCTGCGCTGCAGGCCGACGAGCGCTTCCAGGGTATTCCCTGGGTCGTCGTGTCCATGGGGTCCGCCGGCTCTTTCGGTTTCCATGACGGCAAGGTGTACCGCGCCGTCGTGCCGCCTATTCCCGCCGTCAACGCTACGGGTTCCGGTGACTCTACGATCGCCGGCTTCGCGCATGCCATCGCTGCGGGCGCCGATCCCGTGACCGTTCTGAAGACCGGCAATACCTGCGGTAAGCTGAATGCCATGGACCCGCAGACCGGCCATCTCGTTATCGAGAAGTGGGACGAGGTCTACAACGCCATCGAGGTTACCGAGCTGTAGGGCGGCTGCACGGCTTCGATAGATTGCAGGACGGGTCGCATGCCTTGGGCATTCGGCCCGTTCTTTCATCTGGAGAGCGAAGCCCGAAACTCAGGCAAGCCGCAACTCGGGGACTGGGGAACCCTCGGGCAGGTTCTGGAGCGCATGGGAGACGAACCCATGGGGGTCCGCGTCCATGATGATGGCGTCGGCATCCGAGGCGGCGGCGAAGCAGATCATGCAGTCCGAGTTTGCCTTGCTGGAGTCCATAAGCACGACCGTGCGCGCGGCGGCGCCGATGATTGCCTGTTTGAGCTGGGCCATTTGCGGGTAATCGGTCATGAATCCCCGGTTAGGAACGAAGCCGCCCGGACATACGACGGCGAGATCGGCATGGAGTATCTCGAGGGACCTCAAGGCGAGCAGGCCGCTGAGGTAGCGATGGCCCTTGCGCAGCGCGCCGCCGAGTACGATCACGTCGACGTTCGGAAGATTCTGGTCGATGTAGTCGGCGATGGTGATGTCGGCGGTAATGACTGTGATATCGGTGCGAGAATCGAGCATACGGACGAATTCCAGGGTGGTCGTGCCGGAATCGACGATGATGGTGTCGCCATCGTGGACGAGCTCGACGGCGCGGTGTGCGATGGCTTGCTTCGCATCGGCGTTGAGGTTGATCCGCTTGTCTTGGACGGAGACCTTCAGCGCCTTGTGGAGCGAGACGGCGCCGCCATGGGTTCGTCGAAGCTTTCCGTCGGCTTCAAGGGCGTCGAGGTCGCCGCGGATGGTGACCACGGATACGCCGAAGGTTTCAGCGAGCTCGGTGACCTGGACCGAAGTGCTTCGATCGAGCATGGACATGATGGCGCTGCGGCGCTCTTCGGCAAACGCGCGACCATGTGCGGAGGTGGCCATGGGCTTTCCTTTCGAGATCAGATGCCGCGGGAGCAGGGAGCCGCAATGGCCGGAAGGGGGGGGGGGGGACGGCTCCGAACGGGAGGGGCGGTTCTTGGGATACGTCTACGCAAGACATCCCGACGCGCCCAATTGTAGCGGAACTATGGAGAAGGCATTTTCATTTCTTTCTTTTTAGGAAAGAAAACAAGTTTCTTTTTACTTGCAATTTGAAAAAAGAAAACGAATTGCAAAGCTGGACGCGTGACGGAGTTCGAAAACCGCGCGGCTCCACTTTCTTTTTCTTCGCTACCGCCGACGGCGAAACCATTGCGTTTGGCAGGGTCATCGGCGCACGTAAAACGGGTTTTTCGTACAATACGGGCATGGAACGCCGAACAGCAGGGTTCGGCACTATGGCGCGCGATAACCCACATGAAGCGCGCAGGAGGGAGCGATAGCTCATGCTCGTAACCACCAAGGAGATGCTGCTCGACGCGCAGAAGAACCACTACGCCGTCGGCGCCTTCAACGTCGAGAACCTCGAGTTCGTCATGGCCGTCCTGGCTGCCGCCGAGGAGACCAAGTCCCCCGTCATCATGCAGACCACTTCCGGCACCATCAAGAAGACCGGCCTCGATTACTTCTACGGCATGGTCAAGGCTGCCGCCGAGCGCGCTTCCGTGCCCGTGGCCCTGCACCTCGATCACGGCGACGGCTACGATCGCTGCATGAAGGCCCTGCGCACCGGTTACACCTCCGTCATGATCGACGGCTCCCACGAGTCCTTCGAGGACAACATCGCCCTCACCAAGTCCGTGGCCGACGCCGGCGCCTGCATGGGCGTGCCCGTCGAGGCCGAGCTCGGCAAGGTCGGCGGCAAGGAGGACGACGTCGAGGTCGAGGGCGAGTCCCCCTACACCGATCCGGTCGAGGCCAAGGAGTTCGTCGAGCGCACCGGCTGCACCTCCCTCGCCATCGGCGTGGGCACCGCTCACGGCGTGTACACCGAGGAGCCCCACATCGACCAGGACGTCGTGAAGGCCATCCGCGCCGCCGTCGACGTGCCGCTGGTCCTGCATGGCACCTCCGGTGTGCCGGACGAGCAGGTCGCCGAGGCCGTCAAGAACGGCATCTGCAAGGTGAACTACGCCACCGAGCTGCGTCAGGCCTACACCAAGGGCTACATGGCCTACATGGCTGAGAACCCCAACAACTTCGATCCCAAGAACCCGGGTCAGGCCGGCATGGCCGAGATCACCAAGATCGTCAAGATCCGCATGGAGAACCTCGGTTCCGTGGGCCGCGCCTAATCGCTCGAAGCGCGTCTGCGCGGTCGACTGCATAGTCCCCCTTTTCCCTCCTGCCCCCGTTGGGGCGGGAGGGTTTTTTAACCCGCGGGACCGCGTGCAGCGAGCGTCGGCACTCGAGGGAGGCGTTCGCCGAACGGCGGATGCTTTATTCAAATGGATTGAGAAACCCCAGCTCAGCGTGGTACATTCTTCGTGCTAACACCAAGGTTCGCACGGATCTGCCGGACGCCTGCGCGCGCTTGCGCTCCGGTGCCCGGCGGGACCGCGAGGCGCAGGGGAGAAGCCTATGGAAGACGGTCGACCCGATGCGCGCGAGGCGGCGCGCGAGCCGCGCACGGTCGAAGAGGTGCGCGCGCTGAAGAAGGCCCATCCGGGTGGAACATGGAAGTATGCCTGCGCATGCCGGTCGGGGGTGCGCTACGAAGGGGAAAGCGAGGCGTGGAGTTCATTGAAAGAGATGATCGAAACCGAAGCACGTGGCAGCAAGACCGCGAATGCCCATGACGTCGAAGCGGAGTGGACGTCGCTGGTAGACGAGACGCGCGACAGCGTGCCGGTGCCGCCCGAGGACCGCGCGCCGGGCGCGCTGCGCGGCGCGGGTGCGCGCTCGCCGCTGTTCTGGAAGCTCATGCTGGTGGCCATGGCCCTCATCTGGGGCTATTCGTTCCTCACCATGAAGACGGTGCTCGACACCATTCCCACCTACATGCTGCTGGCCTGCCGCTTCCTGCCGTCGGCGGCCATCATGTTCGCCATCTTCCATAAGCGTATTCGCGCGCACTTCAATCTGGAATACCTGGGAATCGGCTTGCTGATGGGCTGCGTCATCTGGTCGGCGTACGGAACGCAGACGCTCGGCCTGGTGGATACCACGCCGGGTAAAAACGCCTTCCTCACCGGCACGTACTGCATCCTCGTGCCGTTCATCGCGTTCATCCTGTTCCGCGAGCGCATCACCAAGTGGCACATCTCCGCAGCGGTGCTGTGCCTGGTGGGCGTGGGCTTCGTGGCGCTCGACGACTTCTCCATCGGTCGCGGCGACCTGCTCACCCTGGTGGGAGCCGGCTTCTTCGCGCTGGATATGGCGGTCGTGGGCCATGTGGGGCGCACCCGCGACGTGAGCGTCCTGACGTTTTGGATGTTCCTGTTCGTGGGAACGTTCTCGTTGATCACCACCACGTTCTTCGAGCCTGTCGTTCCGGCCGCCATGTGGACGCCCGGCACCATCGGGCAGCTGGCCTTCCTCGCGGTCATGTGCACCACGGTGGGCCTGCTTTTGCAGAACCAGGCGCTGTCCCACGTGCCGCCGGCGACGGGCTCGCTGCTGCTGTCGCTCGAAAGCCCCTTCGGCGTGCTGTTCTCGGTGCTCGTGGCGGGCGAGGTGCTTACCGGCAAGCTTATCTTGGGCTTCGCGCTCATCTTCTTGTCTATCGTTTTGTCCGAGACCCACTTCAGCTTCCTGGCCAAGTGGCTGCCGGAGCGCAAGCGCGCATAAAGCGCCTGCGCGGCTTCTTGTGTTCGATTGAAAAGACGTGATGGTATGAAGATCGATTCGGTGCGCGCGCTGTATTTTACGGGCGCTGGTACGACGAAGACCGTGGCGCTGGCTTTCTGCAGGGCCATCGAGGCGCCGTTCGAGCTGGTCGACGCGACGCCGCGTTCATGTGAGCTCCGCGCCGCCCGCCCCGGCGATCTGCTGGTGTGCGCGGTTCCGTCCTATGGCGGCCGCGTGCCCGCTCCCTTCCTGGAGCGCTTGGCTTCGATGGGGCGCGCGAGCGAGCCCGTTCCCGCGGTCATGCTGGTCACCTACGGCAACCGCGCGGTCGACGATACGTTTATCGAGCTCGCCGATGCGCTCGACGCGCAGGGGATCGTGCCCGTGGGCGGTGCCGCCGTGGTGGCCCATCATTCTCTTATGACCAACGTGGCAGAGGGGCGTCCCGACGCCCAGGACCTGGCGGCGGTCGAGCAGCTCGCCCAGCGCGTGCGCTCCGCGCTCGAGGACGCGCCGTGCGTCGAGGACGCGCGCTTGGCGCAGGTTCCGGGAGCGCGGCCGTACCGTGCGTACGACGGCGTGCCGCTCCATCCGGTCTGCCAGGCCGATCGCTGCGTCCAGTGCGGCGCGTGCGTGGCGCTGTGCCCCGTGGGCGCGATCGATCCCGAGCATCCCGAGGACACCGATGAGGAGCGCTGCATCTCGTGCATGCGCTGCGTCGCTGCCTGCCATCGCGGCGCCCGCGAGATCGGCGGCGGCTTGAAGCTGGCGGTGGCGCGCAAGGCCTTTGCGCTCAAATGCGCCAAGCGCTGCGAGAGCTACCTGCTGTAAGGCGGTATCGGAAGCGCCTGCGCGCTCGATGTTGAAAGAGACTGAATAGCCCCGTTCCTCCAGGAGGGAGGAGCGGGGCTATTTCTCATGCGCGCGTCCGCGCGACCGAAGCGGCTCGCGCGTCGTGAGGCGCGCGTGCGGCTAGCGACGCTTCTTCAGCTTGCGGCCGGCGTAGACCGCGGCGGAACCGGCGGCCGCCGCGATTCCCGCGAAGGCGGCCATATCGCCGGTGGTGGGAAGGCCGCCGGGGCGTGCGGGCTGCTGCGGCTCGGGTTCGGGCTGCGGCTGGGGTTGCGGATCGGGCTTGGGCTGCGGCTGCGGCTGGGGCTGCGGCTCGGGTTCGGGCTCCGGCGCGACGTCTTTCTTGAAGTCGGCGACGAGCGTGAGGTCGTCCGTCACCGCGGTGCCGAAGTCGAACGGCTTGCCGTCGAGCGTCCAACCCTCGAAGGTGTAGCCCGCGCGGACGGGGTCGTCCTGCGGCTTGGAGACGGTCGAGCCGCTCTCCACCTCGGCCGTGGCAAACACGGCGTCGCCGTTCATGAACGTGACGGTGTGCTTCGCCACGGGCGCCGTTATCTTCTTCCAGGAGGCGGTGAGCACGAGGTCGCCGGTGACGGGCGCGTCGAAGTCGTAGCGCTCGGTGCCGTTGAGCCAGCCGAGGAACTCATAGCCCTCGCGTGCAGGCGTCGCGGGCTCGGCCACCTTCTGACCGTCGACGACCTTCACCTGCATGGCGGTTGCACCCTCGTAGCCGGGGTCGAACGTCACCGTGCGCTCGATGGGCTGCGGCTCCGGCTGCTGTTGGGCGGGTACCTTCACGATGGTGAAGGAGTGCGGCGCAAGCTCGATGCGGGGCGCGGCCTGCTCGGCGGTCATCGTGCTCGTATCGATCCGCACGGCGTCGGGTCGCTCGGGCGTGTTGGCAGCTGTGAAGTCGTCGCCGGCGAGCGAGCGGATCTCGAGGGCGCGGCCGGTGAGGTCGACGCCGGGGATGCTCAGCTTCATGGCGCCCGCCTCGGCGAGGCCAAGGTTGACGATGGCGACGTAGATGTTGCCCGCGGTGTCGGTAGACGCCATCACGTCGTACTGCTTCACGCCGTTGGAGAGCACCGGCATGGCGGCTGTCCGGGCGGTCACGATGTTCGTGCCGAAACCGCCGTTCAGCATGGTGAAGACGCTTGCACTGGGCGTCTTGAAGAAGGTGAAGGCGCCCTCGCCGGTCTTGGTGTCGCCGCTGCCCTTCACGGGAACGGCCTGGATCACGGCCTGCTGGGTGGGGCCGAGCGAGTCGGCGCCATCGGAGTACCAGTCGACGAGGCAGTGCTTCTGGATATAGGGGCTGCCCAGCTCCACGTAGTCCATGATGGCGCGCGCGATGTAGAGCGCGTGCGTCTGGGAGCGCAGGAGCAGGTTTTGCGAGCGGAAGATGCCGTACTCGCTGATGACGGGGACCTTGTTGGGATCGTACTTCTGCATGAGCTTGACGTAGCCTGCCACGTGCTCGCGCTTGTTGTCGCCGAGTTTCATGGCCTGCAGGTAGAAGGCCTCGTTATTGCCGTTGTTGCCGGGGTCGCCCGAGTAGGGATGGATGGTGAGGCCGTCGTACAGCGCATCGTGGCCGCCTTCGTGCATCTTGTTGACGAAGCCCTCGGTCTCGTAGCTCGAGTAGATGTGGATCTCGCCCGCGGGCTGGCCTGCGCGCGTGCGATCGGCGTTGATCTGCGCCATGGTCTCGCGCATCTTGCGCGAGACGGCCACGAAGCCGTCGCGGTTCACGGAGTAGTCGACGGTGATCTTGGCGTCCTTGGCGGGAATCATGCCGTGGGCGCCGTCGCCGAAGGTGAAGTAGCCGGTCTTGGCGTCGAGCTGGTAGACCTTGTCGGCGGCGCCGGCGGCCTTGAGGTCGTCGACGCGGCGCCACTCCTCGCCCGCCACCTTCACCTTGACGGAGCCGACGTTCACCGCGGTGAAATCGGCGTAGTCGGACGCCTTCTTATCGCGCTCGACGCGCGCATAGCGCATGCCGAACTCCTGGTTGGCTTTGCCGGTCGATTTTGAGGCGGTTTCGTTCCAGTTGCCGCGCACGACGGCGTACTGGTTGGTGAACGAGGCGGTGCCGCCGTCGATATAGGCTTTCTCGGGTCCGCCGGGAACGCTTGCGGTCCAGTACTGCTGCGACGAGTTGCCGTCGGCGCCGCCCTGGTTCATCTCGTTGCCGATCTCGAAGTAGCGCACGTTGAACGGCTCGGGGTGGCCGAGGTCGCGGCGGACGTCGGCCCAGGCGGTGCCGCCGTTGGGATTGGTGCCCGCTGCGGCGTTGAGGAACTCGATGAGGTCGGCGGCGTCGTTTGCATCGCCTCGACCCAGCGCGTACACGTAGACGATCTCGGAACCGTGCTCCTGCGCGAAGGTTCCGATCTCGGAGATGCCGAAGTTGGGCGCGATGCCGCCCTGGCCGCTGTTGTTATAGAAGCCGTGGATCTGGTTGGTGCGCTCCTCCTTCTTGCCGAGCGTCTCCTTCCAGTTGAAGAGGTTGGAGATGGTGCCGCCCGGATAGCGGATGGAACCGAAGCCCGCCTCGTCGTAGAGCTTCGCGAACTCGTCTTTGACCTTCATGGCCTGGGAGTCGAAGGTGCCGTAGCCGTTGAAGGCGTAGCGGTGGTTGATGCCGAAGACGGCGTCATCCACCGTGCGCGTGACGTGGCTCGTGTCGACGCTCACCTGCACGCCGAGGGCGTAGACGGCGCCGATGGCCTGGGCCAGCTCCTCTTTCGCCTGCTTGATGGCGCCGGCGCCGGCGTTCTCCAGGGCCGTCTCGGCCTTCTTCACGGCAGCGTCCAGCGCGGCGTACTCGGCGGAGTCGTCGCCGTTCCTAAGGAGCTCTTTCGCGCTGGCCACCAGGCGCTGGAGCTCGGCCTTGGTGCTCGCCACCTCGAGCTCGGCTTTGACCGCGCCGTAGGAATCGTAGAGCCGCTTGGCCTCGTCGGCGGAGAGCGCCTTGTTGTACAGGCGCAGCTCGTCGAGCTTGCCCTCGAAGCGCTCGGTGTTATTCGGCTGCGCGGCATCGGAGCCCCAGGAGCCCAGCACGAGGCCCACGGCGCCGGCGGGCAGGGACTGCGACCAGCTGCCGGAGCCCAGCTCCTTGCCGTTGAGGTAGAGCTTGATGCTCTTGGCGGCGCCGTTATTCGTGACCTGCTTGACCACGGTGACGTGCTGCCATGCGGCGCGCGAGGGGTTTTTACCCAGCGTGATATTGCTGTCGGCCTTGTCGATGGAGGAGGAGAAGGTGCCGTCCTTCCATTCGGTGAGGACGGAGGTGGGCTGGCCGGCGGAATGCAGCAGGACGGTGCGCTTGCCCGCCGCGGGCTGGCTGCTATCGGCATCGCGGATCCAGAACGAGACGGTGAAGTCCTTCTGCTGCTCCAGCGCCCCGCGCACGCGCACGTCGTGCGCGTCGTTCTTGTCGGTGAACGACAGACTCTTGCCCAGGGAGGCCAGCCCGCTGTCCTCGACCTTCACGGTGCCGTTCGGATCGGCCACCTTTTCGATGCTGAAGTTCTTGCTGCCGGCGCCCTTCAGCGGCTGGTCTCCTTCGAAGGTCCAGATGCCGGTGGCGCCCTCGGGGGCGGCGGTGGCGGCGAGGGCGGGCCTGGCGCTCGCGCCGAGCGCCAGCGCGAGCGCCAGGCCCGCACCGACGCAGGCCGCGCGACGCAGGCCGCGCGACGGTATATCCGCTTCCTGACTTCGTAGCTTCATGAAGCCGTCCTTTCTCGCTCGCGCAGGCGAAGCGACGTTGGCAGGTGCGGCGCGCGCGATATGGTCAGCGTGCGCCGATCGTACACATAGCGATACAACCTACCATGCGGCGACGAGTGGAAAGGAGGGCTCCGACCGGGCAACCCGTGTACGGATGAAATACCGATGCAAGCGGTAGTGAAGTGGGGGAAAGCGCCCGCGGGCGCGCCGGGGGAGGGCGCGGGCGCGGGCGAGGTGGTGCGAGGGGTTGGTGGATGCCGGCCGGCGTGGTGCCGCGGCGGCGAGGGGCGCCTCGATGTCCATCGGGGGGGCGCCGCCGGGCGTCTGCGTGCGGTGCTTTTAGCTGGCACCCCCGTGGGCGCCTTTAAGCGCTATAGCAGCGTGCGCGCGAACGCGACGGCCTCGTCGACCGCTTCCATCGGCGTGGCCCAGCTCGTCACGAAGCGTGCGACGGGGCGCCCGTTCACATAGGTGACCTCGGCGCCCAGGTCGGCTTCGAGCTGTTCCGCCTGCGGGCGGGTGCACCAGAAGAACTGCTGGTTACCCATGGTGCGGATGTAGGGCTCGAGGCCGGCGTCCTCCAGTCCGCGGGCAAGCGCCACGGCGCAGGCGTTGGCATGGGCCGCATGGCGCAGGTAGGGAAGGGAGCCGTCGGCTCCGGGGGTGAACGCCGCCTGGAACTGGACGCCCATGAGGCGGCCCTTGGCGGTCATGTGCCCCGCTCGCTTGATGAGGTAGGGGATGCGGTCGCATGCGCGGCGCGTGCGCTCGGTGCGCGGGTTCACGACGAGCGCCTCGCCGAACAGCATGCCCGCCTTGGTGCCGCCGAGCGTGAAGGCGTCGGCGCGCGCGGCGATGTGCCGGAGCTCGAGGTCGCCGTCGGACGCCGCCAACGCGCTGGCCATGCGCGCGCCGTCCACGTAGACGGCGAGGCCGTGGCTCTCCGCCCAGTCGCACAGGCGGTCGAACTCGGCGCGCGTGTACACGTGCCCCAGTTCCGAGGTGTTGGAGAAGTAGATCATCGCCGGGCGCGTGGCGTGGCAGCCGCCAGCCGTCGTCTGAACGTAGATGCGCTCGCACTCCTCGGGCGTGAGCACGCCGTTCGCGTCGGCGGTCGCCAGGATGCGGCGGCCACATGCCTCGATGGCACCCGTCTCGTGCGCGGTGGGATGCGCGTCGGCGGCGAGGATGGGCCCTTCGAATTCCTCGGTGAGCGCGCTGATGGCGATGGCGTTCGCCGCGGTGCCGCCGGGGATGAAGCGCACGAGCGCTTCGGGTTGCCCGCACGCGGCGCGAATCGTATCGGTGGCCTGCGCGCAGTGGCGATCGGTGCCGTAGCCGGGGGTCTGCTCGGCGTTGGTGCGCAGCAGGGCGTCGAGCATCTCGGGCGCGGCGCCCTCTGAGTAGTCGTTGCGGAACTGGTGCATGGCGTCTCCCTTGGATGGCCGGCGCGCCCTCGACGCGCGCCGGATGGATATAGCGTGCCCGCTCGTGTGGTATTCGCGGGTATGATGCAGCGGGCGGCTGCGTGGTTTGCGGCCCACCCATATAATAGGAGAGTTACGAATGCGCCCCCGGGCGAATTATGATGGAAGGAAGTATGCATGCAGGCACAGAGGGCTGAGGGCACCAAGGACCTGATCGGTCGCGAGATGCGCGCGTGGCAGCGGATGCAGGAGGTGGCCTCCGAGGTATTTGGCCCGTACGGTTTCGATGCGATCGAGACCCCGGCCATCGAGCAGGTCGATGTCTTCGTCCATGGTATCGGCCAGTCCACCGACGTGGTGCGCAAGGAGATGTTCCGCGTGTTCTCCGGCGCCAACTTCGCTCGCGTGCTCGAGGAGGGCACCGACGCCAAGCTCAAGGCCAAGCAGCGTCTGGCCCTGCGTCCCGAGGGCACGGCCGGCGTGGTGCGCGCCGCCGTGGAGAACGGCTTGGTGGCCCAGGGATCCGCCCCGTTCAAGGGCTGGTACGCCGAGGCGATGTTCCGCGGCGAGCGCCCGCAGAAGGGGCGCCTGCGCCAGTTCCACCAGGTGGGCATCGAGTGGCTCGACGCGTCCGACCCCGCCGCCGACGCCGAGTGCATCATCATGCTCATGGAGTTCTATAAGCGCCTGGGCTTCGACCTGTCGCAGCTGCGCCTGCTTATCAACTCGATGGGCGACCCGGCGTGCCGCCCCGCCTATCGCGATTCGGTGCGGGCCTTCATCCTCGACCACGCCGACGAGATGTGCCCCGAGTGCCTGGAGCGCGCCGAGCTCAACCCGTTGCGCGCCTTCGACTGCAAGAACGAGCACTGCCACGCCATCATGCAGGACGCGCCGCTGATGCGCGAGAGCCTGTGCGACGAGTGCCGCGAGCACTACGAGCAGGTTAAGCGCTACCTGGATGCCGCCGGCATCGCCTACGTGGAGGACCCCACGCTCGTGCGTGGCCTGGATTACTATACGCGCACGGTCTTCGAGGTCGAGGCTCCCGGTGCGGGCGTGGGCTCCATCGGCGGCGGCGGCCGCTACGACGGCCTGGTCGAGCTCGAGGGCGGCAAGCCCACGCCGGCCGTGGGCTTCGCGGTGGGCTTCGAGCGCGCCATGCTGGCGCTCGAGGCCTTCGGCGGCGAGATGGCGTCGCCGGACCCCTCGTGCGTCTTCGTGGCCAACGCCGGCGACGAGCTGCGCGGCGAGGTGTTCGCCCTCGCGCGCGAGCTGCGCGAGGCAGGCATCCGCACCGAGGCCGACTATCTGGGTAAGAAGCTCAAGGCCCAGTTCAAGCTGGCCAACAAGCTCAACGCGGCCACCATGGTGGTCGTGGGCGGCGACGAGCTCGCACAGGGCAACGTGCGCGTGCGCGACATGGCCACGGGCGAGGAGCGCCTCGTCCCCCGCGCCTCCGTCGTCGACGAGCTGCGCGCCCGCTAGGCCTTGCGCGCGGCCGCGCCCGGTCGATTCTGTGGAGGGCGCTCGGATATCGGGCGCTTGGAGGGCGCCGCATCGCCGTATACTGAAAGAAACACGTGTTCACGCTTTTATCCGAAAGGACCTGCCGTGACAGAGGAAACCAAGCATCAAACCGAAGACGTCGCCACCGTGTCGGGCGGCGCGGCGGTCGAGTCGGTCAGCCGCATCGACCGGGATGAGGCCCGCGCCGCGATGCAGGCGCTCTCCGAGTTCAACATCCCCGCGCAGCTGCGCGACCATCTGGCGCTGTTCGTGCGCCTGGAGCGCCGCGTGCTGCGCGAGTACGACGAGGAGATCTGCAATATCTTCGACCGGCTGCTCGCGAGCGTCATCGCCGCCAACGAGGGGGACCCGGGCGCGGAGGCCGCGGCGGACCCCACGAACGAGGAGGGCGTCCCCACTACGCAGAGCGCCACGGCCGACGCGTTCCGCGATGCCGTGGAGCTCATCGACTCGCTGCCGCTCGACCGCGCGCAGGTGATCGTCCGCGCGTTCACCACGTTCTTCCACCTGGCCAACCTTTCCGAGGAAAACTACCGCGTCGAGAAGCTGCGTCGCCGCGAGAGCGAGGTGTCCATCGATTCCCCCGTCGATCCGGCCAACGAGCTCACCGTGGCTTATCGCCAGCTCATCGACGAGGTGGGCGTGGGCCGCGCCAACGAGCTGCTCAACCGCCTCGAGTTTCACCCGGTGTTCACCGCGCACCCCACCGAGGCGCGCCGCAAGGCCGTGGAGGGCAAGATCCGCCGTATCGCGCGGCTGCTCGCCGAGCGCTCGCGCCTGGGCGGCTCCGACCTCATGGAAAACGAGCGCCATCTGCTGCAGGAGATCGACGCCCTGGTGCGCACGACGCCCATCGCGCCGAAGAAGCCCACGCCCGTCGAGGAAGCCGATACCATCATCGACATCTTCGACAACACGCTGTTCGACACCATCCCCATGGTGTACCGTCGCTTCGACGACTGGGTCCTGGGCGACCGCGCGGGCACGGTGCCGCCGGTGTGCCCGGCGTTCTTCCATCCCGGCAGCTGGATCGGCACCGATCGCGACGGCAACCCCAACGTGACCGCCAAGGTGAGCCGACAGGTGGCGGCCAAGTTCGCGTCGCACATGATCAGCGCCCTCGCGAACAAGTGCCGCCGCGTGGGCCGCAACCTCACGCTCGAGGCCAAGTACACCAAGCCTACCGACGAGCTGCTCAACCTGTGGAACCACCAGGTCGAGATGAGCGAGATCCTCACCGATCGCGCCAGCATGATCTCTAAATCCGAGCCCCATCGCGCGGTGATGCTGGTCATGGCCGCGCGCTTGGACGCCACGGTGGCGCGCAACGCCGACACCATGTACGACTCGGCCGATGAGTTCCTGGCCGACCTGCGCGTGGTGCAGCGCTCGCTCGCCGAGGCGGGCGCGGTGCGCGCGGCCTACGGACCGGTCCAGACCATCATCTGGCAGACCGAGACCTTCGGCTTCCATATGGTCGAGACCGAGTTCCGCCAGCATTCCGTCGTGCACGAGCGCGCCCTGGCCGATATCCGCGAGCACGGCGTCCATGGCGAGCGCGGCGAGCTGGCGCCCATGACGCGCGAGGTGCTCGACACCTTCCGCGCGATGGGCAGCATCCAGAAGCGCTACGGCCTCAAGGCCGCGCGCCGCTACATCATCTCGTTTGCCAAGAGCGCCCAGAACGTCGCCGACGTGTACGAGCTGGCGCAGCTGGCGTTCGCGCATGCCGAGGACGTCCCCGCCATCGATGTGATCCCGCTGTTCGAGCAGCTCGAGGACCTCGAGGGCTGCGTCGACGTGCTCGACGGCATGCTGCAGATCCCCGCGGTGCAGAAGCGCCTGGCGCAGACCAATCGCAAGCTCGAGGTCATGCTCGGCTACTCAGATTCCTCCAAGGACGCCGGCCCCACCACCGCCACGCTCGCGCTGCATTCCGCGCAGGCGCGCATCGCCGCGTGGGCCGAGCGCAACAACATCGACCTGGTGCTCATGCACGGCCGCGGCGGCGCCGTGGGCCGCGGTGGCGGCCCGGCCAACCGCGCGGTGCTCGCGCAGCCCAAGGGCTCGGTCAATTGCTGCTTCAAGCTGACCGAGCAGGGCGAGGTCATCTTCGCCCGGTACGGCAACCCGGCGCTGGCCCAGCGCCACGTGGAGAGCGTCGCGGCGGCCACGCTGCTTAACTCGGCTCCGTCGATCGAGCGCGTGAACACCCAGACCACCGAGGAGTTCGCCGATATGGCGGCGCGCCTCAACGAGGTGTCGCACCAGACCTATCTCGACCTGTTGAACACGCCCGAGTTCACGCCGTGGTTCTCCACCGTGACCCCGCTGACCGAGGTCGGCCTGCTGCCCATCGGTAGCCGCCCGGCAAAGCGCGGCTTGGGCGCCAAGTCGCTCGACGACCTGCGCACCATCCCCTGGGTCTTCAGCTGGAGCCAGGCCCGCATCAACCTGGCGGCCTGGTACGGCCTGGGTTCGGCGTGCGAGGCGCTGGGCGACCTCGACCTCCTTCGCCGCGCCTATGCCGAGTGGCCGCTGTTCAGCACGTTCATCGACAACATCGAGATGTCCATCGCCAAGACCGACGGCCGCATCGCCAAGATGTACCTTGCCCTGGGCGACCGCGAGGACCTGGCAGCCAAGGTGTTCGAGGAGATGCAGCTTACGCGCACGTGGACGCTGGCCATCACCGGCAACGCCTGGCCGCTCGAGAAGCGCCGCGTACTCGGCCGCGCCGTCCGCGTGCGCAATCCGTTCGTGGACGCGCTGTCCCTGGCTCAGGTTCGCGCGCTGCGCGAGGTCCGCATGAACCAGGACGAGCTGTCCGAGGAGGCCAAGGCCGAATTCATGAGCCTCATCTTGGCGACCGTGACCGGAGTTTCCGCCGGCCTCCAGAATACGGGGTAATTCCAAGTGCGACATTGAGTTCGTACGCGACGCCGAGGGTCCGCGATGCATGTGCGCGACGCCCTCGGCGTTGTTTCGTTGCGCGCTTCGCGCCCGGGTCGGATCCAATCAGGAGCCACGATCTCATCTATATTGGATGTTCGCGCCCGAACCAGCCCCATCATCGTGCGCGAGGCTCGTTTTTCACCCTGGACAATGTCATTTCAGCGTCACGAGCAAATGTCACATCCCTGTTACGCGCGCACGCAACGCGTTCTTCTCCTCACGCTTGCGCCCGCCTTCCGCTATCCTATTGAACTATCGCGCGAGCACCGCCTTCGATTTCGGACGTGCTGTTGTTCGCGCGTGGCCCGTCCGAGCTCCTATCGGCTCCGGGTCCTGTCCCGCTGCGCGGTCTACGCAGGCGGGGCCATCTGTACGACAAGCCGCCCGGACCGACACGGGGTGGCACGGATGAGGAGGTTTTCGTGACTGAAATCCGCTCCATGCACACGCATACCTGCAACGAGCTCCGCCGCGAGCACATCGGCCAGGAGGTCACGCTCACCGGTTGGGTGTGGCGCCGCCGCGACCACGGCGGGCTGATCTTCGTCGACCTGCGCGACCGCGAGGGCGTGACGCAGGTTTCCTTCGACCCCGAGCACTCCGGCGGCACCGCGTTCCATACCGCCGAGACGATTCGCTCCGAGTGGCCCATCAAGGTCACCGGCGTGGTGCGCGAGCGCCCCGAAGGGCAGGCCAACGCCAAGCTCGCCACCGGCGAGATCGAGGTGCTCATCTCCCATATCGAGGTGCTCAATACCTCCAAGACCCCGCCGTTCCAGATCGAGGACCACGTCGAGGCGGGCGAGGACATTCGCCTGCGCTATCGCTACCTCGACATCCGTCGTCCCAAGATGATGGCCAACCTGCAGATGCGCTCCGATTTCACGTTCGCCATCCGCCAGGCGCTGCATGACCGTCTGTTCATGGAGGTCGAGACTCCGGCCCTGTTCAAGTCCACGCCCGAGGGCGCGCGCGACTTCCTGGTTCCCAGCCGCATCCAGCCCGGTCATTTCTACGCGCTGCCCCAGTCCCCGCAGCTGCTCAAGCAGCTCCTTATGGTGGGCGGCGTCGAGCGCTACTACCAGGTTGCCAAGTGCTTCCGCGACGAGGACCTGCGCGCTGACCGCCAGCCCGAGTTCACCCAGGTCGACATCGAGATGAGCTTCGTCGACCAGGACGATGTCATGAGCACGCTCGAGGACGTGCTGTCCGACGCTTTCGCCAAGATGGGCGTCGACATGCCCACGCCGCTGCGCCGCATCGACTACTGGGACGCCATGGATACCTACGGCTCCGACAAGCCCGACACGCGCTTCGGCATGGAGCTGCACGACGTGACCGGCATCTTCACCGAGTCCAAGTTCAAGCTGTTCGCCAGCGCCGCCGCCACCGAGGGTCAGTACGTCAAGGCTATCAACGCGAAAGGCGCCGGCACCTGGCCGCGCGCGCAGATCGATAAGCTGGCGGGCGTCGCCGCCGACTTCGGCGCCAAGGGCCTGGCCTGGATCGCCTTCCGCGAGGACGGTTCCGTGAACAGCCCCATCGTCAAGTTCTTCACCGACGACGAGATGGCTGCGCTGCGCACCGAGATGGACGCCCAGCCCGGCGACCTCGTGATGTTCGCCGTGGCCGACCGCAAGGGCGCCGACGAGATCCTGGGTGGCATGCGCAACCATATGGCCGATGCGCTTGAGCTGCCGCGCGAGGGCCACGACTTCCTGTGGGTCGTCAACTTCCCGCTGTTCCATTGGGACGAGGAGCGCGGCGCCTACGAGGCCGAGCACCAGCCCTTCACCCTGCCCAGCACCGACGACCTCGAGGCTATTAAGGCCGACCCGCTGGCCGCGGGTTCCTGCACCTATGATTTCGTCATGGACGGCTACGAGGCCGGTGGCGGCGGCATGCGCATCCATAATTCCGAGATGCAGCTCGCCATGCTCGAGATGCTCGGTTTCACCATCGAGGGCGCGCGCGAGCAATTCGGTTTCCTCATGGACGCCCTCGAGTTCGGTGCGCCGCCCATGGGTGGTTTCGCGCTCGGTCTCGATCGCGTGTGCATGCTGCTGGCCGGCGCCGATTCCATTCGCGAGGTCATGGCGTTCCCCAAGACCAGCTCCGGTTCCGACCTCATGTCCGATGCCCCCAGCGCCGTCTCCGGGCGACAGCTCAAGGAAGTTGGCCTTCGCATCGACTAGGGGTTTACGGGGCACCTGGTGACCTCGTTCTTTCATTTCCGGACGCTGCGCACGAGGCACGCGCTGCTTCAGCAAAACTAAAGCGGGTCCGCCTTCGGCGGACCCGCTTTAGTTTTGATGCGTCCTTTACGCAGGTTTGACGTGGGCTTCTCACAATAGAGGTGGTTAGCGGGGCGCCGTTGCTCTTCCTTGCTCCGAGCGCGGACGCCCCAGCACCTGTAAGGAGGCGCCCATGTTGCAGGCTATGATGAACTACCTGGTCCTTCTTTGTATCCTTATGATGCTCGCCATCGGTGTCGGAATGGCGATCCATAAGGGATGGCTGCGCTAGGGCGAATCGCTCCTTCGCGCACGTGGCGCTTGCGATGCGATGCGGTTGCACGCGTTAAATCCCGTGTAGTGGTCAAATTGCAAATCTCTGTGGCATACATCCCGTGATACATGCTGTGCTTGCGCGATCTGCACTCGTTCGCTGCCGCATGCTTCCTTAGATAACAGACAATTGTTGTAAATCTAGGGGGCACATCCTTGAACGACGGGGGAGGGGGCGTCGGAAGAGGGGCCCGCGCGGGCATTCCGTCTCCGAATGAGCGTCTTCAGCTCTTCCGGCTCGCCCGGCGGTGCCACACGGATTAGGTATTTGACCATAATGGCAAGATTCAACAATGCGCTCGAAAATAGCATTGCAAACTATAGTAAATAGTATGAAATATATGCATAAAAGATGCATATTGCTGTAATGCTTGGCTAGCCTGGAGACCGCGGGCGAATCAAAGCCCACGGCACCCGAGTCGGCCTGATGGGTGTCAGTGCTATACTCGGTTGCGTACCAATGGGGAGCTGGCGGAGGCCGGCTGAGAGGAAACCCGCGGGCTGTTTGGCGACCACGTCGCCGCCCGCACCGTTTCGACCCGAAACCTGATCCGGGTAATGCCGGCGTAGGGACTGAGCAGCCGTGCTTGCAATCGAGTTCATCGTGTTGAGCGGGCCCCTACGAGAGAAGGGGCCCGTTTTGTGCGGCCTCGGAAAGGAAGCTCATGGAAGCGAGCGTAGCGATCCAGGTACTGCCTCAGGGCGTGGACGGCACCAAGGAGGTCATCCGTATCGTCGACGAGGCCATCGCCTATATCCAAGCCAAGTTCCCCGATGCGTACGTGGGGCCGTTCGAGACTACCATCCAGGGCGATTACGACGCCTGCATGGAGGTCGTCGCCGGCGTGAGCCGCATCTGCACGCAGGCCGGCGCCCCCGAGGTCGCGACGTACGTCAAGATCTTCTTCGCGCCCGAGGCGGGCGTGCTCACCACCGAGGAGAAGATCTCCAAGTATCACCAGGACGAGCGCTAGCATGCGCGGCTCGTCCCCGGCAACCGATTCGGCTCTGCGCCACGGTGGACGGCCTCGCCGCCGGCTGCTCGCCCTCGCGGCTCCGATTGCCATCATCGCGCTTCTTGTGCTGTGGCAGGTCGTATGCTCGGCGGGCATCATGCCGCCGTACTTGCTGCCAAGTCCAATCGCGGTGGTGCGCGCGCTCGTGGGTGATTGGCCGCTGCTGGTGGGCCATGCTCTGACTACGCTTGCGGAAGCGGGTATCGGTCTGGCGGCGGGAATCGCGCTCGGCGCGCTTGCCGCCGTGGCCATGGACTGCTTCGAGGTGCTCTATCGCGCTTTCTACCCGCTCGTGGTGCTTACGCAGACGATTCCCACGGTGGCCATCGCGCCGCTGTTGGTGCTGTGGTTCGGCTACGGCATGCTGCCCAAGGTCGTGCTCATCGTGGTGGCAACGTTTTTCCCTATTACGGTGGGCCTGCTCGGCGGATTCAAATCGGTTGACCCGGACGAGATCGATCTTATGCGCTCGATGGGGGCGTCGCGGTGGCAGATCATGCACCACGTGAAGATTCCGGCGGCTTTGCCGCAGTTTTTCAGCGGCCTCAAGATTTCGGCCGCGTACGCCATCGTGGGCGCGGTCATCGCCGAATGGCTGGGCGGGTTCTCCGGCCTCGGCGTGTACATGACGCGCGTACGCAAAGCGTATTCGTTTGACAAGATGTTCGCGGTCATCTTCCTCATCTCGGCCCTGAGCCTCGTGCTCATGTGGGTCGTCGAGGCGGTGCGCCGCATCGCTATGCCCTGGGAGCGCATCGAGCGTCATCAGGGAGAATAGGAGCAATCATGCAGGGCAATCCCAAGACTATCACGGCACGTCCCCTGAGCCGTCGCGCCTTCATGCATGCCGGCATCGCCGGCGCCGGTTTGGCGGGCGCCGCGGCCCTGACGGGTTGCGCAGGCAAGCCGGCCGATCAGTCCGGCTCCGCGCAGAAGGGCAGCGGCCTCAAGAAGATTACCTTCGCCCTCGACTGGACGCCCAACACCAACCACACGGGTCTCTACGTGGCCCAGGAGAAGGGCTACTACAAGGACGCCGGCCTCGACGTCGAGATCCTGCAGGCGCCCGAGAACGGCGCCGACGCGCTCGTCGCCGCGGGCGACGCCCAGTTCGGCGTGACCTTCCAGGACACCATGGCGTCCTATGTGTCCGGTGACGCGCCGATGCCCGTCACCGCGGTCGCCGCGATCATCCAGCACAACACCTCGGGCATCATCAGCATGAAGGACAAGGGCATCGCGAGCCCCGCCGGCATGATGGACCACACCTACGCCACCTGGGAGCTGCCCATCGAGCAGGGCGTCATCCAGCGCTGCGTCGAGGCGGACGGCGGCGACTTCAGCCGCGTGAAGATGATCCCCTCCACGGTCACCGATGAGGTCACCGCGCTCACCACCGACCAGGTCGATAGCATCTGGATCTACTGGGCATGGGCCGGCGAGAAGTGCCGCCTGGCGGGCCTCGACACCAACTACTTCGCCTTCGCCGACATCGATCCGGTCCTCGACTTCTACACGCCGGTCATCATCGCCGGCAACGACCTGATCGAGAGCGACCCCGAGACCGTCAAGGCGTTCATCGACGCGACGCGTGCGGGATACGAGGACTGCATCAAGGATCCCGACGCCGCCGCCGAGATCCTGCTGAAGGCCGCCCCTGAGCTCGAGCCCGAGCTCGTCCATGCGTCGCAGGCCTACCTCGCCGAGCAGTACCAGGCCGATGCCTCCATGTGGGGCCAGCTGGACCAGCAGCGCTGGGACGACTTCTTCGGCTGGGTCACCGAGCAGGGCTTCGCCGCGCCGATCGAGCCCGGCGCCGGCATGACCACCGAGTTCATCGGCGCCTAGCGCCGGAGAGCGCCGCGCGGAGCCGCATGCGCTGCGGCTCCGCGCCGGGATACGTGTATTGGAGCGCGACGGGGGAGGAACCGTTGGCAAAGCTGGTGATAGACGGCGTCTCGCAGGGCTTCGGCCCGGTGGACGTGCTGGAGGATATCGACCTCGTCGTCGAGTCCGGGCAGGTCGCCTGCCTGCTCGGTCCGTCGGGTTGCGGCAAGACGACGCTCTTCCATGTGGTGGCGGGCCTCGCCTCGCCGCGTGCGGGTCGCGTGCTGCTCGATGGGCGCGACATCGCCGGCCAACCCGGGCAACTGGCCTACATGCTGCAGAAGGACCTGCTTCTTCCCCATAAGACGATTATCGACAACGTGTCGTTGCCGCTCGTGCTCAAGGGCGAGCCGACGGCTGCGGCGCGCGAGCGGGCGCGCGGACTGCTCGGTCTCTTCGGCCTGGAGGGAACGGCGGACCGCTGGCCGGCGGAGCTCTCGGGCGGCATGCGCCAGCGCGCCGCGCTGCTGCGCAGCTACCTGTTTTCGAGCGAGTTCATGTTGCTCGACGAACCGTTCTCGGCGCTCGATGCCTTCACCAAGGCCGATATGCACGCATGGTTCCTCGACGTGGTCGAGACGTGCGGAACCACGGCATTGCTGGTGACGCACGACATCGACGAGGCTGTGAAGCTCGCGGATGTGATCTACGTGATGCGCGGTGCTCCGCAGCAGGGCGAACCGGCGCGCATCGCGGGTAGCGAGCGCGTGGCGTGTCCGCGCGCCGAGCGTGCCGAGTTTGCGCTCACACCTGCCTTTCTCGAGCACAAGCGCCGCGTCCTCGACCTTTTGGGTCGATAGGAGCGCCGCCGTCTCAGATTAGGGACAGGCACTTTTCTGAGGTTCGGGGCGTTGATGGAGACGCGACTCGCCGTCGGCTTCGACCTCAGAAAAGTGCCTGTCCCCAATCTGAGGTGCGGGGTCGGGCCGCGCGGTGAAATGTGGTTTACAAAGCGCTGACGTAACAAATGTGCGCCGAATGCCTACAATAGTGAATAGCAGTAACGTTGCCTTGCCGTCCGCCATAGGTGTAGCGAACGACGAGCGTGCCGCTATCGTTGTATAGCCGTAGTTCGAAGGGGATGTGCGCTATGGAAACACTGCAGGTAGCTATTAAGAACAGGGGCGGTCACACCCTGCGCGGCATCGTCACGGTGCCGGCGGGCGAGGGGGTCCATCCGTGCGTCGTCATGCTGCATGGGTTTGGCGGCTCCGTTTCGGGGCGCAGGTACTTTGGCACGAATTTGGCCCGTGCGCTCGCGCGCGAGGGCATTGCGTGCGTCCGATTTGATTTCTATGGGTGCGGCGAGTCGGACGGCGAGTTTTCCGACATGTTGTTCGACGGCTTGCTTGACGACGCCGCGGACATCTTCGCCTGGGCCTCCGCGCAGCCATGGGCCGATGCCGACCGTATGTTCCTGGCGGGCCATAGCCTGGGCGGCTATGTCGCGGCCAGCGCCGCCCCCGATATCCGCCCACGCGGCCTCGTCCTGCTGAGCCCGGGGGCCGCCATGTGGCGCGACGCCGAGCGCAACGCGTGCTTGCTCGAGCAGCATACCGGACGCGACTACGCCGACATGGAGGGCCTCGTCTTCAAGATGGCCTTCAACCATAGCATGGGCGCGCATCCCGACCCCTACATCGAGGCCGAGGGCTACGACGGACCCGTGCTTATCGTGCGCGCCGATGACGACGAGCTCGTCTCGAGCGAGGACTGCGAGCGCTACCGGTCCGTCTACGGGGATGTCGAGTACGTGCAGGCGCCCGCCGGCGGGCACGATTTCGCCAACATAGATGCCCGCGCCATGGTGTTCGACGCCATGGCGGACTTCGTCAAGGGCAACTGCAGAGCATAGGTTCCATAGGCAGGCGGGCCGCGGGAGGGCGGCGCGCCGCTACGAAAGGAGAATCACGCACATGAGCAAACCGGATATGAGGATCCTGGAGCCGATCACCGTCGGCGGCGTCGAGTTCAAGAACCGCATCATGTTCCCGCCGCTGACCACCGGCTACGAGGAGCGCGACGGCAGCATCGGCGAGCGCAGCCGCGGCTTCTATACCCGTATCGCGCAGGGCGGCGCGTCCTATATCGTGCTGGGCGACGTCGCGCCCATCGCCTCGTTCTCGCCCACGCCCAAGCTCTACTGCGATGAGCAGATCGATTCCTTCAGGAAGCTCGCCGACGCCGTGCACGAGTACGGCTGCAAGCTCGGCGTGCAGATCTTCCATCCCGAGTACGACTGCGACGCCATCAACGAGCTCTTCCAGCAGGGCAAGATGGCCGAGGTGCGCGAGCGCCTGCACCACGACATGATGCACTTCACCGACGAGGTGAGCGAGGAGGGCCTGCTCAAGATCATCGACAAGATGTGCGACTGCGCCCGCCGCGCGGAGAAGGCCGGCGTCGACGTCATCCAGGTCCACGGCGACCGCCTGACCGGCTGCCTGTGCTCCACCCGCATGAACCACCGCACCGACAAGTTCGGCGGCTCGCTCGAGAACCGCACGCGCTTCGCGCTCATGCTCGTCCGCGCCCTGCGCGAGGCCGTGCCCGATATGGTCATCGACTACAAGTTCCCCATCGTGACGCCCGAGCGCGGCAAGGGCGGCATCGACCTGGCGGACGCCCCGCAGTTTGCCCGGTGGCTCGAGGAGGCCGGCGTCGACATGCTGCACGTCGCCCAGGCCAACCACACCGGCAACATGGCCGACACCATCCCGCCCATGGGCGTGCAGCCCTACGGCTTCTTTGTCGACATCACCGGCCAGATCAAGGACGCCGTGAGCATCCCCGTCTCCGCCGTCGGCCGCATCATCGACCCCAAGATGGCCGAGCGCATCGTGGTGTCCGGCAAGGCCGACATGGTTGGCATCGGCCGCGGGTTCCTCGCCGACGAGGACTGGGTCCGCAAGGTCGAGGAGGCCCGCGCCGACCAGATCATCCGCTGCCTGTCCTGCAACAAGGGCTGCACCGACGCCATCCAGCGCCGCGAGGGCCTCTCCTGCGTCCTCAATCCCGAGAACGGCTATGAGACGGTGCGCCGCATCGCGCCCGCACGCGAGGCCAAGCGCGTCGCCGTCATCGGCGGCGGCATCGCCGGCCTCATGGCCGCCCGCGTCGCCGCGCTGCGCGGCCACGACGTCACCTTGTTCGAGCGCGCCTGCGAGCTGGGCGGACAGCTCAACATCGCATGCGTGCCCCCGCGAAAGGCCGAGCTGCGCCGCGCCGTCCAGGACGGCGTGACCGCGGCCCGCAACGCCGGCGTGACGTTCGAGCTCGGCCACGAGGCGACCGCCGATGAGCTTACCGCCGCGGGATTCGACCATGTGATCGTGGCCGTGGGCGCCCAGTGCGCCTGCCCGCCGATCCCCGGCCGCGAGCTCCCCAACGTGGTGGACTCCTGGTCCGTCCTGGCTGGTACGGCCGAGGTCTACGGCAAGGTCGCCGTCATCGGCGGCGGCATGGTGGGCTGCGAGACCGCCGAGCTGTTGGCCGACGAGGGCTGCGAGGTGAGCGTCGTCGAGATGCTCGAGAGCATCGCCGCCGACGAGGGTCCGACCATCAAGCCGACCCTCTTCGAGCACTTCGAGGCCCGCGGCGTGAAGCGGTTCACGCAGCACAAGGTGCTCGAGATCACCCCGACCGAGCTTGTGTGCGAGACCGCCGACGGCTCCGAGGCCCGCATGCCCATCGACTACGCCGTCATGGCCATCGGCGCCAAGCGCGTCGCCTTCGACACCGTCGCGCTCGATGCGGCAGGCGTGGCCTGGACCTTCGTGGGCGACTGCAGCGAGGAGGGCGGCGACATCTCCTGCGCCACCAAGACCGCCTACGACGCCGCCTGCGCGATCTAGCGCAAAACGAATAGCGGGCGCTGCGCGAGGGCGTGCACGCCCGTTCGCCGCCCATGTGCGACGGCTATAGAGCGGCCTTCCATCCAAGCCGGGTGGAAGGCCGCTTTTCGTTTGCGATGGCGCTCGGCGCGCATCACGCCTCAGATTAGGGACAGGCACCAATCTGAGCACCGACCGTCTCAGATTAGGGACAGGCACCAATCTGAGCAGGCACCAATCTGAGCACCGATCTGAGGCTCTGCTCGCGACAGCAGGCTCATATGCATCTAGCAGCGCATATAAATCTGATGATGAACAATCGAATTATCTTTTCGTAAAAGTTAGCCATGGTTATTCCCAGGGGCGGCATTTCGTGGTAGTTTACCAAGGTGAACAAAGCCAAGGCTAACTTTTGGAAAGATGGTGGGTCGAATGCCGCAGGGACCGCAGATGCCGTCGATGCCCCTTTCGATGATGAGGGCGGGTGAGACGGCGACCGTCGCGCGCGTGAAGGGCGCGTCCGACGTGAAGCGGCATCTCGAGACCCTTGGATTCGTCGAGGGCTCGCAGGTGCACGTGGTGACGGTTGGCGGCGGCAACATCATCGTCATGGTGAAGGGCGCGCGCTTCGGCCTCGATGTCAAGGTCGCCCGCAACGTCATGGTCGCTTAGGCTTGCACGTCTGGGAACAGGAGGAAGGTATGAAAACGCTGGGAGAGGTGCCGGTGGGGGAGTCCGCCGTCATCGTGAAGCTGCATGGCGAGGGGCCGCTGCGCCGGCACCTTATGGATCTGGGGCTGATCAAGGGCACGCCGTTCAAGGTCGTGAAAGTCGCTCCCCTGGGCGATCCGGTCGAGATCTCGGTGCGTGGATACGAGCTGTCCATCCGCAAGGAAGAGGCGGCCATCGTCGAGGTGCGGTAGCGCATTTTTTTTGAGCAGTAAGTTACCCACATCTAACAAATGCTACGTCGCGGATGCCGTATATTGCACGGCCCCGGACAGGATGCAAGGGAAGGAACTATGGCAGAAACGAGCATGCATATCGCGCTGGCGGGCAACCCCAACTGCGGTAAGACCACGCTGTTCAACCTGATTACGGGTCAGAACGGCTACGTGGGCAACTGGCCGGGCGTCACGGTGGAGAAGAAGGAGGCGCGCCTCTCCTCCGATAAGGGCGTCGTCGTCACCGACCTGCCCGGCATCTACTCCCTCTCGCCCTACAGCCCCGAGGAGCGCGTGAGCCGCGACTACCTCATGGGCGACGAGCCCGATGCCGTCATCCAGGTTCTCGATGCCACCAACCTCGAGCGCAACCTGTACCTGGCGCTCCAGGTTATCGAGACGGGGCTTCCCGTGGTGGTCGCGCTGAACATGGCCGATCTGGTGGAGAAGAACGGCGATAGGATCGACGTGCCCGCGCTCGAGCGCGCGCTGGGCTGCCCCGTGGTCTTGATCTCCGCGCTGAAGAACACGGGCGTCGACGACCTGCTGGAAACGGCGAAGCGCTCTGCGGCTCGCAAGGCCGCTCCGAAGCGCCATGCATTCGATGCCGCGGTCGACGGCGTGCTCGAGCGCATCGAGCACCAGCTGCCCGCCCGCGTGCCCGCTGCCAAGCGCCGGTACTACGCGGTGAAGCTGTTCGAGCGCGATGCCGGGGCAGCCGCCTCGCTCGCCCTCGACGCCGCGGCCGCCGAGCGCATCGAGCAGCTGGTGGCGGCATGCGAGGCGGATTGCGACGACGACGCGGAGTCGATCATCACCGGCGAGCGCTACGCCGTGATTGCCCATATCGTGGACGAGTGCCTGCATCGGGCGCCGGCGCGCATGAGCACATCGGAGAAGATCGACCGTATCGTCACCAATCGCTGGCTGGGCCTGCCGATTTTCGCCCTGATCATGTTCGGCGTGTACTACCTGTCCATCTCGACCTTCGGCACGGCCATGACCGATTGGGTCAACGACAACCTCTTCGGCGAGGGCTGGGAGCTTTTCGGAGCCGCCATGCCCAGCGTGCCCGCGCTCTTCGAGGGCTGGCTCTCCGCTGCCGGCGCGTCCGACATGGTGATCTCCTTGGTGTGCGACGGCATCGTCGCCGGCGTGGGTGCGGTGCTCGGCTTCATTCCGCAGATGTTCGTGCTGTTCGTGCTGCTGTCCTTCCTTGAAGACTGCGGCTACATGGCGCGCGTCGCGTTCGTCATGGACCGCGTGTTCCGCCGCTTCGGCCTGTCCGGCAAGTCGTTCATCCCCATGCTCGTCTCCACGGGCTGCGGCGTGCCCGGCGTGCTGGCCACCAAGACGATCGAGAACGAGAAAGACCGCCGCATGACGGTCATGACCACCACGTTCATCCCGTGCGGCGCCAAGCTGCCCGTCATCGCGCTGGTCATGGGCGCGCTCATCGGCGACGCCGAATCCACCTGGATCGCGCCCCTCTTCTACTTCCTGGGCGTCGTCGCGGTCATCGTCTCGGGCATCATGCTCAAGAAGACGAAGCTGTTCGCCGGCCGCCCCACCCCCTTCGTGATGGAGCTGCCCGCTTACCACATGCCGAGTGCGCGCAGCTGGGCCCTGCACGTGTGGGAGCGCGTGAGCGCCTATATCAAGAAGGCCTTCACGATCATCTTCGCATCCACCATCGTGGTGTGGTTCCTGTCGAACTTCGGCGTCTACGAGGGCGCGTTCGGATTCCTGCCCGCGATGGAGGGCATCCCCGAGGAGTTCACGAACTACTCTGTCCTCGCTGCGGTCGCCGGTGCCGTGAGCTGGATCTTCGCCCCGCTGGGCTTCGACTCCTGGCAGGCCACGGCCATGTCCGTCACCGGCCTGGTGGCCAAGGAGAACGTGATGGCCACGGCGGCCTCGCTGCTGCATCTGGCCGAGGCGACCGAGACCGACCCCTCCCTGTGGAGCGCCTTCGCCGCGCTGTTCCCCAGCGTGGGCGCCATCGCCGCGTTCGGTGCGTTCAACCTGCTGTGCGCCCCCTGCTTCGCGGCCATGGGAACCATCCGCGCCCAGATGGGTTCGGCAAAGTGGACGGCTATCGCGCTGGGCTACGAGTGCGGCTTCGCGTGGGTGGTGGGACTGCTTATCAACCAGTTCTACCTGGCCGCCCAGGGCGTCTTCAGCCTGTGGACCGTCGTCGCGGTCGTGTTGGCGACAGGCATGCTGTTCCAGCTCTTCCGCCCCATGCCGAAGGGGGCGTGGGACGACGAGGCGGTCTCGGCCCCGGCCGCGCGCCCGCAGGCGGCACGCTAGACCGTGAACATCGTATACGGGGCCCGTTGCCACGGCGGCGGGCCCCGTCCCGTATTGCTATGCTGGATGTAAGGAGGAATGCGTATGGGACCGATCGATATCGTTATCCTGCTGGCCGTGGCCGCGGCGTTTGCCGCCGTGGTCATGCGCGTGCGCAAGAAGGGTACCTGCGGCGATTGCGGAAGCTCCGGCTCGTGTGCGGGTTCGTGCGCGGGATGCGCGACGCCCTCGCGCGCGGGCTGCCCCGCATGCGAGGGGGTCGACCGCGTGGCCGAGCGCCTCGGCCGCGACCTCTAGCGGGTTGCCGCATCATATCCACGTCTTCGCCGGGGGCGCGTGTCGGGACCGAACCGGCGCGCGCCCCCGGCGGCGTGCATGAAACCAGGACGAAACAAACGTATGAAACAATGGCTCGATGGCCGAAGGCCATGGTTGTTTCTTTGCGCGGGAGGGTGCCCTCATGGATCAGCAGCAGTACATCGATTTCGTGCTCCGCACGGTCGAGGAGCGCGACATACGCTTCATTCGCCTGTGGTTTGCGGACGTGCTGGGCCGGCTCAAGAGCTTTGCCATCGCGCCCGAGGACCTCGAGGTCGCGTTCGAGGAGGGCATCGGTTTCGACGGCTCCGCCATCGAGGGCTTTACCACGCCCGATGAGGCCGACATGCTCGCGTTTCCCGATCCCTCGACCTTCCAGGTCCTGCCATGGCGCCCGAGCCACGACGGGGCCGCGCGTATTTTCTGCGACGTATGCACCCCGGATCGCGAGCTGTTCGCGGGCGATCCGCGCGAGTGCCTGCGCCGCATGTTCTACAAGGCCGAGAAGGCCGGCTTCATCATGAACGTGGGCGCCGAGCTCGAGTTCTACTACTTCCCCGACGAGCACACGCCCGAGCCGCTCGACGACGTGCGCTATTTCGACCTCACGCCCTCCGATTCGGCGCGAGACCTGCGCCGCTCCACCGTGCTGATGCTCGAGAAGATGAGCGTGCCGGTGGAGTATACCTTCCATTCCTCGGGCCGCTCGCAGCACGGTATCTCGCTGCGCCATGCCGAGGCGCTCTCGATGTCCGACGCCATCATGACGGCCAAGCACGTCATCCGCCTGGAGGCGTACGAGGCCGGCGTGCACGCGTCGTTCATGCCCAAGCCCATCGCCAACGAGGCGTCGAGCGCGATGTTCCTGCATCAGTCGCTGTTCGACAAGAGCGGCAACAACGTGTTCTACGGCGAGGACGATCCGGTCTACCACCTGTCGCCCATCGCGAAGAGCTACATGGCCGGCATACTGGCCCATGCATCCGAGATATCGGCGATCACCAACCCCACCGTCAACTCGTACAAGCGCTTGGTGACGGGCGGCGCCACCGTGCCGGCATACGCCACGTGGGGCATGCGCAACCGCTCCGCGATGATCCGCATCCCCATCTACAAGCCGGGCAAGCACCTGTCGAGCCGCATCGAGCTGCGCACCCCCGACCCCATGGCCAACCCCTACTTGGTGAACGCCGTGACGCTCGCCGCCGGCTTGGACGGCATCGAGCGCGGCCTGGAGCTGCCCGAGGAGGGCACGAGCGCGCTCAAGTCGCTTTCCGATGCGGAGCTGCGCCGCCGCGGTATCAAGCCGCTGCCGCGCAACCTCTCCGAGGCGCTCGATTGCTTCGAGGAGTCCGAGCTGATGCGCGAGACGCTCGGCGAGCACATCCACAGCTTCTTCCTTAAGAAGAAGCGCCAGGAGTGGGAGAAGTACTCGTCGACCATCACGGAGTGGGAACTGAAGCATTACCTTGCAAATTCGTAGCCTGAACGCGTGGCGCATGCGTTCGGCGTGCGATAAAGTAATCAAAATGAGTTTCCGGGCCCGATGCCGCGGCATCAAGTTGGGGGGTGCCCATGTCCGATAACAACATCCTGTTCATGGCGCGGACGACGCGGTTCCACGAATTCGCGCGAACGCTGAGCGCTACCATGGGTGCCGACGTGTTCGCCGCCACGCCCGATTCGCCGAGCGCCGCGCACGATTTCGACCTGCTGCTCCTCGACACCGACGGCGTGCGCCCCGATCGCCTGGAGTCCATCGCCACATGGCTCGAGGGCCGCGGAAGCGTCCCCATGATGCTGATCGTGGACGAGGACGCCCTGTCGAGCTTGCATATGCCCTCGCACGGTCGCTGCGATTTCATCTGCTCGGGAGCGAGCCCCGTCGAGCTCGAGCTGCGCGTGCGCCGGCTCCTGGGCGAGGACGATTCGTTCTCCGGCGACGATATCCTGCATATCGACGGCATGACCATCAACCTGGCTACCTATCAGGTGTATCTGGACGACGAGCCCGTCGACCTCACGCTCATGGAATACTCCCTGCTGTCGTTTCTGGCAACGCATCCCAACCGCGCGTACAGCCGCGAGGTGCTGCTGCACCGCGTATGGGGTTTCGAGTACTGCGGCGGCACCCGAACCGTCGACGTTCATATCCGCCGGATTCGCTCCAAGATCGGCCCGCAGATCGCCGGCCACATCAACACGGTGCGCGGCGTGGGCTATCTGTTCAAGGAGTAGCGTCGTCCGCCGACCCTGTCTTGCCGCGCGTTCCGCTGGCTGCCCCACGGTTCCGACCGGGGTGTTTACGAATTACTTAAAGGGCTTGTGAAAGAGTTAATCATTGCGCGCGACCGAGCTGTCCGCGCGCCTCTTGGGGTACAACGTTGCTAGTAGTTGATGCTGGCGAAAGGAGCTCCCCATGAGTGATGAGAAAATGCCCCAGCGGCCCGATGGCCTTGGCTCGTTGCCGCGCGTCGAGGTCGAGCCCACGCCCGTGCCGGGTGCGGGCTCGGCACCCGCTTCCGGCGATGACGCGCCGAAGCACGCCGCCCCCGCCGGCGAGACCGTGAAGCACACGGTCGTGAAGACCCGCACCAAGAAGCTGCCGGTGTTCCTGGCGGCGCTCGGCGGCCTGGTCCTGGGCGCCGTGCTCGTTATCGCGCTGGTCATGTCGGGCGCGTTCCGCATCACCGACGGCAACGTCGAGGCTTCGTCCTCAACGACCAAGAACATCCAGATCGACCCCGAGGACACCACCCTTGCCGAGACCGTTGCCGCCAAGGCGCAGCCCTCCGTGGTCTCGATCACCGCCACGGGGGATTCCCAGAACAGCGGCGGCATCGGTTCGGGCGTGGTGCTCGATACCGAGGGCAACATCCTCACCAACAACCACGTGATCGAGGGCGCCACGGCCCTGACGGTCTCCATGGGCGGCGAGTCGTACGAAGCCGAGCTGGTGGGAGCCGATCCCTCGAGCGACCTTGCCGTCATCCGCCTCAAGGACGTCGATAAGAAGGCGCTCGCGCCCATCGAGCTCGGCGATTCGAGCGAGCTTGCGGTAGGCGAGTGGGTCATGGCTATCGGCAGCCCCTTCGGCAACGAGCAGTCGGTCTCTACCGGCATCGTGAGCGCCCTGTATCGCTCCACCGCCCTGCCCTCGACGGGCGGTACGTCCATCTACGCCAACATGATCCAGACCGATGCCGCCATCAACCCCGGTAACTCCGGCGGCGCGCTCGTCAACGACCGCGGCGAGCTCATCGGCATCAACTCGATCATCGAGTCGTACTCGGGCTCCAGCTCGGGCGTGGGCTTCGCCATCCCCGTGAACTATGCCGTCAACATCGCCGAGCAGATCATCGATGGCAAGACCCCCGTTCATCCGTATCTGGGCGTCAACCTTACGTCCGTCAACGCCATGACGGCGCGTAGGAACGGCCTGGGCGTCACCGAGGGCGCGCTCGTCGTGTCCGTCGTGGATGGGGGCCCCGCCGCCGCGGCCGGCCTCGAGGCGAACGACGTTATCACCAAGATCGACGATAGCCCGGTGGTTTCGGCCGACGGCCTGATCATCGCCCTGCGCGAGCACAACGTGGGCGACAAGGTCAAGCTCACTGTGGTGCGCGGCAAGGACAGCAAGGAGCTCGAGGTCGAGCTCGGTTCCGACGAAGCGCTCCAGGCCGAGAACCAGGATGTCTCGTCCGGTGACGCGGCGGGCAACTCCATGACCGAAGAGGAGTTCCTGCGCTACCTCGAAGAGCTCATGGGCCGCGGTTCCGCGAGCCCGTTGGGGTAGTAAAGCGAATCGCGTGCCTTCCCGCGAGGGCGCGCTTCGGGGCCGTGCGATGGCGCGCGGCCCCTTTTGCTATGGTCAGCTCGCACGAGGCGGGGCCGCTCGGAAACGCGCGGTCCCGCCTCGTTCGTTACTAAACCGCACGTATTTCGCCATTATTCTATCTTACGAATAATGATACGTGTTCAAACGATGGACGATTCCCGTTAGAATAGAACGTCGGACTAAAGCCGCCCTGCGCCTGCGGGCGGTGGAGGAAGAGGACAGGAAGGGGAGTAATGTTCTCTCTTCATAAGACGCTGGGCGGCGTCCATCCGCCCCAGTGCAAGGACACGCGGGATTGTCCCTGCACGTGGATCGAGCCTCCCAAGCAGGTTCGCATCCCGCTCAACATGCACATCGGCGCGCCGTGCACGCCGTGCGTCGAGGAGGGCGCGCACGTGTACGTGGGCACCAAGATCGGCGACGGCGAGGGGCTGTGCGCCCCTATTCATGCAAGTATCTCCGGTACGGTGACCTCGGTTGCCACCGAGAAGCTGCCCACTGGCGCCACGGCCCCGGTGGTCACCATCGCCTCCGACGGCAAGATGGAAAACGACCCCGCGCTCACGGTTCCCACCTATAGCGGCAAGGACGAGTTCATCGCCTGCGTGCGCGATTCCGGCGTGGTGGGCCTGGGCGGCGCATCGTTCCCCACGTGGTTCAAGATGCGCGCGCCCGAGGGCAAGAAGTTCGACTTCGTGGTTATCAACGCCATGGAGTGCGAGCCCTACATCACGAGCGACTACCGCCAGATGATCGAGCACGCCGAGCGCGTGATCGACGGCGTGGTGCGCGTGGCGCGTGCGCTCGAGATCCCCGCCGCCGTCATCGGCGTCGAGGATAACAAGCCCGAGGCCGTCGACGCGCTCAACCGCGCCATCGCGGACAAGGGCGTCGGCGATATCGTCGAGGTGCTCATGGTTCCCACCAAGTACCCCGCGGGCGGCGAGAAGGTCCTCATCGAGGCCACGACCGGCCGCGCCGTCCCCGCCGGCGGCCTGCCCATCGATGCCGGCTGCCTGGTGCTCAACGTCACCACGGTCTCGCGCGTGGAGGAGTACTTCCGCTACGGCGTGCCGCTGGTCCGCCGCACCATCACCCTTGCCGGCGACTGCGTGAAGAACCCCGGCAACTACCGCGTCCCGCTCGGTATGATCGTCCGCGACGTCATCGAGGCTACCGGCGGCCTTGAGAAGCAGCCCAAGAAGATCATCATGGGCGGACCGATGATGGGCCGCACGGTCACCGATATCGACTGCCCCATCCTCAAGGCGAACAACGCCATCCTGTGCCTGGACAAGGACGCCGTCCTGCCCGAGGAGTCGCCTTGCATCCGCTGCGGACGCTGCGTGCGCGTGTGCCCGCTCGGTCTCATGCCGTACGCGCTCGACGCCGCCAGCCGCCGTCACGACGCGGTCGAGCTCGACGAGCTCGCGGTCATGAACTGCATGGAGTGCGGCTCCTGCGCGTTCACCTGCCCCGCCCATAGGCGCATCACCGCATCGATCCGCGAGGGCAAGGCCGCCTATCGCGGCGAGGTCGCCCGCCTGACCCAGCCTGCGAAGGAGGCGTAACGTATGAACCTGATCTTCGAGGATTCCCCGCACTTCCACGGCAGCGCGTCCACCTTCAAGATCATGGGCGCCGTGTGCCTGGCGCTCGTGCCCACGCTGCTTGCGGCAACGTGGCTCTACGGTCTGGCCGCTCCGCTGCTGGTGCTGGTATGCATCGCCACGGCGCTCGTCTGCGAGCACCTGTGCTGCGCCATCATGCATCGCGAGTCCACCGCGGGCGATATGTCCTGCGTGGTCACGGCCATGCTGTTCGCCTTCACCCTGCCCGCCACGGCGCCCGTGTGGGTCGCCGTCCTGGGCACCGCGTTCGCCATCGTCATCGTGAAGATGATGTTCGGCGGCATCGGCAACAACTTCGCCAACCCGGCCGTCGCCGCGCGCATCTTCGTGATGGTCGCGCTGCCCAGCGCCCTTTCGTCCTATCCGGATGTGGTGGGCAAGCCGCTCGACGCCATCACCGGCGCGACGCCGCTCGCATTGGAGGCCAATCCCTACAGCATCATGGACCTGCTGCTGGGCAACCACGCGGGCGCCCTGGGCGAGACCTGCGTCATCACGCTGCTCATCGGATACCTCTTCCTGCTGGCCATCAAGGTCGTCGATGCGTGGGCGACCGTGCCGTTCATCGGCACCGTGGCGCTCATCATGGGCTTTGCGGGCGAGGATGTCGTCTTCCAGTTGCTCTCCGGCGGCCTGGCGCTGGGCGCCTTCTTCATGGCCACCGACTACACCACCACGCCCATGACGCCGAAGGGCAAGATCGTCTTCGGTATTGGCTGCGGCGTGATCACGTCGCTGGTGCGCCTGTTTGCCGCCGCGCCCGAGGGCGTGGCGTTCTCGATCCTGTTCATGAACATGTTCGTGCCCCTGATCGACCGCTATACCCGTCCCCGTCCGGTTGGAGGTGTGAAGAATGCCCTCGTCTAGCTCCTGGCTCTCGCGCCACCGCAACGGCGCGTTCTACACGCTCGGGCTCGTGCTCGCGGGCACCCTGGTGTGCGGCGGCGTGACCGCTGGCGTCCACTGGGTGCTTACCGACGCCTTCGCCGCGTCCGATGCCGCGCTCGATGAATCGAAGGGCGGCGCCCAGCGTGCGCTGCTGTTCCCCGATGCCACGTTCGAGAAGGTTTCCGCCCCCGCCATCGAGGGGCTCAACTCGGTGTACAAGACCGACGCCGGCGATTACGTCTTCGATGTCCAGTCCAAGGGCTATCACGGCGATGTGGAGCTCATGGTGGGCATCACGTCTGCCGGCAAGGTCGCGGGCATCCAGGTCGTAGCCGAGGACGAGACCGACGGCATCGGCACCAACGCCCTTACCGACGAGTACTTCGGCACCTTTACCGACCTGGCCGCCTCCGGCGTGCTCACGGTCGAGGACGCCGGTGCCGGCGAGACCAAGGTGGACGGCGTGTCCGGCGCCACCTTCACGGCCAACGCCGTCATCGCCGACCTCAACATCGCCTTCGAGGCGTACGCGCAGATGGGAGGCAAATAATATGGCGCTGAATGAAAACATCGTGCGCGAGCAGGACGAGCGCGTGGCCGCTTTCGTGCGCACGCCCACCTTCGTCGTCGTCGCCGCGGCCCTGCCCGGTCTGTTTGCGGCCACGTCCACGGTCAACGGCATCGCCATCGGCCTGGCTACCGCCGTCGCCATCCTGGCGATGGCCGTCGTCGCCCCGCTGTTCCGCCGCTTCACCGGCGCGTTCTCCTTCCTGCCGCTCACGCTCCTTGCGGGCGCCACGGTATCGGTGCTCGTGAGCTTCGGCGTGCGCGTGGCCGATCCGGCTGCCTACGAGTCGCTCGGTATCTACCTGCCGCTCACCTGCGTGAACGCCATGGCCGTGGTGTTCGTCGCCTGCGACGGGTTTACCGCCGACCCCACCTCGAAGTCCTCGGTCGGCACCGCCGCGTTCGCCGCGCTCTGCGCGCTGGCAACGCTGGTGTTCGTGGGCTTCATCAACGAGATGTTCAGCACCGGTGTCGTCTTCGGCCTCACCATGCCCGAGCTCGCGGCCTCCCCGCTGTCCATCTTCGGTACGCCTGCGGGCTCGCTGCTCGTGCTCGCCTTGGTTGCCGCGTTCGTGCAGTCTATCTGCGACGTGTGCGCCTCGTCCGAGAACGCTAAGGAGGATGAGCGCTAATGGAGTTCCTGAACTCGTTTTTCACCGCCGCATTCGATAACAACATCGTATTCGCTCAGCTTATCGCCATGGTCTCTGTGATCCTGGTGGCCCATCGCCCGCAGGATGCCATCCGCATGGGCGGCCTTCTGGGCATCGCCGTCGCGGCGGCGGGCGTTATCGGCTGGCCGCTGTATGCGGGCTTTCTGATTCCCTGGAGCGTCTCCTACCTCGCGCCGCTTGGTTGCGTGCTCGCCAGCACCGGCGCCATCTTCGTGGGCGGCACCATCATGGGTGCCGGCAAGCCCTCCGAAGAGCGCACGCGTATCCTGCGTTCCTGCACCATCTTGGCGTGCAACGCCGCCGTGTTGGCGGTTCCGTTGGCAAACGGCGCCGTGGCCGAGACGCTTACGTTCTGGTCGGCCTTCGGTACCTCGCTGGGTGCGGGCTTCGGCCTGTTCTTGGCCGTGGTGCTGTTCGCCTTCGTTCGCAACGGCATCGACGAGCGCCTGGTTCCGCATGCGCTGCGCGGCCTGCCCATCACGCTGATCACCGCCTCGCTCATGGCGCTTGCGTTTACGGGCGTCGCGGGCATCGCTGGCGGACTGTTCGTGTAAGGGGGATTTGACTGATGACCGATCCTATCATCATGGTGGGCGTTCCGCCCATTCTGCTCGCCGTCATCGGCGGCGGCGTCGCCATCGCTCTGAGCATCTGCGCCGGCATCAACAACTTCGTCGACCGCCGCGAGGCTCGCGCCGAGGCCGAGGAAGCCGAGGCTTCCGACGCGGCGTCCGAGGAAGTGGCAGCGGAGGCGTAGCGCCTCTCGACCACGCTTGCAGCAAAGCGCTCTCCAGGTTAGTCCTGGGGAGCGCTTTTGTTTTGAGGCGAGCACTTGAGTCCGGACGCTGGGAACCACGGTCGATGGACTCTTGGGTGGCGAGGTGCCTGCGATCGCGCAGGAGACAACCGAGGCTCGCCGAAAGCTCGCACGCTGCCTTGCCACGCTTGTTGCTCTCTTTATCCTTTATCTCATCGTGAATATCGTCGACGTCGCGTTCATGCGCGGCGAGTGGAACCATACGGCGCACTATGTGTGCAGCGGCATCCGAATCACCCTGGCTGCGTTCTCCATTCCCGTCGCGAGGCGCATGCGCGAGATCACGCGCGGGCACGAGCTGGGTGACGCGGTGGAGATCATGATGTTCGTCGAGGGCTATCCTGCGGGCCAGGAGCCGCCGAACAACGTCTTCTACCGCACGGTCCTCACCAACATCCCCGCGTTGTACACGCTGTTCCTCGTGGCGCTCGCGGCGGTATTCATCGCGATCGTCTACGCCTAGGATCGAATTGGGGTGTGGGCGCCGTACGAAAACGGGCCCCTCGACGAGGGGCCCGCTGCACGGATGCATGGCTGTCGCGCGTGCGCGTTACGGCATGATGCTGTTGGCGCCGTCCACGATGACGCTCTGGCCGGAGAAGTAGCAGGAGTCAGGACCGGCGAGGAAGGCGATGACGGGCGCGATGTCCATCTCGGGGTCGCCGAAGCGCTTCATCGGGTTGAGGTTGACCTGCTTGGCGTACTCCTCCGGGAACTTCTCGGCCCACGCCTTGGCGGCCGGGGACTCGGCGCCGGGCAGCACGATGTTGACGGTGATGCCGTACTGTCCCCACTCCTTGGCGGCGATCTTGGTCAGGCCGCGCAGGGCCTCCTTGTTGGAGCCGTAGGCGAGCTGGCCGGCGATGCCGAACATGCCGGTGGCGGAGGCGAAGTTGATGATGCGGCCCTCGTGCCGCTCCTTCATGTAGGGGAAGGCGGCTTGCATGTAGTTGAGGGAGCCGATCACGCCGGACTCCCAGGCCTTGAGCATGTTGTCGTACTCGGTGTCCTCGACGGGCTGCGAGGGAACGATGGCTTGGCCGTTGTTGACGATGACGTCGATGGAGCCGTAGGTCTCGACGGCCTTCTCGACGACCTCGAAGACGCGCTCGCGGTCGGCGGAGTCGCAGGTCATGGCGAAGCCCTCGCCGCCGAGCTCGCGGATCTCGGCGATGGTGGCCTCGATGGGCTCGAGGCGACGGCCGGTGGCGATGACCTTGACGCCGCGCTTGGCCAGGCACAGCGCGATGCCCTTGCCGATGCCCTGGCCGGCGCCGGTTACGACGGCGACCTTCTCGTTCAGCTGCTTCATGATGAGTCCTCTCTCTTTTGAAGCCTGTGCGGTTGCGGGGCGTGCGGATGCAGCTCCTGCGCGCACGTATTTGCCAGAAGTCTATCCACTAAACGGGTGGATAAACGCGACTTCGCCGTTCGGGCTGCCAGACGGCGCGCCGTCATTCCGCTATCGGCATGCTGCGCGGCTGATCGGAGCTATCGAAGGAGCCGCTGATGTGCAGTTCTGCCGACTTTTCCCATCGGTTCTGGAGATGCAAATGTATACTCGCTTCCATGCATTTTTATAACCTGCGGGTTTGTAATCGATCGTCACAGGGATACTTGGCGCAATCGTAAAACGATGGGAAAAGCCGGCAGGATTGCAATATGGGCTCGCGCATGCCTCGCACTCCGCGTACGATGGTACCCTGTAGTGGTTGAGATTCGACCACTAGGGAGGCCCATGTGACGGAGCAGCAGAGCTTGTTTGGCGATATGGCGGCGAATGGAGACGCGAGGACGGATAGCGCTCCGGCATCGCCTGCCGAGACCTCGCAGGATGCCCGCTCTCGGGCTGCGGCGCGCGCGGCCGAGCTGCGCCACCTGCTCGATTACCACGCGTACCGCTACTACGCGCTGGACGCGCCGGAGATCACGGACGCCGCCTTCGACGCGTTGCTGGTGGAGCTCCAACAGATCGAGGCCGCCTATCCCGATCTCGTGACGTCGGGCTCCTACACGCAGCGCGTGGGCGGATTCGTGGACGTGGAGCAATTCACGCCCGTCACGCACATGGCGCGCATGTACTCTATGGATGACGCCATGAACCTCGAGGAGCTCGACGAGTGGCTTGCGCGAACCGAAGCCGCGCTGGGCGAGGGGCATGTCGCCTATACCTGCGAGCTCAAGATCGACGGCTTGGGTGTTGCGATCACGTACCAGGACGGTGCGTTCGTGCGCGCGGCGACGCGCGGCGATGGCACCACGGGCGAGGACGTCTCGTTGAACGTGCGCACCATCAAGGACGTGCCCATGCATCTCCTCGAGGCCGCCCTCGCACACATGGGTGCGGACCGCGGGACCCCCATCGAGGTCCGCGGCGAGGTCTACATGCCCAAGGGCAGCTTCGCGCGCCTCAACGCCGAGGCCGACGCCGAGGGCCGCGAGCCCTTCGCCAACCCCCGAAACGCCGCTGCGGGCAGCCTGCGCCAG
Source organism: Collinsella sp. BA40 (assembly GCF_008014645.1). Classification (GTDB taxonomy): domain Bacteria; phylum Actinomycetota; class Coriobacteriia; order Coriobacteriales; family Coriobacteriaceae; genus Collinsella. Next base: position 100,008 of record NZ_VOWY01000001.1, read on the forward strand.
AAGGATCCCAAGATAACGGCCAAGCGAGACCTTGCAACCTTCATCTACGCCATCGCGGACACGAAGCCGTTGCACGTGGGGTCCCAGCATGAGTTCCTGGATTGGCTGCGCGAGGCGGGCTTCTCCGTCAACCCGAACGTGGCCCGTTGCACCTCGCCGGCCGAGGTCCATGCCTTCTGCGCCGACGCGCTGGCGCACCGCGGCGACCTCGATTACGACATCGACGGCGTCGTCGTGAAGGTGGACGGGTTCGACCAGCAGGCCGACCTCGGCTTCACCGCGCGCGCCCCGCGCTGGGCCATCGCGTTCAAGTTCCCGCCCGAGGAGAAGACCACCGTGCTGCGCGATATCCGCATCCAGGTGGGCCGCACCGGCGTGCTTACCCCGGTGGCGGAGTTCGACCCGGTGACCGTTGCCGGCTCCACCATCGCCCGCGCCACGCTGCACAATATCGACGAGATCCGCCGCAAGGACGTGCGCGTGGGCGACACCATCGTCGTGCACAAGGCGGGCGACGTGATCCCCGAGGTCGTGGGGCCCGTCCTGGACAAGCGCTGGCCCGACGCGGTCGAATGGGACATGCCCACCGAGTGTCCCGCGTGCGGGAGCCCCGTGGTTCACGAGGACGGCGAGGTAGCGTATCGCTGCGTGTCGCTCGACTGCCCGGCTCAGCTCAAGGAGCGCCTGATCCACTGGGTGAGTCGCGGCTGCATGGACGTGGACGGCGTGGGCGAGGAGCTCGTGGACAAGCTCGTCGAAGCGGGGCTGGTGCACGACGTCGCGGATTTCTACCAGCTGGATGCGGACACCATCGCTGCGCTCGACACGGGCCGTGTGTATGCCACCTCCAACGCGAAGAAGGGCGTGCGCGCGGGAGACGCTATCCCCGTGGGGCCCACCATCGCCGCGAAAGCGGTCGACCAGCTCAATAAGTCGAAGCGGCAGCCGTTGGGGCGCGTGCTGTTCGCCCTGGGTATCCGCCACGTTGGCAAGACGGTGGGCGAGGCGCTGGCGCAGCGGTTCTTGAGTATCGACGCGCTCGTGCAGGCAAGCGAGGAGGATATCGCCGGCTGCGAGGGCATCGGGCCCAAGATCGCCGCGAGCGTGAAGCAGTTCCTCTCCGTTCCCGAGAACCTTGAAGTTCTCCAGCGTCTGCGCGACGCCGGGTTCGCGCTCGAGGAGGACCTGGGCGCCGCGGCGTCGCGGGCGGCCGAGGCAACGGGCGTCGATGCCCGGCTCGCCGAGACGCAGCCGCTCGCCGGGCTCACGTTCGTGCTCACCGGCACGCTGGTCAACCGCACGCGAGACGAAGCCGGCGCCGCACTCAAGGCTCTGGGCGCGAAGGTGACCGGCTCGGTATCCAAGAAGACGAGCTACCTGGTTGCCGGGCCCAAGGCGGGCTCCAAGCTCACCAAGGCCGAGGGCCTGGGCGTGCCTGTTTTGAACGAGGAGCAGATGGAGGAGATCCTGGCGACCGGTGCCGTGCCGCAGGCGTAGGGATAGCCGCGTGCTGCCCGGCACGCGGCCGACCGTTATCGCGCACCGAGCATCTATCCCCACGGCGGCAGGTGGTTTTCGGTATACTCGCTTGAGCACTATCGAATCCCACAGGAGGTATCCATGGCCGTAGAGCCCAAGCCCATGCACGACCTGCCCGCCCATCACCTGGTGCCCGATGCGCTCACCCCGGAGCAGATCGAGTCCAAGGCCGAGACCGTGGCCATCAGCAAGGCGAACATGCCGTTTGTGAAGCTGTTCGTCCTCGCTATGTTCGCCGGCGCGTTCGTGGCGCTGGGCGCGGCGTTCTTCACCGTGGTCATGGGCGATACCGAGATGGGGTTCGCGGCGCAGCGCGCCCTCGGCGGCCTGTGCTTCTGCCTGGGCCTCGAGTTGGTGCTACTGTGCGGCGCCGAACTGTTTACCGGCAACGCGCTCATGGTGCTGGGCAAGGTGTCGGGCAAGATCTCGTGGGGTGGTCTGGCGCGCAATTGGAGCGTCGTCTGGCTGGGCAACTTCGTGGGCGCCCTGGCGATCGCCGCGCTGATCTTTTTAGCCGATCTGCAGAGCATGGGCGGCGGTTCCGCGGGAGACGCCATGGTGGCGCTCGCCGTGGGCAAGGTTGCACCGGCGTGGCATACGCTGTTCTTCAAGGGCGTGCTGTGCAACCTGCTCGTCTGCCTGGCGGTGTGGATCGGCTTCGGCGCGCGCACCACGGCGGACAAGGTGCTTGGCATCATCCTGCCGGTGGCGGCGTTCGTGGTGATGGGCTTCGAGCACTGCGTGGCCAACATGTTCTTCCTGCCCATGGGGCTTGCCGCCAAAGCCGCCGGCTTCGGTGCGGCGGTGGCGGGCGCCGAGTCGCTCACAGCGGGATCGCTCGCCTATAACCTGTCGGCCGCCACGCTCGGCAACATCGCCGGCGGCATCCTCATCGTGGGCGTGGGCTACTGGATCGCCTACGGACGCGAGGCACACAAGCACGAGGTCGAGGCGGGCAAGCTCGCGGAGTAGGGGCGCGGTGGAGCCCGCGTGTCCGCAGGGTGGCGCGGCGGGAAACGGGCTGAGAGAGACATGAGGACCCGGCCTTGGCGGGCGAAGCAGCTCCCAGGGCCGGGTCTTTTTCATGCGCGTCAAGCGCCGGGCGCAACGCGGCAACCTCGGATTGAGCCTCCGCCGGGCGCCCGAACCTCAGATTGGTGCCTGTCCCTAATCCGAGGTGCGCTGCACGCGGACGGCGGTGCCGGTGGCGCAGGTCATGATCATGCCCTCGAAGGTCTCGTAGCCAAGGGATGCGCCAACGACGGCATTTGCCCCCATGGCCTCGGCGCGATCGGACAACTCCTGCAGGGCGTGGTCGCGCGCCTGAGCCATCTCCTCTTCGTAGCCCGCGGAGCGCCCGCCGAAGATATTGCGGAAACCCGCGCCGATGTCGCGGAACATGTCGATGCCGCTGACGACCTCGCCGGAAACAACGCCCAGATACTCCTTGATCCTGTAGCCGTCGAGGCTGTTGGTGGTGGTGATGGCAAGCATGGCCCTTCCTTTCGATCGCCTGGCCTTACGGGGAGTTATACCCTGGTTGACGGTCGGGCCATGCACAGCGAGGACGCGGGGACGAGGGTACGGTAACGAGGCGGCCGCCCGAGAGCGAGGCTTTCGGGCGGCCGTAGCGTGACGATCGGTTGTCATCGTATTGTATGGAAGCGTGCGGCGAGGCGGTGCCGCGGGAACAGGCTTCAGGCTAGGGTCTCAGATTAGCGCCTGTCCCTTTTTCGAGGAGTCGCCGCGTGGAGGTCGAGTGAACGCCTCATGACGTTTTTGATGCCGCCCGCGTGCGGCGCTACTCCTCCTCGCCCTCGTAGCCGTCCTCGTCGCCGAGGCAGTCCTCCTCGATGCGGCGCTTGAGCGCGTCGATGCCGGCGCCCGTCTGGGAGCTGGTCACGATGATGTCCTCGGGGTCGAGCTGGAGCTGCTTGCGGATGTTGGCGAGCTGCTTGGCCTGCTGGCCCTTCCCCAGCTTGTCCGCCTTCGTGAGGCAGACCACGAAGTTGAACTCGTTCTCACGCAGGTACTCGATCATGTTGAAGTCGAGCTTGCTGGGGTCGTGGCGAATATCCACGAGCGAGACGACCAGGTTGAAGCTGCGCTCGCTCTCGAGGTAGTCGCCGATGAGCTGGGCCCAGCGCTGGCGTTCGGCCTTGGAGCGCTGCGCGAAACCGTAGCCCGGAAGGTCCACGAAGTGGATGCCGTCGGCCTCGAAGAAGTTGATGTTGGCGGTCTTGCCCGGGGTGCTCGAGACCTTGACGAGGCCCTTGCGGTTGAACAGCTTGTTCATGATGGATGACTTGCCCACGTTGGAGCGCCCCACGAAGCTCACCTCGGGGCAGGTCGACGGCGGGATCTGGCTCGTGGCGCCGTAGCTGGCGATGAACTTGGCGAGGTTGTAGTTGATCTGGCTCATGGGGCCTCCTAGGGAATGGGTATGCGGGCGTGCCGGGCGGTCGGCCTAGTTGTCGGAGATGCCCAGCTTCGCGGCGAGACGGCGGATGATCGAGAGCGTGAGGGCGCTCGCGGAGCGGGCGTAGCCGTCCAGATCGAACTCGCGGTCGCAAAACGCGTCGTAGGCTTCGTCGCAGTTGTCGGAGATGGCGCGCAGCACCAGGCAGTCGATCTTGTTCTTGGCTGCCACATGGGCGATGGCGGCGCCCTCCATCTCGGCGCAGTCCGCCTGGGTGGCGGCTATGACGCGCTCGCGCGCTTCGGCGCCCGTGATGAAGCGGTTGCCCGATGCGATGGTCCCGCGCAGGTAGCGGTGCACGTCGGCGGAGGTATCGTTGCGGCGGAAGAACGTGGCGTCGGCGGCGGCGCGGGCCTCGGCGTCCTGTTCGCCTTCGGCGATGGCAGCGTTCACGAAGCCGTGGGAGAGGAGGGTCTCCTCGGCGAGGTCGACGAGGAAATCGCTGCTGGCGAACTCCTCCAGGCCCGGTGCGGATTCGGCGATGAGCGCGGTGTCGGTGTCGGTGTAGCGCAGGCGCTCGCCGATGACGACGTCGTCGATATGCAGCGCGGGGTTGAGCCCGCCGGCGATGCCGCTGAAGATGATGGCGTTGGCGCCGTATTTGGAGATGAGGTGCTGCGCGGCGGCCGCGGCGTTGACGGTGCCCATGCCGGCGGTGGTGCACACGATGTTGAAGCCGTGGTACTCGCCGCCGATGATCTTGAGGCCGGCTTCCTCGCACACGGTGCCGCGCTCGATGGACGTATAGATCTGGCGCACTTCCTTCTCGAGCGCGCCGATGATCGCGATGGTAGGTGCCATGATGCTCCTCGCAGTTGTCTGGCGTGTTTTCGATGCCTAATGGTACCAGTCTTGCATGGAAAAAATGCGTGTCGCCCATGGTACGATTGCCCGCGGAATGCGATTTGGGCCGGGTGGCAGCCCGGTATGGCGAGGGGAGATGCATGACTACCGACAACCGCTCCATCGAGGCGCCGCGCGCCGCCTCTGCGGCCGACCTGTCTGCGGCCCGGCGCAGCCTCTGCGTCCTGCTGCTGGTGGTCATGGGCTTCATTCTGGGTTCCTCGGAGTTCATCGTCATTGGTATCGAGCAGCAGATCGCCGATGCCTTCTCGGTGCCGCTCGCGCACGTGGGAGGGCTCGTCAGCGCGTTCGCCCTCTCCTATGCGATCCTGACCCCGATCCTCGCGCTCACCACGGGCAGGTTCCGCCGGTTCACGCTGCTCGTCGGGTATTCGGTCGTCTTCTGCGCGGGCAACCTCCTCGCGGCCCTCGCGCCGACGTTCGAGCTGCTGTACGCCGCCCGCCTGGTGCTCGGCGCGGTCTCCGGCGGCCTGCTCGCGGTCGGCGTCACCTACCTGCCCGAGCTCATGGATCCCAAGCGAACGCCCTTCGCGATCTCCCTGGTCTACGGCGCCTTCTCGGTGGCCATGGTGCTGTCCACCTCGATCGGCAAGATGATCGCCGAGCTCTCGAGCTGGCACGTCGCGATGTGGGCGGTCCTCGCCGTCGCCGTGGTGGTGTGCCTCGCGCTCGTCGCCGTGCTGCCCCGCGCCGGGGAGACCGACGAGCCCGCGACCGTTCGCGACCAGATCGGCCTTCTGGCCGAGCCCCAGGTCCTGACCGGCATGGCGATCTTCGTCTTCGGCGTGGGCGGCGTCTACGTCTTCTACGCGTTCATCACGCCCTACCTCGAGCAGGTCCTGGGACTGAGCCCCTTCCAGGCGTCCGCGGTGCTCATGGTCTACGGCGTGATGTGCATCATCTCCAACATGCTCTCGGGCGTGCTGGACTCGCGCGCGGGCATGCGCGGCCTGGTGCCGGTCTTCGTCATCCAGACCGGTCTGCTGCTCGCGCTGTACGCGCTCGGCTCGACGATGCCCCTCGCCCTGGCCGTGGTCCTCGCCATCGGCGTCTCCATGTACGTGCTCTCGGTGCCGTGCATCACCATGTTCATGCGCGTCGCGCGGCAGCGGCACCCCAAGGCCATGATGCTGGCGAGTTCCGTGGAGCCCACCGCCTTCAACATCGGCATCAGCTTCGGCACGGCGGTCGGCTCGGCAGTGGTCGCGGGTCCCGGCATGGCGAGCGCGGGCCTGGTGGGCGCGTCCTTCTCGGTGGTCGCCCTCGTCCTCACGCTCGTCACGATGCGCATAGACCGCCGCCGCGGCTGGGAGCGACCGCGTGCAACCCGGTTAGAGCGAAGACGAGCCCCGTCCGCATGCGCGCGGGCGGGGCTCGCCTGTGTAATCGTATGATGCGCTTTCGATTGCGATCGGGCGCTACAGGTACTCGATCTGCGCGCCCTGCGTGTCGCAGGTGAGGATATGCGTTTCGCACTCCGGGAACCGCTCGCGCAGGCGTACCTGCAGGAACTTGGCAACGATGGTGTCGTCGGTCACGGCCATGAGCGTGGAGCCCGAGCCCGAGATCCACAGCGTGCCCGCCCCGCCGTCCAGGCACGTGCGGCGGATGGCGTCGTAGTCGGGGATGAGCGCGCGGCGGTAGGGCTCCTGCAGGCGGTCGTCGTTGGCGTCGGCGATGAGCGCGAGGTCGCCGGTCTCGAGCCCGCGGGTCATGCCTGCGATGCGCCCCATCTGCCATACGGCGGATGCGAGCGGTACCTCCTGCGGTACGACCTTGCGCGCCTCGCTCGTGTGCACCTCGTAGGGCGGGATGATCGTGATGAAGCGCAGGCGGCCGCTCACCTCGTAGCGAAGGCAGCGGGGGAGTCCGCCCTCGGGCGTGAAGGAGCATACGGCGCCGCCCAGGATCGCGGGGGCGACGTTGTCGGGGTGCCCCTCGACCGCCGTGGCGATGCGCACGAGCTCGGCGCGGTCGACGGTGTGGCCGGTCAGCGCGGCGGCCGCCATGATGCCGGCCACGACGCAGGTCGAGCTCGACCCCAGTCCGCGCGCTACGGGCACCTCGGTCTCTATGTGGAGGCGCACCGGGAAGGGCTCCTCGCCCCATTCGCGCAGCGCGTCGGCGAAGGAGGCGTACGCGAGGTTGTCCTCGTTGCAGAACTCCTCGGGGCAGCCGGTGATCTGCAGCGTCTCGGCGCGCTCGAAGGTGAAGTGCGAGTAGAGCGACACGGCCATGCCGAGCGTGTCGTAGCCGATGCCGAGGTTCGCGCTGGTGGCCGGCACGGTGATCTTGATCATGTTGATGCTCCTTTGCAGGACGGGGCGGGGTCGGCGCATCGTCCGCCGCGAGTTTCCGCACGAGCCGAAGGCGCCGGCGGCGCCTTCGCGCGAGCCCAGGACTGTCCGAGCGCCGGATGATGCACCGACCCCGGCTCTCGGGCGGGATGGTTACAGCTTGGCGGACGCCGCCTCCACGAACGCGCCCATGCCATCGATGTCCACCACGGCGTCGTGCAGCACGGGCTTCTCCCGCAGCTCAGACAGCTGCGTGGGCGCGCAGGTGCCCGTTGCCTTCTCGAGCACCTGCATGCAGGCGAAGTCGTCGGGCGGGCAGAACAGGCCGAGCGAGCTTGCGACGGCGCGCGGGAACTTGTACGGGCTCGCGGTGGAGAGGACCACGCGAGCGCGAGCGTCTGGAGCGGCTGCGACCTGTTGCAGCGCGTGGTAGCCGCAGGCGGTGTGCGGGTCGATCAGGTAGCCATGGCGCTCCCAGCAGTCCTTGATGGCCGCGGCCACCTCGTCCTCGTCCGCCCAGCCGCAGCCGAAGACCTCCTGGATGCGGGCGAGCAGGTCGGCGGGCACCGTGTAGCGGCCTCCGGCCAGCTCATCCATAAGGCGCGCGACGAGCTCGCAGTCGCCATCCGCCAGATAGTAGAGCATGCGCTCGAGGTTGGACGAGATGAGGATGTCCATGGACGGCGAGGTGGTGGTGTAGAAGGGGCGCTCGCGGTCGTAGGCACCGGTGGTGAGGAAGTCGAACAGCACGTTGTTCTTGTCGCTCGCAACGATGAGCTTGGCGACCGGCAGCCCCAGGCGCTTGGCGTAGTAGCCCGCCAGGATGTCGCCGAAGTTGCCCGTGGGCACGCAGAACTCCACGGCGTCGCCCGCCTCGACGGCGCCCTCGCGCAGCAGCTGGGCGTAGGCGGCGAAGTAGTAGACGACCTGGGGCACCAGGCGGCCGACGTTGATGGAGTTGGCGCTGGAGAGCTGAACGCCGGATGCGGCCAGGCGCGCGGCGAGCTCGCGGTCGGCGAAGATGCCCTTGACGGCGCTCTGCGCGTCGTCGAAGTTGCCCCGCACGGCGCAGACCGAGACGTTCGCGCCCTCCTGCGTGCTCATCTGCAGCTCCTGCACGCGGGAGACCTTGCCTTCGGGATAGAAGACGGTGATGCCGCAGCCGGGCGCGTCGGCGAAGCCCGCGAGCGCCGCCTTGCCGGTGTCGCCGCTCGTGGCGGTGACGATCATGATCTTGTCCGCGGCGCCCTCGTCGGCGGCGTTCGTGCGTGCCATGAGGCGGGGGAGCATCTGCAGCGCGACATCCTTGAACGCGCTGGTGGGGCCGTGCCACAGCTCGAGCACGTAGGAGGGGAGCGCCTGCGCGTCCGTGCTCTCGCCCGCGAGCTTTACAAGGGGTGTGACCTCGGGAGATGCGAAGGTGTCGCCGTATGCCTCATCGACGCATGCGGCGATCGCGTCGGCGGAGTAGTCGGGCAGCAGCAGGCCCAGGACCTCGCGCGCCAGCTCCAGGTAGCCCTTCGAGGCGAGGCCCGCCAGGTCGATGCGCCGCTCGCCGAGCTCGTCGGATACGTACAGACCGCCGTCGGGGGCAATGCCGCGGCGGATGGCCTGCTTGGCGCTGAGGGCTTCGATGCGGGAACGGGTGCTGTGGTACGTCGCCATAAACGTGCTCCTTCGGCGTGCGGCAGCGCCATGCAGGCGCTGATGAAACGTTGCAGCACATGGTAGCAGAGCATGCAGGGTCCCATCGGCGCCGCCAGCCGTCTGGCGCACGGGTGCAGCTGCATTTCACAGGACGTTCTTTGTTTGGAAACAAAAGTGCGATTATGCAATATGCCGCCGATGTGGTTTAGTAGACTAAGCATTCACGGTGCTTTCCCACGATAAAGCGATAGCTCGTGAAACGATGGCGCGGATGCGCGTCGCACGTATGAGTTGGAAGGGTTATTCGTTCACCATGATCAAGATCACCAAATTCGGCGGTTCATCGGTTGCCGATGCCGAGCACTTCAGGAAGATCAAGGGCATCATCGATGCCGACCCGGCCCGCCGCTTCGTGGTCGTGTCCGCCTGCGGACGCCGCTCCTCGGGTGACACCAAGGTCACCGACCTGCTCTACCTGGTGGACGCGCACGTGAACTACCATGTGTCCTGCGACGACCTGCTCGCCGACATCGGCCAGCGCTATTTCGACATCGCCGACGAGCTCGGTCTGTCCTATCCCATACGCGAGGAGTTCGCTGCGTTCGCCGAGCGCGCCCGCTCGGGCGGCTACAGTACCGAGGAGCTGGTGAGCCGCGGCGAGTATTTCACCGCGCGCCTCATGGCCGAGTACCTCGGTCTTCCCTTTATCGACGCCATCGATATGGTTGCCTTCCACCACGACGGGACGCTTTCCATGAAGCGCACCGCCGAGCTCGTGCGCGAGAACGCCCGCGAGGGCGGGTTCGTGATGCCGGGCTTCTACGGTGCCACCAAGGAAGGCAAGGTCAAGCTGCTCGATCGCGGCGGCGGCGACATCTCGGGCTCCATCCTCGCCCAGTGCCTCGAGGCCGACCTGTACGAGAACTGGACGGACGTCTCGGGCTTCCTGTCCGCCGACCCGCGCATCGTCGCCCACGCCCAGCCCATCCCGCGCATCACCTACGAGGAGCTGCGCGAGCTGTCGTACATGGGCGCCTCCGTCCTGCATGAGGAGGCGGTCTTCCCGGTGCGCGACGCGGGCATCCCGCTCGTCATCAAGAACACCAACGCGCCCGATGACCCGGGCACCATCATCTCCGAGACGGCCAAGGACGGCGACACCGAGCCCATCATCACCGGCATCGCCGGCAAGCGAAACTTCCTGGCCATCAACGTCTCGCGCGACCGCACCAAGAGCCGCATCGGCTTCATGCGCCGCGCGCTGTCGGTGTTCGAGCGCTACGGCATCTCCGTCGAGCACATGCCCACTGGCGTGGACCAGTTCGCGGCCGTCGTGCAGGCATCCGATGTGAAGGACTCGCTGTACTCGCTCATCTCCGATATCCAGGAGGAGGTCGAGCCGCTGGAGATCGAGGTCGTCGAGGACCTTGCGCTCATCGCCACCGTGGGCCGCAACCTGCGCGGCCGCGCCGGCATCTCGGGCCATCTCTTCGGCAAGCTGGGCGAGGCGGGCGTGAGCGTGCGCATGATCACGCAGGGCTGCGACGAGATCAATATCATCGTAGGCGTGGAGGAGCGCGACTTCGACCTTGCCATCAAGACCATCTACGAGGCGTTTTCCGATGAAGACGGCATCGTGACCACCGCGGACCTCGAGCCCGCGCCGCGTCCGTTCTAAGTTATAAGGGGAGCAACCATGAAGCAGTACACAGTCGCTATCGTCGGCGCGACGGGCGCCGTCGGCACCCAGATGCTCGCATGCCTGGAGGAGCAGCGCTTCCCCGTGGGCGCGCTCAAGCTCCTGGCGAGCCCGCGCTCTGCAGGCAAGGTCGTCGAGACCCCGTGGGGCCCCGTCACGGTCGAGGCCGCCGCGCCCGAGGCGTTCGACGGCGTGGAGATCGTGCTGGGCGCCGCCGAGGACGACGTGGCGAAGGCGCTGTACCCGGAAGCCGTGCGCCGCGGCGCCGTGGTGGTGGACAACTCGCACGCCTTCCGTCTGGACGAGGACGTGCCGCTGGTCATCCCCGAGATCAACGCCGCCGACGCCCTGCAGCACAAGGGCATCATCGCCAATCCCAACTGCGCTACCATCATCGGCTTGGTGCCCACCTGGCCGCTGCACCAAATCGCGGGCGTGACGCGCATGATCGTATCCACCTATCAGGCCGCGTCCGGCGCGGGCGTGCCCGGCATGCGCGAGCTCGAGGAGCAGATCGGCTGCATGGGCCGCGGCGAGGAGCTTCCGGCGCCGTCCGCCTTCGCGGCGCAGCTGGCCAGCAACCTCATCCCGCAGATCGGCGGCGAGAAGTTCGAGGGCTTCACCTCCGAGGAGATGAAGATGCAAAACGAGGGCCGCAAGATCATGCACCTGCCCGATTTGCGTGTGAACTGCACCTGCGTGCGCGTTCCGGTGCTGCGCTCGCACTCCGAGAGCGTGATGCTCGAGTTCGAGCGCGACATCACCCTCGAGCAGGCGCGCGAGGCCCTGGCCGCCGCCCCGGGCGTCAAGCTCGTGGACGACCTGGCCGCCGAGTCCGCGCACGACCGCTGGCCCATGCCGCTGGACACCACCGACCAGGACCTCATCTGGGTCGGCCGCGTGCGCCGCGACATCTCCAACCCCGACGCCCTGCGCGGCATCACCTTCTGGTGCTGCGGCGACCAGATCCGCAAGGGCGCCGCGACCAACGCCGTCCAGATCGCCAAACTCCTCTGCGAGTAGGAGCCGCGGGGGTGCATGGGTCCCGGGGCCCGTGCGTCGCCGGCGCTCTCCTGCAGCCCCTTCTCATATCGAACGCGCTTCAAGCCGCGTGCTGCCTGCCTGCAGCACGCGGCCTGCTCGTTGAGCGGCCTGTTTTATCGCGTCAAATCGGCGCCGTGCGGGGTATAAGTACCAATCATCGCGCACGATGGAGCGTATTTGCGTCGGAGGTACCTGCATGCCGTATATAGAGTTCGAAAACGTGTACAAGATCTACGGATCGGGCGAGGGCGAGGTGCATGCGCTGGACGGCGCGAGCTTCTCGGTCGAGCGCGGCGAGCTCGCGGTGGTGCTGGGTGCGTCGGGCGCCGGTAAGACCACGGCGCTCAATATCCTGGGTGGCATGGACAGCGCCACGAGCGGGCGCGTGGTGGTTGACGGGCGCGACATCAGCGCCGCGTCCGAGGACGATCTGGTCGAGTACCGCCGCGCCGACGTGGGCTTCGTCTTCCAGTTCTACAACCTGGTGCCCAACCTCACGGCGCTCGAGAACGTCGAGTTGGCGGCGCAGATCTGCCCCGATTCCCTCGACGCGGCCGAATGCCTGGCCAAGGTGGGCCTGGCGCAGCGCACGGTCAACTTCCCGGCGCAGCTCTCGGGCGGCGAGCAGCAGCGTGTCTCCATCGCGCGCGCCATTGCCAAGAACCCCAAGCTCCTGCTGTGCGACGAGCCCACGGGCGCGCTCGACTACCAAACCGGCAAGCAGGTTCTCAAGCTGCTGCAGGATACGTGCCGCCGCGACGGCATCACCGTCGTCATCATCACGCACAACTCCGCCCTCGCGCCCATGGCCGACCGCCTTATCCGTTTCAAGAGCGGGCGCGTCACGTCCATGGAGCGCAACGAGCATCCCGTGCCCATCGAGCAGATCGAGTGGTAGGCATGGCGATGGGAAAGAAGGGCCGCCGCGCAGCGAAGGCGCGGCCAAACGCGTTTACCACCGATATCAAACGCACGATAACGGGCAACCTCAAGCGTTTCATCTCGCTGTTCGTCATCACGGCGCTGGGCACCACCATGTTCGTCGGCCTCAAGGCCGCCTGCGACGACCTGCGTGCCACGGCCGATAGCTACTACGACCAGCAGCGCCTGTTCGACATATCCGTGCAGTCCACGCTTGGCCTGGATGGGGTGGACATCGCGGCGCTCGCCGCGCTCGAGGGCGTGGACGAGGCGGAGGGCGGCTATACCGAGACCGCCTACACGCAGGTGGACGGGCGGCGCGCGAAGGTCGACCTCAAGGCACTGTCCGCGGCGGGTATCAACGAGCCGCGCGTACTCGAGGGCCGCTTGCCGCGCGATGTCGGCGAGGTGGCGGTGACGCAGCGCTTCCTCGACGCGAGCGGCAAGCGCGTGGGCGATACGGTGACGTTTGCCGGCGCCGACGAAAACGAGCCGTCCGGGGACGCGCCGACAGGCGCCGGGGACGAGGCCGCCGGCTCGCAGGACGGCGCGGCGACGGACGCCGCGTCCGAGCCGATCTTCAAGCGCGGCACCTATACCATCACCGGCGCGGTCCTCGATCCCATGGACGTGAACGCTGGAACCAAGACGATGTCGTTTCGCGCGGGGGGCGGTGCGCAGTTCGCCTTCTTCCTCACGCCGGCTGCCGTACGGGACCGCGATACGTTCACGGTCGCGTATCTCACGGTGGCGGGCGCGGCCGAGCTGCCTACGTATTCGGATGAATATGACGAGCTGGTAGACGAGGTCAAGCAGCGCGTCGAGGAGACGCGCGAAGCAGGCGCGTCGGCGCGGACCGACCGCGTGCGCGCCGACGCCCTGGGCCAGATCGAGGAGAAGCAGCGCGAGGCAGAGGCACAGCTGGCCGAGGCGGACGAACAGCTCGCCCGCGCCCGCGGCCAGGTCGCCGACGCCCTCGCGCAGATCGAAGCCGGCCGGCGCGAGCTGGAGCGGCAGGGGGCGAGCGCCGAGTCGCAGCTCGATGCCGCGCAAAAACAGCTGGACGCTTCGAGCGCCCAGCTCGATGCGGCATGGGCCACGGTCCAAGCCAAGCAAGCCGAGCTCGATGTGGGAGCGGCTGCTGCTGAAGATTCGCTGAAGCAGATCGAGCGCGCCGAGGCGGGCGCCGCTACGCTGAAAACCCTGATGGGCGAGGCGTGGCCGGCCGATGCCTGGGCGCGCCTGCAGGCCGGCGATGCATCGGCCCGAGAGCCCTTCGTGTCGGCGGTGAGCGCCTATACCGCGGAGGCGGTCGCGCAGATAGATCAAGCGTCGTGCTTGCTCGACGCCGTGCGCGGGCTGCTGGATAAGCTGCCCGCAACGCCGGGCGTGCGCGATGAGCTGCTCGAGCGCATCGATGGGCTGGCAAAGATCCTTGCAGCCGTCTATCCGGATGCCGCGGGCGAGATCGAGCGCGTCCGCGCGCTCGTGGCCTCGTATGTGGCCGGGGCGCCGAGCCTCGACGAGGCGCATGCCTCTCTCGACCGCATCGCCGCCGCCTTGGCCGACCTTCGCGTCCAGATCGATGCCGCGGGCTCCCAGGCGGGGCAGCTGGCCGATGCGGTCCTGGCAAAGCCTCGGGTCGAAGCCGCGCTCGCTGCCGTCGCGAGCGGCCGGCGCCAGCTTGCGTCCGCGCGCGACGAGGTCGTTCGCGGGCAGGCGCAGCTCGAAGCGGGCCGGGCCCAGCTCGACGCCAAGCGAGCCGATGCGCGCAGGCAGCTGGCGGCCGGCGCCGACGAGCTGGCGGCCGGCGCCGCCGAGGCCGCCAACGGGCGCGCCGAGCTCGAGCGCAACGAGGACGAGTTCCAGGAGAAGAAGCTCGACGCCGAGGCGCGCTTCGCCGATGCGCGCGCCGAGGTGGACGGCATCGAGGGCGCGACTTGGTACATCCAGGACCGCTCCTCGCTGCCGAGTTACGCCAGCGTCGAGTCCGATGCGAAATCCATCGAGTCCATCGCCACGGTCTTCCCGCTCATCTTCTTCACGGTGGCCGTTCTCATCAGCCTTACCACGGTGACGCGTATGGTGGAGGAGGACCGCGGCCTGATCGGCGTATACAAGGCGCTGGGCTACAGCAAGGCGCGCATCCTGTCCAAGTACGTGATCTACGCCTTCGCGGCCTGCGTTACCGGCGGCATCGCAGGCGACCTGTTCGGCTTCGTGGCCCTGCCCGAGGTCATCTTCACCATCTTCGCCACCATGTACGCGCTGCCGCCCTTCCAGCTGCACTTCAACCCGGGCTCGGCGCTTATGGGCGTGTCGCTGTTCGCCATCGGCATCGTGGGCGCCACCTTCCTGGCTTGCCGCTACGTGCTGCGCGAGACCCCGGCGTCGCTCGTGCGCCCCAAGGCGCCGCGTGCGGGCAAGCGCATCATGCTCGAGCGCATCACGCCGTTGTGGCGCCGCATGAGCTTCCTCAACAAGGTGAGCGCGCGCAACCTCTTCCGCTATAAGAAGCGCTTCCTCATGACGGTCTTCGGTATCGCCGGCTGCACCGCGCTCATGATCTGCGGCCTGGGTATCCGCGATACGGTCATCTCGCTCAAGCCGCGCCAGTATGGCGAGGAGGGTATCGTCCGCTACGACCTGCTCGCGGTTACCACGGACGACAACTTCGCGCGAGCCCAGGACGAGCTGCGCGCGACCGGCTGCATCGACCAGATGCTCGAGGCGCGTATCGATAGCGCCACGGCGAGCTTCAACGGCGCGCGGGAATCGGTGCAGATCATCGTGGTGCCGCGCGATGCGGATTTGTCGGCCTACCTCAAGATGGAGGACGGTTCGGCCACGTCGCCCGTGCTGCCCGCCACCGGCGGCGACGCCCTGGAGCTGCCGCGCGACAGCGGTGTGCTTATCACCAAGAACGCCGAGCAGGTGCTGGGCTTCTCGGTGGGAGACGCTATCGAGCTGCAGGATTCGGCCATGCGCACGGGCACGGTCGAGGTGCGCGGCATCGCCGTGAACTTCCTGGGCAACTTCGTCTTCATGACCGAGGACGCCTACGCCGCCGCCTTCGGCGAGCGCTGCGCGCCCAACGGGTTTCTCGCCAACCTGCAGGGCACCGATGACGAGAAGATCGCCTTGGCCGACGAGCTCGCGGCGGGCGATACCTTCGTAACGGTGAGCAGCTCGACCAAGATCGCCAACGATTTCTCCGACAGCTTCAAGATCATCGACGTGGTGGTGTACGTGGTCACGATCATGGCGGGCGCGCTGGCGTTCGCCGTGGTGTTCACCTTGTCCACCACGAATATCTCCGAGCGCGAGCGCGAGCTGGCGACCATCAAGGTCCTGGGGTTCCGGCGCCGCGAGGTATATCGATATATCAACAAGGAGACGATCGTGCTCACGCTGATCGGCATCGTGGCCGGGTGGCCGCTGGGCTATCTCATCACGCGCTTCCTTACGTACGTGCTGCGCATGCCCTCGCTGTTCTTCGATACCATCGTGGAACCGCAGACCTATCTGTTCGCTTCGGTGATGTCGCTCGTGTTCACGCTCGTCATCAACGCGATCACCAACCGGGCGCTGGACCGTGTTGACATGGTGGGGGCGCTCAAATCTGCCGAGTAGGGCGGGCGGGACGGGTATATGCCCGAGTAGGCGCCCGTCCCCGTGCCGCCGCGTCGCGATGCGCGAGCATGAACATCGCCTGCGGTCGTTCGCGGGTGCGCAGGTGCCGTCAAGACTCCTTGAACGGCAACGCTTCAAGCGAATGTGTACAATAGAGGGCTGAAGCGTAGAGCTCGGGGTGCATGCGGCCGTAGGGCCGTGGTGCGTCGCCGTACTTTTTTCGTTGCCGCTCTGTTGCGGCGCTTGAGAGATTGGTTGTCCATGGCTCAGTTCATCATCGTTGCAGAATCGGGATCGGACCTGACGCCCGCGCTGGTCGAGCGCTACGGCGTGCGCATCGTGCCCATGCACGTGACCATCGGTGACGAGACCTACGACGACGGCTCCATCACCAGTCACGAGGTGTACGAGCGCGCTCGCGCCCTCGATGTGATGCCCAAGACGAGCGCCGCCACCATCCATGATTTCGCTACGACGTTCGATTGCATCCACGAGGAGGAGCCTTCGGCCACCATCCTCTATCTTGCCTATTCTTCGGTGACTACCTGCTCGTACGCCTCGGCCCTCACCGCCGCCGAGGGGCGCGACTACGTGGTGGCCATCGACACCAAGAGCGTGTCCATCGGCCAGTCCCTCATCGTCTCGCGCACGGCGCGCTATCTCGAAGCGCATCCCGAGGCTACGGTCGACGAGGTGACGGCGTTCGTGGAGCGCGCCCGCGACGAGGTCCTGCTCGGCTTCGTTCCGAGCGACCTTGCGTTCCTGCGTGCTGGCGGGCGCTTGTCCAACGCGCAATTCCTCGGCGCGCACCTGCTCAAGATCAAGCCGGTTATCGAGCTGGTCGGCGGCAACTTCGTGGCCACCAAGAAGCTGCGCGGCACCATGAAGCGCGCCGCCCTGCATTTCATTGACCATCTCATGGAAGAGGGCCCGGTCGACCTTGGACGCGTGGGCCTGGCATATTCCGACGGCTTGTCCGAAGATATCAAGCGCGCGGTCGAGGACCATGTAACCAAGCTGGGGTTCAAGAGCTTCGATTGGGTCGAGGTGGGCGGCATGATCTCGTCGCACTGCGGTCCCAACGCGTTCGGCGCCGTGATGCAGCGCCTGGCGTAAGCATCTTCGCGCGCTCCGCGGGACGCGTGCGTCTACAACGTTCGAGCAACGCGACGGCCGCCCGGGTTTCCGGCGGCCGTTTTCATAACGCTCGCGCTCGCCTGCGAGCGTGTCGCCTGCGCGCCGTGGTAGCCTGGGGCCAGCCGGGCATGCGTTTCGCTCGCGCTGCACGGTCGCTGGTTGCATGGTCTCATGGAAGGGGCGCGTGGCATGGTCTGCAGGAAAACGGCGTTGGTTATCTCTGATTCGCTGGGCGATACCGCCTGCGATGTGGTGCTGGCCGCCGCCGCGCAGTTCGACGAGGGGTTGTTCCGCATCGTGCGCATCCCCCGGGTGCGCGACGTCGGGGAGGTGGCGGCGTATCTCGAGCCGCGTCTGGCGCGCGGCGACGCGCTGGTGGCCTTTCACACGATCGCCGACGCGAAACTTCGCTCCGACCTGGTATCCGTGCTTTCCGCGCACGACGTCATGCAGGTCGACCTGCTAGGCGGGGCGATCGGCGCCCTCGCGCGCCTCACGGATACAGAGCCGCGTGGCATCCCCGGCGCGATCCATCGGACCGATGAGCGCTATTTCAAGCGAATCGAGGCCATGGAGTATTTCGTCGAGCATGATGACGGACGCGCGTGCGACGACCTCGCCGACGCCGATATCGTGCTTATAGGCGTATCGCGTACGTCCAAGACGCCGCTTGCGATGTATTTGGCGTATCTGGGCTACAAGGTTGCCAACATTCCGCTGGCGCCGGGGATGGAGCCGCCCGCGGCGCTGTTCGAGGTCGATCCCGCCAAGCTGTTCGGTTTGACCTCGCGGGTGGATGTGATCGCGGATATCCGCGAACGGCGGCTCGGCGACGATATGGCGCGCGCCGTGGCGGGCTCGTATGCCGATCCGCTCGCGGTGGAGGCCGAGATGCGCGATGCCCGCGCGCTCATGGGCCGCCTGGGCTGCTTCGTCGTCCGAACGGATGAGAAGGCGATCGAGGAGTCGGCCGCCGAGATCGTGGCGCAGCTGGAGCGCGTGCGTGCTGCGCGGGCCCGCCGGGCGGGCGCGGATTTCGAGAGGCCGCAGCTTTCGTAAACATGTATGCCTTGTGAATAACCAACTGGTTCTATCATAGAGTGACCACAAATTGCTCCGTTCGCCGCACGATGGAGGCCGTCCACTCGCGTTCACATCTTCTCCCCTTGTTGCGCGGAACACCTTCCTATGATGCACCTTGTCCAACGGCGTTGGGCGCTTACGTGCTCACAGGCGGGATTCCGCCGCAGAACAGGAGGTTATCGTGACCGAGGAACAGCGTGTCTACCGGTTTGGCGCCAACGCGACCGGCGTCGACGTCACCGAGGGCGACGCGAGCATGAATTTCGTGCTGGGCGGCAAGGGTGCGAACCTGGCCGAGATGAGCAGGATCGGCTTGCCGGTCCCTCCCGGTTTCACCATCACCTGCCAGACCTGCGTCGCATATGCCGGCGCGGGCAACGAGTGGCCGGCGGGCGCCCTCGATCAGATCGATGCGGCGCGCCTCGATTTGGAAGAGCGCATGGGCAAGCGCCTCGGCGACGCGGCCGACCCGCTGCTCGTCTCGGTGCGATCGGGCGCCCCCTTCTCCATGCCCGGCATGATGGATACGGTGCTCAACCTGGGTCTGAACGATGCGTCGGTCCAGGGCCTCATCGCGCAGACGGGCAACCCGCGCTTCGCATGGGATAGTTACCGCCGTTTCATCCAGATGTTCTCGAACGTGGTGCTGGGCGTCGATGCCGACCTCTTCGAGAACGCGCTCACCACGCAGCGCCTCGCCGCGGGCGTGCGCCAGGATAGCGAGCTTTCGGCTGATGACCTGCAGGAGCTCGTCGGCGAGTTCAAGAAGATCTTCGCACGCGAGGTGTCGGCGTCCGATCATCCCGAGCTGGTCGACGAGCGCGGCGCGGTGGCCTTCCCCTCCGACCCCGCGCTGCAGCTGCGCCTGGCCATCCAGGCCGTCTTCGGCAGCTGGATGAACGAGCGCGCCTGCCTCTACCGCAAGCAGAACGGCATCTCGGACGACCTGGGCACCGCTGTGAACGTCCAGGCCATGGTGTTCGGCAACAAGGGCGATACCTCGGCGACGGGCGTGGCCTTCACGCGAAACGCCGCCGACGGCACGCGGGAATTCTACGGCGACTTCCTGGTGAACGCCCAGGGCGAGGACGTCGTGGCGGGCATCCGCAACACCGAACCGATCGCCGATCTCAAGAAGAATCCGGCGCTAGCCGAGGCGGGCGAGGAGCTGGAGCGCATCTTCGGCGTCCTCGAGGGGCATTACCGCGATATGTGCGATATCGAGTTCACCATCGAGCAGGGCAAGCTGTGGATGCTGCAGACGCGCGTGGGCAAGCGCACCGCCGCGGCGGCCCTCAAGATCGCCATCGATATGGTGGACGAGGGCCTCATCACGCGCGAGGAGGCCGTGGCGCGCATCAATCCCGCCCAGCTCGACCAGCTGCTGCATCCGCAGTTCGATGCCACGGCGACCTACGACGTGCTGGCTCGCGGCCTCAATGCGAGCCCCGGCGCCGCGGTGGGCGAGATCGTGTTCTCCTCCAACGACGCGGTGGCCGCGGTCGAGGAGGGGCGCCGCGTCATCCTGGTGCGCTGGGAGACCAATCCCGATGACCTGAAGGGCATGACGGTGGCGGAGGGCATCCTCACCAGCCATGGCGGCAAGACGAGCCACGCCGCCGTGATCGCCCGCGGCATGGGCACGCCCTGCGTATGCGGCGTGGAGCGCTTCCGTATCGATGCGGCTGCGAAGGAGGTGCATGTCGAGGGTACCGATATCGTGCTGCGCGAAGGCGACGTCATCTCCATCGACGGCGCGCGCGGCACCGTGGTGGCGGGCGCCGTTCCGCTGGTCTCGGCCGAGCTCACCGGCGACCTCGAGACGGTTCTCGGATGGGCCGACCAGATCCGCTTGAGCGAGGAAGGCGGTCGCGCCTACCACGTGCGCGTGAATGCGGACAACCCCGCCGATGCGCGCCTGGCGCTCGAGTTCGGCGCCGAGGCCATCGGCTTGTGCCGCACCGAGCATATGTTCCTGGGCGAGCGCAAGCGCATCATCCAGGACTTCATCTTGAGCGAGGAGCCGCAGGTTCGCGAGCGCGCCGTCCAGGAGCTGCTCCGTGTCCAAACCGAGGACTTTATAGAGATGTTCCGTGTGATGGACGGCCGCTCCGTGGTGGTGCGCCTGCTCGATCCGCCCCTCCACGAGTTCCTGGATGATCCGCGCGAACTCGAGGTCGACATCGCGCGCCGCGAGGCGGCGGGGGAGGACGGCGCTGCGCTTGCAGCCGCTCGCGAGCTCTTGCACCGCATCGACGGCATGAGGGAGTCCAATCCCATGCTGGGCCTGCGCGGCGTGAGGCTCTCCATCGTCTATCCCGAGCTCCCGCTCATGCAGGTTCGCGCGATCGCATCGGCCGCCGCGCAGCTCAAGCGTGACGAGGGGCTCGATCCGCGGCCGGAGATCATGGTGCCGCTCGTGTCCATCACCGAGGAGCACGTGCAGGTGCGCCGCGTCATCGAGGACGTTTTGGCGGCCGTGGGCGAGGAGTACGGCGTCGCGCTGGACATTCCCGTGGGAACGATGGTCGAGCTGCCGCGCGCCTGCCTGGTGGCCGACCGTATCGCCGAGCACGCGGACTTCTTCTGCTTCGGCACGAACGATCTCACGCAGACCGCGTTCGGGTTCTCGCGCGACGATGCCGAGGCACGGTTCATACCCACCTACCTGCACAAGAAGGTGCTGGAGGTAAATCCGTTCGAGACGATCGACCCCGCGGTCCTCGAGCTCGTGCGCATGGCGGTCGAGCGCGGCAGGTCCGCCCGCCCGCAGCTCCATGCCGGCGTGTGCGGCGAGCACGGCGGCGACCCCGCCTCCATCCCCCAGTTCTTCAACGTGGCCGGCGTGGATTACGTGAGCTGCTCGCCCTACCGGGTGCCGCTCGCGCGTCTGGCCGCGGCACAGGCGAAGCTCGCAAGCAAGTAGCTACTCCTTCGCCCCGAATCCGTCCCCTCTCTCAGGGCGGCCCGGCGGTGCTTCGTGCATCGCCGGGCCCTTTGCGTTTTCGACGTGCGCGCGTCCAGCTGGGGCATGACGCGAAAAGCCCAAGCTCACGCAATGCGAAGACTTTATGAAGCACTATGGAAACGCCCGAGCACGTGTATACTAATCAAGCTGTGCCCGTGAAGGGGAGGATTCTGTCTGGAAAAACCAGGCCACATAGGGTTGCGTGGACTGGGATGGAAAGGCGAATGCAAACCGGCGGACGCAGATGTTAGTAGTGGTCCTCTAGGGGCGAACACAAGGGGTGTTCGCAGTGTCCCAAGACCACCGAGAGTTGGAGATCGTACATGATCAGCATGATTCTCGGCCGCAAGATCGGCATGACCCAGGTTTGGGACGAGAACGACAACATCGTTCCCGTCACGGTCATCCAGGCTGGCCCCTGCACCGTCTCGCAGGTTAAAACTGAGGCGACCGACGGCTACAACGCCGTTCAGATCGGTTTCGGCGACATCAAGTCCAAGCATGTGAACAAGCCCATGGCTGGTCACTTCGCCAAGGCTGGCGTCGAGCCCGTTCGTTTCCTCCGCGAGGTCCGCGTGGCCAACGGTGAGGAGCACAAGGTTGGCGACGTCGTTACCGTTGCCGACTTTGCCGACACCGCCAAGGTCGACGTCATCGGCACCTCCAAGGGTAAGGGCTTCCAGGGCCGCATCAAGCGCTGGGGCCAGGGTCGTGGTCCCATGGGCCATGGTTCCCACTTCCACCGCAGCTCCGGCTCCATCGGCCAGTGCGCCTACCCCGCTCGCGTCCTCAAGGGCGTCAAGATGGCAGGTCACATGGGCAATGAGCGCGTGACTGTCAAGAACCTTTCCGTTGTCCGCGTCGATGCCGAGCAGAACCTCATTCTTGTCAAGGGCGCAGTGCCCGGTGCCAAGAACGGTCTGGTCGCCATCCGTATGGCTTAAGGGCCACGAACCCTTTTTAAGCCCAGAGTCATACCAAGGAGAACAACCACATGTCTAAGTTTGAAGTAAAGAACAGCGAGGGCGCAAAGGTCGCAGAGGCCGAGCTCGCTGCCGAGGTCTACGGCATCGAGCCGAACCTCCACGTCATGCACCACATCGTTACGTGCCAGCAGGCATGCTGGCGTCAGGGCACCCAGTCCGCCAAGACCCGTTCCGAGGTCTCCGGCGGCGGCAAGAAGCCGTGGCGTCAGAAAGGCACCGGTCGTGCCCGCCAGGGTTCCACCCGTTCGCCGCAGTGGCGTCACGGCGGCGTGGTCTTCGCTCCGAAGCCCCGCTCCTACGCCAAGCGTATGAACAACAAAGAGGTCAAGCTCGCCATGCGTTCCGCGCTTTCCGCTAAGGTTCGCGACAACGAGCTCGTTCTCGTCGACGACTACGGCTTCGAGAAGCCGTCCACCAAGGCCGCTGTTGCCATGCTCAAGGCCCTGGGCCTCGAGGGCAAGCGCCTCACGATCATCGTGCGCGAGGACGACATCAACGCCTACCTGTCCTTCCGCAACATCCCCAAGACGTGGATCATCACGCCGGACGAGG
Organism: Collinsella sp. BA40; assembly: GCF_008014645.1. Taxonomy (GTDB): domain Bacteria; phylum Actinomycetota; class Coriobacteriia; order Coriobacteriales; family Coriobacteriaceae; genus Collinsella. Next base: position 122,857 of record NZ_VOWY01000001.1, read on the forward strand.
CCAACACCTATGACCTCATCAACAACGGCGCTCTGCTGATGCCCGCCGACGTCGCGAATCACTTCGGGGAGGTGCTCGCATAATGGACGCACATAACGTGATCATTCGCCCGGTCGTTTCCGAGCGTTCCTTCTCCGCCATGGAGCAGAACAAGTACACGTTCGAGGTCGCTCGCGACGCGAACAAGTACCAGATCAAGGATGCCGTCGAGGAGATCTTCAACGTCAAGGTCACCCGCGTGAACACCCTCATGGTCAAGCCCAAGAACAAGCGCGTGCGCTACGTTACCGGCAAGACCCGCTCTTGGAAGAAGGCCATCGTGACCGTCGCCGAGGGCGATTCCATCGAGATCTTCGGCAACCAGGCCTAAAGATCGAGGTCGTGCAATGCTTTTGGTGGCCTCCCGAAAGGGAGGCATCAGAAGCGCAGTGTATCGGGCATTTAGAGTAGACACGCCCGGTACCGTGGTAAATCCGGTGTCACCACACCCGCAGTCCCAGCTTGTGGTGGCGAGCGGATTGATTCGAAAGGGATTTAGTAATGGCTGTAAAGCATCTTAAGCCGACCAGCGCAGGTCGCCGCTGGCAGACGATCTCGGACTTCTCCGAGATCACCTGCACCAAGCCCGAGAAGTCGCTCCTCGAGCCGCTTCCCAAGAAGGCTGGTCGTAACAACAAGGGTCGCATCACCGTCCGTCACCAGGGCGGCGGCCACAAGCGTCAGTATCGTCGCATCGACTTCAAGCGCAACAAGGACGGCGTGCCCGCCAAGGTTGCCACCATCGAGTACGACCCCAACCGCTCCGCGCGCATCGCTCTGCTCCACTACGTCGACGGTGAGAAGCGCTACATCCTGGCCCCCAAGGGCCTCAAGGTTGGCGACACCGTCATCTCCGGCGTGGGCGCCGACATCAAGCCCGGCAACGCCATGCCGCTCTCCGAGATTCCCGTCGGTACCCTGATCCACGCGATCGAGTTCCAGCCCAGCAAGGGCGCTGCGATCGCTCGTTCCGCCGGTACCGCCTGCCAGCTCATGGGCAAGGAGGGCAAGTACGCCATCGTGCGCATGCCCTCTTCCGAGATGCGTCGCATCCTGCTCACCTGCCGCGCTACCGTTGGTGAGGTCGGCAACGCCGAGCACTCCAACATCGTCATCGGCAAGGCTGGCCGTAGCCGTCACCTCGGTATCCGCCCGACCGTCCGCGGTACGGTCATGAACCCGGTCGACCACCCGCACGGCGGTGGCGAGGGCAAGAACCACACCTCTGGTCGTCCCTCCGTTACTCCGTGGGGCAAGCCGACGAAGGGCTATCGTACCCGCAAGAAGAAGAAGGTCTCCAACGACCTCATCATCCGTCGTCGCAAGAAGTAGTTCGATACCGAGTTTTAGGAGTTAGCACTTATGAGCAGAAGTCTCAAAAAGGGCCCGTTCGTAGAGGCTCGCCTCCTCTCGCGTATCATCGCGATGAACGAGGCCGGCAAGAAGGACGTCGTGAAGACCTGGTCCCGCGCGTCCACCATCTTCCCCGAGATGGTTGGCCACACCATCGCCGTCCACGACGGCCGCAAGCATGTCCCCGTGTACGTCACGGAGTCCATGGTTGGTCATAAGCTCGGCGAGTTCGCGCCGACCCGTACGTTCCGTGCCCACAAGGCCAAATAGGGGGTCTACGTAAATGGCAACTAAGTCTACCGACATCGCGAGCCGCGAGGTCCGCGCCACGGCCAAGTACGTGCGCGTCTCCCCGGGCAAGGCTCGTCTGGTCGTCGATCTGGTCCGTGGCAAGTCCGTCGCGGCCGCCTTCGATATCCTGCATTTCTGCGATCGCCACGTCGCCGTGGACGTGGAGAAGGTTCTCCGCTCCGCCGTGGCCAACGCTGAGAACAACAACCAGATGCGCGCCCAGGATCTGGTCGTGAAGGCCGCCTACGTTGACGAGGGTCCCTCGCTCAAGCGTATCCGTCCTCGCGCTAAGGGCTCCGCTTCCCGCATCCTCAAGCGCACCAGCCACATTACCATCATCGTCGCTCCTCGAAAGGAGGCATAAGCGTCATGGGTCAGAAAGTTTACCCCACTGGTTTCCGTCTCGGCATCACCGAGAACTGGCGCTCCCGCTGGTTCGCCGAGAAGAACTATGCCGAGACCCTCGGTAACGACCTCGAGATCCGCAAGTTCCTGAGCAAGCGCCTCTCCCGTGCCGCTGTCTCCCGCGTCGAGATCGAGCGCGCCGGCGACAAGGTGAAGGTCATCATCCTCACCGCCCGCCCCGGCATCGTCATCGGTAAGAAGGGCGCCGAGATCGACGGCCTCCGCACCGAGCTCGAGAAGGTTGCTGGCGTCGAGAAGGGCCAGCTCTCCGTCGACGTCATCGAGATCAAGCGCCCCGAGCTGGACGCCAACCTCGTTGCCCAGTCCATCGCCGAGCAGCTCGAGGGCCGCGTGGCCTTCCGTCGCGCCATGCGCAAGGCTGTTCAGTCCGCTCGCAAGGCCGGCGCCAAGGGTATCCGTATCCAGTGCTCCGGTCGTCTGGGTGGCGCCGAGATGGGCCGTCGCGAGTGGTACCGCGAGGGTCGCGTGCCGCTGCACACCCTGCGTGCCAAGATCGATTACGGCACCGCCACCGCACACACCACCATGGGTTCCTGCGGTATCAAGGTCTGGATCTACCTGGGCGAGAAGCTCCCGGGCCAGCCTGTTCCCAACCCGGCTCTCGAGGGCTCTTCCCGTCCTCGTCGTCGTAATAACGAGAGGAGGGGTCAGTAGTGCTTGCTCCTAAGCGTATTCTCCACCGTAAGGTGCAGCGTGGCTCCATGAAGGGCCAGGCCAAGGGCAACACCCAGCTCCACTTTGGTGAGTTCGGTATCCAGGCTCTCGAGCGTCACTGGATCACCAACCGTCAGATCGAGGCCGCTCGTATCGCCATGACCCGCTACATGAAGCGTGGCGGTAAGGTCTACATCACCATCTTCCCGGACAAGCCCATCACGAAGAAGCCTGCGGAGACCCGCATGGGTTCTGGTAAGGGTAACCCCGAGGAGTGGGTGGCCGTCGTCAAGCCGGGCCGCGTTATGTTCGAGATCGCCGGCGTCTCCGAGGAGATCGCCCGCGAGGCCCTGCGTCTTGCTCAGCACAAGCTGCCCATCAAGACCAAGATCATTACCCGCGCTAATCAGGACGGGGAGGCTAAGTAATGAAGCCCGCAGAGATTCGTGAGCTTTCGGACGAGCAGCTCGTTGAGAAGCTGAAAGAGAACCGTGCCGAGCTCTTCAACCTTCGCTTCCAGATGGCCACCAGCCAGCTGGACAACACTTCTCGCGTTTCGACCGTGAAGAAGGATATCGCACGTATCCTCACCGAGCAGCGCGCCCGTCAGATCGCAGCGGAGAAGTCCGCTGTCACCGAGTAGATTTCAGGAGTAGAACATGGCTGAAACGACTGAAGCGCGCAACACGCGCAAGGTCCGTCAGGGCGTTGTCGTCTCCATCTCGGGCAACAAGACCATCGTTGTCCAGATCACCGAGCGCAAGCGTCATCCCAAGTATGGCAAGATGATGACCAGCACCAAGAAGCTCCACGCCCATGACGAGGAGTGCACGGCCGGCCTCGGCGACACCGTCAAGGTTATGGAGACCCGTCCTCTGTCCAAGATGAAGCGTTGGCGTCTCGTCGAGATCATCGAGCGCGCCAAGTAAGCACGACGTGTAATACCCCCAGCGATGTGCGCCTGCTCTGGCAGCCATCGGCTGCCGTTACGGGCGGCGCACCTCTCGCTGGTCTAGGTTCGGAGGAACTACCATGATTCAAATGCAAACCATGCTGAACGTCGCCGACAACTCCGGCGCACGCAAGGTTCGCTGCATCAAGGTGCTTGGCGGTTCCAAGCGCCGCTATGCGGGAATCGGCGACGTCATCGTCGCTGCCGTGCAGGAGGCTACGCCTGGCGCCAACGTCAAGAAGAAGGACGTTGTCAAGTGCGTCGTCGTTCGCACCGTGAAGGAGGTCCGTCGCAAGGACGGTTCCTACATCCGCTTTGATGACAACGCTTGCGTCGTCATCAAGGACGACGGTTCGCCCGTCGGCACCCGTATCTTCGGGCCCGTCGCTCGCGAACTTCGTGATAAGAAGTACATGAAGATCGTCTCGCTCGCACCCGAGACCCTGTAGTTAGGGGAGACCACTATGTCTATGTCCATCAAGAAGGGCGACAAGGTCGAGGTGCTCTCCGGCAAGGATCGCGGCAAGCAGGGCATCGTTCTGCGCGCGCTCCCCAAGGAGGGCAAGGTCGTTGTCGAGGGCGTCGCCATCGTCAAGAAGGCCGTCAAGCCCAACCAGCAGAACCAGCAGGGCGGTATCGTTCCGCAGGAGGCTGCTATCGACGCTTCCAACGTCAACCTCGTTTGCCCCAAGTGCAACCAGCGCACCCGCGTTGGCCACGAGGCCGGCGAGCTCGACGGTCACAAGACCAAGCTGCGCATCTGCAAGAAGTGCGGTCACAAGTTCTAAGGATTAGGTCCTAAGAACTCCCGCCGGGCGACCCCGGGAGGTTCCCTTCGGGTGTGTTCGAGGCTTTGCCTCTTAGAGCACCTTTCGGGAATCCTCCCGGGGTCGCCCTACGTTTACGGACCTACGGGTCCGTTTTTTTGTCTAGGCGGGACATCGTGGCGAGATAGCCGTGTTCTGCATGAAGGGAATTTGCAAGAACCAATAGGAAAGTGAAAGAAAATACTCAATCTGGCGTACCAACGCGATGCGCTCGCGATACAATCGTGGCAACTTGACCCTCCGTTTGATAAGGGGTTTGTTATGGCTGATACGTTGGGCGCCCAGGCCGCACCGCTGGATGCGGCTGCTGCGGCCAAGGCGGCGTTCGCTGCGGTTGAGGGTAAGCCGTTTCCCTTCGACGTCTTCTCTGCTCCTCAGCTGCGCTGGGCGGTCGTTGGTTGCGGCGTGATCGCGAATCAGATGGCTCAATCGCTGGCGCTTGCCGGTCGTTTGCTGCATGGTGTTTGGAACCGCACGCAGGAGAAGGCGGTCGGTTTTGCCGAGCGCTTCGCCGTCGCGCGCGTGTACGAGTCCATCGAGGAGCTCTGCGCCGACCCCGATCTTGATGCCGTTTATATCACGACCCCCCATAACACCCATATCGAATATCTGCGTATCGTTTTGAGCGCGGGCAAGCACGTGTTGTGCGAGAAATCGATCACGCTCAACTCCACCGAGCTCGCGACGGCTCAAATCATCGCGCGCGAGCACGGCGTCGTTCTTATGGATGCCACCACGGTCCTCCACATGCCGCTCTACACCGTGCTGCGCCGCCGCATGGACTCCGGTGAATTTGGTCGCATGCGTCTGGCCCAGGTGAACTTCGGCAGCTATCACAGCTACGATGACCTCTCGAATCGGTTCTGGAATAGGGGCCTGGCCGGCGGCGCGATGCTGGATATCGGCGTCTACGCGCTGTCTGTCGCCCGTCTGTTCATGGAAACCCAACCGCATGAGGTCGTATCCCTGGCGAACGTGTTCTCCACGGGCGTCGACGAGGAGAGCGGTTTTGTCACGCGCAACGTCGAGGGCCAACTCGGCGTCTTCTCTCTGTCCATGCATGCGAAGCAGCCAAAGCGCGCGACGATCTGCTTCGATGATTGCTACATCGAGGTGATGGCGTATCCCCGCGCCGACAGAGCCGTCATCACGTGGACGGCGGACGGGCGCCGCGAAGAGGTCCAGGCGGGCGTCGAGGCGTATGCACTGTGCTATGAGATCGCGGACCTGGAGAGCGCCGTGGCGGGCGACGCGTCGAAGCGCGAACTCATCGAGCTCTCGGCGGATGTCATGGAGACCATGACAAAGCTGCGCTCCGATTGGGGCGTCGTCTATCCGGAAGAGGAATAGGCCGGGGCGCGAGAAGACGCTTCCAAATAGGATAGCGGTGCTCGCACGGTTTCTTGCGAGATACAAAAACGCGCGGTCCGCACCTTAAGGAGGGCGAATCGCGCGTTTTAGCGTACCGATTGGTGCGAGGCGCCGGGATTCGGCGCGTTTACTCTACGCCTACGAAGAGGCAGCCGGTCGAGGTGCCGGGAAGGCGTTTGGTCGGGGTTCGCCCGGCGAGGGCGGCGTCAAGGGCGCGGCGCGCGTGGACGACGGTGCGCTTGAGCTCGTCTTCGTCCATAAGGGTGGCGTCTACCATGAAGTGGGATACGCCGGCGGAGAGGAGCTGCGGAATCTGGGGGGTAAGGTCGATCGGCGTGCCGTCGTAGAGGTGGGAGCGGCCGTGGATGTCGGTGGTTACGGGAAGCATCTTGCCGTCGATGTTTCGCAGCCAGAGGCGTTGGCGGCGCAGTCCGCAGCGCGTGCAGTCGTGGATGCAGGCGTTGGCAACCTGGAGGATGCAGTGCTCGCTCGTCATCACGCGCGGCCTGCCATATACCTCGATACCGAAGGCAAGGGGCGCTGAGGGAGCGAAGCGCTCGATCTCGGCGAGGGTCAGTTCGGGTGAGAGCCAGGCGAGCTGTGCGCCGGATTCAGCAAGCATGGTCGCGCATGCGAGGTTGTGCACGGGGATGCAGGAACGTAGCTGGGCACGGGCGCCTCGAGTCGATGCCAATGCGAGCTCGGATATAGTGCCGACGGCAACGGGCGCGTCCGGGATGATCCAGGGGTCTAGGCGAGCGTGGTCCGCCTCGCGGCACACCTCGTCGAGCACGGGGACGATCCCAAGTTCCAGGATCTCATGCGGCTGGATATCGCTTGCAGCGAGCGTGTCTGCCGTGAGATAGATGGCGTCGGCGCCGTGCTCTCGCGCGGTCCGGGCGGCTTCGAGGCTCAGGGCCGTCACGCATAGGACGGCGCGCCGGGAGTCGGATTCGGTATCGACGGCGACGGTGTCAACGCCGGCGCCTTCGCGCGCGATACAGGCGCGTCCGGCGATGTCATCCAAACGACCCAGTTCGCGGTCGCGTGAAGCGTATGGAGCGAGAAGCGCCTCTTCGAGTGCGGCGCAGGCGGCGGCGCGAACCTTGTGTACGGCCGAGAAGCCCATGCCGCAGGTATCGTCCATATCGATGTCGAAGGACGCCGCCTCAAAAGGCGAGGAGCCCATGCGGCCCACGTGCTCGACGAGGTCGTCGCGGGTGACGGCGCGTGTCCGAGCGGCTTCCACGATGAAGCCGGTAGCCTCGGCCGCACGGCTATCATCGTCGACGCAGGAGAGCGCGACGGCGAAGGGTTCGCCCAGACGGGCGCGCACCTTCACGTGTACGGGGCGCTTGCGCGGGATATCGCGCTTGAGCACGGCGTTTGCCGTATCGATGGCGCTTTGGCTGCGAATGATGCGAACGCGGCTACCCGCGGGCATGGCGCGCGGGATATCGCACTGGATGGTTTCGCCCGTCTGCGCGTCTTCTGGCGCGATCGTGGTGAGGAATTGGTCGAACTCGTCGTCGTGGCGAAGCTCGAGCAAGTCGCCTTTCCCAACGGGCTCGAAGAGGCGGATCCGTGCGACGGCGGCGCGACGGCGGCGGTCGTCGGGGTGCAGGCCGCGAACGTCACGGCGCGCGGGCGCGCTGCCCAGCACCTCGCCAACCAGCTGGCCGCGGTTATTCGACCGTTCGTAGCTCATCATCTCGTCACCCGAGGCGCCGTGCTGGTACTCGGTGGTGAAATCGCGGTTGAAGCAGCGCTTGAGCTGGCGCGCCCGCGCTTGGGCGCTCTCGGGGTCCGTGCGGCGTCCGGCCAGGATGTCGTCGAGCTGGCGGCGGTATACGTCAACGATGGAGTAAACGTAGTCCGGGGCCTTCATGCGGCCCTCGAGCTTGAGTGCGGCGGCGCCGGCATCGAGCAGCTCGGAGACCATCTCGGACGTGTTGGTGTCACGCGGGCACAGCGGGCGCTCGCGGTTTGCGGGCGAGAGCACGCGGCCCTGTTCGTTAACGAGCTCGTAGGGCAGGCGGCAGGGTTGGGCGCACATGCCGCGGTTGGCGGAACGGCCCGCGCGGGCGAAGCTCGACAGCAGGCAGACGCCGGAATAGCAAAAGCAGATGGCTCCATGGGCGAACACCTCGAGGTCGATGCCGACCTGCGAGATCTGGGCTATCTCGGCCACGGAGAGCTCGCGTGAAAGCGTGACGCGATCCGCGCCGGCATCGCGGCACCAGGCGGTGCCGCGGGCGTCGTGGATGTTCGCCTGCGTGGAGACGTGCGTTTCGATCTGCGGCATGAGGCGGCGCACCTCGCGGAAGAGGCCCCAGTCCTGGATGATGAAGGCGTCGGCACCCAGGCGCGCGGAGCGGCGGACGAGCTCGAGCGCCTCGAGCATCTCCTCGTCCTTGATGACGATGTTCACAGTCACGTAGACGCGTGCGCCGGCGAGGTGCGCGGCGCGGCAGGCGGCCTCGAACGTATCGTCGGTGAAGTTGTCGGCCTTGCGGCGGGCGTTGAACGAGCCCATGCCGCAGTAGATGGCATCGGCGCCGGCGGCGAGCGCGGCGGCGAAGGGCGCGGGGCCGCCGGCGGGGGCGAGCAGCTCGGGGCGAGGGACGTGGTGCGGGATATGCAGGGTGTCGCGCAGGGTCATAACATGCCTTTCAAATGGTTGAACAGCAGCGATTATACGTTGAAGGCGGCGTGTCTGGCGGGGGGCGCGGGGATTCGCGGCGCCCTCCCACAAATGCGCCAAATGCATATGCGCGGGTATGGAAGCGCGGCGCGGGCGGACGTGCGTGAGCGAGGCGTTTCGTTTGCGCGGCGCGGACGCGCTGCATTACCATCGGGAGGACGGTACCGGTTCTCGCGCGGGCGCGCGATGGACCTCGGACGCTGGCCGCTCGCATCGGTCGGTCGGCGTTCAACGAAGTTCGAGCGGTCGCGCGCGACGGCGTCGCGTCCGGCTGGTAAGGGGTGGGCGAATGAACGGCATGATGACGCGGCGTGCCTGGCTGTGCTCGACGGCGTCGGCTTGCGCGGCCATCGCGATGGCCGGCTGCGGTGCGCACGAAGTTTCCGGCGGCGCGCAGCCGGGGTCGGGGTCGCCCGCCGACGCGATGCGCATCGCCTCGCTCAAGGGGCCCACGTCGATCGGGCTCGTCCCGCTGATGGCCTGGGCAAAAGACGGCAAGGTGCCGGGTTCGCCCGCATTCTCGCTCATGGGCTCCATCGAAGAGGCCGCGCCGCGGCTGTTGCGCGGCGATGCCGATATCGCGCTTCTGCCGGCCAATATGGCGAGCGTCCTGTATGCCAAGACGGGCGGCGGAATAGCGGCGCTCAACGTGAATACGCTGGGCGTGTTGAGCGTGGTCGCGGGCGATGGGCGCGTGTCGGAGCTGGCGGATCTCGCGGGTGCCACGGTGCACCTCGCGGGCAAGGGCGCCATCCCGGAATATACGGTGCGTTACCTGCTGGATGCGGCGGGGTTGTCCGATGCGGTGCGGCTCGAGTTCAAGAGCGCGCCGGACGAGGTCGCGGCGCTGCTCGTGGAAGATCCCGACAGGATCGGCGTGCTTCCCGAACCCTTCGCCACGGCGGCCTGCGCGCGAAGCGAGCGGTTGGCTCCGCGTATCGACCTTGCGGAGGCGTGGGAGCGCGCAGCGGGTGCGAGCGGTTCCAAGCTGGTCACGGGCGTGACGGTGGTGCGCCGGGCGTTTGCGCGCGATCATCCCGAAGCCGTGCGCGCGTTTGCCGCCGCCCATCGCGCGAGCGCGGCAGAGGTGGTGCGGCACCCGGATGCGTGGGCGCAGGCGGTTGCCGATGCGGGGATCGTGGCGAAGGCCGAGCTGGCGGCGCGTGCGATTCCGCGCTGCAACATTGTGTGCCTCGAGGGAGCCGAGATGCGCGATGCGCTCCGCGGATACCTCGGGGTGCTGTACGACGCCGATCCCGCATCGGTGGGCGGTTCCTTGCCGGGAGAGGACTTCTACCTTGATGTAGAGGCGGGCGAGGGCGCATGAGGCGGCTGCGTATCCTTGCGTTCGGTCGTGCCTCGGCGCTCGCCGCGGCGGGCTGGCTCGTGGTGTGGCAGCTCGTCTCGTGGGCGGTCGCGGCTCCGGTGGTCCTGCCCGGTCCTCTCGAGGTGGCCGGCGCGCTCGTCGCGGGGTTGGGCGACGGGGCGTTCCGGCGCGCGATCCTGTGGTCGGCGGGCCGGATCATGCTGGGGCTTGGGATGTCCTATCTGCTAGCTGTGCCGCTGGCATGGGTGTCGCGCCGTTGGGATGCCGTGCGCGCGGCCGCGCGCCCGCCCTTGCGCGTGATGCACGCCGCTCCCATCGCGTGCACGGCGGTGCTGTTGCTGCTGTGGTTCGGTTCGGCATGGGTGGGGTGCGCCGCCGTGGTGCTGGTAGCGCTGCCGAGTTTGTATTTTCCCCTGCTTGCCGGCCTGGATGCAGCACCTGCGCAGCAGCGCGAGGTCTTCGATGCCTTCGATGTTCACGGGCCGCGCCGCTGGCTCGGTTCGACCTGGCAGCAGACGGTCCCCGCGCTTCGCGCGGCGGGCGCGGGCGCGGTTGGCATGGCTTGGAAGGCGGGCGTGGCGGCCGAGCTCATCGGCATCTCGCAGGGAAGCGTGGGCGAACAGGTCTTCCAGGCGAAGGTCCTGCTCGAGACCGCCGATGTGTTCGCATGGGCGATGGTGGTGGTGCTGCTGTCGACGGCGTGCGAGCGCGTGCTGGATGCGGTGCTTGCGCAGAGCGCATCATGGGCGCTGCGAATCGCGACCCGCGTTCGGCGATCGAGCGGGGAGGGCACGTGCTGCGGCGCCGTTTGCCTGCGGCATGCGCGTTCGGCGCATGACGGGTGCGCTCCGGTCTCGCTGACGGTGGCGCCAGGAGAGCGCGTCTGCCTCATGGCGCCCTCGGGGGCGGGCAAGACGTCGTGCCTGCGCATGATCGCCGGCCTCGACGAGCCCGCGGCGGGCGCGGTCGAGGTGCGCGGCCGTATCGCGATGCGGTTCCAGGAACCGCGTTTGATCGAGAGCGCCACAGCTGTTCAGAACATCGCCCTCTTTGCGAATGGTGCGCTCGATATGGCGGATATCGCGGCGAACCTCGGCGCGTTGGCGCCGGGTCTGGATGCGTGCGCACCGGTATCGTCGCTTTCGGGCGGCCAGCGCGGCTGCGTGGCGCTTCTGCGCGCCCTCGGGGCGCCCGCCGATATCGTGTTGCTAGACGAGCCGTTTTCCGGGCTTGACGAGGCGGCGCATCGCGCCGCGGCGGCTTGGGTGGCGGAGGCGGCGGGGAAGCGCGCGCTCGTGGTGGCCACGCACGATCCGCGCGATGCGGAGCTGCTGGGTGCTCGCGTGGTCGTTTTGGATGCGCCCGGCGGAGGCGCGGACGGGTCGGCACCGAGCTGTTGGGAATAGTCGATGCGGAGCAAGGAGCCGCGGTACGAGTTGATATGCGAAGGAGCGAGTCAATGGAAAAGCTAGAGGTAGTTCGTTCGGCAGCCGCATCCCTTGAAGCGGGGAGGCCGGTCGAGCTCGTGGTGCTCGCGGCCACGCGCGGGCCGTCGGCGCGCGGGGCCGGCGCGTGGCTCGTCGTGAACGAGGAGGGCGCGTGCGCGGGTACGGTGGGCGGTAGCGCTATCGAGACGCTGGCGATCCGTACGGCGCGCGAGCTGCTTGCGGCCAAGCGGTCGTGCTTGGCAAGCTATGACCTGGGCGGCCGGGCGGGCGAGACGGGGGCGGCCTGTACCACCGTCTGCGACCTTGCATATCTCTATTTCGATAGCGATAAGCTGGAGTTTTGCAAGCAGCTTGAAAAATCCCTGGTAGAACGTATCGATTGCGAGTTGTTTGTCGACCTGTCGCGCTTCGACGGCGCCCGCGCGCGCGGTGCCGAGCCCCTCCGCGGAGCAAGCGTCTCGGCGAGTATCGATGGCTCGCCGACGATTCGCCTGCAGGCTGCGGGGACGGCTCGCGCCGAGGACCCCGAAGGACTCCTCGGGGGCGGCGCGTATGTCGAGCGCTTGTGTCCCGAAGGACGCGTCTACATCATGGGTTGCGGCCATGTGGGCCGCGCGCTGGCTCCGGTGCTTGCGCGCGCCGGGTTCTCCGTGGTGGCGTGCGACAACCGGGTCGAGGCGCTCGAGGGCGCGGGGCTGCCCGAGGGCGTGGAGCGTCGTCTGGTCGACTACGGCGACCTTTCCGGCACGTGTGCCATCGGCGCCCGGGATCTGGTGGTGTGCTGCACGTTGTCGCATGGCAGCGATTACGCCGTGGTGGAGCAGGCGCTCGCGGCGGTGCCGGCGTACCTGGGCTGCATGGGAAGCCCCAAGAAGGCGGCGCACTTCAAGGAGGGGCTTGCTCGGGCCGGCGCGTCGCCCGAGCTCGTCGAGCGCCTTCATATGCCCGTGGGCGTGCCGATGGCCTGCGAGACGCCGGCCGAGATCGCGATCAGCATCGCGGCCGAGATGATCGATGTGCGCCGCACCGTGTTGATGCCGCGCCCCTAGCGCCGGCGTTTCCGTGCTCGGGGCGCGGCACCGCGCGCTTCCGGCGATGGCCCGCGCTACTCCTCGCCCAGGAAGTCGATGGCGTACTGCGCGGCGAACATGCTGCCGCGGGCCAGTACCGACTCGTCGACCTTGTAGAAGCACGAGTGCTGCGCGAAGGTGGCGCCGATCTGGGGGTTACGGCAGCCTACGAACGCCAGCGCGCCCGGCACCTCGTGCAGGTATTCGGAGAAGTCCTCGCCCGAGAGCGTGCCGCGGTAGGTACCCACGGCCTCTTCACCCAGCACCTTGACGAGGGCGTCGCGCCCGCGCTGGGCCGCGGCAGGGTCGTTGTCGACCTTGAGGTTGGCCACGGTGTAGTCGGTGAGCTCGGCCTCGGCGCCCAGGGCCATGGCGGTATGGCTCACGATGCGCTTGATGAGCTCGGGCATCATCTGGTGCGCGGTGGAGCCGTAGGTGCGCACGGTGCCGGTGAGGTAGGCCGAGCCGGCGATGACGTTGCGGGCGGTGCCGCCGTGGATCTCGCCCACGGTCACCACCGCGGGCTCGTAGGGGCTGATCTCGCGCGAGACGATCGTCTGCAGCGCGTTTACGATCTCGGCTGCCGCCATCACGGCGTCCGCGCCGCGCTGGGGCATGGCGCCGTGGCAGGAGGTGCCGTGGATGTCGATGCGGAACCAGTCGGTGTTGGCCATGCGCGGGCCGGGCTCGATGGAGATCTTGCCCGCGTCGACCTCGCTCCAGATGTGCATGGCGAAGGCGCCGTCGCAGTCGCGCGTCGCGCCGGCTGCCACCATCATCTTGCCGCCCTTGCCGTTCTCCTCGGAGGGTTGGAACACCACGCGGATCTCGCCGTGGATGTCGTCGGTCATATGGCGCAGGATCTGCAGGGTCCCCAGCATCATGGCGATGTGGCAATCGTGGCCGCAGGCGTGCATGAAGCCCTCGTTGACGGACGCGAACTCCTCCTCGGTGCGCTCGGTCACGGGAAGGGCGTCGATGTCGGCGCGCAGCAGCAGGCGGCGGCGCGGGGTGCCGTCGGCGCGGTAGGCGTCCGGGGCGGTGCCGCGCAGCGTTGCTACCACGCCGGTCTCGAGCGGGCGCTCGTAGGGGATGTTCATGGCGTCGAGCTGGCCGCAGATGTCGGAGGTCGTGCGCACCTCGTGCAGGCTCTGCTCGGGGTACTTATGGAAGTGCCGACGCTGGCGGATGATATAGGGCTCGAATTCCGCGCCGATCTCGCGGATGCCCTGCGTGATCTCTTCGCTCGTATGAACGTGCTCGTGGTCCATGATCTGCTGCGCTCTGGTCTTTACCATGCTTAACAACAACCTTTCCGCTGTGCTTTCGTAAACGGTACGCTGCTTTAACTCTATCACGGTGCATCGCCTATCACCTCAAATTAGGGACAGGCACTTTTCCGAGGTTGGGTGCGCTCAATTTAGGGACAGGCACTTTTCCGAGGTTTGAGGGCGCTTCGAATACGTGCTCGTTTCCAGCGCGGGGTGCCCGGCGCTTCGGCAAGGTGGGTTATTGCTGCTCCAACGGCTCGCATTCCGCGCGTAAAAGCTACTTGGAACGAGGGAGAAAAGGCCTCGTTCCAAAATGAGCCTCCAAACGGCAAAACGGCGCGCTCGCACGGTCGCGGCGGCCCATGCGCCTCAACGCGATCCCGCCTCAGAAAAGTGCCTGTCCCCTTTCTGAGGGGTGCGTTTCCGGGCGGCAAAACGGCGCGCTCGCATAAATACGTGCACGGGGAGGGGCGCTGGGCGGTATGATGCACCCGTATGCCGCGCGATTCCGGTTGGAGCCGCGCCGGCGCTCTCTCATCCATGCGAATCGAAGGCGGCGGAATATGGCTTTCCAGGCAGATTATGTGGTGCGTTCGCGCACGGTGTTTACGTCGGAGCCGGGCGAGGAAAAGCCGCGCGAGCTCGCGTTCGCGGTGGCGGGCGAGCGCATCGTGCAGGTGGGCGCGCCCGACGAGGTGCTCGCCTCCGTGCCCGCGGACACCCCGGTGCGCGACTTCGGCGATGCCTTCGTCTGCCCGGGCTTCCACGACGCGCACCTGCATTTCTTCCACACCGCGCTCGGCTCCTCGCCGTTCCTGCTCATGCACATGGGGGACAGCGAGGCGGAGCTGGTGGAGCGCACGAAGGAGTTCGCGGCCGGCCTGCCGAGTCATGCCTGGGTGGTCACCCAGGGCTGGCGCGATTACCGCTGGGACCCGCCGGTGCCGCCCACCAAGCGCTCCATCGACGAGGCCTTCCCGGACCGTCCCTGCGTCATGTACTCGGGTGACGGCCACACGCTGTGGCTGAACAGCCGCGCGCTGGAGGAGCTCGGCGTCACCCGCGATTCCGTGCCGCCGCAGGGCGGCAGCTACGATAAGGACGAGGACGGCGAGCTCACGGGCATCGTTCGCGAGGCGGCCGCGATGGAGCTGCTGCCGCGCTGCTTGGAGTGGCTCACCGAAGAAGACATCGCCCGCGCTTACGCGGACCAGATGGGCCGCATGGCCGAGCAGGGCATCACCTCGATCTGCGATATGGCCCTCATGCCGCATCCGGGCTGCGATTTCGTTCGCGACGACGTGTACGAGAAGCTCTCCCGCGAAGGCGGGCTCACGTTGCGCGTGCATATGTATCCCACGCTGCTCGACGATCAGTCGCGCCTGGAAGACCTGCAGGAGCGCTATGCCGATGATGAGTTCCCGCTGCTGCGCGCGCCGGGGTTCAAGCAGTTCTTCGACGGCGTGAGCAGCCAGCACACCGCGTGGCTCACCGACCCGTACACCAACGCGCGCACGCCCGGCGACTGCGGGCGCCCCACGGTGCCGGCCGACCGCATGCGTGAGCTGGTGCTGGCGGCTGCCGAGCGCGGTCACTCCGTGCGCATCCATGCGATCGGCGACCGCGCGATCCACGAGGCGCTCGACATCTTCGAGGAGGCGCGCGCCTGGTACGGCGAGCCCCTGCAGGGACGAAACACGCTCGAGCATCTGGAGAACCTGCTGGAAGGCGACATCGATCGCCTGCGCGAGGTGGGCGTGCTGGCGAGCTCCCAGCCCGGCCATATCACGCTGGATCCCGGTGGCCCCGAGCGCGACCTGGGGCCCGAGCGCAGCCGCATCATGTGGCCGTTCGCAACCTACGAGGAGCGCGGCGTGGAGCAGGCGTTCGGCACCGACTCGCCCATCACGGCGGTGACCAGCATGGACGTGCTGTACTGCGCCGTTACGCGCCAAGATCCCTTCACGCATGAGCCCGCGGGCGGCTGGCTGCCGAGCGAGCGCATCTCGGCCGCCGACGCGCTGCGCATCTACACCGCCGGCAGCGCCGCGGCGGCGGGTCGCGAGGACGAGCTGGGGCAGATCGCGCCCGGCTACCTCGCAGATTTCGTGGCGCTCGACCGCGACATCACCGCCTGCGCACCCGACGACATCCAGCGCGCGCAGGTGCTCGCCACCTTCGTGGGCGGTCGCCAGGTATACGAGCGGTAGGCCCGCCCCCTCAAATTAGCGTTCTTTTGGGACGGGGTTATTTGTCCCACCTTCTCAAATTAGGGACAGGCACCAATCTGAGAGGCGCCCCGCTCTCAGATTAGGGACAGGCACCAATCTGAGAGGTGCCCCGCTCTCGTTCTTTTGGGACGGGGTTATTTGTCCCGCCTTCTTATTCGGGAAGGTTAAACCTGCTGCTATGCCGACGGAAGGCGGGTGCTCGTTTTGCTTTGCATCGGCATGGTTTGTGATCGGGTGACGGGGTTCGCGTGAAAAGGCGGGACAAATAACCCCGTCCCAAAATGAGTCCGACGCTCGCATGGCGGGGCAGCGTGTCGCTTAGCGTTTCTACTTCGAATGCTTGTTCACGTATCGTAGGCGCTTGGCGCGCTCCTGACATGCGGAGCAGCAGTATAGCGTGTCGAGACGACGGTTCATTTCGCGCGGCGTGAAGGTGCGCCCGCATTCCGGATTAGCACAGGTGCGGTAGGCGTTGTTATTGAGCAATCCGCGTGCGAGCTGGATGAAGACGCCGTCGATAAGGTCGTAGAAGCGCTTGTGCTCCGCTCCTTCCGTCACGAGCTGAATCAAGGGCACCGCCTTTCCGAGGATTATAGATAGGTATTCCGAGGCCTCCTTAGCGCTGAGGGCTTCTAGGACCGTCATTGGCCCAAGATCTTCCCGCTGTACTCGCAGCAGGTCTTTGACGACCGCTTGCGCGTCAAGCACCGTCGCGATTGCCTCGCGAAACGAGACGGCACTCAGTTGATTGATGAGCATGGTATCTACGTATTCTTCGTTCGGAACAGCATCGTAGAGTGCTTGGGATGCCTTGATTCCCGACAGTTGATCCGCATGGCGGCGCTCGCGCGCGCCCGCGAAGACATCTCCATCCGGCTCGGGGCGTAGAACTGCATGCATATCCTCGTCATAAGGCTTGCGTTTGCGTGCGCCGGTGATGCGCCCGTACTTTTTCTGGAAGTCGAGTAGATCCTGAATATCGAGAGGGTTCAGGTCGAGAAACTCGTTGCAGTAAAAGCCCTTGGGAAGGGTGTGCATGGGCTGGGTTCCCTTCTGCATGCGCTGCAGATTCATGGCGAAACAGCAAGTATCGAGGTCTTGGGGTTCTACGACGGTCTTCGATCGGGGTCCAAATTCATCAAAGTATTCCATCGTGCCCGTCCCCATCGTCCATATAGGAAGAGTGCATACGAGAATCTCTTCCGGTAGGGGTACAGACGCGAACTTGAATGTTATTTCCGCTCTGATGGGTTGGTGGATGAGGTCCTCTTCACTAGCTTTGATTCCACTGTGGTCCACCATCGGTCACTCCTCTAACTAAATAACGTAACTAGTTAGTAATTATAACTAGACCTACTATGAAATCAAGGCGGGAATAGGTCCGTTTCTTGAGTAGAAAGGGGTTTCATTTTGAACTATGAAACCTACCGAAGCGTTTTCAACGCTGACATTAATACGGGGGCAACACCGTATGGGGAGTGGGATATGCCACTCATGTGCCGTGTAGACGCTCTTCCGCCCTCGTTGGTTCCCTATGATCGAATTAACAGGGAAGTGAATCACGATAAATGGGTTCACTTCTGTATCCATGATGCTCGTTTTATGAGCCTGTGGCGTAATCCTTGGAAGCAACTATCTCGACTTCAGTGTTTTAAGGGGTGCATTGCTCCTGATTTCAGCATGTTCTGGGGCTATCCGCGTTATATGCAGCTTGAAGCCGTTTGCCGCAGTCGCGCTATTGGAGCATGGATGCAACGTAATGGGTGTGTAGGAGTGCCATTTCTGCGCTGGGGCCTTAAGAATACGTACGATTTTTCATTTTCTGCCGTAGAGCCTGAAGGCACGATTGCCGTTGGAACAATTGGCTGCTTTGGGAACAGTGAGACAAGGAAGGTGTTCGAGGACGGCTTTGGTCCGATGCGAGAGATTGTGAGGCCAAAGCGGGTTTTGGTGATAGGTTCTGACCGTAGCGGCGTGTTTGATGAGGCACGTCAAGACGGTATCGAAATCATTTCATATGAGGGAGAAACGGCTCGTTACTATCGCGAGAAGGGGGTGCGCAATGGGATCGGCTAAGGGGGATACAATGGCTTTGCGGGCAGGTAGATCGCTTGAGGAGAATCTGGAAGAGCTCGTTAAGTACTTCCCGGTGGATGAAAGAGGATACTTTGGGACCAAAGGTGTTTCGCGGAAGGAGCGGATTCGCAACATCGCCACGGAAGCGCCAGGCCGCACTGCCGCGGAGTTTGCTGCTATTGCCGCGGCGAACCCCTCTGTCGTTCGGCCGCTTCCCGCCAAAGGTTTCATGTGGATCATGCGCGACGGCGGCAGGGTGACGTATCGGTGGACGTCAACTTCCGATGGAACACCGGTGGTTGAATTATCCTGCAATGGCGTCCTGGGTATCGCGGATCAGAAGATTCACTTCGTTCCCTTAAGAAAGGGGAGGCTGTAATGGTCGATATGGATATGCGTTTTAGCAACGAGGAGATTGAGCTGCTTTGTGGGGCTAAGGGCAACGTCCTCGAAGCGATTGGCTACGTGCCCGTTACAAGCGGCTTGGCATTCGGGCGTGTACGGCTCTATCTTAGCGGCGGAGCATTCGACATTGTTTCCCGCATGCACGATATCGACTATTCCGGCAATGGGGAGGTTGATGATGACGATGCCTTTCTTTCCATCGAGCAGGGCCTAGGCAGCGTTGCCGCTTTGAGCGAGCTTTCAGGGGAGGAGATGCGCGTGGAGTGCGGCAAGGTCGTGAAGCGTGTCCTGGTGGCGCAGGATTCGGTTGATTCCTACGAGGATGGCAAGCTGACGTTCAAAACTGCCTATCCCCAGGCGGTGCTGTTTGATTTTGGAGATCAGATGATGAGCATCGATAAACAAGCTTGCAATTGGATGATGCTTACGGTGAAGTTCGGCGAGAACGTTGATGAGTTGGTATATGACTCGGGGAAGGGCTGGGAGGTTAATTCGGATGGCTCTCCTGAGATTCGCAACGAATTCAAACGGGAAATGCTGGAGTTATAGCCAGTTATGCTCGCAAGGCTGCCATTGAATTTCTCGGGCAACCTCGAAAAGGGGGGACAAAATACCCCGTCCCAAAATGACCCGTCCCTTCACGCACGAGCCCGCGGGCGGCTGGCTGCCGAGCGAGCGCATCTCGGCCGCCGACGCGCTGCGCATCTACACCGCCGGCAGCGCCGCGGCGGCGGGTCGCGAGGACGAGCTGGGGCAGATCGCGACCGGCATGCTCGCGGACTTCGTGGCGCTCGATCGCGACATCACCGCCTGCGCACCCGACGACATCCAGCGCGCGCAGGTGCTCGCCACCTTCGTGGGCGGTCGCCAGGTATACGAGCGGTAGGCCCGCCCCCTCAAATTAGCGTTCTTTTGGGACGGGGTTATTTGTCCCACCTTCTCAAATTAGGGACAGGCACCAATCTGAGAGGCGCCCCGCTCTCAGATTAGGGACAGGCACCAATCTGAGAGGTGCCTCCTGTCGGCTATCTTGACCGGATTGCCTATAGCGTGAGCAGGCCCTGGTCGAAGGCGTTGGGGAAGAGGAACTTGCGACGCTTGGGGCGTCCGTGTTTATCGGTGCCCAGCACCACTTCGATGAAGCCGCCCTCTCGATCGATGTCGATGACCTCGCCGTAACCAAAGGCTTTATGGAACACCGTGTCGCCGGGTTCGAGCGCGTCGAGCTTGGCATCGGTCACTGCAGGCGGCTCGTGCCAGTCGAGTTTGCGCTCCTCCGGATATCCGGCGAGCCACCAGCCTGCGCGGCCTCTCGTAGCCTGGCTGCCGCGGAAGGTGAACTCGAAGCGGGCCCCGCGCTCGGCGAGGGCCGTCATCGCGTCGTCGAGCTCGCCGCCGCCGATCACCCAGAGGTTGCCTCGGTTCGTCTCGCGAAGATCGGTGTAGGTGAGTCCGCGCTCCTCGAGCGCTTCCACGACCCAGTCCCGCCTCGCGCCGTGCGCCGCCTCAGCGCCATGGGCCGCTGCGTCACTTGAGGCGGGGGCGCCGTGGGATGCCGTGACACCGTGCGGGCGCGCATCCACGCCAGCGCTGCCGGCCGAGGACGTTGCGGCACGCACGTGCGCGGCGGCGCCGGGTCCATGGACGGGACGGGACGGAGCGGCAGGTCTAGCGGCACCGCTTCGAGGTCGATTGCGCTCCTCTGTAGACTCGTTGCCCGCAGCCGCCCTCACCAGTCGTCCGGTCTCGTCCAACAGCGTGTCCTGGCGGGCCATCTCCTCGAAGTCCTCTTTGGTCAGGGAGGTGTCGAACAGGCCCACGCGCGCGTCGTAGCTGTGCTTCTCGATGCCGGTGTAGGAAAGGCTGGCGTCCTCATAGCGGCGGAACTTGTACACCGCGTCGTTCATCACGGAATCGCGGAACACCCCGAGCGACACCAGCAGCTCGAAGTCCTTCACCGAGAGGCCCGTGACCTTCTTGAGCAGGCCGGGTTCCAGCTGCGTGATGACCTCTTTCAGGCTCTGCTCGCGGTAATCGGTGAGGTACATGAACACGGGGATGCGCGTGGCGAACTTGATCAGCTTCTCCTGGATCTGCTTGCGCTTGCTCTTGAATTCTTTCTCCTCTTCGGAGAGCTCCTTCTTCTCCTTCTTGCTAAGCTCGCCGCCCTCCTTCTTGACCTTCTTGACGTGCTCGGACTTGTTGATGATGGTCTCGATGTCGTCGTTCAGGCTGCGGAAGCCCTCGATATTGCTGAGGGCGCGCATGGCCTCGGCGTTGTCGAGCAGACGGCGCAGCGTGTCGTTGTCCACGTTGACCAAAAGCGCGCTCTCCCAGCGGCGCGCCAGCAGCGTGGCCGAGGTGCCCGCCATGGCGATGTCCAGGATGTCCGCGGCGTTCACCTCGCGCATGGCGCTGCCGTCGTAGGCGAGCACGGGCAGGAACTTGATGAAGTCCGCGACCTTCTTCTCGGGGTTGGGCTCGTCCACGGAGAGCTGGCAGCTGTAATCGGACACCATGGCCAGCGCGCGGTCGAGCGCGAAGTCGAAGACGTAGCATTCCTGCTTGATGACCTGCGTGCGGCCGTCCTCGTCCTTGGCGGTCCAAGGGCTCTGCACGCGGAAGGCGGTTTGGAAGTACGTCTCGGGGCTCTTGAGGTTGCGCAGCATGAACACGCCGGTCCACGGGCGGATGGTGACGCCGGTGGTGAGCTTGCCGCACGACAGGGTGATGGTCTTGGTGGTCAACGGGTTGCCCATGGCGCGGCGCACGGGATCGACGGCCTCAAGGCCGATACCCGCGTCGGAGCCCGCCGCTATCAGCACCCGGTAATCGTGGTAAAACGCGTTTTGCCGTTCGGCCAGCAGGTTCGCCATGGCGTGGCACGATGCCACGTTGGGCAGGAACCACAGGGTGTGCGTGAGGTTGGCGAGCAGCGCCGCGTGGCTGAAGGGCAGCACCGGCTTCTGCGCGCCCATCTTGAGCTCGTCGGTGGTGGTCTCGGCCAGCGCTCCGCGGATCAGGTCGAGCCATTTCTGCACGTAGTCCTTGTATTTAAACTGCGCCTCGGCGCCCTCGCCGGTGGCGGAGAAGAACACGTTGAGGTCGAACTCGTCGAATTCTCCCGCGCGCGCCACGCGGGTGATGGAGTCGGGCACCTTGTAGGTCATGAGGACCATGCGGGGGAGGGCCTCGTACGGATTCGGCGTAAACGGGTGCGACCGCGCCCAGTCCTGCTTAGCCTGCTGTTCGTCGGAGTAGGTCCAGTTGAAGATCTGGTCCTCGATGAACTCGCCGGAGGTGAGCGCGCGGAAGGGCGTTCCAGAGAGGTAGAGGTAGCGGTCTGCCTGAATGGGCAGCCAGGTCTCGTCGAGGCTGTTGCCCGTGGATGCCGCGTCCACCTCCTTTTCGGTGGATTCGACGACGTCGTCCTCGTCTGCCGGCTTGGCGAAGAGCTTTTGAGCGCTGTCGCGCCAGGCGCCGAAGTGGTATTCATCGAAGGCGACGAGGTCCCAGTGCTCCAGGTGGACCCACTCGTTGCGCGGTTTGATGGCGCCGGTGGCGCGGTCCACGCCCAGGAAGTCCTGGAACGAGCCGAAGCATACGATGGGGCGCGCGGGGTCGCACTCCTCGTAGGCCATGGCGCCGCGCGAGACGAACTGCCAGCCCTCGAAGTCGATATGGCTCTCCAGGTCCTCGCGCCACGCGTCCTCGACGGCCGGCTTGAAGGTGAGCACGAGCACGCGCTTCATGTTCATGCGGCGGGCGAGCTGGTAGGTGGCGAAGGTCTTGCCGAATCGCATCTTGGCGTTCCAGAGGAACTTGGGCACGCTGCGGTTGCCCGGCTGCTCGCAGGCGCGGAAGTACGCCTCCGTCTTGTTGACGGCATCGAGCTGCTCGGGGCGCATGGCGAAGTCCTCGGTGCGCTCGCGTTCGTAGCTGGTGCGGTCGCGGACCTGCAGCCATGCGTTGCGCACGTCGGCGGGCGTGCAGCGGAACCACTCGCCGTTGGGATTATCGAAGCCCATTTGCCTGAGGCGCTTATGGACCGCGTGGTCCATGAAGGAGGAGCCGTCCGTGCGCATGGCGCTTTCGGCGAACATGATCTCGTAGGGCTTGCCCTCGTCCGGCTGGATGACGGGGAACTGCTGCGCCACGCGTCGTTCAACGTCGATTTCCGTATAGCCGACCTTGAGGAAATGCGCGTGGTCCGGATTCTTGTCGCGATACGCGTAGATGGAAGGGCGGACCTCCGGACGCGCGGGGAAGAAGGTGCGGGATGCTGCCACGATAGGCTCCTAAATCATTTCAGGAATGGCGTCAAGAACCGCCTGCCTCTCATTGGCAGACAGGCTATATTTCTCAAAGAGGTCTTCGTCCTTCCAGGGGCGTGACCAGTTTTGGCAGGGGACAAATTCGAATGATTTTGGTGCCATGTCTTGAGTGGATGTTCGTGTCGCAACTAGATATCTGACGAATCTTGTTTTGAGATAGGTCACGATGTTTTCAGCTGTTTCTCTGTCCTCACCAAGAACAATAACGTTGTAGGTGTTGGAGCTGCAGCTTCCAGGCTCGCTGATTTTTGGGTTGCCGAGAATCGAGCTGTTGGGATTCCCGGCTCGAGGAATCAGGACTTTATATAAGTCAATTGCTTGTTGGTTTCGCGTGATATTTTTCGGCTGAATCCAACATGTCCCGTGGGCTACATAAACTTTTATGCAATAGTTCTCGGTTTGAGTTTTTCTAACAGGGTAGCTCGACGCGCCATCGGCGGTTTGAAGTGTTCCCGTTTCGCCATTCCAGATAATCCTGGTATGGAAACCAAAAAATCGTCCTGCATTCATTAGTGCGGACATTGGCTCTTCATTAAGCTGTTTCACCTTGTTGAGTACGGAGATTTGCGTTGTGCTTCGGATAAAGGTGCTCATTCCGGGCTCAAGAAGCGGGCGCGTGCAGGAGGTTGTTTCGTTCCCATTGTGGGAGAAAATGGTGCAGAGGCCCTCCGAATCGCGCTCGCGGAGGAAGTAGCAGACTCCACCTTTGATCTCTACGCCAGGAAAGCAATCTGAGGCATTTGGATAATCATGCAGGATTCGAATGTGGCGGTCATTCAGCATTTCTGATCTGAATGAATCGAGCCCTCTGCCTCCCACAAACCATCGAGCGGGAATAATCATTGCCAGGAATCTGGGCGATAGCTTTTTGGCCTGCTCGACAAACTTTTGATAAATGGGCATAGCCGATGCGCTGTTGCCACCATCACTCAACTGGTACGGCGGGTTACCGACGATCACGTCGAACTTCATATTCAAAATCCTTTCCGGATCGTCGGCGTGAATGAATTCGTACGCATGGGTTTCGAGCGCGGCGTCGCGGTCGTATTCGGCGTTGCTCGCGCCGCAGTATTTGCAGCGGTTGTTCAACCATGTGTGCTGGATGGTGCGGTGGCGCACGTTGCCCTCGGAGCTGTCGAATTCCACAACGCTGAAGCGCCCGTTGGGAAACTTGCTGCAATACAGGCTGCGGCGCGCCAGCAGGCTCGTGAGCTCGGTGATGGCGATGCCGTAGAGCTGCTCGTGCATGATGTGGTCGACGCGTTCCTGCAGGTCGGGATATACGTGCTCGAGCCCCTTGATGAAGCGCTTGGCGGCTTCGCGCAAAAACACGCCCGATTTGCAGCAGGGGTCCAAGATCTTGATGGTGGGGTCGCTCCAGATCTCGGATGGCAGCATGTCCAGCACGTCGTTGGCGAGCTCCGGCGGCGTGAAGACCTCGTCGTTGCTCAGATTGGCCAGACAGGTCAAGACGTCCGGGTTGTACGCCTTCTCGAGCAGGCTAGCCATAGCGCTGCACCTCCCAGTAGTTGGTGAGGGGGTATTCCTTTATGGCAGAGGGGATGTACGCGTTGATCTCGGTGTCGTACTCCCAATCGGTATGAGCGCGGACTCCATCGGCCCCCGCGTCGTCGAGCGCGAAGAGCGAGAGGGTCTCGCCTTTGGCGGTGTTGCCGTCCAGCAGCTCGCTTAGCAGGAAGTCGCGGCGTTTGACCTTGTCGCCGGTCACGAGCGACCACTCGGCAAAGGTGATGGGGTCGCCGTTGGAATCCTTGAGGGTGAGGGCGTCGCCGCACAGGATGTTCTGATGCAGCAGGTAGCGGACCGCTTCGAGGAATAACGCATCCGGTTTCTTGATGGCCCGCTTCGCCTCGGCTTCGACGATTCCGTACAGGCGCTCGCGGCATTCCTCGGCGTTGTCCTCCAGGATGTCCACGCCGTACAGGCTGCTCACGGCCACGAAGGCGTAGCGCATGTAGTCGTCCGGGCTTTTCTTGTACTGCTGCGCCACCACGGCGAGCTTGCGGCGCAGGACTTCGGCTAAGAAATTACCGTTTCCGCAGGCAGGCTCCAAGAAGCGCGACTCGATGCGCTCCGTCTCCTGCTTGACCATGTCGAGCATCGCGTTGACTTCGCGTTCGTTGGTGAAGACCTCTCCGTGCTCCTGCACTCTCTTGCGAGATTTGACTTGCTGAGCCATAGAGAAAGTCCCGTCGACTGTGTGGAATATAAACCACAACAGTGTAACGCGAAACCTTAAATTGTCGACTATAAACAACAGTGCGTATTCTGCATGTCAATACGATTGCTGATATGAAGGCAGATGACGCATACATATCTATTTACAAGGCGATCGGCGTCAACGCCGCTCGCCTACGGAGCCAGCAGAATCGCTCTCAAACTTTTGTTGCCGAGCGCGCTGGCATCGATAGGTCTGCCTTAAACAGATTTGAAAGCGGAAAATACAACCCCTCGATCGAGTGGCTGTGCAAGCTGGCGGACGGGTTGGGCGTTCCCGTGGTCGAGTTCTTTTCGGGATTGGAGGTTGCCGCTCCGGGCGACATCGCCAGGGCTGGTGCGTGCGGTACCGCGAAAAGGGAGTAGGGTATCCGGGCTTTTGACCTGCTGGTCGATTTTCGCTTCACGTTGCGCGGCGTCCGAGCGTGACGCCCCGACCAGGCTTTGGCATCGGGCACGTTTCTGTCGTGCGGCCTCGCGCTACCGCGAGAAGGTGCTTGGAGCGAGCTTGTTTTCGCTGCGGCGAGCAAATGTACGATTTTATTGCCTTGCGCCGAGTATAGAGAAAGCGGCAATGCGTCTACCTGCGGTTTTACGAGGCGATATCCACGTATACTCGGTGCTCTTCGAAATAATCGTACATTTGCGCGCCATTCCTCGTGTAACAAGGGGCGCGCCGCCGGCCTGCGGGGCCACAGGGGCTGCCCGCCGTGGAACGGAGCGCATGCCTCGCGTCGCTATTGGTCGGCGAACCTCAGGCAGCCCTCGTTGATGAACCACTCGAGGTGGCCGCAATCTTCGCAGATGAGCGCGACGGCGCTCTCGTTGAAGCAGTCGAGGTCCATGGCGCTCATAAGCGCCGTGTTGAGCTGCGCCTCGCGTTTTTTGAAGCGATCGCATCCGCAATGCGAGCAGGTGACGAGCTTTCCCGCGGCGGTGTAGCTCTCGGGTCCATCCGACTTTCCAAATCCAAAGAAGCCCATGGCGCGATCCTTTCCAAATAATGAGCGCGTACTGTAATGACCTTTATTGTATCGATGGCGCTTTGCGCAGGGGAGGTTTTACGGTGAACGAGCGCAATCGACTTTGAAAGACGGGCGGGCTGCATCGATAGCTGTTTCATAAAGTATGAGACACGGCGCTCGCGAGAGCCCCATCTGAGTTTCATGCGGCTGCAGCGCCGTTGTCGTCCTAGATGCTCCTCTCTGGTGGCGCTCTGGCAGTAAATGCACAAAATGAGTCCGAGGGCGCTCTTGCAGACGGCATGAATATTTTAAAGTTGCCGCGATACTGGATAACTGTTGCGTAATGTGAGCGGTAAGGCGGGTATTTTCGCTGAAAGCGCTTCCGAAGGCGCTTGGGGCGATTGCTAATGGCCGTTCGAATGCCGCTCTGGCATCCTTTTGGACTCAATTTCTACATTTAGTGCCATTGGATCACCTCCGCGGTGGCAAATCGCGCGGAATCACGTCTACGCGTATTTTTTCTATGCATTCCGGTTCTGCGTTTATGCATTTGAGGAATGAGGGCACCGCTTTGCAAGGTCGATGCCGCTTTTGGTGCCTGTCCCCATGTGCGCACGATGGGGTTCGTGCGGAGGGGCCTCGATTCCAAGGCGATTCACCGGTCGATTGGCGCCAGGTCCAACACTCTCAAATCGACTAGTGGATTGACGTTCTGCGCCGCGTGCGAAGGATCGGTCTGGGTCTCATCGGTCTTCATGGAAGCGCATCTTGTGTCCTTCTGCGAGGGTCACATCGTGCCTGGCGGACGCACTTATCTGCTTGTGCGGTGCATGAACTTTCAACGACTAATACGGCGCTCAGGAAATCTAAGTGCCGAGTTATAAGATTTTTTGAAGTCACGTTGTATAAGTCCGCACGGCTGGGTACTATTCAGGGCGTACGAAAAACCGTAAGGGTTCGCGCAGGTTTCGCCCTGCGCGACACGTTAGGAGGAATCCCCAATGCTTAAGCCTCTTGGTGACCGCGTTCTCGTCAAGCCCGATGCGGCCGAGCAGAAGACCGCTTCCGGCCTGTACATCGCCAGCAACGCCCAGGAGAAGCCGCAGCGCGGCGAGATCATCGCCGTCGGCGCCGGCAAGGTGGCCGATAACGGCGAGCGCCTGCCCATGGACGTGAAGGTGGGCGACGTCGTCATCTACGGTAAGTTCGGTGGCAACGAGGTCAAGGTCGATGGCGAGACCTACCTGCTCATGCGCGCCGACGACATCTACGCCGTGGTCGAGTAACTTTTCGTTTCCGCAACGCAGTTTGATTGAGTTCCTGTCCCTCAGTCGAATCTTCTCGCATCTTTCTTTTGGAGGATATAACAATGGCTAAGAACATCACGTTCGATACCGACGCTCGCGCCAAGCTCGCGAAGGGCGTCAACACCCTGGCCGACGCCGTCACCGTTACCATGGGCCCCAAGGGCCGCTACGTGGCCCTGCAGCGCTCCTTCGGCGCTCCCACCATCACCAACGACGGCGTCTCCGTCGCCAAGGAGATCGAGCTCGAGGACAACATCGAGAACATGGGCGCCCAGCTGGTGAAGGAGGTCGCTACCAAGACCAACGACACCGTTGGTGACGGCACCACCACCGCTACGCTGCTGGCCCAGGCCATCGTGAACGACGGCCTTAAGAACGTGGCCGCCGGCGCCAACCCGCTGGCCATTCGCCGCGGCATCGACAAGGCCGTCAACGCCGCCGTCACCGCCATGAAGGGCCAGGCCCAGCCTGTCGCCACCAAGGAGCAGATCGCTTCCGTCGGCACCATCTCCGCCGGCGACGCCGAGGTTGGCAACAAGATCGCCGACGCCATGGACGTCGTGGGCAAGGACGGCGTTATCACCGTCGAGGATTCCCAGACCTTCGATATCCAGATCGATACCGTCGAGGGCATGCAGTTCGACAAGGGCTACGTCTCCGCGTACTTCGTTACCGACAACGACCGCATGGAGGCCGTGATGAAGGATCCCTATATCCTCATCACCGACCAGAAGATCTCCAATGTTGCCGACATCATGCCCGTTCTCGAGGCCGTTTCCCGCGCCGGCAAGGGCCTGCTCATCATTGCCGAGGACATCGACGGCGAGGCCCTGCCCACGCTCGTCCTCAACAAGATCCGCGGCGCCCTCAACGTCTGCGCTGTGAAGGCCCCCGGCTACGGCGACCGTCGCAAGCGCCTGCTCGAGGACATCGCCATCCTCACCGGCGGCCAGGCTGCCCTGGACGAGCTGGGTATCAAGGTTGCCGACATCACCGCTGAGATGCTCGGTACCGCCAAGTCCGTCACCATCACCAAGGACAACACCACCATCGTCGACGGTGCCGGCACCAAGGAGGCCATCGCCGATCGCGTCGCCGCTATCAAGGGCGAGATGGAGCACACCGAGTCCGAGTTCGACCGCGAGAAGCTCCAGGAGCGCCTGGCCAAGCTCTCCGGCGGCGTTGCCGTGATCAAGGTCGGTGCTGCTACCGAGACCGAGCTCAAGGAGATCAAGCATCGCGTCGAGGACGCCCTGCAGGCCACCCGCGCGGCCGTCGAGGAGGGCATCGTCGCCGGCGGCGGCGTCGCCTTCATGGACGCCCTGCCCGCGCTCGAGGGCATCGAGATCTCCGATCCCGAGGAGCAGATCGGTATCGACATCATCAAGAAGGCGCTCACCGCTCCGGTGGCCACCATCGCCAAGAACGCCGGCTACGAGGGCGCTGTCATCGTGGACAAGGTCTCCGAGCTTCCCGCAGGCGAGGGTCTGAACTCCGCTAACGGCGACTGGGGCAACATGATCGAGATGGGCGTGCTCGACCCGGTCAAGGTTACCCGCACCACCCTGCAGAACGCCGCTTCCGTGGCCTCCCTCATCCTTATCACCGAGGCCACCGTTTCCGACGTGCCGAAGAACACCCAGCTCGAGGACGCCATCGCGGCTGCTACCGCCGGTGCCCAGGGTGGCGGCATGTACTAAGCGAAACGCTTAGAACTCCCATTGGAACCCCGGAGGGTTCCTTGCGGGTGTGTTCGAGGCTCCGCCTCTCAGAACACCCTCAAGGAATCCCTCCGGGGTTCTCTGCGTTCAAGCCATTCGAGCTTGCAAGAAAAAAAGAGGTTGGTGCGCTCGGCTTCGCGGCTTTGCCGCTTGAAAAGTCGCGCTTTGGGATCCTCTGGGGGATTCCTGCGTTTACAGCGCCTCGGGGCTTATGCGGAAGAGGGGTCGGTGCGCTCGAGGCTTTTCTTGCGGTTTCGGTGGGTGCGGCGAGAGGTCGTATAATGCCGGGCGGAGACGAGTGTCCTTGGCGGTTGTAGGCTGCGGGCGAATTGGGGTGATCGGTGTGAGAACGCGAGACGTGCTTGCTTTGGGCGCGGCGGGTGTCACCGCGGCGGCTGCATGGGCGGCCTGGTCGAACGGGGCTATTCAGACAACATCGTACGAGCTCGTCGTCGATCGGTTGCCGCGGGCTCTCGACGGCTTGAGAATCGCCCATATCTCCGACCTGCACAATGCGGAGCTGGGTCGCGGCAACGGGCGCTTGATCAAGCGGATCTGCCGCGCGAGACCAGACCTCATTGTGGTTACCGGCGATTTGATCGACTCGCGGCGCACGCGTATCGATGCGGGCGTGCATCTTGCAGCTCGGGCGGCACGGGAGGCGCCTACCTATTACGTGCCGGGAAATCACGAGGCGCGCCTGCAAGAGTATCCGCAAATCGCGAGCAGCCTGGAACGTGCGGGCGTGGTTGTTCTGGAAAACGGGGCCGTGCCATTTGAACGAGACGGAGGGCAACTGATCCTGCTGGGTCTTATGGATCCGGCCTTCCAACGTCCGTATCCGCGCGGAGCGACGCCCCGGATCATCGATGAACAGCTGGCACGCGTTCTGGCCACGGCGGGTATCGATTGCAGAGATGCGACCGCGCCGTGTACGGTGCTGCTTACGCATCGGCCGGAATTGCTCGACGTATATGCGGCGCACGGTGTTGACGTGGCATTCGCGGGCCATGCCCATGGGGGCCAGGTGCGGCTGCCGGGTGTGGGGGCGCTGTTCGCTCCGAGCCAGGGGTTCTTCCCGGCCATCACGGCGGGCGTGCACACAAGCGGGCGCACGCAGCTGGTGGTGAGTCGCGGCCTGGGCCCGAGCGTGGTGCCGCTTCGCGTGAACAACCGGCCAGAGCTCGTGGTGGCAACCCTGCGCTGCAGGCCTGCCGCTGTGTAAGCAAGTGGGTAGCTGCGTGGGTTGTATTTGTAAGGCCGGGGCCTGTGCCGCCTTCAAAGGTAATGAAACGGGTCGAATTCGCGCTTGATGCCGCTGGTGTCCGGGCGGAGTGCTATGGTTTCCCAACCTATTGGTTCCTGGGAGAGGGAGGCATGCTATGTATTGTCCGTCGTGTGGTGCGAAGGTGGATGAGGGGTCGCGCGTTTGTTCGGCGTGCGGCTGCTTTGTGGATCAAGGCCCGACGCCGCCGCAGGCTTCACCTGTGACGCCCGAGGACGCCCCGGCATCCCCTGGTGAGATTCGAGAGGTTCCCGCTGCATCGTACGGTGTGCCCCAGGTTCCCGTGAACGCGTCGCGCAGCCTGCTCACATGGATCGTGCTCACGTTTCTTACCTGTGGGATCTACAGCTGGTACTTCATCTACACGCTTGCAAACGATATGAATCGCATCTGCCAGGGCGATAACGAGGAGACGCCCGGTCTGCTCGTCTTCATCCTGCTTTCCATCGTCACGTGCGGGTTTTACTCGTACTGGTGGTATTACAAGATCGGTAACCGCATGCAGGCGAATGCGCCGCGCTATGGGTTGATGTTCCAGGAGAACGGTACCACCATTCTGCTATGGATGATCGTCGGTTTGCTGCTGTGCGGCTTGGGGCCCTTCGTTGCCATGTATATCATCATCAAGAATTCCAATGCGCTCGCTGCGGCCTATAACGCGCGCTTGGTCCGCGCGTAGCACGGGCGAACCGAGGTTCCAAGGTGGTCGATATCCTGAAGCGGGTGCTTGTGCTCGGCGCATTCGTTGTTGCCAGCGCCCTTGTCCTCCTGGTTTCGGGTATCGGCTGCCCCATTCGTTTCGTAACGGGCATCTCGTGTCCTGGTTGCGGATTAACGCGCGCATGGCTCAGCGCACTGCAATTTGATTTCGCTGCCGCCATGGCGTATCACCCGCTCTTTTGGCTGGTGCCGCCCACGGTGCTGCTGGCCGTGTGGTTTGATCGCTTGGGTGGTCCGAACCGGCCGGCCGGGGCGGAGGGCGCTCGCGCCCGTTGGATCCTGGGCGTCTGCCTGGGCGCGGCGGTAATCGCGTTCGTGGCCCTGTGGCTCGTGCGCCTATCCGACCCCGCGGACGCCGGGCTGCTCCGTGCGGGCGCGCTTCCACAGGGCGTGCCCGCAGATATCGTGAACGTTCGTTGGCTGCGCTCTGTCGAGATGGCTTTCAGGCGGTGGTAGGGCGATAGATGCACGCCTCGTTCCGAGGGGCGATTGCGTGCACGTCGCGGACGGGGCTTCGGATCAGACTGTCTGCTTGAGGTAGAGCACGCCGAAAGGCGGAATCTCGAGCGATCCGTCGAGACCGAGCGCCTCGCTACAGGGTGCTGCCGTCGAGCCATCTCCGGGCGCGCACGCCATCAAGACGTCGAAGGAGCCGTGTAGCCCGCTGTCATGGAACGTGAAGGGCGCATCTTCGGCGTTCACGGCAACGAGCACGCGTTCGGCGGCCTGCTCGCCGTCGGCCGGGGCATCGCGTTCGAAGAGCAGCTGCTTGTTGGTGATGATGATGTTGCGATAGCTGCCGTGGCACAGCGCGCGCGACGAGCGGCGCACGTGGTTCAGGCGATCGATGAACGCGGTGAGCTCGTTGGGCCCCTCGCCGCTCTCCCAGCCGGATGCGGGATTCGCCAGCGCATCGGCATCGGGCGCATCGAGCGCGGGCCGAAGCTCGACATCGGCCAGGTAGCCGGTGCCCTTGGCGCCGAGCCGCCCCCATTCGCTGCCGTAGTAGAGGCAGGGGATACCGGGCATGCCGAAGAGCACGCCATAGGCGGCCGCCAGATGGCGCTTCTCGGTGAGGATGCTTGCCAGGCGCGAGACGTCGTGGTTATCGGCGAAGCTCACCAGATGCTTGCCGCGGTAGATGCACCACGGGTCGCCGCCGTACTGGCGGTGCAGGGAATGCGCGATCTCGAACATATTCATCGAGTTGAAGCTCGAGTACAGGCCCTTATAGCAC
Organism: Collinsella sp. BA40; assembly: GCF_008014645.1. Taxonomy (GTDB): domain Bacteria; phylum Actinomycetota; class Coriobacteriia; order Coriobacteriales; family Coriobacteriaceae; genus Collinsella. Next base: position 155,109 of record NZ_VOWY01000001.1, read on the forward strand.
TCGTAGTTGGTGCACGAGTGCAGCATCTCGTCGTTGACGATGAGGTTGTAGTCGCCGTGCAGGACCTCGCCGATGAGGGGGAAGCCGTCGCCCGGCGTGCCGTCGAAGCGCGGCTCGGCGCCGAGCTCGTCGGCAAGTCCGCGAAGCCGGCGAACGAAGTCGCGGTCCAGGCTGTAGGCGACGTCGAGGCGCAGGCCGTCAACTCCTAGCTCGCGCTTCCACATGCGAACGGTATCAAGTAGATAGTCGACGACGGCGGGATTGCGCAGGTTGAGCTTGACCAGGTCCTGATTGCCCTCCCAGCCTTCATACCAGAAGCCGTCGCCGAAATGCGTGTCGCCATCGAAGTTGAGGTTGAACCAATCCTTGTAGGGGGAATCCCAGCGATGCTCGCGCACATCGCGAAACGCCCAGAAGTTGCGGCCGACGTGGTTGAACACCGCATCGATGATCACGCGGACGCCACGGGCGTGCAGCGCGTCGATGGTTTCGGCAAAGTCCTCGTTGGTGCCCAGGCGACAGTCGACGACGCGTAGGTCGCGCGTGTTGTACCCATGGGTGTCGGAGGCGAACACGGGGTTGAGCAGGATGGCGCCGATCCCGAGCTCTCCCAGGTACGGGGCCCAATCGATGAGTTGCTTGATGCGGTGGCGCTCAACCTGCCCGCGTGCACCGGCTTCATCGTCGAGTGCAGGCGCGTCGAACGGGCAGTCGAGCATGCCCAGCGGATAGATCTGATAGAGCGTTGTATCGAAAGCCCACATAGCGGCTCCTTTGCATCGGCGCGGCCGCGGGCGAGCGCGCGACGCCGCGCGTGGCCGGTATGGTTTACGGACGGCTGTTACCATACCGCGCAAATATGTTGGGGGAGCCGCCTATTCGACAGGTGTCGGCAGGGGATTCGAAGGCGGTCGGGATCTCTTGCGATCCGTCCGTAAAGCATGCGAGGCCCCGCATGGGGCCTCGCGAAGAGAGCGGCTTGTGGCGGTGCCTATGCCTGTAGGCCGGCCCGGCGCTTGCGCATGAGGAACGTGGCGGCTGCAAGCAGTGCGACCAGTACGCCGACGAACGGCCAGCGCGTGGGGTCGGCGAAGCTCGAGATGCCGACGGCAAGGGAGCTCACCGTGGCCAGGGCGGGAACGACGGCGCGCTTGATGCGGCCGGTGCGGGTGGCCGCGGGCCCCGCGGGATCGTGCAGCATGGCCTGTACGTAGAAGAGCGGCATGATGAAGAGGTTGAGACCTACGGCGATCTCGGAGATGTCGCCGTTGGGCAGCAGGCCGTTGACGGTCACGAATGCGTGGACGGCCATCCACAGCAGGACGGATCCCAGCGCCACGAGCGCGCTGTTAAGCGGGAAGCGCAGCGTAGGGTTCATCTTGAGGAGCTGCTTTTCAAACGGGACCTCGCCAACTGCTGCCAGCGCATAGGGCATGCGAAGGATCGAAAGGACCAGTCCGTTGGCGGTGCCGGCTACGGCGATGAACGCGATGAGGTTGGGCCATGTCGCAGCCTGGGGGCCGAAGAGCTCGACGAACAGCAGCGAGAGGCTGGCATCGCCTGCGGCCATGACCTCCTGTGGCCCCAGGAAGCAGGAGATGCCGACGAAGTACGCGATGTAGAGCGTGAGGATGATGGCGGGCCCGGTGACAAGGGCGATGGGCAGGTTGCGCTTGGAGTTCTTGATTTCGGGCGCGATGCCCGCCGCGGCGGTCCAGCCGTCGAACGCGAAGGCGACGGGCGCCGCCGCGATAATCCAGCCGGCTCCGGCGGCCGGCGCTTGCTGGATGCCTTCGGTCAGGTAGCTCGTGGGGTCGGCGAACAGGATGCCGACGATGCCCACGACGATGAGCGGCAGCACCTTGAATAACGTGGTGGCGTTGGCGAACCAGCCGCCCAGTCGCGGCCAGCAGACGTTCCATACGAAGCAGGCCAGCAGGAAGGCCAAGCCGATGGCCATCTGCATCCAGAATCCGCCCGGCAGCCCGAAGGCCATGCAGGCGTACACGCCCACGACCCAGCAGATGATGCCGGTCACGATGGGCAGGTAGACGAAGGTGAAGTTCCAGCCGATGAAGGTGAGGCGGTGCGGGCCCAGGAACTGCTCGGCATAGGCGATGGGGCCGCCGGCGCCCGCGGTCTGCGACGCGAAGCGGGCGAGCGTGAGGCCGCCGAAGACGATGGTGGTGGCGGCGAGCAGGAACATGGCGACGCCGAGCGCGACGTTGCCGCCGGTGGCGATGAGGATGTTATCGCTCTTGAAGAAGATGCCCGATCCGATGGAGATGCCCACGATGAGGCTGAGCGCGGTGGCAAGCGAATAACGCTCGACATGCGCGTCGTGGATGTGCTCGGTGCCGACGGGTCGTGCGGGCGCGCCCGCATCCGTGCGTTGCGTTTCTCGATTCATGAGGCCGGGGCTACCTTATGCGTCCTTGGTGGCGACGCCCAGAATCGTGCAGGCGATGCTCACGATGATGGATCCGGCGAGTGCCGAGAAGAAGCCGGAGATGGCGATACCCGATCCCAGCAGGTTCACAGAAAGCCAGCTGGCGAGCTCGAGCATGAAGCTGTTGATGACCAGCTGGAAGATGCCCAGCGTGAGGATGGTGAGGGGGAACGAGATAAACGTGAGCAGCGGCTTGATGAGCGAGTTCACGAATCCCAGGAAGAGGCCCACGAACGCGAAGCTCATCCAGGCATCGGCGGCGCCGAAGGGCTCGATGCCGGGAACGAGGGCGGTGGCGATCGCGACGGCGATGGACGTGAGCAGCCAGTTGAGAATGAAGCGCATGACGTACCTCCTTGCATGCCTTGCAGGCGCTATGATTGGTTGGAGCGTGTATATCCTGCACAGGGTACCATGCCCTGAAGTCACAAGAATCCGTATCGCGGTCTCTCCACGACTCACGCGAGCGATATGCTGTTAGGCGGAGTTCATATGTCGCAGCAATATGTATATGGCGAGCCGACCTCGGCCCGTCCGTTCGACGCCGTCGACGGATCGCGCGCCATAGCCTTCTTCATCTTCAACACCAACGTGCACCTGCATGCCTATGCGGGCGACGGGGAGGCGCGCGACGACGACGGGGTGGCCGCCCGCCTGGATGCGGCCCTTGAGGCCTGCCGCGATCGCTGCCTGTTTTTCGAGCACGTGTTTTCGCGCACGCGCGGCGACTCCGATATCTCTCGCGCTCACGCCGCCGCGCCCGCGCCCGTGGCCGTGGCGCCTGAGACGGCCGAGCTCACGCGGGCGGCGCTTGAGTACTGCCGGGCGAGCGGCGGGCGTTTCGATATCACCATGGGCACGGTCACCTCGCTGTGGGATTTCCATACCGGCGTGGTGCCGAGCAAGCTCGCGTTGGCGCGGGCACTTCCGCACGTAGGGTACGAGCGCGTTGTTCTTGGCGGAACGCCCGGGCACCCCGAGCTCGCCATCACGGATCCGCGCACCGTGCTCGACCTGGGAGGCGTTGCCAAGGGCTATATCGCCGACGACCTGGCCGAGCGCTTCGCGGCGTGCGGGGTCTCGCGCTTCGTTATCAATCTGGGCGGCAACGTGCTGGTGCGCGGCGGGCGCCCGGCGGCGGCCGACGCTCGTCCCCCCGTGGCGGCGGGCACGCCCTGGCGCATCGGCATCGTGAACCCGCGCGACCCGGGCCATCACCGCGCGATCGTCGATGTGGCCGATGGCTCCGTCGTCACGAGCGGCGTGCACGAGCGCCGCTTTTCGAAAGGCGGCGTCACCTATCATCATATTCTCGACCCTCGGACGGGTATGCCCGCGCAGACCGATGCCGTGAGCGCGACGATTCTGGCGGCGCGCTCGATCGATTGCGACGGCTACTCCACCACCGCGCTCATGATGGGCGCCCGCGCGGCCATCGATTTTATCGAGGGCATCGACGGGGTGGAGGCCGTGATGATCGACGAGCGCGACGAGGTGCTGTGGACCTCGGGACTTGAAGAACGCCTGTCGCTGATTCCGACGCTGCCGCGTTGGTAGGGGTGCCCGTGCATAACCGCGTGCAGTTGACCATGAACATAGAACGGCTGATTTCAGCATGAAATGTAAGCAATCGGTGGCGATTACGTGCATTGCTTTATTTGAGTGGTGTAGGATGTACGGTACTGGCATAATTGCCTGCTTGTGAATAGTACGGCTTCGCCTGTGAATCAGCAGCTGCGTCCCGGGCGGGCCCTTGTGATTGAAAGGTGGGTTCATGAACATTGAGAAGATGTTCGAGCGTCCCGATGTAGACCAGCTGGTGCAGTCGTTTCTCCTGCTCGAGAACGCCGACGACGTGCGGGCGTTCCTCACCGACCTGTGCACCCCGCGCGAGATCTGCGACTTCGCCCAGCGTCTCCAGGTTGCCCGCTATCTTGATGAGGGCGAGCCCTATGTCGAGGTCCAGGCGCGCACGGGCGCATCGTCCACCACGGTGAGCCGCGTATCCAAGTCGCTCAACGGCGAGTACGGCGGATACCGCCGCATCCTGGTGAAGTTCGGCGACCAGTAGGACCGCGGGCCGGCGCCCTGCATCGGCATCATCTGAATGCTGCGAAACGAGGACGGGCTCGGCTGCGCTCTGCGCGCGCCGAGCCCGTCCTCTGCTTCTGATGCGCATAGCTAGTTAATTGGTATACAACAAAATCGTATATTCCAAGACCGTCTATCCAAAATATATAGCCATTCAGGGATTGGGCGATTAGTGTTCCTTCGCAGGCAGCGGGGTTTCATTTATACCTAGAGCAAAGATAGGTTGAACATGATGCGGTATGTAATCACTGCCTGTAGGGGCTGAGGCTATACGAGCGAAGTCCATACCCAGGTTTCCGAAGTGGAGTTTCAGACGCCATGACTACCATGAGGCATCGATCGAATATGGTGAAGTTCATTCTTTGTCTCGCGCTCATGGGCGCCGGCCTGGGGGCGAGTTTCATCATTGACGCATGTGGCATCTTGGAGAAGTACGGCCCTGGGAGCGTTCAGGCGATTCGACCCTTGGGATCGATCGCGTGCCTCGTTGGGTCGATCTGGATGCTCGTTCTGACGTTGAGGTCGAATGGCGGTAATCAGCACTGGCGGCATGCGGCTCAAGGATTGCAGGGCCGACTATTGGCAAAGTGAAGCTGCGGGACGGGCCCGGCTGCGCTCAGCGCGCCGGGCCCGTTCGCTTTTGCAAGCGGAGCCGCATGAAAGGCGATTTCTCCGAGCCTTCGCAATCTGTCCGCACGGGCGTGTAGGATAGGGGGAGTCAACTTCGATCGAGGACGGAGAGCATGGCGCTTACGGTATACGAGACAACATCGGGGTCATCGCTGTCGGCGGCGGAGGTTTCGCTGCTCATCGATGCCGCAAAAACCTACGGCAGGGCAACGCTGCTCGTTGCCTCCTTTGCCGAGCGCGAACGGTGCCGCGCCGCCCTGGCTCGCGCGGGCGCCGGCATGGGCATCGACGTGGCGACGCCGGCGACGTGGGTCGCGGGGATCTGGGAGCTGCTCGGCGACGGCCGCAGAATCGCGACGCCCATCGAGCGGCGCATGCTCATGGCGAGTATCGTCGCCGTCGCCCAGCCGGAAGAGCTCGCGCCGTTGCGCGGCAATCCGGGTACCGTGCGCCTGCTCGCGGATATCGCCGCGGCGCTGCTGCCGGCCATTGTGCCCGCGCCGGCGCTCGAGAAGGAGGCCCCCGTCGCCTCGAGCGATGCCGAGCGCGTGGTGTTCGGCCTGGTCGAGCGCTATGCCGCCGCGCTAGCCGAGCGCGGCTTGGTCGAGGCGTCCGAGGCGGCGTGCCTGCTCGCGCGCATCGTCAGGGACGGGCGCCCCGCCTGCGCGCGCTTCGTCGCCGTCCGCGACGTCACGTTACTTCCCGCCCATATCATGCAGCTCGTTCGCAGCATCTCGCACGCCGGTGATGCGGCGTTCCTGTTGAGCACGCAGCAGGTTTCGCTGGCACGTTCCCTCGGTGCGCAGGAGGTTGTCGCGCTGGGCGAGGAGTCCGCGCCCGATGCCGCGCCCGCGCCCACGTTTGTCGAGGCCGCCGGTCCGCATGTGCGGGCCGCGGCCTACGCGGACGCCATCGCGGAGCTGGTGGGCGCGGGCCGCGACGTCGTGGTCGCGGCGGCCCGTCCGGCCGATGCGTTCGAAGCGGTCTCGGAGCGCCTGGCCGCCCGCGGCATCGCCTGCGAGGCCCCCGTGTCCTGTCGGTTCGGCGATACGCAGGTGGGGTGCCAGTTCACCGCGCTGCTCGACCTCGTGGGCCGTATGCAGGAGGCGGGCGAGAGCCTGGAGCGCGCCGACCTTTGGTGGCCCGCGCCCGAGCTGACCGACTGGCTGTATTCCCCGCTGTCGGGTGTCGATGCCTTCGCGGCGCGCCGGTTCGACAAGAAGCTGCGCTCCAATCGCGCGCTGGGTCCCGAGGGCGTCCTGCGCGCGCTGCAGGGCGTCCAGACGCAGGCCGAGGCGTCGCGCAAGAAGCTCGACCCCGCCAACCCGTATGCGCAGGTGCCCGCCGTGTGCTCCAGCGTGGTGAGCTATCTCATGCAGGATCGCCCGGTCTCTGCGCTCAAGGCGCTGTGCACGGTGGCCTCGGCGCTGCCGGGTTCGGCCTTTGGTTGGACGGGCGGTACGGTGCGCGCCAACATCGAGGTCACCATGGCGGCGCGGGCCATCGAGCTCGTGCTCGACCAGGCGCGTGCGCTGGACGTGCCGCAGGCGGCGGCCGTCTCGGTGCTCGACATGTTGTCGGTCACGGCGGCGGCGCGCAGCGAATCGGCGGATTTCGCCCATGCCGGCCCCGACGGCGCCGATACCTCCGCGCAGCCCGTCGCGTGCTTCATGACGCTCGCCGACGCCGCCCTGCTGGATGCGGGCTCCATCGACGCGTTGTTCGTGGCCGATGTAGATATCGACAGCTTCCCGTTGGCGCATAAGGAGGGTCCGCTTGCCGAGCTCGCATCGGCGCTCTCGTTCGCGCCGGTGGAGCTCGAGCCCGCGGCGCGCATGCGCGACCTCATGGCACGCGCCATGGCGGCGGCGCGCGGCGAGGTGGTGCTCGCGCGCGTGACGCATGACCGCCAGGCCAAGGACCGCTATCCCGCCGCCATCTGGACCGAGCTGCTCGCTCGCCAGCGCGCCGCCGGCGTCGCGCCCCGCGTGCGCATGGTGGGCGAGGGCGACATCGTGCGCGACCTCGACCCCGCGGCGACCGCGCGCATGAAGCGCCGGCGCGTCTCCTGCCTGCCGCCCCAGAGCCTCGGCGAGGACGCCGTGCCCTATCTGGTGCTCTATCAGCGCGACCCGAAGGACCCGGAGCGCCTGGTGCCTCGCCAGCTCTCGGCGTCGCAGATCGAGAGCTATGCGAGCTGCCCGCTGTGCTGGTTCATGTCCTCGCGCGTGCGCCCCGCCTCGCTCGATGCCGGTTTCGGCAACATGGAGAAGGGCAACTTCGTGCACGACGTGCTCTATCGCCTGCACGAGCGCCTGATCGAAGACGGCGTCCCGCGCGTGATCGAGCGCAACCTCGACGCGTGCATCGAGGTGCTGCGCGAAGTCTTCGACGAGGTCCGCGCCGAGCACGAGCGCAACAAGACGTCGAGTTCGGGCGCCCTCGTACCCCACGGCGCCCTGCAGCGCGTGCAGGTCGACGAGATCTTGCCGCAGCTCGAGGGCGTGCTGCGCTACGAAGCGGGCGCCTTGGCGCCGTTCGCGCCCGTGTACCTGGAATACTCGTTCAACGAGTTGGGCGTCGAGTATGCCGGGCGTCCGCTCGGCGGCCGCATCGACCGCGTGGACGTGGATGCCGAGAACCGCGCGATGGTGATCGACTACAAGCACCGCTCCGACGTGAACGCGTTCAAGCTGGCCGATCCCACGGTTGCGAAGAAGGACGGGACGGTGCCGGCGGACGACCCCGACTGGCTGCCCGAGCACACGCAGACGCTCATCTACGCCCAGGCCCTGCGCCGCTCCGAGCTGGCGCTCGATGCGCGCGGCGGCATCTACTTCGCCACCAAGGGCTCCAAGCCCGCGATGCGCGGCGCCGTGTCCGAGGAGTTCGCCGAACAGGAGCCGGGAGACGGCCGCGTGCCCGGCCTCGCCGCCGGCTTCCCCGATGTCGAGCACGGCGGCACCATGGGGTTCGAGGCCCTGCTCGACCGCGTGGAGGAGACCATCTCGCGCCGCCTCGACGAGCTCGAGGCCGGCGTCGTCACGGCCGCGCCCATGCCCGCTGCGCGCTGCAGCTTCAACCACGACCTCGGATTCGAGCGGAGGAACGCATAGCTCATGGACCTTTCAACACTGATGCCCCAGCAGCGCGATATCGTGACCACGCTCGACCGGCCGCTGTTCGTGTCGGCGGGTGCGGGCTCGGGCAAGACCTTCACCCTTACGCGCCGCATCCTGTGGGCCCTCTCGCCTGAGTCCGGTCCGTTCATCATCAGCTTGGACCAGGTGCTGGCCATTACCTTCACCAAGGATGCCGCAGCGGAGATTCGCGAGCGCGTGCGCAGCGCGCTGGTCGAGGAGGGTATGGACGAGATCGCCCTGCAGGTCGATGATGCGTGGATCTCGACCATCCACGGCATGTGCGCCCGCATCCTGCGCGCCCACGCGCTCGAGCTGGGTATCGACCCCGAATTCACGGTGCTCGACGAGTCGGTGTCCGGCCCGCTTATGGACCTCGCCGTCGACCGCGTGATCGCGCGCGAGCGCGGCGGACTGCATGCGCTGCAGACGTGGTTCCCGCTCACGGGCGAGGTGGGCCCGGGCGGCCGCGAGGCAGGCACGAGCGCGCGCCAGCTGGTGCGCACGCTGCTCGAGCGCGCGAGCGCGGCGCGAAACGGCTTCGACGACATCAAGTTCGCGCGCGGCTCCGTTGACTTTTCGGGCCTGCACGATGCGTATCGCCCGTGCCTGGAGGCGAGCGCCAAGGCCGCCGAGACGGCCCAGGCGGCCATCGCGGCCATCGAGGCGTACCTGACGGGTCCGCGCACACGCGACGACCTCGCGGCCTGCATGCTGGCATGCGGGATGCCCCGCGCGAGCAAGGCGTTTCCCAAGGAGCAGGTGGCGCTGCTCAAGGCCGAGGCGGCCGACGCGTTCATCAACGCCTATATCGCTACCGGCGCCGACGCCCTCGATGAGCTGATGGGCCTGGCGCGCGCGGTGGCGGCGGAATACGCCGCGCTCAAGGAGGAGCGCTCGGCGCTGGATAACAACGACCTGCTGCGCCGTACGTACGAGGCACTGCGCGACCACGCGTCCATTCGCGAGGTCTATGCGGGCAAGTTCGCCATGGTGATGATCGACGAGTTCCAGGATACCGACCAGCAGCAGGTGGACCTCATCAACTTCCTTACGGGCGAGGGCGGTCGCGCGCTGTGCACGGTGGGCGACGCCCAGCAATCGATCTACCGGTTCCGCGGCGCGGAGGTGGAGGTCTTCCGCCGCGCCCAGCGCCGCATCGAGGAGGGGGCCGCGTCGGCAGGGGAGCGAGCGGGCGCTGCCGTGTCCGCCCAGGGCTCCGTGGTGAAGCTGGTCAAGAACTTCCGCAGCCATGCGGAGATTCTGGAATACGTGGCGCGCGTGTTCGACGACGAGCAGGGCGGCATCATGCCGAGCTTCCTCAACCTGTTGCCGCACGATGGCCGCGACGACGGCCTGCGCGCCGCGGGCGCCTCGCGCCGCCAGGCCCTGCTCGTCGCAGGCGGTACCACCGAGGAGCGCACGGCGGCCAAGGCCGCGGCCATCGCGCGCCGCTTCCGCGCGCTCGCCGATGCGGGCCAGCCCGTGGGCGGCATGGTGCTGCTGCTGGGCGGCATGCCGCGGGCCGGCGTCTACGCCGACGCGATGCGCGCCGAGGGGCTCGATTGCGTGATCAGCGGCGGCTCGGTCTTCTCGGGCACCGAGGAGGCCAAGACGGTCCGCGCGCTCGCGTACACGCTCGGCAACCTCATGGATACGGCGCAGGGCCTGGCCCCGCTGCTGGCTTCTCCGCTGTTCGCCCTGGGCGCCCAGGAGTTCCTGGCGCTCTCCACCGCGCTCGACCAGCAGACGGGGGAGACCCGTCGCCGCAATATCGAGGCGGGCCTCCTGACCGACGAGGACGCGCCCGGTTTCGGCGAGCTGCCGCTGCTCGATCGCGCCCGCGCGGTGCTGCGCCCCGCGTTGCGTCGCGTCGGCCGCGACAGCTTGGCGGGCATCGCCCGCGACGTGGTCAACGAGTCAGGTTTGATGGTCCGCCTGGAAGCGCGCGGCGCCGAGGGGCGCGCCGCCGCCGCGAACATGCTCAAAGCGCTCGATGCCCTCGCCGAGGCGGAGGCCGAGGTAGGCAACGCGCCACGCCAGGTGGCGCTCGCCTACGACCGCTTCCTGTCCGGCAAGCAGGCGCCCGGTGCGCTGAACGAGGAGGGCGGCAACGCCGTGCGCATCATGACGGTGCACGCGAGCAAGGGCCTCGAGTTCCCGGTGGTGGCGGTCTCCGAGTGCTTCGGCATTCGTCCGAACGGCGACCGTATGCAGATGGTGCGTCGCGAGGACGGCACCGTGGGCGTGGCGGCGCTGCCCGCGCGCTTCCCGCACGGTCGCGATTCGGCGGGCAATTTCGTCGACGGATCCGAGGTCGAGAAGCAGTTCAAGAAGTTCTTATCGGGCAGCGGGGCCACGGGCCCGTGGCTCGATGCGAGCCTCGTGGACGACGTCTGCGCCACGGGGTCGGCCGCGGAGGCCTGGATGTCGATGCGCGACGAGGAGGACCGGCTCGCGCTGGAGGAGCGGGCGCGCCTGCTCTACGTCGCCATGACGCGTGCGCGCGAGGTGTGCCTGCTCGCGCTCGATGCCGAGGTCGGTCGCGGCCGCGTGGCCGAGCTCGCCCTCAAGCCCGAGCGCGATCTCACGCCTTCGGTGCTCGAGCGCATCCTGCCCGATGAGGGCGCGTCGCTCGCCTGCGACCGCCTGGTGTTCGACAACGCGCAACCGGGGGATTTCGAGCTCCTCGCGCTCAAGGGCTTCGTGAGCGGCGGGGTGGCCTACGAACCCAACGCCTACGTTTCCGAGGGCCGCCTCGTGGCAGGCGTCCCGTTGCCGGCGGACGCGGGCGCTTCCACCGAAGCCGCGGGGGAGGCCGAAGCCGCTTCCGTTCCGGCGTCCGATGCCGCCCCCGCTCCCGCCGGGGAGCCCGACAGCTTCACCGTGGTCGAGCCGGGCTCGGTGTATCGGCGCGTCGTGCCGGCCGTCCGTCCCGCGCGCTCGTCGTATAGCTACTCGTCCATCTCGGCGGCGCTCCACGCCGAGATGGAGGACCGCGCCGCGGCAGGTTCGCATGCTTCGGCAGACGAGGGCGCCCCGGCGAGCGAGGCCGCGACGCCCGAGGAGGTCGCCGCCATGCACGAGGAGCGCGACGCCGCGCTCGCGGCTGCACACGTGGGCGATCCCACGGCGTTGGGCAGCGCGTTCCATGCCGCCTGCCAGTGGCTGATCGAGCTCGACCGCGCTGAGCTGCCCGTCGAGCGAGCCGACGCCCTGTGCCGCTACTGGGGCTGCACGCCCGAGCAGCGCACGCGCTTCGACGACGCCATGGCGCGCTGGCTTGCCAGCGACGTGCGCGCCGAGGCGCTTTCCTGGCCGTGTCGCCGCGCGGAGGTGCCGTTCTACACGCTCGGCATGGACGAGTTCTCCCAGGAGTTCGGCGAGTTCGCCGAAGGCGCCATCGACCTGCTGTGCACCGATCCTGCCCGCCCGGGTTGCGCCCTGCTTATCGACTACAAGACCGGCGGCAGCCCGGCCGAGTCGCCCGAGCAGCTGCGGGAGAAGCACGCCCTGCAGGCCCGCGTCTACGCCGATGTCCTGCGTCGCGCGGGTTACACCGACGTTGCCCTCAAGTTCGTTCGCGTGGAGGTGCCCGATCCGTCGGCTCCCGCCCAACCCCAGGTGGTCGTGTACGCCACGGAGCGCGCCGCCGAGTGCTAGGCCGCCTGCATCCGCATCCCGGTGTCAAGCGCCCGCATCCGTTCCCCGCGGATGCGGGCGCTGTCGTCTGCGCTTCCCGTCCGGCGTTGCGCGGGGCGAACAAGCTATGGTGCTTTCGATTGCCGGCTGGACATACGAACGGATGTCCGCATGCTCGGTTACAATCGGTAGCGTTCGAAAAGGGGGCCGAAGGGGCGGGGTTGCGCAGTGCGCGCCTCCGTCGCGCTTCGCGCCCAAGCAGATTCTTTAGCACATCAGATCGGAGACAACGGCACATGGCATTCGTCCACCTTCACAACCACTCCGAGTACTCGATGCTCGACGGCGCGACCCGTATCTCGGATATGGTCAAGCGCGCGGTCGACCTCGGCATGCCGGCGGTGGCGCTCACCGACCACGGCTACATGTACGGCATCCCCGAGCTCGGCCTCGCCTGCGACGCCATCAATCATGGCACGCCCGAGTACAAGACCTGGAGCCACGACAAGTCGTTCCTCGAGAAGGGGCGCCGCGACGAGCTCGAGCAGCCCGATCCCGAGGCCGATCCGCGCGCCTACGCCCAGTTCCAGAGGGATATGGCCGCATGGGACGCCGAGGGCAGCCTCGACTCCACCAAGCCGCCCCTGGTCATCAAGCCCATCTTCGGCTGCGAGGTCTACTTCACGCCGGATGACACGCTCGCCCGCGACCGCAAGCCCGAGCTCTACCATATGGTGCTCTTCGCCCGCAACGAGCAGGGCTACGTCAACCTCATGCAGACGGTGTCGGAGGCCGCGGTCGACGGCTTCTATTACAAGCCGCGCGTCACCCTGGACAACCTGCGCCGCCACCGCGAGGGCCTTATCGCCAGCTCGGCGTGCATCGCCGGCATCATCCCCAAGTGCATCGACCGCGGCGACATGGCGTCGGCCCTCCAGTGGGCCGAGACCTTCCGCGACCTGTTCGAGCCCGGAAGCTTCTATATCGAGATCCAGGAGCACGGCATCACCACCGATTCCGGCATGACCGACGAGCAGATGGACCGCCAGCTCATCGAGATCGCGAAGCAGATCGGCGTCAAGGTCATCGCCACCAACGACTTCCACTACCTCACGCGCGACGACGCCCCCATCCAGGACGTCATGATGTGCATCGGCATGAACTCCAAGGTGGACGACCCCAACCGCATGCGCATGCAGGGCTCCGAGTTCTACATGAAGACCGAAGACGAGATGCGCGCGATGTTCCCGTACTGCCCCGAGGCGTGTGACAACACGGTTGAGCTGGCCGAGAAGTGCGACGTCGAGCTCGACTGGGACAGCATCATCCTGCCCAACTACCCGCTGCTCGACGAGGGCGAGACGCATGAGAGCCAGTTTCGCCGCGAGTGCGAGGCGGGCCTCGCCCTGCGCTACGGCGACGACTGGGATGGCAAGGAGATCGGCGGCGTCGACATCCGCGAGCGCTTCGAGTTCGAATACAAGGTCATCTGCGACAAGGGCTTCGCCGCATACTTCCTCATCGTTGCGGAGTACGTGCGCTGGGCCAAGCAAAACGGCATCGGCGTCGGTCCCGGCCGTGGATCGGCCGCGGGTGCACTCGTCGCGTATGCCATGGACATCACCACCTTCGACCCGCTGTCGAACGGCCTCATGTTCGAGAGGTTCCTCTCTCCCGAACGTACCGAGATGCCCGATATCGATATGGACTTCGACGATGAGCGGCGCCTCGAGGTCATCGAGCATGTTCGACAGCTCTATGGCCCCGAGAAGGTCACCCACGTCATCACGTACTCCACCATCAAGGCCAAGCAGGCCATCAACGACGCCGCGCGCGTGCTGGACTACCCCGTCTACATGGGCCAGCGCCTGTCCAAGATGGTCTCGGCCGACCCGGGCGTGAAGCTTCGCCAGGTGCTCGAGAAGCAGCCGGGCAAGGAGGACCTCTACAGCCCGGACTTCGCCGATGCCTACCGTCAGGACGATGACGCCCGCCGCATCATCGATACCGCGCTCTCCATCGAGGGCCTCACCCGCGGCGAGGGCGTGCACGCGTGCGCGGTCCTTATCTGCCGCGACGCGGTGAACGAGCACGTGCCCACCAAGCTCGATACCAAGGGCGGCGTCGAGATCACCCAGTACGAAGGCCATACCGTCGCGGACATGGGTCTGCTCAAGATGGACTTCCTGGGCCTGCGCACCCTCACGGTCATCTCGAAGGCCAAGGCCAACATCAAGGCCAACTACGGTATCGATATCGACCCGGACAAGATTCCCTTCGACGATCCCAAGATCTTCGAGCTCATGAGCGCGGGCCGTACCGCGGGCGTCTTCCAGGTCGAGTCCGCGGGCATGACGGCCACCATCAAGAACATGAAGCCCACCGAGTACAAGCACGTGGTCGCTCTGATCGCCCTGTACCGCCCGGGCCCCTTGGGCGCCGGCATGGTTACCAGCTACATCAACCGTATGAACGGCAAGGAGCCCGCGGTCTCCTACGACCCGCGCCTCGACGGCATCCTGGGCGAGACCTACGGCACCATGGTCTACCAGGAGCAGGTCATGCTCATCTCGGTCGAGATGTGCGGCTTCTCCAAGGGCGAATCGGACTCCCGTATCCGTAAGCCCGTTGCCAAGAAGAAGATCAAGATGCTCACGGACCAGGTATTCAAATGGTCCGATGGCGAGGACGAGACCATCTACGACCACTGGATGAACGGTGCGGAGCGCAACAACTACAAGCGCGAGACCGCCCAGCGCATCTGGGACGACGTTCTCGAGTTCGCCTCCTACGCGTTCAACAAGTCGCACTCCGCCGGCTATGCCATCCTGGTTATGCAGACCGCTTGGCTGAAGGCCCATTACCCCAACGAGTACATGGCCGCCGTGCTTACCTCCTATACGGGCAAGACCGACAAGATCGTGCACTACGTTTCCGCGTGCCGCCACGACGGCATCGCGGTCCTGCCGCCGGATGTCAACGAGTCCGGCAAGGAGTTTACCGCTACGTCCGAGGGCGTGCGCTTCGGCCTGGCCGGCATCCGCGGCGTGGGCGAGGGCGTCGCCCAGGCGATCATCGACGAGCGAGAGGCGAACGGCCCGTACAAGAATCTGCACGACTTCGTCGACCGCGTCGACTCGAGCCAGGCCAACCGCCGCGTCATCGAGGCCCTTATCAAGGCAGGCGCCTTCGATGCCACCGGGTATCCGCGCCGTCAGCTCATGCATTTCGTGGACAAGGCCAATCCCGAGAACATCATCGATGCCGCCACCAAGCGGCAGAAGGACCGTGCGAGCGGCCAGACCTCGCTCTTCGACGTCTTCGGCGACGTCGAGGGCTCGGGCTTCGAGGTCGTGATCCCCGATCCGGATGGCAACGAGTGGGATCGCCACATGAAGCTCTCGCAGGAGCGCGAGGTTTTGGGCATCTACGTTTCGGACCATCCCCTGCGCCCCTACGAGTACGCGCTCGGCAAGGCGCGCGAGTTTACGCTCTCGCAGATCGACACCGGCTACGAGACCATGGCGCCCAATGGCGAGGGCACCATCAACCAGGAGATTCCCGAGGGCAAGCCTTTCTGGTTCGCCGGCATGGTGTCCGAGGTCTCCAAGCGCGTCACCAAGAATGGCGACCCCATGGCCATCGTTACCCTCGAGGATATGGAAGGCGAGGCCACGGTCGTGGTCTTCCCCAAGACGTACAAGGCTGCCGAGAGCTGCCTGTACGGCGAGACGGATCCCGAGACGGGCGCCGTGCTGTCCGACGCCTTCATCCGCATCCATGGCAAGCTCGAGCGCTCCGACCGCGGAGACCAGATCATCGCGCAGGAGATCTTGCCCCTCGAGCTCAACGAGGAGACCAACCGGCCCAAGGTCTTCGAGGTCATGGTGCCCAGCTCGCGTTTCACGCAGAGCAATATGTCGCGCTTGGCCACGGTGCTTGCCACCAACCCCGGCGGCGACCGCGTCGAGCTCTTCGTCGAGCAAGCCGACGGCCAGACCATGCGCGCCGAGATCCCCACACGCGTGAACGCCCGCTCCATCCCGCTCATCGCGGAGGTGAAGGGGATCGTCGGCTCCAACGGCCGCGTCACGGTGATTTAGCCACCAGGCGGCCAATTTGCCCTTCAAGCCGGAGTCGCGCCGCCCTAAGGCGTGCGCGCTCCGTCTTTCAGGGCAACTTGACTCGCCTTGCGGCTAGATCACGCGGTCGGGGCGTTTGCATGTTTCGTCTCCTTTAGCCTGCGGCTGTGCCGCTGCCTTCGGGGCAACCCGCTCCGAATGAGGGCCTAGACGGCGACCGTGGGGCCAGTTTGCCCCGCAAGCCAGGGATGCGCCGTCCTACGGTGCGCTCCCTGCCTTGCGGGGTGGTCAGTTTGCGGCCTCGAGGCAGGGGAGCTCGTCGTCGGGTTGGGCGATGTCGCGGATGGCGGCTTCGCGTCGCAGGGCATGGCCCATCGCCCGCTGGGTGTACCAGCTGATCGTCTGGGGATTCGCGAGTTGGTCTATGGTCACCGTCGCAACATAGAGCTCGGGAAACGCCTCCGGATCGATAGGCGCGCACTCCGGATCGTCGACGATCTCCAGTGCGAGATGCTGCTTCGGATAATACAGGGCCATACAACCTCCTTGCGTCAGTGCACGCGGTCGCATATGGTATCCGCGGGCGATGGGAGGCCTATCCTAGCAGGCAAATCTTTCAAAAAAGCACCCCTGACCTTGCAGAATTCATACAATTGCGGGTAGACGGGGCGTGCGCCGCAGAGGCGATTTCTCGAGATTTTCTCCTTCATAGGTCCGTCATAGATGGGCGCGTTAACGACTTGAAACAATCATGCGGCATACTTCGCCATACGCTTTAGTACGCTAAAGAATACTAAGGAGGCGCGCATGCAGGGGGTCAAACCCATGACGGAAGAGTTCGCCGAGTACCGCCGCGATGAGTCGCGTACGTGCGGCGCTGCGGACACCATATCGTTTCCCGTTTCCGAGCACGAGCTGCGGGCGCAGATCGGTTGGCTTGCCGACCACGCGCCATCGGCATCCATCACGGTCCAGGGGGCGCGCACGGGGCTGGCGGCGGGTGCGGTTCCGTGCGGAGGGCATGTGTTCAACCTCTCCAGGATGAACGCGTACCTGGGACTTCGGCGGGATCGCGACGGCGGGTACCACCTGCGCGTCCAGCCGGGCGTGGTGCTGTCGGAGCTGCGACGCCATCTTCGCTCCCGATCTATTCCCGCAGTCAATTGGGATCCTGCATCGCGTGCTGCGCTCGATGCGCTCTATGCCGGCTGCGAGCAGTTCTTTCCCACGGACCCCACGGAGACGTCGGCGTGCCTGGGCGGAATGGCGGCGTGCAACGCGTCCGGCGCGCGCAGCTATCGCTACGGCCCCATGCGTCCTCACGTGAGCGCGTTGCGCGTCGTCCTGGCAACGGGCGAGGCTTTGAGCTTGCGCCGCGGCGCGTGCCGCGCGAACGGCGGGCGCCTCGTCCTCGTAACCGAGCAGGGCCGGTCAATTCCGCTCGAGCTCCCTGCGATTCCGTCTCCTTCGTGCAAGAACGCCGCGGGCTACGCGATCGCCGACGACATGGATGCCGTGGACCTGTTTATCGGCTCCGATGGAACGCTCGGCATCATCACCGAGCTCGAGCTCGAGCTTCGGGAAGCGCCTCAAGCGGTATGGGGTGCGTGCTGCTTCTTCGCAAGCGAGGAGTCGGCGCTGGATTTCGTCATAGCGGCGCGCCCCGCGCTGAAGCGAGCGCTCGCATTCGAATATATAGACGGCGAGGCCCTGGATGTGCTGCGGGGCGTGCGCACGGAAGGCGGATCATTCAGCTCGCTTCCCAATGCGCCTCGAGCGGCTCGCGCGTGCGTGTACGTCGAGCTCGCCGGCGCCGCGGCGGGCGAGGTGCTGGAAGAGCTGAAGCTCTTGAGCGAGCTGCTACGCGCCGCGGGCGCACGCGGGGAGGACGCCTGGGTGGCGCGCACCGACGTCGACCGCGAGCGCCTGCGCCTCTTCCGGCACGCCGTGCCCGAGTGCGTGAACACGCTCATTGACCGCCGTCGACGCGATATGCCGAGCATAGCCAAGCTGGGGTCCGATATGGCGGTGCCAAGCGAATGCCTGCGCGACGTCATGAAGCTCTACCGCGACGGCATCGGGAAAGCGGGGCTTCAGTCAGCGGTATGGGGCCACATCGGCGACAACCACCTGCACGTCAACATCTTGCCGCGCGACGAGCGGGAATACGCGCGCGGCAAGGAGCTCTTCGCGCATTGGGCGCATGCGGTGTCGGCGATGGGCGGGTCGGTGTCGGCCGAGCACGGTGTTGGCAAGATCAAGCGCGATTACCTGCTTGCGATGTACGGCGGGGAGCGCGTGCGCGCGATGGCGCGTTTGAAGGCGCGGCTCGACCCCATGTGCCGGCTGGGGCGCGGCAACCTGTTCGACGAGGCGCTGCTGGACGAGGTGGCTGCCGAGATGCAGGGAGGGGAACGGCCATGAACATCATCGTGTGCGTGAAGGCGGTGCCGGGTAGCACCGAGGTCAAGATGGATCCCGCGACCAACACCATCGTCCGCGACGGCGGCGCTTCGGTGATCAACCCCTTCGACGCCGCCGCGCTCGAGGTCGCCCTACGCCTCAAGGATGATGCGGTGCGACAGGGGCTCCCATGCCGGGTCGCGGTGCTCTCCATGGGCATCCCGACCACGGCGGAGCTGCTGCGCGACTGCATCGCGCGCGGTGCCGATGACGCACTGCTCCTGTCCGACCGCGACTTCGCCGGAGCCGACACGCTTGCCACGACGTATGCCCTGGCCTGCGGTGTTCGCCGTCTAGGCGGGGCGGACCTGGTGCTGTGCGGCAAGTTGGCGGTCGATGGCGACACCGCCCAGATCGGACCCGAGCTGGCGGGCGCGCTGGATGCGCCCTGCATCGCCGGGGTGACCGAGGTGCTCGAGGTCGCGTCCGGGCGCGTATGCGCGCGCCGCGAGGTGGACGGGGGAGCTGCGGTTGCCGAGGCGCCGCTGCCCGCGGTGCTGACGGTATCGAAGGACGCGGCCCAGCTGCGCATGGCGAGCATCGCGGGCGTCATGGCGGCGGAGGGCGCGCGCATCGAGGTGCTCTCGGCGCGCCAGGCGGGTGCGGACCCGGCGCGCATCGGACGTGCGGGTTCGCCCACGCAGGTGGTGCGCTCGTTCGTTCCCAAGGCCGATGCGTCGGGCATCCCGATCGAGGGGTCCGTGGACGAGCAGGCCGATGCGGTGGCGGCGCTGTTGAAGGAGATGGGCATATGAGCGGGTTGATGGTTGACGCGGACCGCTGCATCGGGTGCGGGCGCTGCGTCAAGGCATGCGGCAGCGGCGGCATCGTGGTCGAGGGTCCGCGGGGTGCGCGGCGTGCGCACGCGACCGAGTCGTGCATCGCCTGCGCCGCGTGCGTGGACGCCTGCCCCGTGGGGGCGCTGGCGTTCGAGCGGCCGTCTGCCGCGGATTCGGCCGGCTGTGCGGATGCCCGCGATTATTGGGTGTTCGTCCAGATCGATGAGCACGGCAGCCCGCTTGGCGTTTCTTTGGAGCTGATGGGTCGTGCGCGCAGCCTTGCCGACGTGCGCGGCTGCCGTGTGGTCGCGCTGCTCCCCGAGGGGCTCGCGGGCGATCGGGGCGTGTCCGCGCGCCTCATCGCCGCGGGCGCCGACGAGGTCGTGCGCTGCCGCGACGAGCGCTTCTCCGCATGCGATGCCGCGGTGCATGCGGAATGGGTCTGCGAGCTGGCGCGTCGGCGCAAACCCGAGGCCATCCTCTACGGCGCCACGGTTTTCGGTCGCGAGCTCGCGCCCGGGGTTGCCGTGCGCCTGCAGACCGGCTTGACCGCCGACTGCACCTCGCTTGATATCGATCGGAAGACGGGCCTTCTGCTGCAGACCCGTCCGGCGTTCGGCGGCAACCTCATGGCGACCATCGCGTGCCCGTCGTATCGCCCGCAGATGGCCACGGTTCGCCCCGGGATCTTCCCCATGCCGCGTTATGACGAAGCCCGCGCGGGCGAGGTGGTAGACGTTCGCCTGGATGCCGCCGTACGGCCCCGGGTCGTGCTGCGCGGCGTCGAGCGCACGCGGGAGGCGGACGCCCTCGTCGACGCCGAGGTACTCGTGGTCGCGGGCCGCGGTATCGGATCGAAGAAGAATCTCGCGCTCGCGGGCGAGCTGGCCCGCGCCCTGGGCGGGAAGCTCGGCGGCACGCGCCCCCTGGTTGAGGCGGGTTGGCTCGAGCCCTGGCAGCAGGTGGGGCAGACGGGCGTAGCCGTGGCGCCCCGCGTCCTGTTGAGCCTGGGGGTGTCCGGCGCCATCCAGCATGTATCGGGTATATCCGCCGCCCAGTCCATCATCGCGGTGAACGACGATGCGCGCGCACCCATCTTCGATGTGGCGCGCTACCGCGTGGTGGCCGACTGCGTCGCCTTCGCTTCCGAGCTTCTCGAGCGCCTCGATTCCCAACGCGGGGACAGGGGCTAGGTCGAGAGCGCGTTCAGGCTCTCATCTGCAGGTGAATGGCTCTGCCGCTTGCATGCTTCGGCCATCTGATCGATCCGGGTCTACAATGGGCATAACGGAGTCATGTCTTATCGACGAGGAGCGAGGTGCGATGGCGGAAGAGAGGGCGCTGCCGATCAGGCGGCAGAGGCAGGCCGGAACGTTTCTCACCTATGTGCAGTGGCGCATGGATACGTTTGACGAACGGCCCCTTTGCGCGGTCGACAGTCTCGTGTTCGCCTGGCTCGCCTACACGCACCTCGACGCCGCGCAAGGCGCTGCGTGCCAGCTCGAGGGCATCGCGCTGCACGAGCTGCTGCGCGCCGAGTCGTTCGAGAGCATGTTCGGTTCGAGCTGGGATCCCGAGGGAAGCCGCGACCTCCTGTTCTCGGTCTGCGCGAGTCCGCGCTTCCGCGATGTACGGCTGGCGGCGTTCCGCTTCACCACGAGCCGCGACAGCGAGGAACAGTTCGCAGCCATGACGTTCTACCTGCCCGACGGTTCATCGTATATCGCGTTTCGCGGAACCGATTCCACCATCGTGGGGTGGAAGGAAGACTTCAACATGACCTTCCTCAACCCGGTTCCCGCCCAGGAGGAGGCGCGCGCGTATCTCGATGCGGTGGCGAGCGCCGTGCCCGGCCCGCTGTATGTGGGCGGTCATTCCAAGGGAGGCAACCTGGCGGTCTACGCGGCCGCCATGTGCGCGCCCGAGCACCACGCCCGCATCGTGCGCGTCTTCTCGCATGACGGTCCCGGATTCCACCGTGAGTTCTGCGCATCGAGCGCGTACCGCCGCGTGTTGCCCTGCATGGTGAAGACGGTGCCCAAGTCCACGATGATCGGCGCCGTGCTGTCGGAAAGCCCCGACTGCCGCCCGCTCATCGTGGAGAGCGGGGGCTTCTCGCTCTTCCAGCACAACCCGTTTCTATGGGAGGTCGATGTCGACGCCTGCGCGTTCGTGCAGGCGGACGGCTTCACCGCGTCGTCGCGCTTCTTCAACGCGACCCTCGATGCCTGGATGGACAAGTACACGCTGGCCGAGCGCGAGCGCTTCGTGGATACGCTGTTCGACGTTATCGGCGTGACTGGCGCTACGCGGTTCTCGGACATCATGGCCGACCGCAAGCGCACCATTCCGCTCATGCTCGATACGGTCGAGGGGCTCGACCCCGAGCTCCAGCAGTTCGTCAAGGACGTCATCCGTTCCTTTGCCAAGACGGCGACGGTGGATAAGGCAGCTGGTGCCGCGGGCGATCTGCTCGATACGATCAAGAGCGCGCGGCCATCGATGAAGCTGCCGACCCCTCAAATTGGGGACAGGCACTAATCTGAGAGGCGGGACTGCTCAGAAAAGGGACAGGCACTAATCTGAGCAAGGCGTAAT
Organism: Collinsella sp. BA40; assembly: GCF_008014645.1. Classification (GTDB taxonomy): domain Bacteria; phylum Actinomycetota; class Coriobacteriia; order Coriobacteriales; family Coriobacteriaceae; genus Collinsella. The sequence continues at coordinate 176,983 of NZ_VOWY01000001.1, forward strand.
CTGAGCAAGGCGGGCCTGGGCTGGCTCTGGCGCCGGGTCCAGGCGCCTTGTCGGTGCATTATTCTGCGATGACGACCTCGCGGTTCTCGGATGTCACGAGCTCCTTGACGGCGATCGTCGCGCCCAGGTAGCGCTCGACCAGCTCGGCAAGCTCGTCGGTCGCGGCGCGGCAGTCCTCGACGCGCGCGGGGTCGGTGCACTCCACGATGAGGAAGGCGTTCTCGGTCTCGTCGGTGAGCGCGGTGCGCACGCCGTCGCGCCAGTTCCAGCAGCGGCAGACGGCGCCGGCGTCGTCCAGGTAGGCGAGCTCGCCGGGGAGCGTCGGGTCGTTCTCGGCGCCCTCGCCCAGCGGCGTGAAGTCGTCGCCGCCCTCGGTGACGCGCAGGACGAGGTCGCCCCGGAAGGCGTCGATGTCCTCGCCGCCGAGGGGTAACGCGTATTTGAGCGAGATGGCGTTGTAGATATCGACGGACGGCGAGATGCTGCCCACGGGGTTGCCCTTGAGCACGCGCTTGAGCAGGTTCTCGATGGAGCATCGCGCGCCGCGCTTGGTCTTGAACTGCTGGTAGGCCTGGCGCCATACGCGCACCGGGGCGTTCTCGGAGAGCGTGGGCGACTCCAGGTGGCGCTCGGCTTGCGCATTGGCACGCGCGAGCAGCTGCTCGATGGCCGCGGCGTCCTCGGGCGCCACGTCCGCCGCGGGCTTCATGCCGCGCGCGACCACGACGCCGAACGACGCGCCGTCGAAGAGCTCCCAAAACGAGGCGTCGGTGACGAACTTCTTCATGATGCAACTCCTGTTCTTTTCGGGCGCCTGCTCCCGTTCCGCCGTTCGGCCTCTCGATGCAGGGGCGGGCGCTGCAATGAGGTGCGTTTGGCGGCGCGGCGCAGGCGCTATGAAAACGAGCGCCCACCCGCCGGCCACCTTCAACGTCCTACGGTGCCGGCACGTGAGCGCTCGCGCGCTGCCCCCATCCGGAGAAGGAGGCGAATATGTCCCTGTTAGTGTAGCGCCAGGGGCGTGAAACCTCAAATTGAGGATGGAGACAAAACGAGACGCCGCATGGAAGGCAGCGGCATGCAAACGGGCGTGATGCTCAGGGCGCGGGCCGCTTGTGTGCCGCGTCTGCTGGAGCGCAGCCTCAGATTAGTGCCTGTCCCTTTTCTGAGGTTTGCGGGCCACGATGGTGAACATGAGGGGCAGCCGCGGAGACCCTTGGGGCAGGCGCCAGGATTCATCCTCTGCGTGGAACTCGAGCATGGGGAGCGACTGCCATTCGGCCACCTCGTCTTCCGCGAATCCCTCGATCGAGAGGCCGGCGCCCAGGAGTGCGCTTGCGATCTCTGCGAAGTCGTGCGTCCAGTTATGGTTTCTGGTGTGCGCGAGCCTCCGCGTCGTCTCGTTGCCGGGATCGGTGGTGTAGGTGACATCCATGTCGTAGGAGCTTTGCGAGCCCGATACGTAGTCGCAGCATGCCTCGAGCCCCGAGAAGCCGAGGGCGGCGAGCAGCGGGTGATCGTCGCGGATCATGAAGGCGCCGCCGGGCGCGAGGAGCCGCTCGATGGAACGCGCCCAGTCGGCGAGGTCGGGCAGCCAGGTGATCGTGCCGGCGCTGGTCACGATGGCATCGAAGGTGCCGATGTGATCTTGGAGCGCGTCGGCCGCGAACCGCGCATCGCCCTCTGCGTAGCGCACCTCGACGCCCGCCTGGCGCGCGAGCTCGCGTGCATGGGCGAGGGCGGCAGGTGAGAAATCCAGCCCCCAGGTTTCGGCCGCGCCTAGACGCGGCCAGCAGAGGGTGTCGGTGCCGATATGGCATTGCAGGTGCAGCAGCTTGAGGCCCTCGACCGTGTTGTTCGGTAGATGCGGCCGCAGCGCCTCGTAGTCCCTGCGAGCGACGCCTGTGATGGCGCGCGGGTCGCCCGTGAGGGCGGAGAGGTCGCCGTACCCGCCGTGTGCATGGACCTCGGCGCGGTCGTCCCAGCTGGCGCGGTTCACGTCGATGAGGGGCGCATCGTCGTTTGCCATGGTATTCCTTTCATATTTCCGCTTTGGTGTCACCTTGCTTCGTCGTTATCGCAAGACTACTATACATACCAACAGTATGTATGAGGAGGCGGTCGTGCATGGCGAGAAACAAGCATCCCGAGGAGACGGTCGCGAGGATCCTCGACGTCGCGATGCGCCTGTTCGTCGAGCGCGGCTACGAGCAGACGAGCATGCAAAACATCATCGACGAGCTGGGCGGCCTTACCAAGGGTGCGGTCTACCATCATTTTTCGAGCAAGGATGATATCTTTCTCGCCGCCATGGACCGCGTGATGGCGCCCGGCGTGGAGCGGTTGCGTAGGATTCGCGATGCCGAGGGCATGACCGGTCGCGAGAAAATCCAGGCGATGTTCGATAGCGGTGCACGCGGGATGGACTCGGCCTTCTTCTCCCAAGCCGATCCCGAGCTCGATCCCATGAGGAACCCGCGGATGCTCGCCACCGAGTATCGCGATTTGTTCGCCGTGAGCGCCCATGAGCTCATGATGCCCGTGATCGAGCAGGGCGTGGAGGACGGGACCATCCAGACCGAGTATCCGCGCGAGCTCGCCGAGGCGATCGCCCTACTCAACAACTTGTGGTGCGTCCCGGCGTTCTTCCCTGCACGCGATGAGGGGGAGCAGGCGCGGCGCGTGGCGTTCATGAATGCCTTTATGAAGGGCATGGGGTTGGATATCGTGCTGGATCCGCAGGTGAGTTTGGAAACCTGGCGGCGCCGCTGTGGAGGTCGGCCCGCAGATGAAGGCGCGCAGCCCCTTGGATAGTCCTGCGGGCACATGGTAGAGAGGAACCGCTTCGGCGGTTTTTCTCGGCAGTAAAGAACATACCAACAGTATGTATGAACCTACGGGAAGGCGGCTTCGATGGGAACGATGGTTGAGAAATCGGATAAGCGCACGTTCGCGCTGATCCTGCTCGCACAGTTCTGCTCGCTGCTGGGCCAGGAGGTGCTGCAGTTCGTCTTGCCGCTCTACCTGCTCGACGTGACGGGTTCCGGCGCGCGTTTCGGTTTGGCGATCGCATGCGGCTTCGTGCCCTATACGCTGCTGAGCCCGATCGGCGGCGTGCTGGCGGACCGCACGCGCAAACGCGGCATCATGATGGGCGTGAACGCTGCGCTGGTCGCCGTACTGTTGGTGTTCCTGGGGTTCAAGGATACCGGGGACCCCTTTTCGCTGGTGGTGTTCGCCACTATGGCCTCGTTCGTGGCGCAGGCGCTCTATCAGCCGTCGATCCAGTCGACGGTGCCGTTCGTGCTCGCTGCCCCCGACGTGCCGCGCGGTGTGGCGCTCGTCAGCCAGATCGGCAGCTTGACCACGCTCAGCGGACCCGTGGTGGGTGCGGCGGTCTACGGTGCGGTGGGGCTGGTGCCCGTGGTCTGGGTGTCGCTCGCCGCGTTCGCGGTGTCCGGCGCGTTGGTGGCGCTCGCGGTGAGGTTCCCCTGCGAGCCCGCTTCGTGGGAGGGTAGCGCGCTTGCCGTGGTCCGCGATGACCTGGCCGAGGCGGTTCGCTATCTGCGCAATAAGCCGATATTGCTGGGCGGCATGGCGACGGCGACCTTCGTGAACGTGTCGGCGGGCGCGCTCATCAGCGTGGGCACCGTGTACGTGGTCACCATCACGCTCGGGCTCCCGGCGGCGTATGCCTCGTTTGCCCAGATGTCGATGGGGGCGGGAAGCCTGGTGGGCCATAGCCTGCTGGCCATCGCGCCGCGGTATTTCTCGCTGAGGCGCTCGGCGCCCTACGTGGGCGGAATCGCGGCGGCCATGGGCGTCGCCGCCTGGGCGCTGTCTCCTGTGGCTTTCATGGCGCCCATGGCGGTGTTTCTGATTCTGACGGCGAGCTATGCGTTCGCGACGATGTCCGGCGGTCTCATGGGCTCCTGCATGCTGGCGGAGTTGCAGGCGGGGGCTCCGTCGGCTTTGGTGGGCAAGCTCATTGCGCTATTCATGACGCTGGTGAACTGCGCCACGCCGTTGGGCCAGGCTGTCTTCGGCGTCCTCTTCGACGTGGCGCCGGCGTGGTTGATCGCGCTGGCGACTGCGATCGAGTTGGCGGTTGTTACCGTGGTGTGGCGGCATTTTCTGCGCCGTCGCGCTTCCTAGCCGCCCATTTCGCGCGTTTGCGGGCCGCTGCGAAGGCGTCTCGTGCAAAAGTTCCGACTTTTCCCATCCGTTCCCCAAACTCCTTTCTATACCGCTTATATAGCAATTTCTGAGCTGGGGTTTTATTTGGAGAAAACAGCAGCTACTTGGTTTTTTTGAGAATCGATGGGAAAAGTCGGAACTTTTGCAAAAGCGGGGCTCGCGACGCGAGTCCCGCTTAGATGCGAGCTGCGGTTTATCGTTTTTCGGCGCTCATCCGGGATGCCGCTCCATCAAGATCTCGCGACGGCGCCCTTGCCGTTGGGAATGCGACGGCCCGCCTTCCCCGAAATATGCTCGAGGTCGATGGCCCATACGGCGGTGAGGGGCAGCTCGCGCTCGATGGCGCCACTGATCTCGTCCTTGTATTCGGGCGCGTACTTCAGGCAGAGCTGGGCCAGCGCGCGGCGGACCTGGGCGGGGTCGGCGACGCGCCGCACGGTGCCCGTGGCGATGACGCTGGCGTAGCGCGTGGTGAAGAAGCCGGGCTCGCCGTTTTCTTCCACAAAGACGGGCTCCATGTCCACGGCGACGGTGACGCAGACGCGCGGGTCGCGCTCCCAATCGTCGGTCTTCTGGCCGCCGGCGGCGCCGGTGTGAATGAGCAGGGTGTCGCCGTCCAGCACGTAGGAGAGCGGCGTGGCGTAGGGGTGGCCGTCCGCGTCGACGGTGGCGACGACGCAGTACTCGCCGTCGCGCAGGATCTCGCGCGCCTCGTCTTCGGAGATCGCGCGTTCGGGCAGCTGCTTCATGGGATGGTGCATGGTGGGTCCTTTCATGGGGGCGGTTCTTTAGCTGGTTTCAGGTTGGCGTTTCACTTCGGCACCCGTCCCCAATGCGAGGCTGCGTTTTCGTCCACGGCCCGCGGTCTCAGAAAAGCGCGTCTCAGAAAAGGGTCTCAGAAAAGGGTCTCAGAAAAGTGCCTGTCCCTTTTTCGAGGCGGGAGAAAAAGGCCGCCGCCTGGATGCGTTCCAGGCGGCGGCCCTCATGCGGTTAGGCGGAGCGGGGCAAAATGCCCCGTCCCAAGCTGAGTCACTTATGAGAAGTAGGCGACGCCGCTCTCGAACAGCGGCATGAACTTCTCGCCGGGGACGTTCTTGTACAGGCCGTCGCCGCGGCGCTCCACGTGGCCCATCTTGCCGAACACGCGGCCGTCGGGGCTGGTGATGCCCTCGATGCAGGCCACGGAGCCGTTGGGGTTCACGTCGAGGTCCATGGACGGCATGCCCGCCACGTCGACGTACTGCGTGGCGATCTGGCCGCCGGCGCGCAGCTGCTCCAGCACCTCGTCGTTCGCCACGAAGCGGCCCTCGCCGTGGGAGATGGCCACGGTGTAGAGCTCCTCGGGGTCGCACTGGGAGAGCCACGGCGACAGGTCGCTGCAGATGCGCGTGCGGACCAGGCGGCTCTGGTGACGGCCGATCTCGTTGAAGGTGAGCGTCGGCGCGTCAGCCGTGGCGTCCACGATGTCGCCGTAGGGCACGAGGCCCAGCTTGACGAGCGCCTGGAAGCCGTTGCAGATGCCGAGCATCAGGCCGTCGCGGGACTGCAGCAGGTCGCGAACAGCCTCGGTGACCTCGGGTGCACGGAAGAACGCGGTGATGAACTTGGCGGAGCCGTCGGGCTCGTCGCCGCCGGAGAAGCCGCCGGGGATCATGACGATCTGGGACTCGCGGATGCGGCGCGCCAGCTCGCGGGTGGATTCGGCCACGTGCTCGGGCGTGAGGTTGTTGATCACGAAGACGTCGGCCTCGGCGCCGGCGGCACGGAAGGCGCGCGCGGAGTCGAACTCGCAGTTGTTGCCGGGGAAGACGGGGATGACCACGCGGGGCTTGGCGATCTTGAGTCCGCCGTAGGTCGCGCGGACGCGGCCCTCCTCCTCGCAGCGGTAGCGCTCCTCGGGAATGAGCTCCTCGGGGGCGTCGACGTCGTCGGCGGCGCTGCGGTAGGGGAACACGCCCTCGAGCGCGCTCGCCCAGGCCTCCTGCAGCTCGTCCAGATCGAGCGTCTCGCCGTAGGCGGTGAGCTCGTAGGGCTCGCAGGTCACGCCGAGCTCGACGATCTCCACGCCGTCGAGCTGCGGCAGCGCCACGCCCTCGTCCAGCTCCACGATGAAGCAGCCGTAGGCGTGGTCGAACAGGTCGCGCGCGTCGGCCTCGTAGTAGGCGTCCGACACGGTGAAGCCGATGCGGTTGCCCAGGCAGGCCTTGAAGAGCGCCTCGGCCAGGCCGCCGAAGCCGGCGGTGGACACGGCGAGCGCGCGGCCCTCGCGCACGAGGCCCTCGACGGCGCCGAAGGCGGCGAGCAGGGAGTCGGTCTCGGGCAGCAGGTCGTCGACCTGGTAGGCGGGCTGGATCAGCGCGACGCGGTGGCCGGCGCCCTTGAACTCGGGCGAGACGATGTTGGCGAGCTTGCCCACGGCGACGGCGAAGGAGATGAGGGTCGGCGGGACGTCGAGGTCCTCGAAGGAGCCGGACATGGAGTCCTTGCCGCCGATGGCGCCGGCGCCGAGCTCGACCTGGGCCATGAGGGCGCCCAGGACGGCGGCCATGGGCTTGCCCCAGCGCTCGGGCACGTCGCGCAGGCGCTCGAAGTACTCCTGGAAGGAGAGGTACGCCTTGGTGTGGTCGAAGCCGGTGGCCACGAGGCGCGCGATGCTCTCGACGACGGAGAGGTAGGCGCCGCGGTACTGGTCGGCCTCCATGATGTAGGGGTTGAAGCCCCAGGCCATGCCGGAGACCGTGGTGGTCTCGCCGTCCACCGGGAACTTGGCGACCATGGCCTGGCTCGGGGTGAGCTGGCGCTCGCCGCCGAAGGGCATGAGCACCGTGGCCGCGCCGATGGTGGAGTCGAACCGCTCGGACAGGCCCTTGTTGGAGCAGACGTTGAGGTCGCTCACGAGCAGGCGCATGGCCTCGGCGAAGGAGTCGACCTCCTCGGCGCCCGGAACCATGGGCACGGTGCTCTCGAAGACGTTCTCGAGGCTGCCGAACTCCTCGAGCGCGGCCTGCGCGAGGTCGCTCTCGGGGTCGATGGGCGCGACGCCCTGGGCGGGAACGTGGACGTCCTGGAACTTGGGCGCGCCGTTGGAGTTGAGGAACTCGCGGGAGAGGTCGACGATGGCGTCGCCCTGCCATGCCATGCGAACGCGGGGCTCGCACGTGACCTCGGCGATCACGGTCGCCTCGAGGTTCTCCTCCTCGGCGTAGCCCATGAACTCGTCGACGTCGGCCTCGGCCACGGCCACGGCCATGCGCTCCTGGGACTCGGAGATCGCGAGCTCGGTGCCGTCCAGGCCGTCGTACTTCTTGGTGACCATGTCGAGGTCGATGTAGAGGCCGTCGGCCAGCTCGCCCACGGCGACGGAGACGCCGCCCGCGCCGAAGTCGTTGCAGCGCTTGATCAGGCGGCAGGCGTCGCCGCGGCGGAACAGGCGCTGCAGCTTGCGCTCCATGGGGGCGTTGCCCTTCTGGACCTCGGCGCCGTCCTTCTCGATGGACTCGACGTTGTGGGCCTTGGAGGAACCGGTGGCGCCGCCGATGCCGTCACGGCCGGTGCGGCCGCCGAGCAGGATGATCTTGTCGCCGGGGGCGGGACACTCGCGGCGGACGTGGCTCGCGGGCGCCGCGCCCACCACGGCGCCGACCTCCATGCGCTTGGCCATGTAGCCGGGGTGGTAGAGCTCGGACACCTGGCCGGTGGCCAGGCCGATCTGGTTACCGTAGGAGGAGTAGCCGGCCGCCGCGGTGGTCACGAGCTTGCGCTGGGGCAGCTTGCCGGCGATGGTCTCGGACACGGGGACGGTCGGGTCGGCCGCGCCGGTGACGCGCATGGCCTGGTAGACGTAGGAACGGCCCGAGAGCGGGTCGCGGATGGCGCCGCCCACGCACGTGGCCGCGCCGCCGAAGGGCTCGATCTCGGTGGGGTGGTTGTGGGTCTCGTTCTTGAAGAGGAACAGCCAGTCCTGGTCCTCGCCGTCCACGTCGACGGTCACCTTGACGGTGCAGGCGTTGATCTCCTCGGACTCGTCGAGGTTGGTGAGGGTGCCCTGGGCTTTCAGCCACTTGGCGCCGATGGTGCCCATGTCCATGAGGCAGACGGGCTTCTCGTCGCGGCCGAGCTCGTGGCGCATCTCGAGGTAGCGCTCGAAGGCGGCCTGGACGGTCGCGTCGTCGATCTCGATGTTCTCGAGGACGGTGCCGAAGGTGGTGTGGCGGCAGTGGTCGGACCAGTAGGTGTCGATCACGCGGATCTCGGTGATGGAGGGGTCGCGGCCCTCATCGATGAAGTACTGCTGGCAGAAGGCGATGTCCGCCTCGTCCATGGCAAGGCCGCGCTCGGCGATGAAGGCGGCCAGGCCGGCCTCGTCGAGCTCGCGGAAGCCGTCGATGACCTCGACGGGCTCGGGGGCGGGGACGTCCTGGATGAGGGTGTCGGGCAGCTCGAGCGAGGCCAGGCGCGCCTCCACGGGGTTCACCACGTAGCGCTTGATGGCCTCGATATCGGCATCGGAGAGGTCGCCGTCGAGGATGTAGACCTTGGCGGAGCGGACGTGCGGGCGCTCGCCCTGGCTGATGAGCTGGATGCACTCGCTGGCGGAATCGGCGCGCTGGTCGAACTGGCCGGGGAGGAACTCCACGGCGAACGTCGCGATGCCGCCCTCGGGCAGCTCGTCGTAGACGACGTCGACCTGCGGCTCGGAGAACACCGTGGGGACGCAGCGGGCGAACAGCTCGTCGTCGGCGCCTTCCACGTCGTAGCGGTTGATGAGGCGGAGCGATGCCAGCGTCTCGATGCCCAGGATGTCGACGAGCTCGGATTTGAGCTGCCGCGCTTCCACATCGAAGCCGGGTTTCTTCTCCACGTAAACGCGAGAGACCATTGTGCCTGCCTTCCTGTTGGAACGGTCGGACCATGTCGCCGGCGGCGGTCGATGCGACGCGCCTTCGCGCGCGGCGCCCCCTTGAGCCGGACGACGTTACATAAACGTCTTTATGATACGACACCCCGCCCTGGTTGTGGGCTTTCAGGTGCCGAAACAACCAGAGTATCCGCACCTTGGCGCGCTGCCGTCCGCGTGCGGCCTCCGGGCTCGGTCTCGATGCGGCCGGCTTCGCTTGTTACCCGTTGTTCTTGACTCAAATTATTTCTTTGCGAGAATAAAGCCCGTTCCGCCGAATACGGCGCAAGTACCTCGAGGAGCTTCCGCATGAACCGCCCCCTGCCGCCCACATCTTCAGAGCCGTCGCCCGCCGCGTGCGAGCGCCCCGCGCGCGAGCGCGGCGCCGCGCGGGCCCGCGCGTCGATCGGTATCGCGCGGCGCCATGCGAACCTGGTGATCGCCGCCGCGGGGGTGCTGCTGCTCGTGCTGATGGGCGCCTCGCTGCTGCTGGGCCGGTTCCCCATCGATCCCGTCCACGCGGTCCTCATGCTCGTCGACCGCGTGCTCCCCGTCGAACAGGTGTGGACCGACCAGCAGGCCACGCTCTTCTTCAACGTGCGCCTGCCGCGCATCGCGCTGTCGGTCATCGTGGGCGCGAGCCTGGCCGCCGCGGGCGCGGCGTTCCAGGGGACGTTTCGCAACCCGCTCGTGTCCCCCGACGTCCTCGGCGCCTCCCAGGGGGCCGCGCTCGGCGCGGCCGTCGCCCTGCTGACGGGTGCCGGCGCGTATGCGGTGTCCCTGTGGGCGTTCGCGTTCGCCATGGCCACGGTGCTCGTCGTGATGGCGGTCAGCGGCCGCGCGCGCGGCGTCGACCATGCGCTCACGGTGGTGCTGGTGGGCGTGATGGTGAGCAGCCTGTGCCAGGCGGGCGTGAGCTTCGCCAAGCTCGTCGCCGACCCCAACGACCAGCTGCCCGCCATCACCTACTGGCTCATGGGCAGCCTCACGAGCGCGCGGGCGGGCGACATCGCCTTCGTGCTGCCCCCCGTGCTGCTGGGCGCGGGCATCCTGTTCGCGCTCAGATGGCGCATCAACCTGCTCACCATGGGCGATGACGAGGCGCGCACCATGGGCGTCGACGCCCGCCGCATGCGCCTGGCGGTGATGTTCGCCGCCACGCTGCTCACCGCGGCGAGCGTGTCCGTCAGCGGCATGATCGGCTGGGTCGGCCTGGTCGTGCCTCATATCGCGCGCATGCTGATCGGGTGCGATTACCGCCGCCTGCTGCCTGCGAGCATGCTGTTCGGCGCGTCGTTCCTGCTGGTGGTGGACAACGTTTCGCGCTTGGCGTATTCGGCCGAGATCCCCCTGGGAATCCTGACCGCCTTCATGGGCGCGCCGTTCTTCCTCTACCTGATCTTGCAAAGGAGGGCCCGCGTATGAGCATCGAGATCCGCGACCTGTCCTTCAGCTACGGCACGCGACGCTGCGGCGGGGCGGGCGAGCCCTATGACGTCTTGCGCCATATCGACCTCGACGTGCCGGACGGCACGTTGGTGAACGTGCTGGGCCCCAACGGCGCCGGAAAGTCGACGCTCTTCCGCTGCCTGCTCAACCTCGAGGAGGGCTATTCGGGTTCGATCAGGGTCAGCGGGCGCGACCTGCGCGCCATGACGGCCCGCGAGCGCGCCCGCGAGGTCGCGTTCATCCCGCAGTCGCATGATGCGGTCTACGACTACAGCGTGCTCGACATGGTGCTTATGAGCACCGCGCCCGAAGTGGGCCTGTTCGGTACGCCGAGCGCGGAGCAGGAGCGCCGCGCGTGGGAGGCGCTGGAGCGCGTGGGCATCGCCCGCTTGGCGCATCGTCCCGCCACGCAGGTCTCCGGCGGCGAGCAGCAGCTGGCGCTCATCGCGCGGGCCCTGGCCCAGAACGCGCGGACCATCATCATGGACGAGCCCACGAGCGCGCTCGATTACGGCAACACCATGCGCGTGCTCGCCTGCGTGCGCCAGCTGGCGCGCGAGGGCCTCTCCATCGTCCAGTCGACGCACCAGCCCGACCAGGCGTTCCTGTTCGCCGACACGGTGGTGGCCCTCAGCCGCGGCCGCGTGCGCGCGACGGGCGACCCCAAAGACGTGATCTCCAAGGAGCTCGTGGAAGAGCTGTACGGCATCGATGTATCGATCTGCTCCCTATTCGACGACCGCGTGCGCGTGTGCGTGCCGGCGTCGGAGCTATAGAAGCGCATAAGGCGGGGAGGCGCGAAAGCGCATCGTAGGAAAGGAATGGTAGAAGATGCAGAACAAGATGACGCGTCGCCGCTTCGTCGGCGTCGTGGGCGGCTGCGCCGCGGCGGCGGCGCTGGTGCTCGGGCTCGCCGCATGCGGGGCGGCTCCGTCCGCAACCCAGGGATCGGGCAGCGCGGAAGCGTCCGATGCCGCCGAGACCGTGGTGTTCACGGATTCCGCCGGGCGCGATGTCGAGGTGCCCGCCCACGTCGACAAGGTCGTGCCCTCGGGTCATACCGCGACGCAGGTGCTCATCACCATCGCGCCTGAGAAGCTGGCCGGCCTGTCCCAGGAGCTTACCGAGGAGCAGCGCGTCTACCTGGGCGACCGCGTGTCGGCCGACCTGCCCGTGCTGGGCGCCGCCTTCGGCGCGAAGGGAGACCTCAACAAGGAGGCCGTCGCCGCGACGGGCGCCCAGCTCATCGTGGACACGGGCGAGTACAAGGAGGGCATGAAGGAAGACCTCGACGCCCTGCAGGAGCAGCTGGGCATCCCGGTGGTCTTCATCGAGACGAAGCTCGACGAGTGGCCCGCCGCCTACCGCATGCTCGGCGAGCTGCTGGGCGTGAAGGACCGCGGCGAGAAGCTCGCGGCGTATTGCGATACGGCCTACTCCGAGGTTTCCCAGGTGATGGACAAGATTCCCGAGGACCAGCGCGTTCGCGTGCTGTACTGCCTGGGTGCCGACGGCACGAACGTGATCGCGAGTGGCTCGTTCCAGGCGAACGTGGTGGACATGCTCGCGAACAACGTCGCGGTCGTGGATTCCCCTTCGGGCAAGGGCAACGGCAACGAGTCAAGCCTCGAGCAGATCGCCGCATGGAATCCCGATGCCATCCTGTTCGGGCCCGATAGCATCTACGAGACCGTGTCGAGCGACCCGGCGTGGCAGACGCTGCCCGCCGTGCAGGCCGGCGCCGTCTACAAGGTGCCCACCGAGCCCTACTGCTGGCTCAACTACCCGCCCACCATCAACCAGGTCCTGGGCATGCAGTGGCTGGCGCGCGTGCTGTATCCCGCGCAGTTCGAGGGTAAGGACGGAGCCTACGACGTGGCGAGGTCCTACTACAAGACGTTCTACGGCTACGACCTGTCGCAGGCCGAATACGACCAGCTCACCGGCGCCTCGGTGCGATAAGATTGCCCTAGGCTTTACAAGATGGCGACCCGCTTCCCGGCGCGGGCGCCGGACGGCCCGTCGCGGGGCCGCGTGCGGACCGAATGGTCCCTGCGCGGTCCATCGCGGCGGGCCGTTTTTCATAACGAGGGGGAGGGACATGCTCTACCTGCTTACAGGCGAGATTCAAACGGGCAAGACCCGCTGGCTCGAGCAGCGCGCGGCGCGGGCGGCCGAGGCGGGCGTTCGGGTGTACGGCGTCCTCGCCCCGGGCGTCTGGCACGAGGACGGCGCCGGCGGCTTCGAGAAGCTCGGGATCGACAACGTGCTGCTTCCCCAAAACGAGCGAATTCACCTGGCAGACCGACGCGACATAGCGCAGCGCCTGGGCTCGGTGGAGCCCGACGGTCCGTCCGAGCGCGCGCGTCTGGGCTGGGCGATGTCCAACGCGGCGCTCGCGCGCGTCAACGAGCACTTCTCCCGGCTCGCTTGCGAGGCGGCGCAGGTCGCGGGCGCGCGCGGCCTTCTGGTCGTGGACGAGCTCGGGCGCCTCGAGCTGATGCGCGGGGAGGGCCTGACCGCCGCGCTCGATTTGCTCCGGCGCGGTCCGCAGCCGGCATGGGAGGACGCCGTCGTGGTGGTGCGCGCCGGGCTGCTGGACCGCGCTCACGATGCGCTCGACAGCGCGTGGGGCGGGGCCGTCCATGTGCTCCCGGGGTCGCAAAAGCCGTAAAACGTATGCATCTACCTGCAGTAGCAATTGTGTGACAGCAAGGTGACGGTACTGTCACGCCATCCCCATAGCGCCTCTATGGATATTGCTCCCCGCGCCTTCTAGACTGCGGGTAACCGCACGGGCGAGACGGCGGGCGGGCGCTTCGGCCCCGCGCCGCGCCGCCGCCCGCGCGCTGGATGACGCCGCGGATGAGCGGCGAGGCGAGAGGACAAGGGATGAAGTACCTGCAGAGCATCGAGCATTATTCTACGACCCGGCCGCATGCGCCGGCCATCCGGACGTCGGCGGGCGAGCGCATGAGCTATCAGGAGCTCTGGCAGGCATCGGAGGCGATCGCCCAGCTGGTCGAGCGCACCGCTCCGTCCGCGGACAGCCCCGTGATGGTCTATGGCAACAAGGAGCCCCTCATGGTCGCCGCCTTCCTGGCATGCATGAAGGCGGGCCACCCCTACGTGCCGGTGGACCGATTCTCGGTTCCGGCCGAACGGGCGGCGTCGATCGCTCGGCAGCTCTCCCATCCGCTGCTCATCGCGGTGGCCGAGGCACCCTTCGAGGTGGTCGACGCGGCCGATGCCGTGCTCGATGCCGCCATGCTGCGTGCGTGCATCGAGGCGGGCGGATCCTCCAGCCATGCCCGTTGGATCGACGGCGAGGACCTGTGCTACATCCTGTTCACCTCCGGCTCCACGGGCGCGCCCAAGGGCGTCGAGGTGACCGCCGGCTGCTTCGATGGCTTCTGCTCCTGGGCCCGGGATCTGGGCGGCGCGCCGCGCGACGGACGCGTCTACCTCGACCAGGCGCCGTTCTCGTTCGACCTTTCCGTCTTCGAGCTCGCCTGCGCGCTGGCTACGGGCGGCTCGCTGTACTCCCTCACGCACGAGACGCAGGCGAGCGCGCGCGGACAGTTCGAGGCGCTCTCCTCCTCGGGCGTGAACGTCTGGGTCTCCACGCCGTCGTTCGCGGAGCTGTGCTTGGCCGACGAGGCGTTCGGAGCGGATGCGCTGGACGGTGTCGAGCTGTTCTTGTTCTGCGGCGAGACGCTTACGAATGCCACCGCGCTCCATCTGATGGAGCGCTTCGACGGCGCGACGGTGGTGAATACCTACGGGCCGACGGAATCGACCGTGGCGGTGACCGACATCGTGGTGACGCCCGAGCTGGCTCGACTCGATATGCCGCTGCCCGTGGGCACGCCGCGTCCGGGGACGCGCCTGCGCATCGTGGATGAGGCGGGCGCCGACGTGGGTGCGAGCTGCTGGGGCGAGGTCGTGATCGAGGGCGATACGGTGGCACGCGGCTATTACGGCCGCGCCGATCTCACGGAGGCGGTGTTCGGTACGGCCATGCTCGACGGCCGGCTCGTGCGCAGCTATCGTACGGGCGATGAGGGCAGGCTCGACGAGCTGGGCATGCTGCACTATCGCGGTCGCCTGGACCTGCAGGTGAAGCTGCATGGATACCGCATCGAGCTGGGCGAGATCGAGGAAGGGCTGCGCCGGCTGCCAGGGGTGTCGGCGGCGGTGGTGACCACGGTCGAGCATGGCGGCAAGGTATCGCATCTCGTGGGGCACGTGGTTGCCGACGTGCCGGCGGACACCTCCGCTTTTCGCGCCGGACTGGCGATCAAGGACGAGCTCAAGGCGCGCCTGCCGCACTACATGGTTCCGAAGAAGATCGTCTTTCATGATGCGTTTCCCATGACGGGCAACGGCAAGGTCGACCGCCGCGCGCTCGCGGCGCAGGGTAGGTAGCGGTGGCGTTTGCGAAGCGGCTGGCCGCGCTTGCGCTCGCGTGCGCCCTGGCGCTTGCGGCGTGCGGCGCGGCGGTGGCAGGCTACCGCGAGCGCATTTCCGCTCAGCCGTTCATGGGCTATCCGTCGGTGGACGAGGTCTCGAATTTCGATGCCATGCTCCGCTCGTACGAGGCGCGCGTGGACGACGGGCTCGATCCCATCTTGGTATTCGGCTCCTCCGAGCTCAACCCCGGCCCCGCCGGCCCCGCCCATCCCGCGCGCCTGCTCGAGGGCGGTCGCTACGGCGTGGACGTGATGGTGACGGGCCGCGCGTTTTGCGAGGACCTGTGGCAGGCCATCGAGGTGGGCGCCTTCGCGGAGAAGCTGGAGCAGAAGCGCGTGGTGATCATTCCCAGCATGCAGTGGTTCATGTGCTATCGCACGCCTGCCCGGGATTTCCAGGCGGCGTATTCGGAGGGCGCGTACCGGGCCTTCTTGGAGAACGATAGGATCTCCCGCGCTACGAAGGACGCGGTCACGGCGCGCATGAGGGCGTACGGGGTCGATCGCCGCGGCGGGTCGGGCGGCCTGTCCGCCCTGGGTGCGCAGCTCGACGCCCATGTGTCGGAGGCGCGGGCGAACGTGCGCCTGGCGCTTGCGGACGACAGCGGCGGCGACGTTCGCGCCGACGGCTCCGCACCCTCCGCCCCGGCGCATCCGCACGGCGCCGAGGAGCCCGATTGGCAGGCGATCTTCCGCGAGGCCCGCCTCACGGCGGCCGAGCGCTCGTCTTCGAACGACCTCGGCATCTACGACGGCTGGTATCGGAAATCCTATCGAGGCTGGCTCGAGAAGGTGCGCGGTTGGCGGGTGGACGATGGGGAGTATTTCAGCCAAGAGGAGCTGGGGGATTTCAAGCTGCTGCTCCAGGTGTGCCTCGAGGCGGGAATCGAGCCTCTCGTGCTTATTCAACCCGTGAAGGGGGTCCTGTACGACCAGACGATCTACGATCGCGACGTGCGTGCGGGCTACTACCAGATGATGCGCGACGCCTGCGCGGAGGCGGGGGTGCCGTGCGCGGATTTCTCGTCGCACGAATACGACCCGCTGTTCTTGCGAGAGTACTCCCATCCGTCAGACCTGGGCGGCGCCTACTATTCGAAGGCCATCTATCGCTATGCGACCGAGGGCGTGGTCGACACGGACTCCGCCGGCGATGCGGCAAAAAGCCATGTTCGGGGATTAACGCTATGACGTTTTACACTTCAGCTTCATTTTTCATCTTGCTCGCTGCGCTCATCGTTCCCGCCGCCGCGTTCGGCGTGTGGGGACGGGGACTGAAGTGCTGGGGCATGGCGGCCTCTGCCATCATGCTCGCCTTCCTGTATTCATCCTCCGCCGTCCAAGCGGCGGCGTTCGGATTGTTCGTGGCCATCGCCACGGCCGGTGCGTTCGCCACGCTCGCAAGTTGGAAGTGGGGCGCGAAGAGCATGGCGGTCTATCGAATCTCGCTCGCGTGCACGCTCGCGCCGCTGGTCATCTATAAGGTGAGCGCGGTGTTCGACCAGAACCTTCTGGCGTTCGCGGGCATCTCCTACGTGACCTTCAAGGCCGTGCAGGTTCTCATCGAGATCCGCGACGGCCTTATCGACGACATGCGCGTGCGGGACTACCTGTACTTCCTTACGTTCTTCGCCACGATCACCTCGGGTCCCATCGATCGGTCGCGGCGCTTTATGGACGATCTGAAGCACCAACCCTCGCGCTCCGACTATCTCGAGCTGCTGTCGCGCGGTCTGCTCCTGCTGCTGGTGGGAGCCGTGTTTCAGCTGGTCTTCGCCTCTATAGCACTGCATTATTACGCGCCGGACCGCTCGCTGGTGGTGCCGAGCATCGCCTACGGCGTCGCGCGCCAGATTGCCAACGCCTACCTGTACGCCCTGTACCTCTTCTTCGATTTCGCCGGCTATTCGCTCATGGCCATGGGTGCGAGCTATTGCTTCGGCATCGTCACGCCGCGTAACTTCCAGGCGCCGTTCGCCGCGGTGGACATGAAGGACTTCTGGAACCGTTGGCATATCACCTTGTCTACCTGGCTGCGCGATTTCGTGTTCATGCGGTTCGTGCGCTGGGCGACGCGTCGCCGGGTGTTTTCAAGCCGCTTGTCATGCGCATGCACGGCGTATGTGGTGGACATGGCGATCATGGGCGCCTGGCACGGCCTTACGCCCGACTACCTCGCCTACGGCCTGTATCACGGCGGCCTGCTCGCCGCGACCGAGGCCTATCAGAAGCGGTCGTCGTTTCACAAGCGCCATAAGCAGGCGCGATGGTATCGCGTCCTCAGTTGGTTCGTGACGATGCAGCTGGTCATCTTTGGTTTCGCGCTGTTTTCCGGACAGCTCCGCACGATCGTGGAAAGGATCATCAATGGATAGGAACATGCTTGAACAGGAAGTAATCGATCTGCTCGCGGATATCTGCGACGACGACGCGGTGGCCGAGGAGCGCGACATCGACCTGTTCGATGCGGGCTTGCTCGATTCGCTCGCGGGCATCGAGGTCTTGGTGGCGATCGAGGAACGCTTCGGCGTGCAGATCGCTCCCACCGAGGTCGAGCGCGCCGAGATGAACAGCGTCAACAAGATCATCGACCGCATCGCGGAGCGCTTGTGAGCGCCTGGGTTGCCACGGCTCGCTCGTTGTGCCGCGACCCGCACCCCGTGCGCGGGCTGAAGCGGGCGCTGGCGCCGGTGCGCGCGTGGTTCTTCTCGGATGCGTGGAGCGCGGCTGCAGCGTGGTTCGCGCTCGCGCTCGCGCTTCTAGCGATTCTGGTCTGGTATTTCGTGCTGTCGCCGTACGGGGCTCCCGCCGCGCCCGCGTACGCGGCCTACTAGCATGCGGGCCGGCTTGCGTGGACCCGTGCGAAGGGCCGGCGCGGTCGCGCTGGCTGCGGCGTTGGCGGCGTGCTCGTTCGCGGGCGCCGGCGTCGTGGCCCGTCGCTCCGATGCGCACGCGGCGCGGCAGCTCTATCCAACGCGTGAGCAGCTTCTCGATTACTCCTATATCCGCTCGTTCTACGACGAGCGCCGCGCTGCCGGCTACGACACGCATCTCGTGCTGGGGTCGTCGGAGCTCTATCCCGCGCCCGGTCTTCTGTACCATCCCACCACGATGCTCGCGGGTTCGCAGACGGGCGTCGACGCGCTGATGCTGGGGCGCCCGGGCTGCTCGGACGTCTGGCAGGCGGTGGAGCTGGGGGCGCTCGCGCGGGATGGGGCGCCGAAGCGCGTCGTGCTCATCCCCAGCATGCTGTGGTATACCGCGGGGCGCGACCCGCAGGCGGATTACCCGGGCATCTTCTCGCGGGGCACCTACGACGCCTTCATCGCGCAAGATCGCATCTCGGATGAGAGCAAGCAATGGGTTGCGCGTCGACTGCGGGCGTACGGCGTCATGGTCGACGAACCGCGCGGGGCGCTTGGCCGCGCGGCCTCCATGGTGGACGGCGGCGTCGCGGCGGAGCTCGAGACGATCCGCCGCATCCTGTCGCCCGCGCATGATGCCGCGGCTCCCGTCATGCGTCCGCCGCGCGCGAACGGCGCCCGCGGATCGGCTGCGCAAGCGTCCGCGCCGCCGCATGAGCCGCGATGGGAAGACCTCTATCGCCGTGCGCACGCGGCGAGCGAGCTTTCGCACGAGGGGAGCGACAACGGTTGCTATCGTTCGTGGAACGAGCGCGGTCTCGAGCGTTTCACGCGTCGGGCGCGCGAGTGGGAGGAGCGCGGGTCGGGCGAGCTGAGCACGCAGGAGCTCGAGGATTTCGAGCAGACGCTGTCGATCTGCCGTCAGCTGGGCCTCGAGGCGTGCGTGCTCATCCAGCCCGTGAACGGCTTCTTGTACGACCAGACGGTGTACGGCCGCGAGGTTCGCTCCCGTTATTACCAGATGCTGCGTGATGCGTGCACGCGGGCGAACGTAGCCTATGCGGACCTTTCATCGCATGAGTACGACCCGCTGTTCTTCCGCGACGACAACCATCCGTCGAGCGTGGGCGCGCTGTACTACGCGCGGGCGATGTGGACGTATCTGGCGGGCGGAGCCCCCGATGTCTCCTCGCTGGGCGCTCCCTAGTGAAAAAGCCTCCCGGATTCCATGGCTCGTCTGGGCCCGGATCCGGGAGGCTTTGCGTATGCCGCGGTGCGCGCGGACGGCGGCGCTAGTTCGCGCAGGCGCCCTTGCTCCAGGCGGCAACATCCTCGATACGGATGACGGATGCGACCGCGGTATCGCCCAGGTCGCGCGCGAGGGCGTCGACCGCGGCGTTCAGTGCGCCTTCGACGCAGATGTCGGTGATGACGACCGCGGCGCCGGCATCGACGCGCTCTGCTCGCTGCACCGGGACGCCGCCGGCCGCGAGCGTCGCCACGGCGGCGTCCAGCGCGTCCGGGCGCCCGTCGAGCGCGAGGCGGATGTAGTAGCCGGCCTCCAGCTCCTCGATGGGCCGGATGGCGAGCGTGCGCTGCACGGGCTCGGGCTCGGGCAGCGGGGCGCCTCCGCGCGTCATCGCGTCGGCGAGCGCGAGCACGTCGCCAACGACGGCGCTTGCGGTGGGGAAGGCGCCCGCGCCCGCGCCGTAGAACATCGTCTCGCCCACGGCGTCGCCTACCACGAACACGGCGTTCATGGCACCCGATACGGAGGCGAGCTGGTGGGTGGCGGGAATCATCGTGGGATGCACGCGCACGTCGATGCCCTCGGGCGTGTTGCGCCCGATGGCGAGCAGCTTGATGGCGTAGCCGAGCGACCGCGCGATGGCGATATCGTCCGCGCCGACTTGGCGGATGCCCTGCATGTAGACATCGTCGGTGGTCACGCGCGAATGGAAGCCGATGGAGGAGAGGATGGCGATCTTGCTGGCGGCATCGAAGCCGTCGACGTCGGCGGAGGGGTCGGCTTCGGCATAGCCAAGGCGCTGCGCGTCGGACAGGACCTCCTCGAAGCCCAGGCCCTCGTCGGCCATGCGCGAGAGGATGTAGTTGGTGGTGCCGTTCATGATGCCGGCGATGGTAAGGATCTTGTTGCCCGCGAGGTCGTGCTCGAGGACGCTGACGATCGGGATGCCGCCCGCCGCCGCGGCCTCGCAGCGCAGCTGGACGCCTGCGTCTGCAGCTGCCTGCGCGAGCTTCTCGACATGGCGTCCCAGCAGGGCCTTGTTGGCACTCACCATATGCTTGCCGTTGGCGAACGCGGTCTGGAAGATCTCGGTGGCGGGATGCTCGCCGCCGATGAGCTCGACGACGATATCGACGGCGGGGTCGTTGACGACGTCGTTCCAGTTGGACGTGAAGCGATCCTGCGGGATCCCCAGCTCCTCCGCAACGCTTGGATCGAGTGCGCACGCCCGTGCGATCGTCAGGTCGATGCCGTGGTTCGCGCGGTAGTCGTCGCGGTGCATCTGGATCAGGCGGACCACGCCGCCTCCCACCGTGCCGAGTCCGATGATGCCGATGCCGACGGAGCGGGTGGATGCTGTCATGGCGCTTCCTTTCTGCCCGGCGCGGCCGGGGCGAGCGTGTTGGCGTGTGCTTGTATTCTAGCGAAGCCGCAGTCCCTGCCGAAACAGAGTTGTTACATTGCGTCCAGGGCTGTTCAATATTAGCCGTGAACTGGTAATACCTGGTGCTGCTTTAATCCGTAAAAGCGTTTATATGGGCAAATGGCGAGTTTAGCTGAATAAAGTGCTCGCCAAGGAGAGCCGAAGCGAGTAAGGTACAACTCACGCACGCACTCCACTTCGATGAAGTGCCGCGTATCCGTTGGAAGTCCGGCCGCGCGATGTCGGGGCCGGTGCGCACTCGAGAGGAGAGCCGCATGTCGTATCAAAACGCATTCAACCCTGTTCTGGATCGCAGGAGCATTATCGCTGGCGTAGCCGGACTAGGGGCTGCGGGCATTCTTGCCGGCTGCTCCGGGGCGGGCGCGTCCGGCGATTCCGGCGCCGCGGCTTTCAAGATCGGCTCCATGGGGCCCCTGACCGGTCCCGCGGCTTCCTACGGTACGTCCGTCACCGGCGGCGCCGAGCTGGGATGCAAGGATTTCTCGACCGATGAGCTGCCCCTCGTCTTCAAGGCCGAGGACGACGTCGCCGATGGCGAGAAGGCGGTGAACGCTTTCAACAGCCTGGCCGACTGGGGCATGCAGGCACTCGTGGGCCCCACCACGACGGGCTGCTCGCTCGCCGTCGCCCAGGAGGCCGAGAGCGCGCATCTGTTCATGATCACCCCGTCGGCCACCGCCCCGGATGTTACGGACGGCAAGACCGTTGTGTTCCGTGCGTGCTACAACGACCCCGCGATCGGCGTTCATTCCGCCGAGTGGCTTGCCAAGAACTTCCCCGACGAGAAGATCGCCACCTTCCATAACGCGGGCGATACCTACTCGGCCGGCGTGCACGACGCCTTCCTCCAGAAGTCCGAGGAGCTCAAGCTCGATATCGTCGACAAGGAGACCTTCAAGGACGACTCCGCAACCAGCTTCACCAACCAGCTGACCAAGGCCAAGAGCGCCGGCGCCACGCTGATCTTCGCCCCCATCTATTACACCCCCGCGTCCGTCATGCTTACCAACGCGCACGATATGGGCTACGACGTCAAGGTCATGGGCTGCGACGGCATGGACGGCATCCTGGGCGTCGAGGGCTTCGATGCCGCGCTCGCCGAGGGCCTCTACCTCATGACCCCCTTCTCGGCGGACGACCCCAAGAACGCCTCGTTCGTGAGCGCCTACAAGGAGGCGTACGGCGAGCTGCCCGACCAGTTCGCCGCCGACGCGTATGACTCGGTCCATGCCATCGCCCTCGCGCTCGCCGAGGCGGGTCTTTCTCCCGATGCCG
Organism: Collinsella sp. BA40; assembly: GCF_008014645.1. Lineage (GTDB taxonomy): Bacteria > Actinomycetota > Coriobacteriia > Coriobacteriales > Coriobacteriaceae > Collinsella. The sequence goes on from NZ_VOWY01000001.1 coordinate 198,830, forward strand.
ATCCGGCTGAGGTCGCCGACGCGCTGCCCGAGGCCATGACCAAGGTCAAGGTCGAGGGCCTTACCGGCACCCTGACGTGGAACGATCGCGGCGAGGTCGAGAAGGAGACGACCGTCTACGTCATCCAGGATGGAAAGTACGTGCTGGCGTAGGGCTCATCCACCTTCGCAATTGTTCCGCTACAAGATGATATCGGCGCAGGGACCAGGGCTTGCAAGCCTTCGCCCCTGCGCTCGGCTGCAGGGGGCGTCGTCCCCCGCCATGCGAAGAAAGGGGGATTCGCGCATGTCGGTCTTCTTGCAATACCTCGCCAACGGCCTCACGATGGGCAGCGTGTACGCGATCATCGCACTCGGCTACACCATGGTCTACGGCATCGCCAAGATGCTCAACTTCGCCCATGGCGACGTCATCATGATCGGTGCGTATATCTCGTTCTGCGTCACCTCGTATCTCGAGCTGCCCGCCATCGTCTCGGTGCTCGCCGCCGTGGCCGTCTGCACCGCGCTGGGCATCCTTATCGAGGGCTTGGCCTACAAGCCGCTGCGCCAGGCGGGCCCGCTGGCGGTTCTCATCACCGCTATCGGCGTCTCGTATTTCCTGCAAAACGCCGCCCAGCTCATCTGGGGCGCCACGCCTAAGAACTTCACCTCCATCGTGAGCTTCCCGGTGCCCGAGGGCTTGCGTGCCTACAACGTGTCGGCCGTGGGCATCGTGACGGTGGTCGCGTGCCTCGTCATCATGGCGGGCCTCATGTGGTTCACGGGTAGGACGAAGATGGGCAAGGCTATGCGCGCCTGCTCCGAGGACAAGGCCGCGGCGCAGCTCATGGGCATCAACGTCAACCGCACCATCTCCATGACGTTCGCCATCGGAAGCGCGCTGGCCGCCATCGCGGGCGTCCTGCTGTGCTCCTATTCGCCGGTGCTGCAGCCCACTACGGGCTCCATGCCCGGTATCAAGGCGTTCACCGCGGCCGTTTTCGGCGGCATCGGATCGATTCCCGGCGCCTTCGTGGGCGGCATCCTGCTCGGCATCATCGAGGCCATGGCGCAGGCGTATATCTCCACGAGCCTGGCGAATTCCATCGTGTTCGGCGTGCTCATCGTGGTGCTCCTCGTCAAGCCGGCGGGCCTGTTCGGCAAGTACGTCCCCGAGAAGGTGTAGGTGATGGCGGTGATGAAGTTCTTGCGCGACAAGAGGACCCGACGCGACCTGCTCACCTATGCGCTCGTCATCGCGGTCTTCGCCGTCGTCTACGTCATGCAGGCGAACCACATGATCCCGCGCATGATCGCGGGGCAGCTCGTTCCCATCTGCGCCTACGTCGTCATGGCGCTTTCCCTCAACCTGGTGGTCGGCGTCGCCGGCGACCTCTCGCTCGGACATGCCGGCTTCATGAGCGTCGGCGCCTACACCGGCATCGTCGCCGCGATGGGGCTGTCCGAGGTCATCCCCGATGACGGCCTGCGCCTGATCGTCGCCATGGCGGTGGGCGCGGCCTCTGCGGCGCTCGCGGGCTTTTTGGTGGGGATCCCGGTTCTGCGCCTGTCCGGCGACTACCTCGCGATCGTGACGCTGGCGTTCGGGGAGATCATCAAGGAGATCGTCACCTGCCTGATCGTGGGCGTGGACGAGCGCGGGCTGCATGTGCTGTTCAACCTTACGGGCAGCCTCTCGGTGAGCGATCTCAATCTCGCCGAGGGCGGTATCGCCATCATCAAGGGCGCCCAGGGCGCGTCGGGCGTGTCGGTCATCTCGACGTTCGCAGCCGGCTTCCTGCTCGTCATGGTAACCCTCGTCGTCGTGCTCAACCTGGTGCGCAGCCGTACCGGCCGCGCCATCATGGCCGTGCGCGACAACCGCATCGCCGCCGAGAGCGTGGGCATCTCCACGACCCGCTACCGCATGATCGCCTTCGTCGTCTCCGCCGCCCTCGCCGGCGCCGCGGGCGCCCTGTTCGGCAACGGCTTCTCGCAGCTGTCGGCTACCAAGTTCGATTTCAACACCTCCATCCTCATCTTGGTGTTCGTGGTCCTGGGCGGCTTGGGCAATATGCGCGGATCGATGGTCGCGGCCATCGCGCTCACGATCCTGCCCGAGGCCCTGCGGCAGTTCTCCGATTACCGCATGCTCGTCTACGCGGTCGTCCTTATCCTGGTCATGATCATCTCCAACAACGATACGTTGAAGAGCGCCGCGCATCGCGTGGCCTCAAGGTTCGCCTCGCGCCGGAAGGAGGTGGGCGCCGATGCCTAAATTCGAGTTCGAACGCGGCAAGATGGTGCCGGTTCCCAGCCACTCCATCGTGCCGGAGCGCGACGTCAACAGCGCGCCCGTGCTCGAGGCCCTGCATCTGGGTATCGATTTCGGCGGTCTGAAGGCCGTCGACGACTTCAACCTCACGATCGGCCGCACCGAGATCGCCGGCCTCATCGGTCCCAACGGCGCCGGCAAGACCACGGTCTTCAATCTGCTCACCAAGGTGTATGCGCCCACGCGCGGCACGATCCTGCTCAACGGCCACGACACGAGCGGCAAGACCGTGCACCAGGTCAACCGCATGGGCATCGCCCGTACCTTCCAGAACATCCGCCTCTTCGACACCATGACGGTCGAGGAGAACGTCAAGGTGGGGCTCCACAACACCAAGGCGTATTCCACGCTGTCCGGCATCCTGCGCACGCCGTCGTATTGGAAGCGCGAGCGCGAGGCGCATGAGCGCGCGCTCGAGTTGCTGTCGCTCTTCGACATGCAGGATCTGGCGAACCATCAGGCGGGCAGTCTGCCGTACGGTGCCCAGCGCCGCCTCGAGATCGTGCGCGCCCTGGCCACCAATCCCAGCCTGCTGCTGCTCGACGAGCCCGCGGCGGGCATGAACCCCTCCGAGACGGCGGACCTCATGGAGAACATCGTCAAGATCCGCGATACGTTCAACATCGCGATCATGCTCATCGAGCACGATATGAACCTGGTCATGAATATCTGCGAGGGTATCTGCGTGCTCAATTTCGGCAGGGTGATCGCCAAGGGAACCGCCGAGGAGATCCAGAACAACGAAGCGGTGATCGAGGCGTACCTCGGCAAGCAGAAGGAGGCGTAGCGGATGGCGCAGCGTATTATGAGCGTCGAGCACATCAACGTGTACTACGGCGCGATCCATGCGATCAAAGACGTGTCCTTCGACGTGGACGAGGGCGAGATCGTGGCTTTGATCGGCGCCAACGGCGCGGGCAAGTCCACCACGCTCAAGACGCTCTCGGGCCTGCTGCGTTCAACGACGGGCGCCATCGAGTTCATGGGCGAGGATATCATGCACACCATGCCCGATGTCCTGGTGGGCAAGGGCTTGGCGCACGTTCCCGAGGGGCGTCGCGTGTTCCAGCAGATGACCGTGGAGGAGAATCTTGAGATGGGGGCCTATACGCGCCCCAATTCCGAGATCGCCCCGGGCCTCGAGCGCGTGTACGCGCACTTCCCGCGCTTGAAGGAGCGCCGCGGCCAGGTGTCGGGCACCCTGTCCGGCGGCGAGCAGCAGATGCTTGCCATGGGTCGCGCGCTCATGAGCTCGCCCAAACTGCTCATGCTCGACGAGCCCTCGATGGGCCTGGCCCCGCTGCTCATCGAGCAGATCTTCCAGATCGTGCAGGAGCTGCACGCCGCCGGCACCACCATCTTGCTGGTCGAGCAAAACGCGCAGATGGCGCTTTCCATCGCCTCGCGCGCCTACGTTATGGAGACCGGTCGCGTGACCCTCTCGGGAACGGGTGCCGAGCTGCTCGATAACGACGAGGTGCGCAAGGCGTACCTTGGCGGAAACTAGGATGCTGCTCGATGCGCGGCGTGCTCGTACGGGGCGCGCCGCGCATCGCTTGTGCGGCGCGCGTGGCGTGCTTCCGGCCGTGCTAAGATGGGCGCGATCATGGCGGGACGTGCAAAGGGGCGCGATACGGGTGGTACAGGTTAATCGTGATGTCGTGCGCGAGTTTTGCGCCGAGAACGCCACGCTCGTGGAGTTCGCACTCGACCGCGGGGCGCGCCGTATCGAGCTGTGCGACAACCTCGCGGTGGGCGGGACCTCGCCTTCTCCCGGCGTGGTGGCCCGGGTCGTGGAGGTTGCGCATGCTCGCGGAGCCGCGGTGATGTGCATGGTGCGCCCGCGCGGCGGCGACTTCGTCTACGACGCCGACGAACTGCGCGCGATGGAGCTGGATATCGAGAGCCATGCGCACCTCGGGGCCGACGGCGTGGTGTTCGGCTGCGTGGAACCCCTCGACCCGCAGGCGTATCGAGAGGCGCGCACGCGCGAACAGGCCGGGCGCCTGCTGCCCGGCGCCTGCTACGAGGGCCCGTACGCGCTGGACCGGGCGGCATGCGAGCGCCTGTGCCGGGCTGCGAGCGATGCCGCCCGTCGGCGCGGTCGCGCGTTGGACATCACCTTTCACATGGCGTTCGACGTCCTGAGCGCGGGCGAGCAGCTCGCCGCCATCGATTGGCTGGCGTCCCGGGGCGTGGCGCGAATCCTCACCCACGGCGGCCCCGCCGGCACCGCTATCGCGGACAACCTGGAGCGCTTGCGCGAGCTCATGGCGTATGCCGCAGGCCGCCTCGCCATCCTACCCGGAGCGGGTATCACGCATGCCAACGCGGCGGATATCGCGGAGGCCCTCGGGGCCGCCGAGCTCCACGGCACGAAGATCGTATAGCGGGCCCGATTCGCCCCTTCCTCGCGTTCATGAGGCTGTTCACGCCTGATTCGCGCCGCCCACCCGTTTCGTTTCGCACCCCGCGTTCAATCGGGTATGGTGAAAAGCGGATTGCGGATAATCGATGAGTTCCCAGGAGGTGCGGGATGCCTATCATCATGCGGCTCGATCGCGTCATGGCCGATCGCAAGATGACGTCGCTCGAGCTGGCCGAAAAGGTCGGCATCTCTCCCGTCAACATCTCCCGCATCAAGACCGGCCGCTTGAAGGGCATTCGCTTCTCCACGCTCACCGCCATGTGCGAGGCGCTCCATTGCAAGCCGGGCGACCTGATCGACTACATGTCGGACGAGGAATACGAGGACGCATTCGGCGCGCTGCCCGCGCGCGAGGGATAGCCCGCTTCGACGGCGCCCGGCGCATCGTGCCGCCGTTCCCCGAAGCTCGAGGCGCGTGTCCGCGCCGTGCGTATAATAAAGGTGTTCAACAGCTCGGCCCGCCGCAGCGGGCCATACTCTAGGATGTGTTCCTATGCAGCACCTTTGTATCGCGCGTCCGTCGGTCGCGCCGCCGCTTTCCACCGTTCGCCCCGCGTGCGTCGCCTCGTTGCAGGGGAGGTGCGGCCATGTCCATGCTTAAGCGCTCGCGCCGCTGGAGCGTTTTGCCGCCCCGGCCCGATATCGAGCAGCGCCTGTCCGCCGAGCTGGGTGTGGCGCCGCTGGTGGCGCGCATCATGGCCGCCCGCGGCATCGCCACCGCCGAAGAGGGGCGCTTGTTCCTCACACCCTCGCTCGACCGCGATTGGTGCGACCCCGCCCTTATTCCCGGCATGCCGCAGGTTGCCGAGCGCGTGCTCCGCGCAATCCAAGATGGTGAGAACATCGCCGTGTTCGGCGATTTCGACGTCGACGGCATCACATCGACCTGCCTGCTCACCGAGGCTCTTCGCGCTTTGGGCGCATGCGCCCACCCGTTCATTCCCCATCGCTTCGAGGAGGGCTACGGCATCAGCCAGGCGGCGCTCGACCGCGTGATCGAGGAGTGCTCGCCCGACCTGGTGGTGACGGTGGACAACGGCATCGCGGCGCGCGATGAGGTTTCCTATCTGCTTCAGCGCGGTATCGACCTCGTGGTGACCGATCATCACGAGCCCGCCGACATGGTCCCCCAGGGCGTGCCCCTCACCGATCCCAAGCTCGCCGACTCGGGTCCGTCCCGCGAGCTGGCGGGCGTGGGCGTTGCGCTCAAGCTCGTGCAGATTTTGGGCGAACGCCTGGGCCAGCCGCTGCTGTGGCGCTCGTTTACCGAGGTTGCGGCCTTGGGCACCGTGTCCGATATGATGCAGCTCACCCCCGAGAACCGCGCGCTGGTGGCCGATGGCATCGCCCAGATGCGCGCGACCACGCGCCCCGGCTACGTCGCCCTCGCGGCGCTCACCAAAACGGACCTGTCCGCCATCACGGCCGACGGGCTCTCCTTCTCGCTCATCCCGCGGCTCAACGCCGCCGGTCGCATGGCCGATCCCTCGCTCGCCCTCAACTTGCTGCTCGCCCGCGATCCCGTCGAGGCGGGACGCCTGGCGGCCGAGCTGGAGCATACCAACCAGGAGCGCCGCGATATCGAGGCGCAGCTTACCGAGGAGGCGCTCGCCCTGGTCGAGCGCACCTACGAGGGCAACCGCGTGATCGTGGTGGGCGGCGAGGGCTGGCACGAGGGTGTCAAGGGCATCGTGGCCAGCAGGCTCGTCAATCGCTATCACGTTCCATCGCTGCTCTTCTCCATCGAGGACGGCGTGGCGCGCGGCTCCGGCAGGTCGGTGGGCAACGTCAACCTCTTCGAGGCGGTCGAGCGCTGCAGCGACCTGCTGATCCGCTTCGGCGGCCATGCGGGCGCCGTCGGCGTGACCTGTGCGGCCGAGAACCTCGATGCGCTCCGCACCCGGCTCGATCAGGTGCTGGCCGAGCTTCCCGAGGAGCAGTTCGAGGATACGGGCGAGATCGCGGCCATGGTGTCGCTGTCCGAGCTCGACATCGAGACCGTGGAGCAGCTGTCCTTGCTCGAGCCGTTCGGCCAGGGCAACAAGGTTCCGCTCCTGGGCGTCTCGGGCGTAACCATGTGCGACCGCGCCGTGGTGGGCCGCACGGGCGACCATATGCGCTTCACCGCAACCGATGGCTCGGCAAGCGTGCCCGCCATCATGTTTCGCGTTTCGCAGATCGAGGACGTGGTCCGGTGCGATTCCGTGGTCGACCTCGTTTTCGAAGCTGTCGCCGAGCATTGGCAGGGACGCGTGAAGCCCAAGCTCATGATCAAGGATATCCTGCGCCATTGCTGCCAGGATGCATCGGGTGCGGCGTTCGATTGCGAGGCGCTGGAGGCCTCCGTCCCCGACCCGGACGATGCGGCCGCCCCGCAGCCCTCGCTCGATCAGCGCCGTCGCCTGGCCGGTCTTTCCTACGAGGAGCTCACGCGCTCGCTGGTGCACCGGTTCATCGGGGCGTCGCGGCCGCATCGCGTTCAGGCCGAGGCGCTCGAGCGGCTCGGCCGGGGTCGCAACGTCCTCACCATCATGGGGACCGGCAGGGGAAAGTCGCTGATCTTCCAGGTCCATGCCGTCCGCGAGGCCATCTGCCGCAATCGCGCGAGCATCTTCGTCTATCCTTTGCGCGCCCTCGTCTCCGACCAAGCCTTCCATCTTACCGAGCTGCTCGGCAGCTTCGGCGTGCGCGTCTGCGTCCTTACGGGTGAGAGCTCCGCGCGCGAGCGAGAAGACGTGCGCCGCGGGCTTATGGCGGGCGCGGTCGATATCGTGCTCACCACGCCCGAATATCTGGTGGCCCATGTCGACGCGTTCGCCGGGACCGGCCGCGTCGGCTTCGTGGTGGTCGACGAGGCGCATCATGCCGCCGAGGCTCCGTCGGGCCATCGTAGCGCCTACGCGGCGTTTCCCGACGCGCTGTCGCGCCTGGGCTCCCCGCAGGTTCTGGCTGCCACGGCCACGGCCGACGACGACGTGGCGGCGCTTATCCGCGAGTTGCTGCCCATCGAGGACGTCCTCGTCGATGACTGCGTGCGCGAGAACCTGGTGATCGACGACGAACGCGATCTCGCATCGCGTGAGAACCGCTTGGTCTCCATCGTCGCCACGGGCGAGAAGTGCGTGGTCTACGTCAATTCGCGCGACCAGTCGCTCGCTCTCGCGCGCATGCTGCGTCGCCGCGTGCCCGAGCTGGGATCGTCGATCGGTTTCTACAACGCGGGCCTGTCGCGCCGCGACCGCTCCCGCGTGGAGGAGGCCTTCCGCGACGGTGCGCTGAGCTGCATCGTCTCGACCTCGGCGTTCGGCGAGGGCGTCAACCTGCCCGACATCCGCCATGTGGTGCTCTACCACATGCCGTTTGGCGCTACCGAGTTCAACCAGATGAGCGGCCGCGCGGGGCGCGACGGAGCTCCGGCCCGCATCCACCTGCTGTATTCCTCGCGCGATGCGCGCATCAACGAGCGCCTGCTCGACGCCTTGGCGCCCGGTCGCGAGGAGCTGGTCACGCTGTACCGCGCGCTGCAGACCATGTGGCGCCGCGCCGCGGGCGGCCCGGGTCCCCATGCGCTGGATGCGAGCGACCTCGATATCGCGCAGATGTGCCTGGCGATCGACGCGCGCACGCCCGTCGACGAGCGCTCGATTCCCTGCGGCTTGTCGATCTTCGAGGAGCTGGGATTCGTGCGCGTAACCGGATTCGACGACGGGCGCCGCCTGGAGATGGTCGAGAACCCCGGCCGCGTGGAGCTCTCGAACTCCATCCGCTACCTGGAGGGCCTGCGGGCGCGCGTGGAGTTCTCGGCATTTCGCACCTGGGCGCTCGACGCGCCGGCCCATGATATGCTGTCACGCGTGAACAGGCCCATCACGCCACGAACACGATAGGGGGAGCCATGGATACCTCTGCACAACGCACTTCCGGCAAGGGTTCGGGCCAGACGGACAAGGGTCAGGCGGCCTCCGCGCTCACGCCTACCGACGAGATGGTCCATTACCGTAGCGCGGACGACCTCCCCTTCGAGATCGCAGCCGATAACTGGGGCCGATTGGCGTCGCTGTGCCGTAAATACATGGGCGACGACGACGCCGAGCTCGCCGAGCGCGCGTACTGCTTCGCCGCCGAGAAGCACTCCACGCAGAAACGCCGCAGCGGCGAGCTCTATATCAACCACCCCGTCGAGGTCGCCATCATCTTGGCCGAGCTCAAGATGGATTGCGACGTGGTGTGCGCCGCGCTGCTGCACGACACCGTCGAGGATACCGAGACGTCCTTGGGCGATGTGGCCTCGATCTTCGGCGATACCGTGGCCGACCTTGTGGACGGCGTGACCAAGCTCACCAATATCGAGGTGGGTAGCATGGATGAGAAGCAGGCGCTCAACCTGCGCAAGATGTTCCTCGCCATGAGCCGAGACATCCGCGTCGTCATCGTTAAGCTTGCGGACCGCCTGCATAACATGCGCACGCTGGCCGCCCTCAAGGAGGACCGCCGCCTGTTCAAGGCGCGCGAGACCATGGATGTGTACGCGCCCCTGGCGGACCGTCTGGGCATGTCGTCCATCAAGTGGGAGCTCGAGGACCTTTCCTTCTTCTATCTCGAGCCCGAGGCCTACCAGCGCATCGCGCGCATGGTGTCCGAGAGCCGCGAGGTGCGCGAGCGCTACCTCTCCGAAACCATCAAGACGCTCACCGACGAGCTGAAGCGCGTGGGGCTCAAGGACTTCCAGATCAACGGCCGCTCGAAGCACTATTGGTCCATCTACCAGAAGATGAAGCGCAAGGGCAAGGAGTTCTCCGAGATCTACGACCTGGTGGCGCTGCGCGTCATCACCAATACGGTGGGCGATTGCTATTCGGCGCTGGGCGCGGTGCACTCGCTGTGGCATCCCATGCCCGGGCGGTTCAAAGACTACATCGCCATGCCCAAGCTCAACAATTACCAGTCGCTGCACACCACCGTCATCGGGCCCACGGCGCGTCCGCTTGAGATTCAGATCCGTACGTTCGAGATGCACGAGCAGGCCGAGTACGGCATCGCGGCGCACTGGCTGTATAAGAAGTCGGGCGGCTCATCGGCGGCGAAGACCATCGACGCCCAGCGCCTCGACGACCAGATAAACTGGCTGAAGCGCTCGCTCGACTGGGCGGCGTCCGACGACATCGACGATCCCAAGGAGTTCCTCCATTCGCTGAAGGTCGACCTATTCGACCAGGAGATCTTCGTCTTCACGCCCAAGGGCGAGGTCATGAGCCTGCGCTCGGGCGCCACTCCGCTCGATTTCGCCTATGCCGTCCATACCGAGGTGGGCAACCATTGCGTGGGCGCGAAGGTGAACGGCGCGGTGGCCCCGCTTACCCACGAGCTGGCGATGGGCGATCGGGTGGAGATTCTCACCAACAAGTCGTCCAAGCCGTCGCGCGACTGGCTCGCTATCGTCAAGACGCCGTCGGCGAAGTCGAAGATCCGTCGTTATTTCGCTGCGGCCACCAAGGACGAGGATGCAACGGCCGGCCGCGAGGTTCTGGCAAAGGACCTGCGCAAGCGCGGTTACGGCATCTCTACCCAGCGGTCGACGCGCGCGCTCAACGCAGTTTCCGAGCAGATGAACTACAAGCATCTCGAGGACCTGTTCGCAGCCATCGGCGCGGGCAAGGTGGCGCCGCGCATGGTCGGCAACCGTGTGCAGGCGATCTTGGATCCCAAGCCCATCGAGGAGACCCCGCGCAAGAAGCGCGAGGAGGCGGTCGTCGAGGCTGCCAAGCGCACGCATGGCTCGCGTGCGGGCCAGCGTCCCCAGCGCCGCGGCAGCTCGGGCGTCGTGGTGAACGGCGGGGAGCCGGGCGACATGCTCGTGCGCCTCGCGCACTGCTGCAACCCCGTGGCGGGCGACGATATCGTCGGTTTCATCACGCGCGGCCGCGGCGTGTCGGTGCATCGCGCGACCTGCCCGAACGTCAAGGGGCTGATGGAGCATCCCGAGCGCATGATTCCGGTGGACTGGGATGGCGCCGCCGACGCGCTGTTCCAGGTCGAGATCGTGGTCGAGTGCCTTGATCGCATGGGGCTGCTCAAAGACGTCACCATCGCCATCGGCGATGCGGGGGGCAACATCCTCTCCGCTGCCACGGCAACCAATCGCGAGGGCATCGCCACGCTGCGGTTCCTGGTCGAGATTTCCGATGCGAGCGGACTCGATCCGCTGCTCGCATCCATCAGCCGCGTGGAGAGCGTCTACGATGCGCGCCGCATCATGCCGGGCGAGGGGGCTCGGCAGATGAAGCGCCGCGTTCGATAAAGGACTTGTAACGAATTGCGACGGCATACCGTTTCACATGGTGCCGGTGGGCCGCTATCGAGCGATGGCGGCCCGTTTGTCAAAGGAGGAAACATCATGGAGCTCGATTTGACGCCGTGTGGCGCGCTCGACGTCCATTGCGTGGTAAACGGACCTATCCGCACGAATACCTATATCGCTGCAAGCGGGGGAGAGGCCATCATCGTCGATCCCGCTTGGGAGGGCGAGAAGCTCGTGCGGGTGATGACCGAACAGCTGCCGGGCGTGCGCCTCGCCGCGATCGTCTGCACGCACGGCCACGCCGACCATGTTGGCGGCGTCGCCGGCGTTCGTCGTGCCGCGGGCGACGACGTGCCGTTTCTCATCTCTGAGGCCGATGCCGCCATCATTTCCGAGGCCATCCGCAGCATGCGCGAAACGTGGGGCTTCGACCACGAGATGCCGCCCGCTCCCGATCGCTTGCTCAACGAGGGGGATGTCGTCGCATTCGGCGACGTCGCGTTGCAGGTTATGGCCACGCCGGGGCACACGCCGGGCGGCATCGTGTTATTCGCGCCGGCGAGCACCGGTCCCGTGGCGTTCGTGGGCGACACGCTGTTCCCAGGGGGCCATGGTCGCACCGACCTCGAGGGGGGAAGCGAGAAGGAGATCATTCGGTCTTTGGGTAAGATCGGCTCCCTGCTGCCTCCCGAGACGCTGTGCCTTATCGGTCATAACGATCCCACGACGGCGAAGCAAGAGGTCGAGACGAACCTGTTTATGCGCCGTGGCCTGCGCCGCTATGCCAAGGAGCATGGCGCTGCCACTGCTGAGTAAGCAAAAGGGGCCTTTTCGTCGGCGACGGATGCGCGCGAAATGCAACCTATCTTCATGCAGGGGTTATACAGGCTGCGAATGCCTGGGATATGAGTAGTCGGGCGTGGTAAAATGCCCCGTGTAATTATTTGAGTATGGACAACAGGAGGTCCAAGTATGCTCGTCAATGCAGCTCAGATGCTCAAGGACGCCGAGGCCGGCCATTACGCCCTGGGCGCCTTCAACACCAACAACCTGGAGTGGACGCTCGCCATCCTCCAGGCTGCCGAGGAGGCCAAGTCCCCGCTGATCATCCAGTGCTCCGCTGGCGCCGCCAAGTGGATGGGCGGCTTCAAGGTCTGCGCCGATATGGTGAAGGCCGCCGTCGAGGCCACCGTCGTGACGGTGCCCGTCGCCCTGCACCTCGACCACGGTACGTATGAGAACTGCCTTGAGTGCATCGAGGCCGGTTTCACCTCCGTTATGTACGACGGCTCCCATGAGGAGACCTTCCAGATCAACCTCGAGCGTACCGCCGAGATCGTGAAGATCGCCCACGAGAAGGGCATCTCCGTCGAGGCCGAGGTCGGCGGCATCGGCGGCGTCGAGGACGGCGTCGTGGGCCAGGGCGAGATCGCCGATCCCGAGGAGTGCAAGCAGATCGCTGCCCTCGGCGTCGACTTCCTCGCGTGCGGCATCGGCAACATTCATGGCGTGTACCCCGAGGACTGGGCCGGTCTGTCCTTCGACGCCCTGGCCGCTATCAAGGAGGCCGTGGGCGATCTGCCGCTCGTTCTCCACGGTGGCACCGGTATCCCGGTGGACCAGATCCAGAAGGCCATCTCGCTCGGTGTTTCCAAGATCAACGTGAACACCGACCTGCAGCTCGTCTTCGCTGCTGCTACGCGCGAGTACATCGAGGCCGGCAAGGACCTCGAGGGCAAGGGCTTCGACCCGCGCAAGATCATCAAGCCCGGTCGCGAGGCCATCGTCGCCCGCGCCAAGGAGCTCATGGAGGAGTTCGGTTCCGTTAACAAGGCGTAGCCGTTCTTCCATCGTGTTTCAAGTAAAAGCCGCCGTGCCTCGTCGCACGGCGGCTTTTCTTGTCTGTGATACCCTGAGTACGATATGAGGGCACGCGGCCTTGCGTGACCCGTCCGTGTTGGGAAGGGGAGAGCTATGAGCATCAAGACGGTGAGCCCCGAGGAGGGGCGCCTCATAACATGCGGGCCGCTCGCCTGCGACGGCATCGCGCGCAATAGCGATTACCGCGAGCTGGGCGTCGGGCTCCCGCCCGAGATCGCCCGACTTAAGCAGGCCGGTTATCTGGATGCCGCCCGCGCCGCCTGCCTGCGCGCGCTGGATGTAGCTGAAACTCCCGAGCTGGCAGCGTGTCTGCGCGCCGAGCATCACCGCATGGGGCGCCTTGCGCGGCAGTACAGCGTTTCGTTCGACCGCGCGCTCGAGCTCATCCGTGCCGAGTGGCCCGAGTTCACCCGCGCACAGTTCGACGAGCTCATCGAACGCAAGCGTATCGACTGGCGCTTCATCGAGGGCGAGCCTCGCGTGCTCGAGAACTTTCTCGATTCGCTGCGCGTGTACCCGTCGGAGGTGCCGGGTCTTCGCGAGGATGATCCGTCGGATACGACAACGCGCGATGCGATGCTCCTGCGCATGCGTGAAGAGGGCGGGGCGGCGTATCGTATCACCGCCCGCGCATGCATCTCGGTCCCCGGCGCCCTGCCCGGCGAGGCTGTCCGTGCCTGGCTTCCGGTGCCCGCGGCTGCTCCGCAGCAGTCCCAGATCGAGATTCTTTCGATGACGGAGGGTGGCGTGGTCGCCCGCGCCGACGCGCCCGCACGCACCATTTTCTGGGAGTCGACGGAGCGCCGATCTTTCGAGGTGACCTATCGTTATCGAATCGATGCGCCCTATATCGATACCTGCGCGCCCGCGCCCGCACGCCGCGTGAACGCGCCCGCACCCGGGCCAGAAGACCTGTGCGAGCTGGCGCCGCACGTGGTGTTCACGCCGTATCTGCGAGCGTTGACGGCACGCGTCGTCGATGGCATCGAGCGCCCGATCGATCGTGCCCGCGCCATCTACGACTACCTCACGCGCACGGTCGATTATCGATATCAGCCGGATTACGCCCAGCTCGACGCCATCGCCGACGGCTGTCTGAAATCGCTGCGGGGCGACTGCGGCGTGATGGCGCTCGCCTTCATCGCCATGTGCCGCATCGCGAGCATCCCTGCGCGCTGGCAAAGCGGCCTGTACGTTGCTTGCGATTACATCGGTCCGCATGATTGGGCGATGTTCTATACCGAGGAATACGGCTGGTTGTGGGCGGATGTTTCCTTTGGCTCGTCATCACGTCGCGCGGGCGATGAGGCGCGACGCCTCCATCATTTCGGCAACCTCGACCCCTGGCGGATGGTTGCGAACAGCGTGTATCAGGCGCCCTTCGAACCCGATTTCGATGACGCGCGCTGGGATCCCTACGATAACCAGATGGGTGAAGCGAGCGTCGACGGTCGCGGATGCGATGAGCCGGAAATGCTGCGCCAGATTGAACTCATCGCTTTGGATGCGTTGTAGAGCGCGTTGCTTGTGCTACTATAGGTACGCAATCCGCGCCCGAGTGGCGGAACGGCAGACGCAGGGGACTCAAAATCCTCCGCTGGCAACAGCGTGTGAGTTCGAATCTCACCTCGGGCACCATATCAAAACCAAAGCTCCCGCCATGTGCGGGAGCTTTTTTGCATATTTAGGCATCGTAGGCGGATTGGGACTTCGTAGGACATGGGTACCTAACTAATATGCCCAGACCCCTTTTTTATGCATACCCAGCCAAGCTAAATAAATATTAGAAGAAGCTAATAGTTACTAGCAATAACCATTAGCATATGCTAAGATATATCTAGCAACGAAGGAGGTGACATGCAACGACGGGTATTGGTCAAGATCCTCTTGGAAGCAGGGTTCGAATCCCGCGGCGGAACCAAGCACGAGAAGTTCACGAAGGGTGACATCACGGTGAAGGTGAAGCGGCACAGGGAGATCGAGGACGAGACGGCCAAGAGGATCCTGAAGGCGGCGGGTTTGCGGTAGGCGCCCGCCCCCTTCGGGGCCAGCGGTTGCATGTGGAGATGAAAGGAATTGGCAATGGTGTACGTTTGGGAGTTTGAGTTCTACCCATCGAATGGGTGCATCGACGCCGTCCCGTGCGGCGGTTGGGGAGAAGGCACGTTCGGCGATGACCTGAACGATGCGGTCGAGAGCGCGGCTGATTGGTTGATGGAGACGGTCGACGATCATCTGATGGGGAGGTGCGAGCTGCCGGCCATGGAGTTCGGGCACGAGCCGGAGCACGGCGGGCGGATTGTGGCTATCGCCGTCTCAAGGGAGCTCGGTGACATACCGGCCATGACCGCCGCGGAGGCGGCCCGGGCGCTCGGGGTGAGCTCGGCGCGCGTTGCCCAGCTGATCAACTCCGGGCTGCTCGATTCATGGAAGGACGGGACGAGGAGGATGGTCTCCAAGGCTTCGGTCGATGCCCGCATCGAGTACGCGCCGAGGTCGGGAAGGCCAAGGCAGGAGACTGCGGTTTAATCTGGTTGATGGTTCGATGTTGATATAATCTGGCATTAATGACCGATACCCGTCGGCATGTCTAGCCCCCGGGCGCGAGCTCCGCGCCCGGGGGCTTAGTCTATCTATACGACTAATTAGTCCAAAGATTGGACTAAAGGTCGCCCGCCGGCATGATCTTGTGGACCTCGCGCGCCGCGCGCTCCGCGGCGGAGGCATCGGGGCGCAGGTAGTGCTTGTAGTCCGTCTTGAGGTCGGTATGGCCATGGAGGCGGCTCACGAGCGTGTCGGGCAGGCTCGCGGCCTGCATGAGCGTCTCGGAGGTATGGCGCAGCATGTCGGGCGGGATGTAGCGCAGTCCGGCACCCTCGACCGCCGAGCGCCACAGCTTGCGCGCTTTGTCGGAGGTGTAAGGCACGAGCCTGGTCGCTGCCCACTCCGCCACGTCGGCGGGATCGCCCGGCCTGCCCTCGGCGATAATCTGCAGCAGCCGCTCGCGGCCCTGGACGAGCACCGGCATGGAGCGCATCGAAAAGTCGGTCTTGGCCTTGCTCTTGAGGCCGTCCTCGTCCGTGTACGTCTGCGTGATGGTGGCGGTGAGGGAGGTGAGCGTCTCGCCGGTGCCTATGTCGAACGTCTGCTGCGCCTGGATGTTGCAGGGCGCGATGCCCAGGACCTCCTCGTAACGGAAGCCCGAGAGCCCCAGGATGCAGATGACCTCCGGTGCCCCGCTGCCCTGCAGCGCCGCGAGTGCCCTCGCCGCCTCCATGGCGTCCCACGGCCTGATCTGCTCGCGGTGCCTCTGCGGGGTCACGATGCGCCGCGTCATGGGCATCTCCGGAACGAGGTCGTCGTCGTAGGCCGCGCGCATCACTGCCCGCAAGACCGTCTTGCACTTGCTCGGGGAGGTGGACGAGAGCACCGCCTGCTTGATGTCCGAGTGCTTGATGGACGATATGGGCTTGTCCCCGATCAGCGGCAGGACGAACCGCTCCATCTGCGAGTCGTAGCCCTTGAGGGTCACGTTCGACCGCTTGGTGCCGCGGTTGGATGGTGCCAGGCGGAAGATGCCATGGTAGTACTGCGACAGGGTCAGGCTGTCCCCGTAGGAGACCGTGGCGCCCATCTCGGACGCGATGCGCGCGCATGCTATGTCGGCGTCCTCGTAGGTGCCGTACACGGTCTCGTTGACCGTGCGCCTGCTCCCGTCGCTCCTGCTGCCGCGTGAGACGCGGACGCGCCAGACGCCGGGGCCGGCGGGCTCGATGCTCCCGATCTTGCGCTTGGGCTGCTGTGCCATAATCTAATGCGCCCCCTTTCGTGGGGATGTTCGCGCCCCGTTCCCCTCCGCCGCCAAGCATGTGGGGGAGCGGGGCGTCGTGTGACATGTGGCCAGAACGGTGTCCCACAAATCAATTGGTGGGACACATCTGTTGTACGATGCCCTAGCGTCCTGATCCAAGCTTCCCCTTCGCCATCTTCTCGAAGTCGTTCTCATAGGTGGCATCCTGGATGCGCTGGAATTCGGCGAACCGCTCCTTTGCGAGCTTGTCCGCCGTCTTCTTGTTGCGGTTCCCCAAGCCCTTGAGGACATCGCGCCCGCTGAACGTGAGGAACCCGTCCAGCAGCTCCTCGCAGTCCTCCATACTGGTGAGCAGATGGCGCTCCGCGCGATCCTCTGCCGTATCGAGGAACATGTTGACCAACCTGTTGAGCTCGCGTATCTCGTCCTCGGTCAGATAGTTCTTCGCGACGGTCACGTCGCTGGAGTGGATGCGCCCCTCCGGACCGCCCTTCCATGAGGTGAGGCCCATGTGCGGCTTGGACGGATCGGAGCGCTCTTGGACGATTTCGGCTGCCGTGTGCCCCGTCACGGCGTAATGGAGCTTGTTCTGCACCGTCGCGTAGAACCGGTGCGCGACCTCGCTGTTCCTGTCGTAATCGTAGGTGCACTCCTGGAAGATGTCCGTGATCTTCTGGTATACGCGCCGTTCGCTCGCGCGGATGTCGCGGATGCGCGCGAGCAGCTCGTCGAAATAGTCCCTACCGAACGGACGGCCGTTGGCGAGCATGTCGTCGTTGAGAACGAATCCCTTGGTGATGTACTCGCGCAGGGTGGCGGTCGCCCATTGGCGGAACCTGGTGGCCCTTAGTGAATTCACGCGGTAGCCGACCGCGATGATCGCGTCGAGGCTATAGCATCCGACCTGCCTGTTCACCGTCCTGCTTCCCTCTTGCCGAACTAACAAGATTTTCTTGTAAGTTGCCGCCTCGTCGAGCTCGCCCGTCTCGTAGATATTCTTGAGGTGCAGGCTCACGTTCTGCTGGCTCGTATCGAATAGCTCGGCTATCTGTGCCTGAGGCATCCACATGGTCTCGTCCTGGTACCTGACCTCGACGGGCACGTTTGACCCCTCTGACTGGTAGAGGATGATCTCTGCATCCAGCGCGTCGTCTGTCATGATGTCGCTCCTTCGCTGTGTGCAAATCTATTGCCTTGCTTCGTCTCAACCAATGAAGGAGACGCCCCGATTCTCGAGTAGGGTTGTCTGCTGGTCAATGGTTCGGAAGGGCTTGTCCACTAATCCCCCTTAAACGAGAAAAGCCGCCCTGGAAGGCGGCTTTTCTCGAGTGCGGACGGACTTACCGGCTCCGCACCTCTTCACGCCGCCAACTATAGCGCAACAGCGCTGCGCGTCAAGAAATCATTACAATCTGCCCGATTGGGGGGCCACGGCTACGCCTCCGCGTCGCCGCCCCTCGCCATATCGAGGTATTTCTTGGGATCGATCGGCGGGATGGTGAACCTACCCATCGGCGATTGCGCAGTCAGCATTTCGATATACGACCTAGCGGACGAATAGAAGAGCGAGATGCCGTTGAAGAGCAGGTAGGTCTCGAGCCCGTCGCGGCTCACATTCGCGTCCACCGGCGTCGAGACGGTTCCGCCCATAGAGAGGTTGGCGTGCATCGCCTCCCGGGGTTCACCGTCGTCGGGGTGCTCGGCCAGGGATACTCGGACCTTCAACTCATGCGGCAGGACGAGAAGCCCGTCCTCCTCGAGATATTCGCGTTCGGTCGGTATCTCGAGATCGAGATCGAGCGACAGCTCGCCCTCGGGCGTCCCCCGCCTCACGAACAAATCGCATTCGTTGAAATAGGGGCCGGACATGTTGATGGGTGCGAAGAAGTCGCTGGTCATGCTGCCTTACCTCCAGGAACGACGTTGAACTTTCCGCGTATCGGCGCATTGCCGCTGCCCCATTGCTCTTGGCGCTTCGGTAGGGTGATCGGCTTGGAGGAAGTCGCAACCATGCGGCTCGGCTCGAGGACCTCGACCGCGTACTCAGGGTGATCGAGGAATACCCTCATAAGCTTATCCGCGGTATGGGATTGCACCATCGACCCGGTTTCCCACCTGCTGCAGGTCGGAGACGAAACGCCGAGGAGCGACTCGAATTCCTTCTGGTTCAGGTTAAGGGATTTTCGCAGAGCCTTGATCTCGCTCGGTGCCAGCAGGCCCTCGTCCCGCCTGTACGCCTCATCGATCGCCCGGTCGAGCTTATCTGATTCCTCCGCGCTTATCTCGTACTCCCCGCAGGCCGGGCAGACGTCCCTCACGATGCCGTCGACCGTGTACTCGCGACCCCTATAGGTCTCGGTCATGGGCCCGCAGACTCTTTCGAGCTCGTGCCCGCATTCCATGCAGAGCATGTCTCCTCCTAATGAATGTAGCCGTCCCAATTAGCCGAAAGGACGTTTAGCCTCACGGCATCTCCCTCTATGAAAAACTTCACATACCAGGTCTCGCCGTCGAACGGGATCTTGTAGACGTCCGCCCAGGTCCCCGGAATGATGTCGAGGTCCATCGATTTCGAGAAGTGGGCTTCATCCGCAGCTTCAAAGAGTTTTCGGATGAAATCGCTTGCGTTGACCCAATCGGTCCTGTTCTTAACGAAGGTTCTGATCCGGCGGTTCATGCTGATTTCCCCGCTGGCGGCAAGCGCCTTCGCTGTCGCGAGGGAGTAGGTCGGCCTTCTCCTTTCTCTTCCCATGTCACCTCCTAGAGTTTAGCGTTACGCTAAATAATGACAACATCATTGTTCGCAGAGCGTCGATAAGTGGTCATACCGAGGAGGATGGCGCAGTCGTCGCCCGCGCGGAATCTCCGGCATGGGGGGGGATGGCACCGCTCTATACCGCCTCGCTCACGACGCCCTCGGCTTGAGGCTCACCACGTTCGGATGCCTTTAAAGAGAGCTCGCGCTGGCCGCGAGCCGTTCCGAGGATGACCGACCTGCCCTCGGGAGTGCTCGCCTCGTAGCACTCGTGGAGCTCGGCCTGGTATGGGTCGGCGAAGGGCGCGGCGTCTCCCGGGGGCGCGGGGCGGTCCTCGGGATGGTCGATGTACCACCCGCACAGATCGTTCGGCGTGCACCCGAGCGCGTCGCAGACACGGCAGGCGTCATCGAGGCCCAGCATGGTCTTTCCGCTTTCCCAGTTGCCAATAGTTTTGATATGCAGGCCTAGCGCGTCAGCTAGGCCTTGTTGGGTTATCTTTCGCGCTCTCCTGATCTTCCTTAGCTGCAATTCCATCGTTCGCCTCCTTCTGTAAGCAAGATGATTCTATATCCAACTAGAAGAATACGCAAAGTATTATCTATTATCTATTGACATGGATAAGATATTATCTATTATGGAAATCGGAACACGCAATATGTTATCCATTATTGAGGCAGCGGCTTCAATCCTTGGGGAACCCCAAGGATTCTAGGAAAGCCATTGACTAAAGCCAATGGCTTATTGGTCGCTCAAAGACGAAGAGGAGGAGATATGGACTACAAGAAGCGCATCGCGTCCGGCATCCGCGCCGAGCGGGGCCGGGCGCACATGTCCCAGGCGGACCTTGCGGACCGCTGCGGGCTGAATGTCGTGAGCATCGCCAACTACGAGCGCGAGGCGAGCTGTCCGAGCCTGGAGAACGCCATCCGCATCGCCGAGGCGCTGGGCTGCACGGTCAACGACCTCGTGAGCCCGCAAGCGCCTGCCGAGCGCGGGACGGTGGCCTAGATGGCGCGCATCGCGACGGCGCTCCTCATCGGATGCGTCGTCCTGTACGCGGCGGCATTCATGCCGGGAGTGTCCGAGCCGGCGAGGGGCGCGCTGCTCCTCGGGGCGCTGTTCTGCTCCGGTGGGAACCTCGGCGCGCTCTGGGCCGAGGATCGCTCGCGGTGAGCGCCCGTCCCGCCCCGCGGGGCGCCCGCTTCCGCCGAGGCGTCACATCGCGCCGGCGGCGGTCGCAACGTGCGCACGATGGCGCGTCCTCCTATGCGCGCCGCGCATGTGGTCGGGCGCCCGGCGGGACGGGACGGGATTCGATTCGATTGGAGGTCGCCATGAGCGATCGGTTCTATTTCGGCGTCGTGAAGGCGTTCGCCATCGGCATCGTCGCCGGTTTCGCCGCGATCAGGTTCCTCACATGGCTGCAAGGCACGTGATGAGCGCGGCGAGCATGCCGCCGAACGCGCCGATGAAGAGCTGGCCCAGGCCGCGGCCCATGGCGCAAGCGAGCTCGTAGGCGCGGTTCCAGTAGTAGTCCCTGCCGTCCGAGGTGATGGTGAACCACTGGATGCGGCCGTCGTGGCGGAAGACCCGGATCATGCCCAGCCTCTCGAGGTCCGCCATGTCGTTGAGCAGACGCTTGCAGGCCAACCCCTCAACGGGGGACTCCTGCGCGTAGACCCGCGGCATGAAGTCCTCGGTCCCGTCGAACGGGTGGAGCTTCCTGAGGGTCTTGACGAGCGATCGGTTGACGTGCGGCATGGTTCCCCTTTCTCAGGCGGTTGTCGGATTCGATTCTAGCGGCCCGCAAGGTGCCGCGCCCATTGGCAGATGGAAGGAGGGCCGCGATGGCCGTCAAGGATAGGAGCAACACCCCGTGGCTCACGCGGGAGGAGGCGGCGGCGTACGCGCGCTGCAGCGTGAAGGTGATCACGTCGCTGGTGAAGACCGGCGCCCTGCCCGCGTGCAGGCCGCTCGGCGCAGCCGAGGGGTCGAACCACGTGGTCATAAACAAGGAGGACATCGACCGCGTCATCCGCGGCCGCATCGTCAAGGCGCCGCTGGCGGCGGTCATATGCGGCGGGCTCGTCTCGCCGGACGTGGTCGTAGAGCTGCCGGCGAACTAGGAAGGGGTCTCGGATGGTCAAGATGATCGACATGCTGGCGGCGCCGGTGTTCCTCGCCTGCGAGGCGCTGGACGCCCTCTGGCGCGAGCGCCCCCGCGCTGCGGCCGCCCTGAGCGCGGCGCTTGTTGTCGCCGCGCTCCTGCTTACGGGATGTGTCGAGGGCGCGTCGCTGTGACGGCTTGGTCCCGTCCCGCGGGTCGCCCGCTTCGCCCGCGCCGCCTTGGAAACCGCGGTGCGGGCGTCGCAACGTGCGCACCGAAGGCGGGTGCACTCCTTTCGGCCCGCCGCGCATGTGGTCGGGCGATCGGCGGGACGGGACGGCCGGACGGAAGGTTCGAGATGGGAGGTATCGGCATGGACACGGCACTCATGGTGGTCCAGGCGGCCGCTCTGGCGGTAGGCGCCCTGGCGCTGCTGGCTATCGCGCTGGTCGACCTCTTCCGATGAGATGAGGCGAGCCGCCCCCGGACCGGCCCGACAGCCCTGCGCGCGGTCGAGCGCGGACGCGGCTCCGGGCGCCCGGAGCAGGAAGGGACGCGCCGCCCTACTCCCCTGGGGCGGCTTGCGAGGGCCCGGTGAGCGCGGGCCGGCCCGGGGACGGTTCGATGCGAGGAGGTGGCGCCGTATGGCGTTGGGAAAGAAGGAGCGCTATATCGCGCGCGATCCGGACGGCACGTGGTGCCTGGTCGCGGTGAGGGGCGGAGACGGCTACGGGGGTGCGGGCGGCTGCAAGACGTGGACGCCCCTGGGGCTGCCGTCCGATCTGAGCGCGCGCAACGTGGCGTCCCTGCTCGAGGTGGTGGCCGCAGGCGGCGTCGACTGCAGGCGGTACGCGAAGGCCCATCTAGCATAAGGAGGAGCAATGGAATTCACGAGGGAGACTGTCTCGCTGGCGGACATCCGTCCGAGCAAGTCGAATCCGCGCGGCGAGTTCGGCGACATCGACGCGCTCGCCGATTCGATCAGGGCCACGGGCGGCGAGCCCGTGAACCCGCCCGTGGTGGTGCGGGACGGCAACGTGTACCGCATCGTGGACGGCGAGCGCCGCTACCGCGCGCTCAGGGAGGTGTGGAAGCGCGAGCCCGGGCACGGGGTCGCCGTCCTCGTGGCGGGCGACCTGGACGCCGCCAACGAGCTCGTGGCCATGGTGGCGACCGACGACAAGCTGCAGCTGTCCGATGCCGAGCGCGCCCGCGGCGTGCAGCAGATGCTGATCCTGGGCGTGGACGAGGAGCGCGTGTCCCGCGCGAGCCGGGCGAGCGCCAAGCAGGTGCGCGCGGCCAAGCGCCTGGCGGGCCGCGTGCAGGAGGGCTGGCAGGTCACGCTCGACCAGCTCGCCGCCGCCGACGCGCTCGACTCCGAGGAGGACCGCGAGGCGGTGCTGTCGGCGGGGGATGGCTGGCGCTGGAAGGAGCAGTCGATCCGCGCCCGCATGGACCGCGAGCAGAAGGCTGCCCGCAAGCTGGAGTGGCTCGTCGACGCGGGCATCCCGGTGCAGGCGGGCGGGGACGCTCCCGAAGGGATGGAGCACGTGGCCAACGTGTTCTCGTACGAGCCGCTGTCCCGGGTCAAGGAGGCCGCGAGGGGACTGGACGGGAGCTGCCTCGCGATCATGCGGGACGGAAGCATCCAGTTCCTGGCGCCCGGGGGTCACTCCGCGCTCGAAGCCGAGGAGGACCCCCGTGCCGCAGAGGCCGCGCGCGAGCACGCCGCCGCCGAATCGCTCGGCATGCGGCTCTTCCGGTTCGTGCTCGCCGACGCCTTCGCGTGCGGCGCCGAGCTCGACGAGCGCGTCAGGTCGGCGCGGTCGAACGGGCCCCTGATCCGCCTTCCGTTCGAGGACTCCGAGCTCGACGAGCTCGCGTGCCAGATTGGCTCGTACAGGGCCAGCCAGCCCGTCGGGCGCTACGAGGTCGCGCAGCACCTGATGCTGCACGCGGAGCGCCTCTCCTACGGCTTCACGCCCCGGTGGTCGGGCGAGCCGTCGCCGATCGAGGCCGGGCGGCTGCTCGCCGCGATCGAGGCGTTCAGGCTCGCAGGGTTCGGCGCGTTCGACGAGGGGGACGCCTGGCTGGAGGAGCGCGCCCGCGAGGCTGCCGGCGAGACGGGTGAGCGCGGGTGAGCCGGACGGAGGTGGAGCGCGGGGCGGACGGGCGCTGGTTCGTCCGCCCCTATCTGGGCACCGACCGCCTGACCGGCAGGCCCATCAGGCCGTACCGCAGCTGGCCGGCGTCAATGTCGCGGGAGCGCGCCCAGGCGGAGGCGGACGCGTGGCTCGCCACGGTCGCGCCGTCGGCGGTGGAGGGCGCCAGCAAGAGGCTCGACTCCATGCTCGCGGCCTACGTGGCCGACCCGCAGCGCGACTTCGCGCCGTCCACCCGAGCGGCCTACATGGCGGCGGTGCGGCTGCATATCGCGCCCACCATCGGCGCGATCCCCTATGACGAGCTGCAGCCCTACGAGGTGGCCGCCGCCTACCGCATCCTGCTCACCGACACCGTCACGCGGCCGGCGATCAGCCGCGCGACCCTGCGCCGCGACCACGCGCTGCTCTCGGGCGCCTACCGCCACTGGAGCCGCCGCATCGGCCGCAACCCCATGCTGGAGGTCGACGCGCCGGTCCCCGAGCGCGTGGAACCGGTGGCGCTCGACGAATGGGACCAGGACGCGCTCACGGCGGCGCTGCTCGACGCCATGGCCGAGGACGGCGCCGACCGCGCCAACGTGGTGCGGCGCACCACCGCCTTCGCCGGCTACATCGCCCTCATGCAGGGCCTGCGGTGCGGCGAGGCGTGCGCCCTGCGGCGGCGCGACTGGCGCGAGGGGGCGCACGACGTGCGCGTCTGCGGGACCGTGGTGGAGAAGCCGCGGCTGCACCGCCAGGGCTACCCCAAGCGCGGCAGCGCGGGCAACGTGGCCGCCGCGCCCGAGGTGGAGGAGGCCATCCGCGCGCACATCGCGTGGCAGGACTCGTGGATGCGCTCGGGCGGCCCCGACGCGGCGCTGCTCTCCGACCGCGCCGACGGGCGGGTCCCCAGGCCCAGCACCGTCACGGCGCGCTTCACGGCGCTCGCCCGCGAGCTGGGGATGCCCGAGGGCACCACGATGCACACGCTGCGCCATACGCACGCCACGTGGCTCCTCATGAACGGCTACGACATGAGGACCATCCAGGAGCGGCTGCGCCATAGGGACGTGGCCACGACGCTGAGGATCTATTCGAGCGTCCTGCCGGGACGCGACGCCCAGGCGGCGGCCGCGTTCGCCGGGGCGCACAAGGGGAGGTAAGAGAGATGGCGAGCCAGCTGGAGTTCGTACCGATCGACATCGACATGGCCGACGACCCCAAGGTGTCCTACCTGATGGACACCGTGGGCGCCGGGGACGCCGCCGCGCGCTTCGCCGCGTACGGCCGCCTGGTGCTGGTGATGCAGCGCGTCTACCACGACGGCTTCTACCTGAGCTACGGCAAGTTCGAGCGCATCAAGCTCGCGAAGGACGCGGGCATGTCGGCCGACGAGCTGGACGGCTTCATCGAGTCCTGCATCGACGCTGAGCTCTTCGACGAGGGGATGTTCCGCGAGCACGGCGTGCTCACGTCCCGCGGCATCCAGGCGCGCTACTTCCGCGCGCGCAAGACCAAGGCTGTGGCGGACGAGGACGCCCCGTTCGTCCTGGGTTCCGCGGCGCCCGAGCGCGTGCGCGAGGACGAGCTCCGAGATTCGCCGAAAAGCTCCGAGAATCGCCGAGAAGTTCCGAAAAGCTCCGAGATTCGCCGAAAAGCTCCGAAAAATGCCGAGCCTTCAGAAGAGAAGAGAAGAAGAAGTAAAGAGAAGTCAAGTGAAGGAAAGACGCGCGGCGCGGCCGCTCGGGCGGCGTCGTCCTCTTCGGGGGATTCGGGCGGGTTCGCATCGGTCGCGGCGGGGGCGTTCCCGCTGGCGTGCCTCTCCGCCGTCTCCGACCCCGCCGGGGGCTACTTCGATTCCGCCGGCGCCGTGCACGACACGCCGTGGGGCGCCATCGAGGCGACCTACACGGACCGCACCGGGGGCGGCAACGTGCGCACCTTCGCGATGCAGGTCGCCTCGCTGTGCCCGAAGGGCTGCGACTGCTCGCTGGAGCGCGTCGAGGGCTGCGCGCGGCTGATCATGCGCTCGCTCGAGCGGTTCGACCCCGCCAAGGGCGCGAGCCCGTTCCCGCTGGCCAAGAAGATCATCCAGGACGAGAGGGGCGCGGCATGAGCGCGGAGGGATGGGTGCGCAACCCCAGGTACGCCGAGCACGCGGGCTGCCCGCGCTGCCGCGTGCCGCTCGTGATGATGCCCGTTCCGGTGCGCTACGTGGCCCCGAGGCGCGTGGCGGCGGACGACGAGGAGGTCGTGGAGTCGGTCTCCGACGGCTTCAAGGCGTCCGAGCGGGTCCGCGGATGGCGGCATACCGCCACGATGCGCTGTCCGGCGTGCGGCGCCCTGTTCTCGCCGGCGCAGGCCCGCCGCTTCGACTGGAAGCCATCGGACCTGCCCGCTGACTGGATGGTCAGGCCGCTGCCCGCGCAGCCCGAGGACGGCGCGGAGGCGTTCGCGGCGCTGCGGCGCTCGCTGGAGGAGTCGTCCGCCAGGCGGCGCGGCGGGGACGGCGGGGCGCGTCTCGGCCCTGCCAACGCCGTGCCAACGGACGGGTCGCAGCGGCGGCTGCCGATCGGCGCTGAATAGCAGGTGGCGGCATGCATCCGAGGTGCCGCGGGGAGCCCGCGGGCAGAGAACGGCTAATTCTCTGGAAAACGAAGAGGAAGAGGATGGACGATTTCGTGACCGAGTTCAACGAGAAGATGGCGGCGAAGAGCCGGGAGGTATGCGAGCGCATCGAGCGTGAGGACGCCGAGCGCAGGGGCAGGCCGAGCGAGGTGGAGCGCAGGATCCTCGAAGCATGGCCGCGCTTCGAGGACGGCAAGCCGGTCTGGCTCGACAGCAGGTACCTGGACGAGGGCGGGGAACCGCAGGTGGTTCACGGCGTGCAGCTCTGGGTCGGCGCCGGCGAGGTGATGGCCGACCTCATCAACGAGGACGGCTGGCACACCGTCTTGAGCGAGGAGGAACGAGCGAGGGAGGCGAAAGAGGCGCTGGATTCCCGCGGGGAGCAGATCTTCGAGGGCGATATGGTCCGTTCGAAGAGCGGCGAGGTCTGGACGGTGAAGAGTGCGTCTATGCACGGGTTCCTGCCGGGATACATCCAGGTGCGCTCGGATAAATTCATGACCTACTTCATGCCGCACGAGCTGACCCGCATCGAGCCCGACAGCTGGGGTCGGCTTGAACTGGACGCCGATTCGGGCGCGTTTCATTACTGCGTGTTGCGCGGCATAGATTACGAACGGGGCAGCACTCGCAGCATGATGGAGGCCTTCGCATTCGACATCATCCGCCGCGCGAAGGCGCTCGCTGGCGTGGAGGCGGCGCGCGATGAGGATTAGCAGCGCGAAGGACGTCTGCCCTCGCTGCGGCCGCCATTCTGAGTTCGCCACGGCGAAGCGTAGGGAGACCTGGTTCCACCGGTTCGACGCGAAGAACACCCCCGTCACATGTCTCTCCTGCGGCGCGACGGTGCGCAGGTGCGAGCTGAGGCGGTACACGCCCGCCGAGCGGACCGCCGTGGAGGCGTCGAAGGGGAAGGAGGCCCGGAATGAAGGTTAAGGCGGTGAGGGCGCTGCCCGCGAGGCCCAATACGGCCTGCGGCCTGCACCAGCGCGCGCTCGTCGAGCTGGCGAGCCCCGTGGCGGTCGGGCGCAGGCGTTCGCCGTTCGTGCTCGTGAGCCATATCGAGCGCCGTCCCGAGACGCCGGAGGTGAGCGAGTGCATGGCGTTCCTGGCGGAGGAGGACGGCCACGTGTTCTGCTGGGAGCAGCTTGCCGAAGTGATCGGGCTTGATTTCGCGGAATCGCTCGACTTGATGATCGAGAGGTTGGAGGAGCTATGAGCGGAAACCTGGCGCAGATCGTGGAGGACAACCTCCATCTTCTCGACCGCAACCTCCAGCTCGAATGCGAGCTCGCCGCGCTGAAGGCGCGGCTGGGACGCGCGGCCCGGATGGCAAGGGGCCTCAAGGGGAGCGCAGGCAGCATCCACGCTGCCTACGGCGACCGACCGATTCCGCGCGACCTCGCGAAGCTCGCGAGCGAATACCGCAACATCGCGGAGCGGCTCGAGGAGGCCCTGCGGCTCTGATGCGCCTCCGAGCTGCGAGAAAAGTCAGAATAATATGGGTTCGCCTATTGCAAATATAGGCGAACCCATATATAATAGAGACAACAAAAGCCGAGGGAGAAGGGAGGAAACGATGAACGGTTTTTGTTGTTGGCTGCTTCAGGTGCTGCTCGAGTTCCTGATAGCGGAGCTGCTTCATTGGCTGCTCGACAAGTCAAGGAAGCGAAAGACCCCCAAGACGCCGGGAAAGCACTTCAAGGGGGTCTAGCAACTAGAGGGGTGCCGCCTTCGGGCGGCGCCCTGTCAACCACAGTCTACCAAAGGAGTCGAATATGGAGAAGCTCATCGAGTTCGCCATCGGCGTGGCGTTCTTCTTCGTGCTGATCGCCGTATACCGCCATTTCAGGAACAAGGGGGAGTAGATGGTTTCCGAAGCGCAGAAGCGGGCATCCGCCAAGTACCAGCGCGAGAGCACCAAGCGCAAGGCGCTGACGTTCTATAAGTCCGAGGCGGACATCCTCGAATGGCTGGAGAGCCAGGAGAACCAGGCGGGCTACATCAAGCGCTTGATCCGCGAGGATATGGAGCGCCGCACCAGCTCGTAGCGTTCTATGGCGTTCTACCTGGTAAAATGTAAGAGACCCGCCCGTGCATGGCCGCGCGGGCGGGTCTCGTTGGCACCTCCGGTACCGAGTCGCATCATCAAGGCTACCACAGGAGGTTGCATGGAAGCTTCAACGTATTCGGGCGCCCGCGAGTTCTTCGAGGCGGTGCGCGACGCCGCCATCGAGCTGGAGCGCTCGGAGCGGCAGATCGCCAGGATGCGGCTCTCCGAGGGCGTCCGCGCGCAGCGCTACGAGGTGCGCGGCGCCGGCGGCGGGGACAGGTCGGGCATGTCTGCCACGGACGCGCGCATGGACTTCGAGTCGCTCATGGAGCGCAGGGTCCGCGAGGACAGGGAGATCGTGGCGCGCGGCGTACGCCTCTGCTACGGCGAGGAGGGCTCGGGCGGCGGCGTGTGCGCCCTGCTCGGCTCCCTCGCGGCGGATTCGGTCTATTGGCGCTACTGCCGCGGCGCGAGCTGGGCCAAGGCCGCCGAGGCGGTGGGGGCCTCCACGAAGAGCGTCCAGCGATGGTGCGACACCGCGTTCGACACCATGGACGCGCACGGCTGCGCGTGCTCGGTGGCCGGTATCGGGCTGGCCGAGGGGAAATCTTAAGTAATTTGACGCACCGTGACGCGCCGTGACGCGCCGTGACGCATTGCGCGCGGTGAAAAACGTGTTATAGGTATGGTGTGCGAAAAGCGCATCGAGGCCGCTGGGATCCGTGATGACCCGGCGGCCTTTCTCTTTCCAAACCGAATAACGGAGGAGCCATGGGCAACGCGAGGGAGTTGGCTGCGGAGCGCATCAAGGAGCTGGGCAGGTGGCTCGAGGAGCATGCCGAGGCCCTGACGTCCGAGATGGACGAGATGGTGATCGCCGAGCGCGGCCTGACTATCAACTCGGATATCACGACAGATGGGATCCAGTCGGTGCACGTCGTGAAGAACTACATCCTCGTCAACAGATAGGAGGGCGCCATGGTCTCCATCGCATGCCTCGTCAAGTGCGCGCTGCGCTACGACACCGTGCTCTCCTGGGCCATGCGCCGGGCGCTCGGCATCAAGCAGCGTCCGCGCCGCAAGCCCGAGCCGAGACCCGTGCCCGCGTGCGAGCGCGATGCGAACCGCGTGGACCGCGAGGTCCTCGAGTGCTTCCGTAACGAGGGGCGCTCGCCGGTTGAGTGGGGCTGAGGTGGGCAACCCGCGCTACAGCAACGGCGCCGCGAGACGCAAACTGCGCGCCTGGCTGCGCTCGCAGGGCAGGCCCTGCCACATCTGCGGCCAGCCAATCGACTACAGCCTGCCGGCGGGCGACCCGTTGAGCTTCGAGGTTGACGAGATCGTTCCGGTGTCCAAGGGCGGCAGCCCTCTGGACCGGTCCAACGTCGACGCCGCCCACCGCATCTGCAACCAGCGCCGCGGCAACCGCGACCTCGGTCTGAAGGCGCCCGCCATCCCGGTCCCGGTTATGACCAGCCGAAGATGGTAGCCGTTAAAACAGCAGCTAATAGGGGGTGCATCCCCTCCCCCTGGGGCATGGGCGCTCCCGGCGGCATTGCGCCTTTTTTTCAGAGGGGTCTTACAACAGGTCTACGGAACGAGGTGGTCCACGGGTGTCCACGGGGTCCACGAAGCCCAAGACGGGCAGGTTCACGGCGCGCGAGCGCGAGATCGTCCGCAACGCCTACCCCGGCCTCGGACCTGCGGCGCTAGCGCGGAAGCTCGGACGCTCCAAGTCGGGCGTGTGCAAGCTGATCCGCGAGATGAAGGAGTCGGGCGAGATAGCCGAGCCGGATTCCACGGAGCGGGCTACCGACGCCCCTCCGCCGGGAACCTTGGACGAGGGGTCAGGCGCTCAGGACACGCTCGGGCGCCTGAGGCGCCTGAGGGCGCTCCTCGAGCGGCAGCTCTACGACGCGGCGCCCGCTCAGGTGCGCGGGCTCAGCGCCGAGTACCGCGCGACGCTCGAGGCAATCGACAGGATCGAGAACACGGAGGGCGGAGACGATGGCGACGACGTCCTCGACAGGCTCGCGGGGGCCCTTCTCGGCCATCGAGGCGGCTGAGCCGCGCAAGCGCGTGACGCACCTCGGGGCGTGCGACCTCTCCGAGCAGGTGGAGATCTTCGCCGAGGGCGCGGGCATCGACCTGCTGCCCTGGCAGAGGACGGTCATCTCGGACTGGACCCAGCTCACCGCGCCGCTCGCCGAGGGCGGCGCGTTCGTCCACCAGCGCGCGGGCGCGAGCATCCCGCGCCAGGCGGGAAAGTCGGTTTCGGGCATCGCCTGGGCGGGCTTCCTCGCGAGCATCCTCGGCTACAAGGTGCTCTGGACCGATCACAACTACTCGACCACGTGCGAGATGCTCTCCCGCTTCCGCGACATGTTCGGGCGCCGCCCGGCGGACGCCACCGCCAAGCACAAGGCGTACAACCGCCGCGTGACGCACGTGAACAACAAGACGGCGCAGGAGGCGTTCGAGTTCAAGGGCGGCGGCGTGCTGGCGTTCTCCACGCGCACCAAGTCCGCGGCGCTCGGTTACAGCTTCGACGTCGTCATCTACGACGAGGCGCAGGAGCTCACCGGCGAGCAGGTGCAGGCCATCGCCCCGACCATGTCCTCGGGCGCGGCGCACAACCCGCAGTCGGTCTACCTCGGCACGCCCACGCGCGCCGGCAGCGCCGCCGAGTCGTTCCAGGAGGTCCGCGCGGACGCGTGGGCCGGCGGCGAGCGGGCGGCGGACCTCTGCTGGACCGAGTACGGCCTGGACGAGGTGGGGGACGTGGCGGACGAGTCGCGCTGGCTCCGCGCCAACCCGTCCCTGGGCGCGCTCGCCAACTTCGCCGCTATCCGGATGGGCATGCGCTCGGGCATGGGCGAGCTCGCCTTCGCGCAGGAGTACCTGGGCTACTGGCTGCCCAAGGTCGCGGACGCCGTGGTGTCCGCCAAGGAGTGGGGCAAGTGCCTCGCCCCGCCGCCGCCGGAGGACGCCGACATGGAGCGCGTCTGCTACGGGGTGAAGTTCAGCCCGGACGGCTCCATGGTCGCGCTCGCGGTCGCCGGCAGGCTCGAGCGCGATTCGCTGCCGCACGTCGAGCTCGTCGAGTACGCGCCCGCGTCGGGCGGAACCGCGTGGCTCGCGGACTGGCTCGCCGAGAGGACGCGCGTCGGCGCCTGCGTGGCCATAGACGGCCTGGCCGCCGCGGACGCGCTCTGCGACCGCCTGGCGGAGGCCCGCGTGCCGCGCGGCTTCGCCGTTCGCCCGCGGGCGGGCGAGGTGATCGCGGCGGCGAGCCTCATGCACGAGGCGATCCGCTCCAAGCAGATGACGCATATCGAGCAACCCGCGCTCGACGAGTCCGTGACCCGCGCGACCCGCCGCAAGATCGGCACGCGCGGCGGCTGGGCATGGGGCGGCGACGCGTCGTGCCCCATCGAGGCCGCGAGCCTCGCGCTGTGGGCGCTCAAGACAACGAAACGAAATCCGAAGCGAAAGCAGGTGGTTTGGTGAGCATCGAGATCTCGACCGACATCGCGTGCGCGAGGGGGCTCCGCGCCGGCGACGGCCTGGCGGTGTTCGACCTCTGCGAGACGTGGCGCGTCAAGTCGACGCGCAACGCGCTCAGATCGAACTACTACCGCATGCACCGCCGCGCCCGCGACCTCGGCATCTCCATCCCGCCCGAGCTGAGGAACCTCGAGCAGGCGTGCGGCTGGCCCGTGAAGGCGGTCGACAGCCTGGGCGCGCGCTCGCAGTTCGACGGATACACGTGCGCGGACGAGGACGTGTGCGACGAGCTCGCCGAGATCGTGGACATGACGGGGCTCAAGCGAAAGTACCGGCAGGCCGTGCGAAGCGAGCTCACGCATAGCTGCGCGTTCCTGACGGTCACCGCGGGAGACGAGTCCGCCGGCGAGCCGCCCGTGGTGATCAACGCCTACCCGGCGACGAGCGCCGCGGCAATCTGGGACCGCCCGCGCAACCGCATAAAGTGCGGCATGGTGGTGGTCGACTCGGACCGCAGGACCGGCAAGCCCACCTGGGTCGACGTCTACACCGAGACCAACGTGATCCGCATCCGCCGCAGCGCGCGTGGCATCTGGCAGGCGGCGTACAGCGAGGACTTCGAGATGGGGCGCTGCCTCATGGAGCGCCTCGCCTACGACGCGGACCTCGACCGCCCCTTCGGGCGCAGCCGCATCAGCCGGTCGGTGATGAGCATCACCGACAACGCCATGCGCGCGGCGCTGCGCTCGGAGGTGAGCGCCGAGTTCTTCACGGCTCCGCAGAAGTACCTGCTGGGCGCGGACGAGGACGTGCTGGGCGGCAAGACCAAGTGGGACGCCTACATCGGCAACATCTTCGCCGTCAGCCGCGACGAGAACGGCGACATGCCGCAGTTCGGGCAGCTGACCCAGGGCAGCATGCAGCCGCACATCGACTACATGCGATCCCTCGCGGCGCGCTTCTCCGGCGAGACCAACGTGCCGTTGAGCGAGCTGGGCGTGGTCTCGGACAACCCGTCGAGCGCGGAGGCGATCTACGCCGCCAAGGAGGCGCTCGTCGTGGAGGCGCAGAACCTCAACGCCGACAACGGCGAGGCCCTCGCGCACGTGGCCCTCATGGCGCTCGCCATCAAGGAGGGGACCACGTACGCCGAGCAGGCCGCGCGCCGCCTGCGGATATGCCCAAAGTTTCGCAACCCCGCCATGCCGTCGGTGGTCACGCAGGCCGACGCCATGCTCAAGGACGTCCAGGCCGTGCCGTGGCTCGCCGAGAGCGACGTGCTCCTCGAGGAGCTCGGCTTTTCCGACGACCAGATCCAGCGTCTACGCAGCGACCGCGACCGGGCGACGAGCCGCGCGCTCGTCGCCGCGGCGACCTCCGGCACCGGCATCGACCTGCCGACCGCCAACCCCGCGGCGGCCGCGGGCGCGCTCCTGGGCGGGACGCGATGATATCCCGCGAGCAGTTCGACGCCTACAACCGCGCGGTGGCGAACCTGTCGGACGGCGCGCAGCGAGAGATCGAGTCGAGGATCATGTCCTGGCTCCAGACCGACGAGGGGAGGTCGGCGACCGTCGCGGAGTGCCGCGAGTACGCCAAATCCGTCATGTCCGGCGTGGTGCAGGTCTACGACTCCGCCGCCTCCTCTCTCGCGGCGGAGTGGTACGACAAGCAGGCGGCGGATAGCGGCGCCAGGCTGCCCGCCGCCGTCACCGCGGCGACCTACAACCCCGAGAGCGTCGACGAGACGGCGCGCTACCAGGCCAAGAAGCTCGCGAAGGGCGACCCTCGCGGGTTCGCGGAGTACTGCGGCGAGCTCGGCCGCAACGACGTCCTGCGCAGCCTCAACGAGACGATCATCCGCAACGCCGCCAGGGACAGGAAGAAGGGGGTGCGCTTCGCGCGCGTCCCAACCGGCGCGGAGACGTGCACGTACTGCCTGATGCTGGCGAGCCGCGGCGCCGTCTACCACTCCCGGAAGACCGCCGGCGAGTTCCGCCACTTCCATCGCAGGTGCGACTGCAAGGTCGTGCCCGGCTTCGAGGACGACAAGGATGCCGAGCTTGTCGAGGGCGTCAGACCGAAGGAGCTCCGAGAACTGTGGGGGAAGTTCAAGGATATCGACGATAGAGCTGATTTGAGTGCGGCGGAGAAGCTTGCCGCCAAAAGGGGAATGCTCTCCGTTCCCGGTCCGCCAGTCGTGTATGAGAAGCCAAAAGATGCCTTCCTCCTTGAACGGGGCGGGGCGTACGACCTTGCTGCGCATGCGGCGTTACGAGCCGCCGGGCATGAAGTTGTCGTGCGTGAGGAGGATGCCCCCGAGGGTTTCTCAAACATCGACCTGGTTCTTGATGGCAGGCTGTGCGAACTGAAAAGCCCTACGACCGAAGCGTCCGGAACCAATGGGCTGCGCTTCATTGAGCGAAATATCAGGAAGGCGATTAAGCAGTTCCAAAAGGTTGAAGGAGGGCCAGTCAAGCCTTCCATTGTGGTTATAAACTGCACGGAGGTGCCCGTTGCGAGGGCTGACGCCCTGAAGCGAGTCCATCTAGAGATGTCGCGTCACGATATCGACAGGGTGATTCTGTTGAGTCTTGGTGGCGCCGTGGACGACGTCAAAAAATGAGCCCCAGGTTAGCTATCCAGCACGCCCGGGGCTCTCTATGACCATTGTACACACCTGGTTAGCACAATGGTAGTGCATCGGTCTCCAAAACCGTTGATCGGGGTTCGATTCCCCGGCCAGGTGCCATTTTGGCGTCATTTCAAGCAGGTTTTATCGGGGCGTGGCGTAAAGGCAGGCGCGCGTGCCTCAGGAGCACGTGGGGAGACCCGTGCGGGTTCGAGTCCCGCCGCCCCGACCAATTTCGATTCAGATAGGAGTCGCACCATGGCGTCGACGACCGTGCGGTCAACCGCCCTCAAGAGGCTCGAGAGGGTGGGCGGGGCGTACTTCCTCCTTGAGGACGACGGCTCGAAGACGGGACCCGTGTGCCCTCAGTGCTACGAAGAGGACAAGATCGCCGTGATCCTGGAGCGCGCCAACGGCGGCGCGTCATGCTCGCGCTGCCGCACGCGGTACGCCGGCGTCGAGGCATCCGCCGAGGGCTTCAAGCAACACATCTTCTAGTTATCCCATCGATCAGATCGGAGTCCCATCATGGCATTGGTGAGGAAGCTCCTGGTCGTCTGCGACAAGTGCGGCTCGCACGTCGAGGCGTCCGGGGGATCGCGCGACCCGTTCCTCGTCTCGGAGCGCGACCCGGCGGTATCCGGTTGGCTCGCGGTCGATTCCGAGCACCATCTCTGCTCCGCATGCGCCGCCGCGTACACGAGGCGCAAGGAGGAGATGGAGCGCGAGCTCAAGGAGCTCGCTGGCATCAGGACCTACGAGGTCAGCATCTAGACAACACCTAAAACCACGTGGCCCCGAGAGGGGCCTTTCCATTGGGAATCAAGCCATCCGCGAGGGTGGCTTCTTTCATATACGCCTGCCGCGCGCGGCGAGTCGCGGCGAGGACCCGGCAGCGGGGGAGTGCAGGTGCTCGTCTACGCCCGAGCGGGCGGGAACAGGAAGGACACGACCATGACCGAAGAGTTCAAGCCCATCTCGACCCAGGAGGAGCTCGACGCGCTCATCCGCGACCGCCTGAAGCGCGACCGCGCCAAGACGGCCGAGAAGTACGCCGACTACGAGGACCTCAAGGCGAAGGCCGCCAGGCTCGACGAGCTGGAGGAGGCGCAGAAGGGCGAGCTCGAGCGCGCGAACGAGAAGATCGCCAAGCTCGAGAAGGACGCCGCCGACCGCGCCGCCGCCGAGAAGGCCCGCGAGCTCAAGGAGCGCGTGGCCAAGGAGACGGGCGTTCCCGTCGAGCTGGTCCAGGGCGCCGACGAGGAATCCATGCGCGCCTTCGCCGAGTCCGTGGCCGCATACGCCAAGAAGCCGAGCGCCGCGCGGGTCGACGGCGCGGGCGAGTTCGCCGACACCGGCAAGGCGGCCAAGTCCGACATGGCGGGATTCGTCTCGCAGCTCTTCGGCGAGTAGAACCAACGACAAGAGAAAGGAGCCGCCATGGCTCTCGATACGACCAAGATCAAGCTTCCCCATTCCGTAGTCGTCGACATGAGCGCGAAGGTCAAGGACAAGTCCACCATCGCCGCCCTCTCCACGCCCATCCCCCAGATCTTCGCCAACACCGACCACATGGTGTTCACCGGCGCCGCCGAGGCCGACGTGGTGGCGGAGGGCGCCAAGAAGAGCTCCTACGAGCAGACCCTCGCCTCCGTCGAGGGCAAGCGCGTGAAGCTCGTAACCACCACGCGCGTCACCGACGAGCTCAAGTGGGCCGACGAGGACAACCGCCTCGAGATCGTGAACGCCATCATGGCGGACCAGACCGCCGCGCTCGCCCGCGCCATCGACTACGTGGTCTACCACGCCGTCAACCCCAAGACCGGCTCCGCGCTCGGCGGCTACACCGCGCTCACCACGGGCGCGAACTCCGTCACCGCGGGCTCCGACCTCGTCTCCGACATCGACGCCATGGCCGAGAAGCTCCTCGAGTACGAGGTGAACGGCTTCGCCATGTCCCGCAAGCTCGCCTTCGACCTGCGCAAGCTCCGCGTGCCCTCCACCGGCATGCGCCTGTACCCCGAGATCCCCATGTCCCTCGAGCTCGGCAGCTTCGACGGCATCCCGGCGTGCACCTCGGGCACGGTCGACGGCAAGAAGGCGACCGCGCCCACCAAGGTCCTCGGCATCCTGGGCAACTTCGACATGATCAAGTGGGGCATGGTGCGCGACATCTACTCCGAGATCATCGAGTACGGCGACCCCGACCAGACCGGCGTCGACCTCAAGGCGAACAACCAGATCGCGTACCGCACCGAGAGCTGCTTCTCCTACGCGGTGCTCGACGCCAAGGCGTTCACCGTCCTCAAGAGCGCTTAAGGAGGCCCGCATGCAGCTGGTGCAGAAATTCATCGTGGAGGCGCCCTCCAAGGCGTCCCCCGTGCTCCCGCAGCGCGTCGCACTCGTGGAGGCGGACGGCAAGACGCCCGCCCTCGGCGCCGCCACCAAGACGCGCCCCGGCATGGT
Source organism: Collinsella sp. BA40 (assembly GCF_008014645.1). GTDB lineage: Bacteria > Actinomycetota > Coriobacteriia > Coriobacteriales > Coriobacteriaceae > Collinsella. Next base: position 235,860 of record NZ_VOWY01000001.1, read on the forward strand.
CAAGCAGGCGGCCAAGGTCGCGGACAGCGCGTCCATGGCCGACCTCGTCGCCGCCCTCGTGGCGGCGGGCATCATGGCGGCGAAATAGCCGTGGCGGGCGTCCCGTTCGCCACGGTCGAGGATTACGAGGCGAGGTACGGCTCGCCCGCGCCGGAGAACGCGGCGGCGGTCATCGCAGACGCGAACGACGCGGTGCTCGGGGCGTACCTGCGGGCCGACGGCAACTACGAGCAGGGGTGCAACCCAGTCTTCGACCTCAACGCCAAGGCGGTGGCGTGCGCCATCGCGCATAGGGCGCTGTCGGCTCCGGCCGGCTACGCCGGCGCGAGCCAGTACTCGCAGACCGCAGGCCCGTACTCGGCGAGCCTCACGTTCGCCAACCCCAACGGCGACGTCTACATAGGCAGGTCCGAGCTCAAGCGCCTGGGCCTGGCGGGGACGCGCGTCCATTCCATCAGGCCGTCGATCGGGGGCGGCGATGGAGCTCATTAGGACGCGCGCCGTCACGGTCAGGCGGCCAGTCGCCAAGGGGGCGGACCGCTTCGGCAACCCCGTGGTCGAATACGAGCCCGAGGGGGTGGCGGGCGCCCTCGTGGCTCCCGGCGCGACCTCGGACCTCGACGCGGCGCGCCCGGACGGCGCACGCGTCGCCGTCACGGTCCATTTCCCCAAGTCATACGCGAAGCCGCTGAAGGGCTGCGAGGTCGTCGTGGGCGGTCGGACGTACCGCGTCGTCGGCGACCCGCAGCCCTATGCGGACGAGAACTGCCCCGGGCCGTTCGGGCTCGCGGCGGAATGCGAGGCGGTCGATGGGTAGCGTGCGCTACAAGCCGAGCGCGGCGGCGAAGCGGAAGATCCTGAACAGCCCCGCGTGCGTGGCCATGGTCGACCAGCACGCCCAGCGCGTGAGGGCGGCGGCGGACGCCATGGGGAGCGCGACCTACGCCGCCGACACCCGCCCGGGGCGCGTCCGCGCCCACGGCATCGTCTACACGCCCAGCGAGCACGCCATACGCTCCAACGCGAAGCACAACACGCTGCTCAAGGCGCTCTACGGAGGAAGGTGAGTCGATGGCGTTCTCCATCATCCAGGCGCTCATAGAGTGGCTGCCCGGCGAGATCGGCGTCCCGGCGCACGACGCGCCGCCCGACCCCAGGCCGCGCAGGTTCGCGACCGTCGAGCGCGTGGGCGGCGAGAGCGCGGTCGGAATCGACCGCCCCGTCCTCGCCGTCCAGCTCTGGGCGCCCTCCAACGCCGAGGCGGAGGAGCTCGCCCTGGAATGCCGCGAAGCGCTCAACCTGAGGGCGGCATCCATCCCGCGCGTCCACGGCGCGCACGCGAGCTCGCCCGTCAGCTTCCCCGACCCAGATTCAAGAAGCGCCCGCTACCAGATCACGGTGCGGGCTACCACGCAGTAAGGAGATCAAATGGCACAGACCAATGTGGACGCCACCAACGTGGGCGTCGGCAAGCCCAAGGTCGGCGGCGCCGTGTTCATCGCGCCCGTGGGATCCAAGCTCCCCACGGACGCGTCGTCCCCGCTCGACCCCGCATTCAAGTGCATCGGCTATATCAGCGAGGACGGCATCACCTTCACCGAGGAGCGCGACAGCGCCGAGCTCGTCGCGTGGGGCGGCGACACCGTGAGCTCGTCCCAGACCTCTTATAAGGAGAATGTGAGCTTCACCCCCATCGAGACCCGCCCCGAGGTGGCCAAGATGGAGTACGGCGACGACAACGTCGAGGTCGAGGCGGGCAAGATGCACATCAAGCACACCTCCGCGCCGCTCCCCGAGAAGGCGCTCGTGTGCGAGACGGTGCCCAACGAGAAGACGGTCACCCGCTACGTCGTCGAGCGCGCGAAGCTCACCGAGAAGGGTGACCTCGCCCTGAACGACTCCGACCCGCTTGCACGCGAGTGCACGTTCGCCGCCCTGCCCGGAGCGGACGGCGTGACCGTGCACGAGTACCATGCCATCACCGGCCTCACCGCGGAATAGGAGCGGGAATGGCAGACATCATCGATATCTCCGAGCTGTCAGACGAGCAGGTCGCGGAGATGAGGCGCCAGCTGGCCGAGAAGGAGGGGCGCCCCGCGCATCCGCCCGTGCGTCACGTCGAGGTCGACGGCATCGAGCTCGACGTGGACATGCGCCGCATGCGCGACTACCGCACGCTCGCGCTCATCGCCAAGGTCGAGCGAGGGGACGAGTTCGCCGCGGTCGAGCTGTTCCAGTGGATCTTGGGCGGCGACCTCGACCGGGTGGTCGAGGAGCTGTCCGACGAGGACGGCTTCTGCGATGCCGAGGCGTTCGCGCGCTTCTCCGCGCGCGTCCTCGAGGAGGTCGGCGCAAAAAACTGATGGCGCTCGCGCGCGCCCTGGTCGAGCATCCGGCCGAGGTGCGGGCGGATTTCCAGGAGCACTACGGGCTCGACATCGACCGCATGGGGGACGCGTTCTCGTGCCTCCATGCGGCCGACCTGCTCATGCAGCTGCCCGAGGGCGCGCGCACGCGGATCGCCTACGACCCGCGCGCCGCTTGGACGTCCGACCGCACGCTCGCGGCCGCGACGGTGAACGCCCCGCACAACCTCGTGTGGATGCAGTCGAAGGACGGGCGCCGCGGGCGCAACCGCCCGAAGCCCATCGGGCCGTTCGAGGACCGGACGCGCCGCAAGGGCGAGGGCATAGCCATGACGATCGAGGAACTCGAGGAGCACCTCGCACGGGTGAGAACGGAGGTGCTTGATGGCTAGCACGGAGCTCGGAGCGGCCTACGTGACCGTGATGCCGAGCATGAAGGACTTCCAGTCACAGGTCGACTCCGGCGTGAAGCGGGCCTTCGGCGGCGTCAAGGGCATCGTGTCCGGCGCGCTCGCCGCGGGCGCCGCGGCGGCGGGCGCGAAGTTCAGCTCAGCCGCCATGCAGGCCTACGCGGACTTCGAGCAGCTGCAGGGTGGCATCGAGACCATGTTCAAGGGCTCGGCGTCGACCGTGGCGGCATACGCCGCCGAGGCATACAAGAGCGCGGGCCTGTCCGCGAACAGCTACATGGAGCAGGTGACGAGCTTCTCGGCGAGCCTGCTGCAGGGGCTGGGCGGCGACACCGCCAAGGCGGCGCGCTATGCCGACCAGGCGGTCAAGGACATGTCCGACAACGTCAACAAGTTCGGCTCGAACATCCAGAGCGTCCAGGACGCCTACCAGGGATTCTCGAAGCAGAACTTCACGATGCTCGACAACCTCAAGCTCGGCTATGGCGGCACCAAGGCCGAGATGGAGCGGCTCATCGCCGACGCGAACAAGGTCAAGGCCGCCCATGGGGAGATGGCGGACCTCTCCATCGACAGCTTCGCCGACATCACCGAGGCGATCCACGTGGTGCAGACCGAGATGGGCATCACCGGGACCACGGCGGCGGAGGCCGCCACGACCATCTCGGGCTCCGTCGCGAGCATGCGGGCGTCCTGGAAGAACTGGCTCGCGGGTCTCGCCAACGACGAGGCGGACGTGGGCGCGCTCACCGACCAGCTGGTCGACAGCGCCGTGACCGCGGCGGGTAACATCATCCCGCGCATGGGGCAGATCGCGTCGTCGCTGGGCGAGACGCTCATGGCCAAGGGCCCGGAGATCGCCTCCAAGCTCGGCGGGGCGTTGCTCGACGCGCTGCCGCAGACGCTGTCCCAGACGTTCCGCAGCTCGGTGCAGCTGTGGGACATGGGCGGCACCCTCGAGGAGAAGGTGCGGCTGACCTTCGGATACCTCAAGGCCGTGGTGGCGCAGGAGTTCTCGGGGATGCTCTCGGCCCTGGGGCCGGAGGTCGAGGGCTTCGCGTCCAAGATCGCGGGCGCGGCAGGGGCCGTGGCGGCGTTCAAGGGGGTCTCGTCCATCGGCGGCATCGCCGCCGGCATCGCCCCGCAGCTCATGTCCGCGGGCAAGTCCGCCGGGTTCTTCGTCAAGAGCTTCGCCGGCATCGCGAGGACGCAGGGCGTGGGAACGGCGCTCTCGATGCTCGCGAGGAACCTCACCGCCACGGGCGGCGCCCTGTCGTTCCTGACGAGCCCCATCGCGCTCGTCGTGGGCGCTATCGCCGCGCTCGCCGGCGCATTCGCCTACTTCTACACCACCAACGAGGGGTTCCGCTCCACCATCGACGGCATCGGCGCGACGATGATGACATCGATGGGGCCGGCGCTGGCATCCATAGGCCAGACGCTCGGCGACCTCGCCGCGACCGTGATGCCGCAGATCCAGGCGGCGCTCTCGGCGGTCGCGCCCGTTATCATGCAGATTCTCACCGTCGTCGCTCAGCTCGGCGCGGCCCTGGCGCCCATCATCGCCCAGGTCGTCGCGACCGTGCTGCCTATCCTCGCGCAAATCATCGCTGCGGTGGTGCAGGTGGCGAGCGCGATCATGGTCGCCGTCATGCCGGTGCTGCAGCAGATAGTCGCGGCCATCCAGACCGCGATGCCCTTCATCCAGGCGGTCATAACCACGGTGATGGGCGCCGTGCTCGGCGTCATCCAGGCGGTGTGGCCCGCCATCAAGGGCATCATCGACGGCGCGCTCGCGGTCATCCAGACGGTCATCACGGCCGTGATGCAGGCGATAAGCGGCGACTGGGAGGGCGCGTGGAACACCATCTCGACCTTCCTGTCGGGAGCATGGGAGAGCATCAAGGGCGCCGTCTCGGACGGCATCCAGGGGGTGTGCGACTTCTTCTCGGGCCTCGGCAGCAAGATCCTCAGCGCTATCGGCGATGTGGGAAGCCTGCTATGGGACGCCGGCAAGTCCATCATCGACGGCCTGTGGCGCGGCCTCAAGAGCGCATGGGACAACGTGACCGGATGGTTCGGCGAGATCACCTCCGCTATCCCCAACCTCAAAGGTCCGCGCTCCGTCGACGCCAGGCTGCTGGTGGGCAACGGCCGCGTCATCATGGACGGCCTGCTCGGCGGCATGAAGGACGGTTGGACGGGAGTCGAGGGGTACCTCTCCGAGCGAACGGACGCCATTTCGTCTGCTTTCGGCGGCGCCATGGCGGATATCGAGGATCCCGCTTCCTGGGGCTCCATGAGGTCGGACGTCCGTATCGCCGCCGACGCATCCTCTGCCGTCGGTCCCGAGGGGCCCGATGCCGTGATGGAGCGCGTGCTCGACGTACTCGTGCAGATCCTCGAGGCGCTCGATAAGTTTCCGAAGGGCATGAGCCCGAGGGAGTTCAGAAGGGCGGTGGCCGCTTGTGTCTAGGCTCGCCTACGAGAGCGCTACGGGGCCGGAGGCCGTATCGCTCGACGGACCCGTGATCTTCGCGGGCGCCGCGTGTGCATTGCGTGGCAGGCAGCTCTCTTACACGCTCGGCACCCGGGGCGCGGGAGGGATCTCCCGCCATGCGCGGGAGGTCTTGCTGGACATCACGAGCGTCGATGGCGCGGCGCTCGATGCGCTCGGCGAGGTCCTCGACCGCGATGCGGCGGCCGGGGAGCCAGGGAGCCTGGTGGTCGATGGAGTGTGGCGCACGCGCGCCCTCGCGGTCGCGCAGGACGTCAAGCGGGTCTCCCCGTGGTCGGTCTCCGCGGCGCTGAAGCTCGTGCTCGCAGACGGCGTCTGGCGCAGGAGGGAGACGACGGAGTTCACGGCTCCCGAGGCATCTGGTCCGGCTGGCCTCGACCTGCCCTGCGACCTCCCGTGCGACCTCGGGTCCCCGCCCACCCGCTCCGTTCTCTCAGTGGGCGGTTTCGCTCCGGCATGGGCGCGCATCACGGTGTACGGCCCCGCCATCAACCCCTGCGTGGTCATCGGAGCCAACCGCTATCAGGTTGACGCGACGGTGCCGGCGGGCGGCTACATGGTAGTGGACGGCATGGCGGGCACCGTCGAGGTGGTCGACGGGAACGGGGACGTTGCGAGCGTCTTTGCCAAGGCGCATCGCGGCGGTGGTGCCGGGCGCGGCGAGTACATCTTCGAGAAGATCGCCCCAGGCGAGCACGAGGTCTCGTGGAGCCGTGGATTCGGCTTCGACGTCACGGTCTACGAGGAGAGGGGCGAGCCGCCATGGAGCTGATCGTGCTCGACGAGCGCCTGCAGGCTTACGCGGCATCCCGCGACTTCGACCTCGATATGGCCATAGGCGAGGACGAGAACGACTTCAGCCTGGTCTGCCGGGATGTCGAACCGGTACCGCGCGGCTACGTGCTCATCGACGGCACGGAATACGGCGGCGTGATCGACCGCTGCACCCTGAAGGTCGAGGGCCGCGCGAGCACGGCGACCTATAGCGGCCGCACGTGGCACGGCATCCTCGACAGCAAGGTGATCGAGCCGGACCCCGGTCAGAGCCATCTCGCCGTATCGGGGGATGCCAACGCGGTCCTCGCGTCGCTCGTCTCCCGCCTTGGGCTCGGGGCGTTGTTCGCCGCCAGGGCGGCCCCGAGCGGCATCGAGGTGTCGTACGCGTTCGATCGCTACACGAGCGGCTACCACGGCGTTCGAAAGATGCTTATGAGCTCCGGCGCCAAGCTCAAGGCGGCCTTCGACGGCTCGCGTGTCGCGGTGTGGGCGGAACGATGCAGCGAGCATCGGGACGAGGTCGACTCCGATCTCATCGATTTCGAAGTGGTTCGCGAGCACTCGCCCGTCAACCACCTCATCGGGCTGGGCAGCGGACAGGGCGCGGAGCGGGCGGTGTGCCATTGGTACGCCGATGCACAGGGACGGGTGTCTCAGGCGCAGAGCCTTTTCGGCCTGGACGAGAGGTCGGCGGTCTACGACTACAGCAACGCGGCCGCCGAGGAGCTGCGGGTCGAGACGCGCAAGAAGCTCGAGGAGCTGCAGGGCCAGGGCGGCGTGTCGGTCGAGGTGCGCGACGGCTTCGAGATGGACGTGGGAGACACGGTTACCGGCCGGGACAACTCCACGGGCATCGCCGTGTCGGCGCGCATCGTCAAGAAGATCGCGGCCGTGAAGGACGGGCAGCTCACCGTCGATTACGAGGTGGGCGCAGAGAAGGCTAGCCGATCGCTCGCGGGCAGCGCGGAATCATCCGGCGGCGGGCACTCGTACGACGCCGGCCGCGGCTTGAAGTTGGAGGGCTACACCTTCAGCGCCGAGGTCGCGGGCGAGGACCTGGCTGCCGTTGAGTCCAAGGCCGCCGAGGCGGTGCGAACGGCATCGGGGGCGATGGCGGCCGTGGGTGCGTCGGTGGCCGAGGTGCGGGCGAGGTTGCCCGTGACAGCGACGCGCAGCGGGCGCGAGGTCGCCGTCGGCATAGATCTGGTGGGCGCGGACGAGGCGAACGGCTGGTTCGCGTGACGCCGGGTGAGATAGAAAACCACAACATAAGGAGGACGCTATGGCGGGAAAGGCCATGTCCGAGGAAGCGGGCCGCGAGCTCGTAAACACATCTAAGTCCAAGTTCGCGGGCTCCATCGCGTTGAGCGGCCTGCAGATCCAGCTCAAGAACGCGCAGTCGTCCCCGGCGGTGCTGTCGAGCGCTACCATCCCGACAGCGAGCGGCTCGGCGCCCGGCGCGATGAGCGCCGCCGACAAGGCGAAGCTGGACGGCGTGCAGACGGGTGCGAACAAGTACGTCCTGCCTGTGGCGGGCAAGTCTCTCGGCGGCGTCAAGACAACGTCGGACGTGGCGAGCGCGGCGGGCTACACCCCCAGCCCCATCGTGGACGGCGTGGTCTACTACAAGGACACGCTCTATCCGCCCGCGAGCCAGACGGCCCCGGGCACGATGAGCGCCGAGGACAAGAAGAAGCTCGACGGCATCGAGGACGGCGCCACGTGCGTCATCGTCGACGACTGGCCCGAGCCTCGGTCCCAGAACGCGGTGTCGTCGGGCGGCGTCCACGAGAAGCTCAAGAGCGTGAGCGACTACCTCTCCCTGAAGGCCCCGCTCGCCAGCCCCGCGCTGTCGGGAACGCCGACGGCCCCCACGCCGTCCGCGGCCGACAACTCCACCAAGATCGCGACCACGGCCTTCGTCCAGACCGCCGTGCGCGAGGCGGTGACGGGCGCGACCGCCTACCAGGGCGGCGCGGAGAGCTACGCCGCCATCATCGCCACGGCCTACAAGCCCGGCTGGTACTGGGTCGTGAAGACGCCCGGCGCCTACGCGGGGCAGGCGTGCGAGGCGGGCGACATGGTGTTCGCCAACACGGCGAAGGGCTCGACCTCGAAGGACAGCGACTTCGACATCATCCAGAGCAACATCGACTTCGTGACCGCCGCAGACGTCAAGGGCTGGTTCTAGCATGGCTGCGGCGCGGCGGGCGATGTCGGAGGAGTCGGGTCGCGAGCTCGCGGCCCAGGTGAAGGCTGCTGCGGCGGGAAAGGCTGACATCGGGCACTCGCACCCATGGGCCGACGTGGCGGGCAAGCCGTCTACGTTCCCGCCCCAGCCCCACACGCACCCCTACGCGGGGGCGTCGAGCGCGGGCGGGGCCGCCACCTCGGCTCTGAAGCTCTCGACAGCCCGCACCATCACGTTGACGGGCGCGGTGAGCGGCAGCGCGAGCTTCGACGGCAGCAGGAATGTGACCATCGCCACCACGGGCGGCGGCGGTTCCGCGCAGCAGCCGAAGATGCTCTACGACAACGGCTTCTGGCGCGTCATCGACCACGGCGGCACGCTGTCGTGCACGGCGCGCAACATCAAGACGGGCTCGGGGAGCTGGGACGCCATCGAGTGCAGGTACACCGTGCCCGCTGAGCTGCGGCCCGCCGTCGAGGTCATCGCCGCATGCGCCACGCAGAGCGGAGACAGCGGCGCGGGCTTCATCCGGGTCAAGCCCGACGGCAAGATCTCGATGGGGCAGCTCGGCAACGCGGGGACCGCCGAGCCGCGCTTCGGGCAGGTCATATGGGTGCCTGGAATGTAAGAAAGGGGTCGTGAATGGCGATCGAATTGGTTGACGGCCATGCCGGGCGGGCACATATCTCGTCCGAAGACCTGGCAGCCCTTAACGTCGGCGTGGTCGGCTTGGAAGGCTGCATCTTCGACTGGGGGCAGAATTTCCAGTGCACGATGAGCACGAGCAACCGAGCGACCATAGCCACGGGTGCAGGCATGGTGAAGGGGCTGCGCTTCTGGGCGAAGGGCACCGAGAGCCTGACGGTCCAGAGCGGGTCGCAGGGATTGAAGCGCCACGACCTGGTGGTTGCCCGATATAAGAAGGACCCGAGTGGAGTGGAGTCCGTGGCCTTGGAGGTCATCAAAGGAGCTCCGCATGCGTCCGCGCCCTCCGATCCCGCCGTCGGCGCGGACGGGATGGCGCTGTGGCGCATCCCGCTGGATGGCCTGTCGGTAGGCAATCCCGTGCGAATGGCTCCGATCGTGCCGAGCCTGCAGTCCCTTGGATGCAAGAAGCTGTACGAGAACGACTATTGGAGAGTTATTAGGCACGGTGGCGCCTGCACGGTTTACGTGCGGAATATTATCACCGATTCGGGGCCCTGGGACACTCTCGATTGCAAGTATAACGTGCCCGCCGAGCTGCGGCCCGCCACCGAGTGCCTCGCCGCCTGCTGCACGCAAGACGGAGACGGAGGCGCCGGGTTCGTGCGGGTCAAGACCGACGGAACGATCTCGGTGGGCCAGCTGGGAGGCGGCGGCACCAACAAGGTTCGCTTCGGCCAGCTCACATGGGTCCCGGGGATGTGATGCGCGTGGAGACCCAGGCACCGGAGACCCGTATCAAGCTCCTCGAAGGCCGCATGACCTCTGCCGAGGAGCGCATCACGACGCATGGCAAGGAAATCGACGCGCTCACCGAGCAGCAGGTCCGCACGCAGGAGCGCGATGCGTTCCGCGACAAGCAGATGGCGAGCGTGGAGAGCAAGGTCGACCGCATCGACGGGAAGCTCGACCTGATGGCGGCGAAACCCGCGGAGAAATGGGACAAGGCTACGTGGGTGGTCGTCGGCGTGATCATCACCGCCGTTTTGACCGCGGCCCTGTCGCGAATCGGATTCTAAGGAGGTAACGATGAACATCAATTGGCGTGTTCGATTCAAAAATCCCATCTTCTGGGCGCAGTTGACCTGCTCCATCATCATGCCGCTGATCGTCGGCATGGGCGCCACATGGGAGGACATGACCACGTGGGAGGTGCTGGGCTCCACCATCATGGCGGCGCTCGGCAACCCCGTGGTGGTCGTGGCCATGCTCACGTCCGTATGGGCGTGCGTCACCGACCCCACGACCAGTGGCACATCCGACAGTGCCGCCGCCCTCGGGCGCTCCGAGGTCGCGCCGAACGCCAACCATCGGAAGGCCTAGACGATGGACTACAAAAATCTAAAGGCCGACGTCGAGTTATATATCCCCAAGCACTTCACGTCCGGTCGCCGCGGGAGACGAATCGAGTTCGTGGGCATCCACCACACGGCTGCGGTCGGCCTGACCGTGCGCGGCTGCTACAACGTCTGGCAGACCCGTCCCGCGTCGGCTCACTACCTGGTGCAGCGAGACGGAGTGATTGGCCAGCTCGTCCACGATCGCGATACGGCCTGGGCGCTCGGGGACTTCGACGCCAACTGCCGCTCGGTCAACATCGAGCACGCCAACAACGGCTCAGACCCATGGACGGTGAGCGAGGCGTGCCTGGACTCGGGCGCGCACCTCGTGGCGGCCCTGTGCATTGCCTACGGCTTGGGCCGACCTATGTGGGGCGGCAACGTGCGGCCGCATTCGATGTATATGGCGACAGCCTGCCCGGGCGAGCTGGCGCTCTCCCAACGCGATGCCTACATCGCTCGCGCGCAGCGCTACTACGACATGATGGCCGCTGGAGCGGCAGACGAGGAGGAAGAAGTGAAGGACGAGGATATCGAGAAGATCGCTCAGCGCGTTTGGACCATCGAGAAGGGCCGCGAGACCCACGACCGCTGCTATCGCATGACCTCCATGCTGAAGGCCATGTGCGGTATCGGCGCCGAGGACACGACCGACCCCAAGAGCATCGCGGGCGAGATCTACAATCGCACCATCGACCGCTGGGCGCGATGCACGGCCATGCTCAAGGCGATATGCGCCATCCCCAAGGAGTCCATGGCGATCGAGGACGTGCCAGAGGAGCTTGACTTCAGGCTGTCAGACTGGGACGTGGAGCGCATCGCCGAGCGCGTTGCCGAACTGGTCGCCGACCGATAACGAACGCTGCCCCTCTCGCTTCGGCGGGAGGGGTTTGCTCGGTTCCGGTTTGGAGCATCATGAAGCTGCTGGGGCTGATGGCTCGCATGGTCGAGTCATGAGAGACGGGGTAGAATAAAGTTGCCATAGTCCGGATATGCGTCATCGGCTGCAATCTATTCAAGGACTGCATAGGACAAGGTTCAAGCGGTGGCAGTCGGCAATAGCCCGTGTCCACTATGGTCGTTTCGTATAGTGCGAGCTACTAGGGTCGTGCGTCTGCTTTAACATGTTCGTGCAAGAACTCAAAATCCTCCGCTGGCAACAGCGTGTGAGTTCGAATCTCACCTCGGGCACCATAGATTAGACAAGGGCCTCGGCAACGGGGCCCTTTACGTACCACGCCGAACTCACGCGAGTGCGCGAGCGTCTAGCAAACGCGCGAGCGTTTGTAGCGAGCGCGCGAAGGATGCCGGAGGCATCCGAGCGCCGCGGGCCGCGCAGTGGCACGCTTCGAATCTCACCTCGGGCACCATAGATTAGACAAGGGCCTCGGCAACGGGGCCCTTTACGTACCACGCCGAACTCACGCGAGTGCGATTCATGGTGAAAGCGTGAAGAGCGCTCACTCTGTGATATTATGCAATCTGCACTGTGTGAACACAGTAGCCAAAGTGGGACAGTAAGTCCCCACCTTTCGGCGCCATTGAGCAGCTGTCTGGTCCAACAAGTTAGTAATGCAACGACAAGATTGTTGTCGTTATTATGCTTGCAAGACCTGGATGCTGCTTATGGATCCGGGTCTTGTTTTCTATTCCGAAGGAGGTAAGGACATAGCTAAGTCTGATGACACCCGTATTAATGACGAGATCACCGGCACTACCTGCCGCCTGATCGGCGTCGACGGCTCGCAGCTCGGCCTGTTCGGCATCCGCGACGCCCAGCGCGTTGCAGATGAGCAGGGTCTCGACCTGGTCGAGATCGCCCCGAATGCAAACCCGCCGGTGTGCAGGGTCATGGATTACGGGAAGTTCAAGTACCAGCAGGCTATGAAGGCCAAGCAGGCTCGTAAGAACCAGTCCAAGGTCGAGGTCAAGGAAATGAAATTCCGCCCCAAGATCGACGTTGGCGATTACGAGACCAAGAAGGGCCATGTCCTGCGCTTCCTGAAGAAGGGTGCGCGCGTTAAGGTCACGATCATGTTCCGTGGCCGCGAGATGGCTCACCCCGAGCAGGGTCTCAACGTGCTCGAGCGTCTTTCCGAGGACCTCAAGCCCTACGCTACGGTCGAGTCGGCTCCCAAGCTTGAAGGCCGTAACATGCTCATGCTCCTCGCACCCATTAAGGGCGCCTTTGATAACGAGGCCAGCGGGGCCAAAAATGGCGAATAGCCATTTCTTCGTGTACGAGTAACCGAGAAGGAGAAGTTCATGCCTAAGATGAAGTCCCATAGCGGCACCAAGAAGCGTTTCCGCCGCACCGGCACGGGCAAGATCATGCGCTGCAAGGCGTTCAAGAGCCACATCCTCACCAAGAAGACCACCAAGCGCAAGCGTGGCTTCCGCCAGGAGACCGAGCTGGCCGCTGCCGACAAGAAGGTCGTCAACGGCCGTCTCGCTGGCAACTAAGCCATCCCTTTAGTTTCCCCTCATCCATTTTTAGGAGTTGATTAGATATGGCACGTGTGAAGCGCGCTGTGAACGCCAAGAAGAAGCGTCGTACCGTCCTTAACCGCGCAAAGGGTTATTACGGTCAGGCGTCCCGCTCTTATAAGTACGCCAAGGAGCAGGTGCAGCACTCCCTCCAGTACCAGTACCGCGATCGCCGCAACAAGAAGCGCGAGATCCGCAGCCTCTGGATCACCCGTATCAACGCCGCCGCTCGCATGAACGACATTTCCTACTCCCAGTTCATGCATGGCCTGAAGCTCGCCGGCATCGAGCTTGACCGCAAGGTCCTCGCTCAGATGGCGTACGAGGACATCGAGTCCTTCAACGAGCTCGCCGCCATCGCCAAGAAGGCACTCGAGGCTTAATTCTCCTCGAAGTACAACTTCGCTATACAACAGGGTCCCATCATCGGGGCCCTGTTTTTGTATGCATGCAGATTGTTCGAAATGATCATGCAGAATTGTCTTGAGCCCGTGGACTTGCGAAACTTTCAAGATGCTGCGAACAATCAGCACTCTTATTCGGCGAGCACGTTGGTTCGGGATAAGCGTAAGCGGGGATAGGGCTTCCCAGTATTTAATAGGAGGCATGAGCGGACGCTATGCGGCGGGGGCACCTTCCCGCACGGGCGTCGTCACCACAGTATGGTTGCTCGATCCCATCAGCTATTAATTCATTCGAACAAGAGGCGGGTTGCGCAACTATATTGAAGCCAAGACCGCAATCTGAATCCTATGTTCAGCCAGATGTGTTCAAGTTGTGGAGGACGATATCCCCGGCGGCGGGGGAGCGGGGGTGTGGCAATAT
>NZ_VOWY01000010.1:0-186394 GCF_008014645.1 Collinsella sp. BA40
GATGGACCATGCTGAAAAACGAGGGCGGCCATGGTTGACAAAACCATAGAGACACCCCCCTTCTGTTCGGACGTAGCGCTGGCAGATGCATCCGCTGCGCCATCCTGTCCCGTATCCTGATGGAGTTTCGTTGCCCCGTCATTAACAATTGCAAATACCCCGTTGATCTTCGAGTCCGTGCAAACGTGGAGAAATGAGATAAGCTTACAGGTATACAGTTTCGTAGCGTCATCCATGGGAAGGGGAAGCATGCGTACGTGTTCTGTTCGCGCCCTGGTTTTTGCGGGAGCCATGGCATCTCTGGCTGCCGGCCTGATGGTGCCGGCGGGTGCCTTTGCACAGGCTGGCGAGTTTTCATCAAGTGGCACATCGTCGATTTGCCAGGCCTATGCCAAGGTAAAGCCATCCCTGTTAGAAGGATCATCCAAAACGTCAACGCTGGGATCGGGTATAGCGACTGAATATGCCGCTGCGGTGGATGAGGCCGCGCAGTCGTTTTCGGCTTCTGGCTTCAACCAGCCTTTCGCGCAGCCAAGGCGTGCGGTGGATTCGATTCCGCTTGTCGCGGGCTCTCCTCAGTCGGTAAAGATCAGTGATCCCGAAACGGTTTTAACCAAGTTTACGTTCTCCCTCTCGCGGCCCACCGTTATCAGCTTCTTTGGTTCTATCGATATTCAGGGAGGGCTGGCTACATTTTCGATCAATGACGTCCAGGGCCACGGTTGCGTGCTGGGCTCTGCGGAATTCGCATCGTCTTTGGGCTTGTCGCACATCTCGTTGCCTGCGGGTAGCTATACGATCGATGCGTTTACCTCGGCTGATAAACCAGGCCATTTCTCACTGGGCTACAACGTGGTCCAGGATTATGACACCTATGCCGACGGCCACGTATTCGAATTCGAATCAAACGGAAATGCCGCTGTTGCGACTCATCTTGATGCGCGTCGTCGCGGCTTTGGCTTCCTGTTCAACTACGCGCTCGCCAATACCCAGCACGCCCATCGGGACCTCGATTACTATGCGTTCACGCTTGTCCGTCCCAGCCATATCAAGCTCGAGCTCAACGGCCCCCAGAACACCATGCTCGCGCTCGAAGACCGGAACGGGAACGTATTGACGCAATCGCTCGACCAGAACGGCAAAAAGCTGCTCGCGCGGGTGGAAGATGTGGGGGAGCCGATCGAAAACCACCGTGCCGTAGCTCTTGATTGCGGTATGCTGCCTGCTGGAACGTATTACATCGGCGTGGTTACCGACGACTGGCGCGCCGGCGGCGAGTCCTACACGGTTGGCTACAGCGAGCAGGAGAGCCCTTTTATCGACGTCAACTGGAGCACGCCGCATGAGGCCCACATTCTGTGGCTGGCCCAGAACGGCGTAAGCAAGGGCTGGGATGTGCCCGGTGGTCGCGAGTTCCGCCCCTATGTCAACGTTGCCCGAGCCGATATGGCCGCCTTCCTGTACCGCCTCGTTGGCGAGCCCGCCTATACGCCCTCGAAGCAGGATATACAGAAATTCAGGGATGTTACCTGGAACACGCCGCATGCCAAGGAGATCTGGTGGCTCGCTTCCACCGGCATATCCGCTGGTTGGGATATGGGCGGCTACGCCGAGTTTCGCCCGTATGCCGAGGTTGCCCGAGCCGATATGGCTGCTTTCCTATTTCGCCTTGCCGGCAAGCCCGCCTTCTATCCCTCCTATGAGGAGCGGCAGGCTTTTAGCGATGTGAACAGCTACACGCCGCACGTGCGTGAGATTCTGTGGCTCGCTTCCACTGGCGTGTCGACGGGCTGGGACCTAGGTGGCGGTGTCAAGGAATTCCGTCCGTACGTCATCGTTACTCGCTGTGATATGGCGGCCTTCCTGCACCGTATGTCCGATTACGATTTACTTCCCGCGTGGTAGCCGGCCCTAGAGAACGATAGTTCCGCGTCGCATCTGATCGAAGCCGCGGCCGCTTGCACAGAAGCCCACCGTCCCATGGCCAGCGGGCTTCTGTGCTCGGCGTCCTTGTCGATTGCAGGGGGCGCGGGTTCCGCGTTGTTCCGTCTACCGTGGGAACACCCCGCCGAGATACGTGCTCAGCCTATGCAGGAACGCGGCCATATCCTGACGGGTGACGGGAGCGAGTCCGCGGAACGTGCCGTCGTGGAATCCCTCGGTGACGCCCGTGCCGGCAAGCCACCAGATTTCCCGGGCGTGAGGTGTCGCGGAAGTGACATCGGCGAAGCGGTGGACGTCGTCGGTACCTGGCGCGAAGCTCGGCGAGCCTGCGAGACGATAGAGGAAGGCCGCCATATCCTGGCGCGCTACCGTGTTCAATCCTCGATAGGTGCGATCGGTCCATCCCTGTGCGATGCCCTCCGAGCCCAGCCAGCAGATCTCTTTGAAATGCGGCGTCGCGGGCGTGATGTCGGCGAACCGCTCGAGGTCCGCCTTGCTGGGCGCGTAGGCGGGTTTCCCGGCGGTCCGGTAGAGCAGCGCCGCCATATCCTGGCGCGTAACGTTTGCCTCGCCGCGGAAAGATCCGTCGGGGAACCCCGTCGTGATGCCCTGTTTTTTCAGCCAACCGATGTCCTCGTGATGGGGCGTTGCAGGTGTGACGTCGTTGAAGCCATACAGGTTGAAGGGCGTGAACGCATTGATGTCAACGGAGCCCGAGATGCCGTCCACGACGCCCATATCGGTGTATTGCCACCCATGGAAGTCGGAAGCATACATCTTGAAATCAAACTCGAGCTCCGCGGCGTATTGCGCTACCCAGCTCGTCCGCTTCCATATAGCGGGGCTTTTCAGGGCGCCCTTCAGCAGGAGGCCTGCGTAGCTGTAGATGGAGACGTTTGCGAAGCCCGCTGTGTCCATGGCGTTGAAGTAGGCGTCCACGATAGCCTCGTAGGTCTTTGTGTCCGAGGGCGGCTTGTGGCCCGTCCAGGTCCAAGTTTCAAGGTCGTAATAAACGGGAAGCGTTGGTTTTGCGTCGTAGCGCTTGAGAAGCTCCGCCGTCCACCCGCCCTCTTTCGCGGCGAAGTCGGCATCGTAGGCGTAGCTGAAGAGGTAGACGCCGTAGGGCATGCCGATACGCTCGCATTCACGAAGGTTGCGCGCGAACGATGCGTCCTCGTTGCCGATGCCGTAACCGCAGCGCAGGATCGCGGCGTCCACGCCGGAGCGCTTGACGGCATCCCAGTCGATGGTCCGCTGGTGTTCGGATACATCGATCACCTTGACGGCGGGGGAGGCGAATACGCGTCCATTTCCGTCGATGAACGTTTTGCCTTCGGCGGTTTCCTTCCATTGGTGGTCGCGCCATCCACGAAAGGCGAGCGTCGCGGCGTCAGAGCCCATATGACCCAGCGGGTCGGGTTGATAGTTTTCGTTGGCCCAAGCTACGTATTCCTCGAATGAGGCGAGATGGACGTGGGCACTCGAGGTCTCGGACGCCTGCGCTGCCTTGGGCGCTGCCGCGATGGCGCCGAGGGCGCCGGCGCTTGCAAGCAGCGCGCGCCTCGATAGGGTAGTCGATGGATGCTCTTGATGTGTCACGGAAGTCTCCTTGAGAATAGGCTCCTTGTTCGAGTTCCGCGGCGCAGTGCGCGGCGAGGGTCTCGACTATTCGGGGTATTGTACTCGAAGATGCTCCATGGGCGACAGACGCCTCGGCACGCTCGCTTGGAAACGCTCGCGACCTCCCGGTCCGAATCCTGTACGAGCAAGAAAAACGCCCGAACCTGCACGTGATTCGGGCGTTTCAATCTCTGGTGCGCCGTATAGGATTCGAACCTACGGCCTTGGGATTAGAAGTCCCCTGCTCTATCCAGCTGAGCTAACGGCGCGTAGGTGTGATTATAGACGAAAGCGGGGCGTCGGGACAAAAACGAATCGATGGATGCGCCGAAGTGGCCGCCCGATATCCGAGCGTGCTATATTTTTTCAGTTCATAATCTTGGCGACGAAGTTTACGAGCAATGAATCGAGGGTCAGGCGTGGGGTTCTTTACGATGCATGACGGGCAGCGGCGCGGCGATGGGGCCGGGCCTTCGGAAGTGGAGGGGCAGTCTGCCGTGGCGCCTGCTTGCGAGTTCGTCAAGGCGCACCAGGTGATTTCCGCCGAGGGTTTGGCCACGCGCGATAACGCGCTCCTGCATCTTGCCCGCGTCGCCGTGGACCTGGGGTTGGCAACCGATGCCGACGAGCTCTATCGAGCGTTTATCGCGCGCGAGGTCGAGGGCGATACGGGCATGGTCGACGGGTTCGCGGTGCCTCATGCGAAAAGCCCATCGGTGTGCGAGGCTTCCGTTCTTATCCTGAAAGATCCCGTGGGCATCGAGGGCTGGGGCACCATGGACGACCTGCCCGTCACCGTGGCGATCGCCCTGCTCATCCCCGAGGTCAACGCCGGGACGTCGCATCTCATGGTGCTTTCCAAAGTGGCCGAAGCCCTTATGGACGATGCTTTTCGCGCTGCGATGAAGGCTGAGGACGAGCCCGAACTTGTAGCGGCGCTTGTCAACGATCGCCTGGCTTAAGCAGCCCGGTCCGGGTGCGGTGCTGCGGGTTTTCCTTAGGTGTTTCGGCGGCGCCATGCGGCCATTTGAATCTCACATGAATGCGCATAAGCTGGGAAAACGCTTCGAATGGCGATCGCGTTGCAGACTAATCCCGTGTTCTGCATGGTTTTTATCCCTGTATGCGGTAGAATAATTCCGTCTTATATCGTGCCCCATGGCATCGCGCCGCAAGGCATGTTGAAAAGGAGTCAGTTATGGTTTCTGAGAAGGCCACCCTCATCAATCCCCAGGGTCTGCACATGCGTCCCGCTGGTCTCTTCGCGTCCACCATGGGCAAGTTCGCCTGCGACGTGACCGTCGTCACCCCCGATAAGGAGGTCAACGGCAAGAGCCCCATGGCTCTCATGGCTGCTGGCATCCCCTGCGGCACCGAGGTCGAGGTTAAGTGCGACGGCGCCGACGAGGCCGAGGCTCTGGCCCAGGCTATCGAGCTCATCAAGAGCGGTCTCGGCGAGTAACTCGCCCGCGGGCTTGACCATTGAACAAGTAAGTTCATAGCAATGTACGCAGGCGTCTACGGTCGTGGACGCCTGCTTTTTGTAGCGGTTCGGTTCCCGCCGGGCCGCACGGAGAGAGGAAATGGGAATGTACCAGGGAGTCAACGCTTCTGAGGGCATCGGTATCGGCACCGTCATGGTGGCCGTCGATCCCGACCTGACTTTTGAACCCCATGAGGTCACCGATGTCGCTGCTGAGAAGGAGCGCTACCAGGCCGCGCTCGCCGTCTTCTGCGAGAAGACCCAGGCCCAGGCCGACCACATGAAGGTCGCCGTGGGCGAGGCCGAGGCCGAGATCATGGCCGGCCACATCGTGCTTGCGCAGGATCCGGGCATGACCGACGGCATCAACATGGCCATCGATGGTGGCACCTGCGCCGAGCAGGCCCTCGTGGACACCAGCACCATGTTCGAGAACATGTTCCTGTCCATGGATGACGAGATGTTCCGCCTGCGCGCCGCCGACATCGCCGACATCCGCACCGGCATCCTGGCCGAGCTGCTGGGCGTCGAGGTCGTCGACCTCTCCGTTCTTCCCGAGAACACCGTGGTCGTCGTTCATGACCTGACTCCGTCCATGACGGCTACCATCGACAAGGAGCACGTCGCCGGCATCGTTACCGAGACCGGTGGCCGTACCTCCCACTCCGCCATCATCGCCCGCGCCCTCGAGATTCCCGCAGTCCTCTCCGTTGCCAACAGCTGCTCTGCGCTGCGCAACGGCATGACCGCCATCGTCGACGGCTCCAAGGGCGTCGTCATCGCCGATCCCGATGAGGCCGTCCTTTCCGAGTACACGGCCAAGGCCGAGGAGTTCGCCGCCGAGAAGGCCGCCCTCGAGGCCTTCCGCGGCAAGGAGACCGTCACCGCCGACGGCATCAAGAAGATCCTCGCCTGCAACATCGGTAGCCCGGACGACGTGGCCAACGCACTCGACCACGATGCCGAGGCTATCGGCCTGTTCCGTTCCGAGTTCCTGTTCATGGATGCCACCGAGCTTCCTTCCGAGGAGGAGCAGTTCCAGGCCTACCGCAAGGTCGCTACCGCCCTCAAGGGCGCTCCGGTCATCATCCGTACGCTCGATGTGGGCGGCGACAAGGAGATCCCCTACCTCCATATGGAGAAGGAGGAGAACCCCTTCATGGGCTTCCGCGCCGTGCGCTACTGCCTCGAGAACGCCGACCAGTACAAGGTCCAGCTCCGCGCCCTGCTGCGCGCCGGCGCCTTCGGCGACGTCAAGATCATGATCCCGCTGGTCACCTGCGTCGAGGAGGTCCGTGCTGTCAAGGCGCTCGTCGAGGAGTGCAAGGCCGAGCTCGAGGCCGAGGGCATGAAGTACGACGAGAACATCGAGGTCGGCGTCATGATGGAGACCCCGGCTGCCTCCCTCATCGCCGATAAGCTCGCCGAGGAGGCCGACTTCTTCTCCATCGGCACCAACGACCTCATCGGCTACACCATGTGCGCCGACCGCGGTAACGACCACATCTCCAACCTCTACCAGGTGTACTACCCGTCGGTTCTGCGCTCGATCAAGAACATCATCGAGAGCGGTGTGAAGGCCGGCATCATGGTGGGCATGTGTGGCGAGGCTGCTGCCGATCCGCTGCTCGAGCCGCTGCTGATCTCGTTCGGCCTGGAGGAGTTCTCCATGTCCGCGCCGAGCATCCTGCGCGCTCGTAAGACCATCTCCCAGTGGAGCAAGGCCGACTGCGACGCGCTTGCCGAGCGTGCTCTGTCCTGCTCGACGGCCGAGGAGGTCAAGGCGATTCTCGAGGAGGCCGCTCGCTAGGGCGCCGCTTCGATTCATGTGATTTTAGGAACGTGCCGTTGACGGCGAATCGCTTGGAATCGGCCCGTTCTAAAAAAGGGGGCTATATGTTTTACACTCTGACCGCAAATCCTGCAGTCGATATGACCGTTTCTTGCAACGGCCTGGTTCCGGGCGAGAACGTCCGTTCTGGCTCTGCGAACTACACGCCGAACGGCAAGGGCCTGGACGTGTCTTACGCGTTCAAGAAGTTCGGCGTCGACTCCGTCGCCCTGGGCTTCTTCGCCGGCTTCACCGGTAAGTTCATCGTCGAGGAGACCATGAACATGGGTTGCCTGTGCCGACCGGTGTGGGTCGACGGTATCACGCGCATCTGCGCCTACATCAACGACGGTGAGAACGAGTACGGCGTCCTCAATCCCGGTGCGCCCATCACCCCGCAGCACGAGCAGGAGCTCTTCAAGATCCTGGACACCGCCGGCAACCTCGATTGCCTCGTCGTGTCCGGCTCCGTGCCGCCGCGCGCGTCTAAGGACTTCCTGGACAAGGTTATGGATCACGCTCAGGCCCGTGGCGCCGACGTCGTGCTGGACCTGTCCAGCAACAAGCTGAAGGAGCTGGCTGTTAAGAAGCCGCTGCTCATCAAGCCGAACCATCATGAGATGCGCGAGATCTTCGGCGTGACCATCGATACCGATGACGATGCTCGTCGCGCGCTCGCCATGGCCCACGAGATCGGCATCCAGAATGTCCTGCTCACCATGGGTAGCCGCGGCTCCGCGTACTTCTCCAACGGCGAGGATATCTGGTACGCCCAGCGCCAGTTCAACATCAAGCTCGTCTCCTCTGTATGCGCCGGCGACTCCACGCTCGCAGCGTTCCTGCACAAGTGGTACGACGACCGCGACAACGTCGAGGAGGCGCTCAAGCTCGCGCTTGCCACCGGTGCCAACGTCGCCGAAAGCGTCGGCCTGGGCGATTTCGCCAATGTCGAGGAGTACAGCAAGCGCATCGCCGTTCGCAAGCTTCCGCGTCTGTAAAGGCTGTATACGATACGGTTCCTGTAGCCGTATCCGCGCCGTTAGAGTTTGCATGGGCCGTCGGGTATCCGGCGGCCCATTTTCTTTGCCCTCGCCTGGTGTGCGAGGCTCGCGCTGGGCGGCTATACTAAACCAACTACTAAAGGAGTTGGTATGGCTGTGAACGCGTATCGTTCTGATAATTCGTGCTCGCTGGAGGGCGTGGTCCCGTCTGCCGCCTCGCTGCGCGTGCTTCGCGCGCTCGAGAGCGCCGGGCTTGAGGCCTGGTATGTGGGTGGCTGGGTGCGCGATGCCATCATGGGTGTACCGAGTCACGATGTCGATATGTGCTGCTCGGGCTCCTGGGAGGAATCGGAGCGCGCCCTTCTGTCCGCCGATATCGATGTCGTTCGCAGCGGCATCAAGTTCGGCGGCATCACGGCCGTTGTCGAAGGCGAGCGCATCGAGGTCACGACGTATCGGTTGGACGGGTTCTACACCGACGGCCGCCATCCGGATGAGGTGGTGCGTGCCGGCACCATTTCCGAGGATCTTGCGCGTCGTGATTTCACCGTGAATGCCATGGCCTGGCATCCCGAGCGCGGCGTGCTCGACCTCTTCGATGGTCGCGGTGATATTCAGGCTCGTGTTATTCGCGCCGTCGGTGAGCCCGCCGTGCGTTTTCGCGAAGACGCCCTGCGCATGCTGCGCGCCGTGCGGTTTGCCTGCCGTCTCGATTTTGCTATAGAGCCCGCCACGTGCGCCGCGCTCGCCGAATGCGCACCCTTGTTGGATGCCGTCGCCAACGAGCGCGTCGGCATAGAGATGTGCGGTATCCTCGCCACACGTCACGGTGGCGACGCCATGCTGCGCTATCCGGAGCTGATATGCGCCGCGATCCCCGAGTTGGCCGCGGCTCGCGATTTCGATCAGTGCAGCCCCTACCATGCCTTCTCGGTCTACGAGCATATCGCCCGCGCCCTCACGGTCGCCGGCGAGCTTTCCCGCTTCCGCATAGATGGCGGCGACCCCGATAGCGAAGCATCGCTTTCGCTTATGTGGGCGGCGTGCCTGCACGATGTTGGTAAGCCTGCGTGCTTTACGCAGGATGCGGGCGGTCGCGGTCACTTCTACGGGCATCCGGAGGAGGGGGCGAAGATGGCGCGGTCCATCATGCGTCGTCTGGGCCTGAGCGACATGCTGGTTCGCGACGCCTGCACGCTCATACGCTATCACGATATGCCGGTAGAGCCCGAGCGCACGAGCTTGCTTCACGCTATGCAGTTGTTCGATCGCGCGGGGTGCGATGTCGCTCGTCTTATGGGCGAGCTGTTCGACCTCAAGCGCGCCGATACCCTGGGCAAAGCTCCCTCGTGTTTCTATTACGTCGAAGAAATCGAGCGCATGCGCGAGATGGTGCGCGAGCTGGTAGCCAATGGCGACGCCTATAGCGTGAAGATGCTCGCCATCGGCGGACGCGATCTTATCGATGCCGGCGTTCGTCCGGGTCCGCGCCTGGGCGAGCTACTCGAGCGCGCCCTGCAAGCCGTTATGGACGGGCGGGTGCGTAACGAAGCGCAGCCGCTTCTGGCGTACCTCGGCCTCGCGTAGGGCGCCGTCGCCTCTTTACATATATCGCTACCATGTGTTATTGCCTGCACGTATGAAGCGGGGTAGCATCGTTCACACCGTGCGTAGCACGAATGAATGAACTCGTAACACGATTGGAGCGCATATGTCGTCCACTCTTTCCCGTCCCGTGCCGCGTCGTGCGGTTTTCGGTCTTATGGCTGGTGCCTGCGGCATGGCGGCACTTGGTTCCCTCGAGGGCTGCGCCGGGCGCGATGATGCGCAGGGCGCCGGCTCGGCCGCCCCGATCGACTCAAAGAAGACGGTGACGGTGGCCATGAACGCCAGCTGCGAGCCGGCCGCCGGCTTCGACCCCCTGGTTGCCTGGGGTTGCGGCGAGCACGTGCATGAACCGCTTATCCAGTCCACGCTCGTGACCACCGATGACGAGATGAACATCACCGGAGACCTCGCTCGATCGTTCGTATGCTCCGCAGATGGCATGGTGTGGACGTTCGACTTGCGAGACGACGTCGTGTTCTCGAACGGCGAGCCGCTGCGCGCCCAGGACGTGGCGTTCACGGTTAACGCGGTGGCTCACGGCGATACGTCCGAGGCGGACCTTTCCATGGTGAGGGAGGCGGTCGCTACCGGCGACCATACCGTCGAGCTTCATCTCACCAAGCCGTATAACGCGTTGCTTTATACGCTCGCCGTGCTGGGCATCGTCCCCGAGGCGTCGTACGGCGAGGGCTATGGAGCCAGCCCTATTGGGTCTGGGCGCTACGTGCTGGAGCAGTGGGACAAAGGCCAGCAGGTGATCTTCGCGGCAAATCCGCGCTACTACGGACCCGCGCCTTCGATGGAGCGCGTCGTCGTCGTATTCATGGAGGAGGATGCGGCGCTGGCCGCCGTGCGCTCCGGTCAGGTCGACGTGGCCTTTACCTACCCGACGCACTCGGACCAGACGGTCGACGGCTACGAGCTCGTGGCGTACCGCACCGTCGACTCGCGCGGTATCTCGCTCCCCACCGTTCCCGCCGGCGGGACCAAGGTGCTCGAAGGCGATATCGCCTACGCCATGGGCAACGACGTGACCTGCGATGTCGCCGTTCGCCGTGCCATCAATATGGGCATCGATCGCCAGGCGATCATCGATCATGTGCTCAACGGCTACGGTCGCGTGGCATACAGCGTGGGTGACGGCATGCCGTGGTCGAGCGAGGACATGGCTGTCGAGTTCGACCGCGATGGGGCGCGTGCGCTTCTGGACGAGGCGGGTTGGAAGCTGGATGACGACGGCGTCCGCTGGAAGGACGGCGTCCGCGCGGCTTTCGACGTGTGGTACTCCTCCGATGATTCCTCTCGACAGGCTATGGTCAACGAGTTGTGCCAGCAACTGCACGAGCTTGGTATCGACGCCGCGCCGCGCGGCAGCAGCTGGGACGAGATCTACCTGCACCAGTTCGAGAGCCCCGTGCTGTGGGGCTGGGGTTCCAATGCTCCCGTGGAGGTGTACGAGCTGCATTACTCCACGGGCTGGGGCAACTACCCGTGCTACGAGAACGCGATGGTCGATGCCTACCTTGACGAGGCGCTGGCCCAGACCGACCTGGAGGCGTCGTATCCGTATTGGAAGAAGGCCATGTGGGATGGCGAGGAGGGCGTGGCGCCGCAGGGCGCTTCGACGTGGTGCTGGATGGCCAACGTCGATCATCTGTACTGGAAGCGCGATGGGCTGGACGTTGCCGGTCAAAAGCCGCATCCGCACGGCCACGGCTGGTCGCTCGTGAACAACGTCGACGCGTGGGCGTGGAAGTAGCAGCTGCGTGCCGCTTTCCGGAAGGACTGCATCCGGAAAGCGGCGCCTTCGTCTGAAAGGGTGGGACGGCATGAGGCATGTGCCCCGTCTGCCATGGTGGCTCCGGCTGCCGCTCCGCTTCGTGGCGCTCCTGGGCGCTGTGAGCATCATCACGTTCGTTTTGGTTGGGCTTTCGCCTATCGATCCCGTGCAGGCCAACGTGGGGCAAGCAGCCTATCTCGCCATGAGCGCCCAGAAACGCGCTGCGCTGGCCGAGTATTGGGGTGCGGGCCGGCCCGTGCTCGAGAGGTTCGGCAGCTGGCTTGCCGGGGCGCTGCGAGGCGACTTCGGATACAGTCTGCGGTTCAACGCGCCCGTAGTAACGGTGGTGGGGGAGCGTCTGGCTTCCTCGGGAGCCTTGCTCGCGGTCGCATGGCTGCTTTCGGGTGCCCTCGGGTTCGCGCTGGGGCTGGTCGCCGGCGCGCGGCGGGGTACCGCGGTGGATCGCGTCATCAAGGCCGTCTGCTACGCGCTCACGGCTACACCGGCGTTTTGGCTGGGCCTGCTGTTTCTGATGGTCTTCGCCGTGGGGTTGGGGTGGTTCCCCATCGGGTTCGCGGCCCCTATCGGCATGGCGGCCCGGGACGTGGACGCGTTGAGCCGCCTGCATCACCTTGTGTTGCCCGCGATCGTGCTCTCGCTCACGGGGATCGCACCCGTGGCCTTGCATACCCGCGAGAAGTGCATCGACGCGCTTCAAAGCGATTATATGCGCTTCGCCGCGAGCCGCGGCGAGGGCGAGGGGAGCGCCCTGTTCCGCCATGGGTTGCGAAACATCGCCCTGCCCGCCATCACGCTGCATCTGGCGTCCATCGGCGAGCTGTTCGGCGGTTCGATTCTGGTCGAGCAGGTGTTCTCGTATCCCGGGCTCGGACAGGCGGCCGTGACGGCCGGCCTGGGCGGCGATGCGCCGCTGTTGGTGGGGATAGCGCTGGCGTCGGCGATGCTGGTCTTCGCTGCAAATGCGCTCGCAGACGGCCTGGCGTTGCTTCTCGACCCCCGTATGCGCAAGGAGGTGCGCCATGCCTGATCCCGATACCGCGGTATGCGACCGCACGGTCATCTATCATCGTCCGCGCCGCGCGTGCACCGGGTCGCGGAGGCGCCTGCTGCTAGCGGGGCTGTGCGTCTCGGCGGTTCTGCTCCTCGCCGTGGGGGCTGCCGGCGCGCTGTGCGGCGACGCCGCTGTGACGGTCGATTTCCTCCATAAGAGCCAGGCACCCTCGTTGGCCCATCCGTTCGGCACCGACTGGATGGGCCGCGACATGCTGGCGCGGACCTGCGCCGGACTCGGCGTCTCCCTCGGTTTGGGGCTCGTATCGGCGCTCGTTTCGTCGGTTATCGCGTTTATCCTGGCGGCGCTGGCTGCCGTGGGCGGTCCGGCTGTTGACGCGGCCGTGGAGTGGCTCATCGACGTCGTCATGAGCGCGCCCCATATCGTGCTGCTCATCTTGGTCTCCTATGCGCTTGGCCGCGGTGCGCTGGGCGTGCTGGTGGGCATCTCGCTTACCCACTGGCCGAGTCTGGCGCGCGTCTTGCGCGCCGAGATGATGCAGGTGCGCGCCGAGCCGTTTCTCGCATGCTCGCGAGCGCTCGGCACGGGCCGCATGCGCCTTGTTCTCAACCATGTGGTGCCGGCGGTGCTGCCCCAGTACATCGTGGGGCTCGCGCTCATGTTCCCCCATGCCATCCTGCACGAGGCCTCCATCACCTTTCTGGGTTTCGGCCTGTCGCCCGAGCAGCCCGCCATCGGCGTGATCCTGTCCGAGGCCATGTCCTATCTGTCGAGCGGGTCGTGGTGGCTCGCCGTGTTTCCCGGCGCGGCGTTGGTCATCGTCGTGCTGTTGTTCGACGGCATGGGGGCGTGCCTGCGCAGCCTTGCGAGCGGAGCGGAGGTGCAGCGATGAGGGTGGGGGAAGACGCTTTCGTGGCGCATGGCCCGCATGGTTCCGAGCAGTTTCATCACCATCACAGTCATGCGGCTGCGTCGCACCACCCGGGTGAGCACCATTTGCTCTCGGTGGAGGATCTGACCGTGTCATTCGATATGTACGATGCCGATGCCCCCTACTTCTCTGCGCGGCTCGAACCCGTCGAGGTGTTGCACGGCCTCTCGCTTTCGGTTCATACCAACGAGGTGCTGGCACTGGTGGGGGCGAGCGGCTCGGGCAAGACCGTCCTCGCAGACGCCCTCATGGGTCGGTTCGCACCGAACGCCACGGTGCGCGGCCGCATATGGTTCGACGGCCGCGCACTCGACGCGCGGTCGCTGAAAGAGCTGCGTGGGCGCGCTATCGCCATGGTGCCCCAGAGCGTGACCAACCTCGACCCGTTGATGCGCGTGGGCGCCCAGGTGCGCGGCGTCGCACGCGGGTCCTCTCGCATCGAGCGGTCGGCGGACCGGCGCCGCCGCATGCGGCGGCAGCGCGAGCTGTTCGCACGCTATGGTCTCGACGAGGGTGTTGAGCGGCTGTATCCCCATGAGCTTTCCGGCGGCATGGCGCGGCGCGTCTTGCTCATGTGCGCGCTCATGGAGGAGCCGCGGGTGCTCATCGCCGACGAGCCCACGCCCGGCCTGGACCTGGACCTGGCGGTGCGCGCCGTTGACGACCTGCGCACGTTTGCCAACGAGGGAGGCGGCGTGCTGCTCATCACGCATGATATCGAGCTCGCCCTGCGCGTGAGCGACCGCGTGGCGATCTTTCACGACGGCGCGGTGGTTGAGGAGACCGCGGTGGAGAGCTTCCGCGACCCGAAATTGTTGCGTCATCCGTTTACGCGTGCGCTCTGGCACGCGCTACCCGAGCACGATTTCTGCGCGCGTGATTTGCGCGCAGGGGAGGAGGGGCTATGAGCCTGATCGCTGCCGATGTGGCCATCGGCTACCCGGGCCGGGCCCCGCTGGCATCCGGGTTATCCCTTTCCGTCGAGCCCGGCGAGCGATTGGCGCTTCTAGCTCCCTCCGGGTTTGGTAAGAGCACGCTCTGCCGCGTTCTGAGTGGATTTATGGCCCCGATGCGCGGTGAGGTGAGTGTTGATGGCCTTCGGATCCCAGAGCCTGGTTGCAGGGCCGTTCAGCTGCTTTGGCAGCATCCCGAGCAGGCGTTCGACCCCCGGCTGCGCATGCGTCGCAGCCTTGCCGAGGCGGGTGGCCTAGAGGGCGATCGCTGGGACCTGCTGAGCGAGCGATTCGGGCTATCGGCCGCATGGCTCTCGCGGTTTCCCGCGGAGCTGTCCGGCGGCGAGCTTATGCGGTGCTGCATCGTACGGGCGCTCATGGTATCCCCGCGCTACCTCATTGCCGACGAGGCGACGGCCATGTTGGATGCCGTCACGCAGGCGCAGCTCGTCCGCGCGCTCATCGATACGCAGGAAGAGGAGGGCATGGGCATGATCTTCGTCTCCCACTCGCCCTCGCTGGTGCGGCGCGTGGCTACGCGGAGCATCGACCTGCAGCAGTTTGTCTCTGACCCGTCGCTCGCTAAGCTTAAACGGGGTTCGAACGCACCGCTATCTACCTGGGCAATCCACAAGGTGCACACAAAATAGGGATTCCCGAAAGAAAAGTGTTGCACTGAAGGGGGGACTCCCGTAATATTCTTTCTCGCGCAGAGGAGCGCAGACAACAACCAATTGGGATGTCGTCTAATGGCAGGACAGCGGATTCTGGTTCCGTCAATGGGGGTTCGACTCCCTCCATCCCAGCCAGTTGCTTGTTCTCCTAGTGCTCACGGCCCGTTCGTCTAGCGGTTCAGGACGCCGCCCTCTCAAGGCGGAGATCACCGGTTCGAATCCGGTACGGGCTACCAAGAGTTCTCGGGACACTCGTAAGTCCCTTACATATATGGCCCGTTCGTCTAGCGGTTCAGGACGCCGCCCTCTCAAGGCGGAGATCACCGGTTCGAATCCGGTACGGGCTACCAACAGTTTTATCTCCGGTCTTTGACCGGGGATTTTTCTTGTATTTCGAGCACGGTTCATTTGCAGGATTTCTTCGCGGGCCCGCTTGAACGAAGCCGCTCGTTCACCAAGCTCGTTACCGTCACCAAACTCGTTACGGTGCGCCGCACCGTGCTGGCAGCTCCGTGCCGCACTAGAAAAGCGGCGCGCCGGATGAATGGCGCGCCGCTGCGGTTGGCTCTGGGCTAGAGCGTAAGGACGTTGCGGGGCAGCGTACGCTTCTTCCAGAGGGCGTCGAGCATATCGATGCCTTCAAGATCGAACGAGCGCGCCTCATCGTCGCCGTGGACGACCGGTACGGTCGCTTCGGCGCCGTCCCGGACCTCCAGGCCCGTGCAGGCGCCGTCGTGCTCGATGTTCTCGCGCGCGATCGCAACCAGGGCATCCACTACGGCGGTTACGGGCGCGCCGAAGATCTCGGCGTCCCAGCCGTGCTCCTCCAGGTGCATGCGGGCCGTTACCGCATCGTGCTCGTCTACGCCCTCGAAGCCGCGCGGAAGCCATGCGCTTAGACGCGCGGCGAGCTTGTTTTCAAGGCATTTGTCGTAGAAGAGGGCGCCGGTGAAACTCGTACAGGCGGCCGCGAGGCGCGGTGGCAGCGAATCCATCTCGCGAAACTCGCAAAACCCTTTGAGCCGCACATTGGGGAAGACCATCGAGAGCAGGTGGAAGAGCTCGCTGCGCGTAAGCGCGCGCTCGGCCATGATGTCGCGGGCATAGCGGCTTCCCGTCGAGCTGGTGACGTGCTGCTCATCGGTGAACAGGATAGGCTTCACGCCGGCGACCCACAGCGCATACTGTTCGAAGGTGAGCCCGGTGAGCGCTCCGGGCACGATGCCGCAGCGATCTACGTCAACGTGGTGCCAGATGAGAGAACGCGCCATGCCGGGCGTGGGTTTTCCACGAAAGACCGGCGCGTTGTCGAAGAGGAAGGCAAAGAGCGACCCCAGCAACGTGCCCATGCGGTAGAGGCGCATGGCGTCCGCTTCGTCCTCGTAGTCGAGCGATACCTGCGTGGAGGCGCTGCAGCGCATCATATCGCGGGCGTAGCGGCCATGACGACTCAGATAGGCGTCCATGTCGCGGTAGCGTTCCTTGGGGATGAGCTCCAGGTCTTCGGGCGCTTCTACGAACGGGTCGTATCCCGCCGCAACGAGGCGCGCGTCGATCTCGAGCTCCTTCAGCACGTCGGCGAGCTGCGCATCGAATGCCTCTACGGCTCGGTAGAGGGCGCGCACGTTGGTTGCGGGTCCGGCGGACACCTCGAGCTGGGCCGCCGGCTCAAGCGACACGGTGACGCCGATGCGCTCGCCTGCAACCTCTAGTTTGTAGTCGAGGCCGAGTAGGTGGCCGTCGATGTACACGCGCTCGTCTTCGGGATGCATGGCGGCCAGCGCCCCGAGTATGGATGCGACGCCGTTTTCGCCTGCATAGGGGAGCGGGCGATCGGCTGCATCCACGAGGATGCGCTCGAGCTCGAAGCCGATGAGCTTTGCGCCGGGATTCTTCTCGCCACCTTCAAGCAGGCCGACCATGGCATCGAGGTTGCGTTGGAAGGTATCGGAGAAGACGGGGTTCCTATCAAGATGGCAATGGGACATGATTGCTCCTTGTGCTAAAGAGATGACCTTGTGTATGTACCCCGTTTGGTGCCGCATCCATCCCTCGTCGCTTCTTTTGAGCTCCTTGCGCTGCAAGGCGCTACTGGTAGCGCAGGCATTCCACCGGATCGAGCTTGGCTGCCCGCCGTGCTGGATAGAAGCCGAACAGCACGCCGATGATGAGCGAGATGCCCACCGCGAGCACGATGGTTCCAACGGAGAACGCGGGCGCCAGCGTGACGGAGCCGCCGTTGGCAGACAATGCCTGCAGGATGCCCATGTTGGTGACGACCAACGCGATGCCCCAGGCGGCCAGGTAGCCCACGATGGTGCCTATGACTCCGCCGAGCATGCAGATTGCGATGGATTCCATAAGGAACTGGTTGGTGATGTCGCGTCCGCGCGCACCCAGGGCGCGGCGCACGCCGATCTCGCGGATGCGCTCGGTTACGTTGGTGAGCATCATGTTCATGATGCCGATGCCGCCCACCAGCAGCGAGATTCCCGCTACGGCTCCTGTGATGAGCTGGAAGGCGGTGGTGAAGCTCTGCAGCGCATCGATCTGCGCCTTCATGCTGTAGACCCAGATGTAGTTCTCGATCTCGTCGTCGGGTACGTTTTGAGCTTTGGCGATGGCCTGTTTGATTCCCTCAAGAGCGCCTTCGGGGTCGGTTCCCTCGCGAACGAAGGCGATCGCCTGGTCGTAGGACCCCTGGGGAAGCCACGATAGCCCGCGTGAGACGGTCTTTGCCGGCATGAACACGTTCATGTAGTTGTCGTTGCCCATTCCGCCGCTTGCCGCGTCGGCTACGCCCACGATGGTATAGCTCGCGTTGTTGAGCTTGATCTGCTTGCCTATCACGTCGGCGTCGGGGTTGCCGAAGTACGTCTTCACGCCGCCGCGTTCGATGATGAGCACGCGCGCCCCGCTTGCCTCCTCTTGGGCGTTGAAAAGCCGGCCCTCGATGAGCTTGACCTGCCCGGTGAGTTCGAAAAGCCTGGTCGACCCGCCGGTGACGGATACGCTGATATCGCGATCATCCATCTTGGTGGTGCTGAAGCCCGATACGATGCCCTCGGCAAAGTCGATCGAGGCGTTGAGCTTTTCGAGCTTGTTGATATCGGAGTCGGTGAGCGGCTTGGACGTGGTGATCTGCACCATGCGCGCCGCGTTGAGGCCCAGGCCGTTCAGCAGCGTCTGCTGGACGCCGCCGATGAGCGACGTCATGGCGATGACGGCGGCGATGCCGATCACGATGCCGAGCACGGTCAACAGCGTGCGGCCGCGGTTGGCTTCGAGGGCGCGCAGCGCCTCGCGCATCAGGTCGCGTGCGTTCATAGGGTGCCTCCTCTCATGCTGGGTGCGCTGGCGGCCTCGCGGTAGAGGCGTCCGTCGCGGATGGTTACGCGGCGGTCGGCCTCGGCGGCAACGCTTGCGTCGTGGGTGATCAACACGATGGTCTTGCCCTGACGCTTGAGCGCGTGGAACGTATCGAGCACCATGCGGCCGGTGACCGAGTCCAGGTTGCCCGTGGGCTCGTCGGCCAGGATGATAGCGGGGTCGTTGACCAGGGCGCGGGCGATGGCGACGCGCTGCATCTGGCCGCCCGACAGCTCGTTGGTGCGGTGGTCGTAGTGGTCGACGGGCAGGCCTGTGGCGCGTAGCGCGTGGACGGCGCGCCGTTCGCGGTCCGCGCGCGGCACATCGGTGTAGGCGAGCGGCAGGATCACGTTGTCCAGCACGCTCATGCGCGGCAGCAGGTTGAAGCTTTGGAACACGAATCCGATGCGCGTTGCCCGAACCTCGGCCAGCTCGTCGTCGGTGAGCTTCGCCACATCGATCCCTTCGAGCAGGTACGTGCCCGAAGTGGGCGTGTCGAGGCAGCCCAGTATGTTCATGAGGGTTGACTTGCCCGAGCCCGAGGGGCCGATGATCGCCAGAAACTCACCGGGCATCACGCTGAGCGAGATGTCGTGCAGGATGTGGGCGAGGCCGGCTTCGGACTCGAAGATCCTGTGAATATGGCGGATATCGATGACCGGCCTCATTTCAGGACCGCCGTTCCGCTGCCGGTCACCGCGTCGCCGCCCATCTCGCCGTCAAGCATCGCTCCCGAGATGACGAGCGCCTCGTCACCCGTGAGCGGCGAGCGCACCATGTCGGGGTTCTCGCCTTCGGGCGCGTCCTCGGGCTTGCCCACCACGGCGAAGTCGTCGTTTTGCGCCACCACCTGAACGTCCACGCGCGTATGCTCGGAAGTCTCGGGGTCGGTTTCCACCACCACGTAGTAGTGCTCGCCGTCGTCGCTCATAAGGGCGATGGACGGCACCATCACCACATCTGCCAGATGCTCGGTCATAAGGTCCACGTTGGCCGTCATACCTGGCTTGAGGCGGGCGTCGGGCGCCTCGATGAGGACGTCAACGGCGAACTGCACGGCGCCGGAGTCGCCGTAGTACATGCCCGACGCGTCGCCGGTGGCGGTCGACGCGATGTTGGATACCTTTCCGGTGAGGGTGAGGTCCTCGAAGGCGGGGAAGGTGATGGAGGCCTGCTGGTCCTTCGCCACGGTGGCGATCTGCTCCTCGCTCACCTGGATAGTCACCTTCATCTGGGAGAGGTCGGCGATCTGCATGAGCGGCTGGCCGTTCTCGGTGGCGGCGCTTACGGGGGCGCCCACCTTCGCGTTCATGGCCACGACGTTTCCGGCTATGGGCGCCACCACCGTGCGCGCGCCCGCGGCTGCGACGGCGGCGTCGTATGCGGCGCGTGCGCCCTCGAGTGCGAGCGTCGCCTCGTCTACGGCATCCTGCGAGACCGCGGTCGTCTGCTGGCCCGTCTCGGGATCGACGACGGCGTCACCTCGCCGAGCGGCGGCGAGGGCGCTCTTCGCGCTGTTGAGCGAGCGCTCGGCCTCCTTCACCGCGCGGTCGAGCTCGTCGTTCCTGATCACCATGAGGACGTCGCCCTTGTTGACGGCCTGGCCGGCGGCCACGCGGATCTCGGCGATGGTGCCGCCCGTCTCGGGGGCGATCACGGTGCTCGAGAGCGGTTGCAGCGTGCCCGATGCGCCGATGGCGGTATCGTAGTCGCCGCGCATGGCGAAGTCGGTCACCACGCCCGATTCCGCGTCGTCTTTGGGGTCGAATACGGCGACGCCGAGCGCGCCCAGCGCGAGGACGCCTGCGATGGTACCCACCGCGATACCGCGGCGGATGAGCTTCTTCTTGCGACGCTCCGCACGCCGGGCTTTGAGCGCGGCGTAGGCCTCGGCATCGCTACCGGGTGCCATGTCGTCGTCCGGGGCGTCGCCCGCGGGGACGCTCGAGTCGATGAGGGGCGGTAGCGCCTGGGTCGGATTGGCCTCGAGGCGCGGGATGGCCGGCACGTCCGGACTGGCGGGGACGGGGGATGCGCTGCTGGATGCAGGGGCATCGTTGAGGGGCTTGATGGGGTCGCTCATGGGTCCTCCTTATAGTTGACATGAAAGGGGTGTTTGAAACGGGCTATATCGATTCTTCGCGCAGCGTGGTTACGATCGAATCCGATCTTGCCTGCCGCAGGGCGAACATGGTGGACGCGGCCAGCACGATGGCCACGAGCGCGACGGCTAGAAGCACCCAGCCGAGGGGCAGGACGAAGCCAGCTCCTACAGCTTCCACTCCTATGACGCGGTAGAAGAAATAGGCCGCGCCTGCCCCTACGGCCAAGCCTCCCAGCAGACCCCTCAGCGCGTACGACAGGCATTCGAGGGTTATCATGCGCCAAAACGCCCGGTCGTCCATGCCTATGATTTTGAGCATGGCGAACTCGCGCCGTCGCAGGATCAGTGAATTGCTCAGCGTGTTGAACACGTTGCCGATGGCGATGGCGATCGTGATGCCGGTAAAGCAGCTGACGAAGAGGCGGATCGTGTCGTAGGCGAGGCGCGACGTCCGAGTGTTCTCGGCGTTGTTGGTGAGCCAGGTCCGCTGCCACGCCTCATCGCTCAATTCACCGGCCATGATGTTCCTCATCGCCGCTTCGGCTGCTCGTGCATCTTCGACGTCGAACGCGAGGTAGACCGGTATCGAATTGCTCGAGGATCCCGGTTCGGTGTGGAAGGCGAGCGGCGTCCCTATGCCGCCGACAAGGGGGGAGGCTACGAGATGTTCCGAGGCGGCGGCGAGGGCGGGGAGCGCTGTTGCGGGCAAGACGATGGTGGGCCAATAGTAATCGGTTCCAACCAGAGAGCCGGGGCTCGTCGTTATGATCGCCCCGATCGGTATGTCTTCGGAATCGAGGAGCGCTTCGCTGAGCGGGATCTCCGCCGGCTCGTCATCATGCGCGGCGGTATCATCGAGTTGATCGTAATAGGCGCATGGTTCGCCGTTGGGGTTTACCGCCACATCGGTGAAATAGAGGCCTTCATGTTCCCGTAGATGCGTGAATATTTGTAACGAACCCGTGTCTTCGAAGGGGTCGCGTCGGACGGTGCGCGAATCGCGTGCGCGCATGGTGCCGTTGAGCCCGAGCGCCACGGGGTGGGCGGGGTCGTTGTAACGTGCTTGGTCCAGTCCGTTCCCATCCAGCAGGCCCTTCCAGCTGGCTGCGTCAACGAACAGGGCGGTAACGGGTGTGTATATGCTTCCGTCGTCCGCTTCCCGGCGCTGGCCCCCATCGGTATCTGCCGAATCGTCCGGATCGAGTAGGCCGGCTTCCATCCGCCCATAGAGCGACAGGTAGATGCTGTACCCGCGGGGCCGT
Organism: Collinsella sp. BA40; assembly: GCF_008014645.1. Classification (GTDB taxonomy): domain Bacteria; phylum Actinomycetota; class Coriobacteriia; order Coriobacteriales; family Coriobacteriaceae; genus Collinsella. The sequence continues at coordinate 21,594 of NZ_VOWY01000010.1, forward strand.
GCGCCCGATACGGACCCGAGCGAGCGGTATGCCGATTCGATCGCGTCGATGCCGTCCGCGGTTGTTTCCGATTCCAGGAGGGTGCGTTCAAGTGTGATATCGATATCTCCGAAGCCCGGATCGACGGAGGCCATGAGCTCGTCCATGTACTGGGATAGCGAGCCTGAAATGAGGATAAGCGCCACGGCGACCGCGAGCGAAACGACGCCCGCACGGCTCTTCGCGGGCCCGCGCGTCATGCTTCGGTGTGCGAGCAGGCCGGGTACGCCGAAGAGCCGCAGGCGCATCTCGTCGATGCGCGAGCGCATGCGGCGACGGCGCGTGCTCCGCCTGCGTGCGCGCGACCCATAGTCTCGCGTCTGCCTGATAGCCTCGATGGCGGGCACGCGCCCGGCCCGCAGGGCCGGCCAAGCAGCGCTGATCGCCACGGCGGCGGCGGTGAGCAGCGCCGACGCTATCAAGAGGCCGGGCCTCACGGTGAGCGGGGCCGCTCCGCCCGTGTGGAGCGTCGTCTGGTCGACCAGGGCGCTCACGCCCTCGCTTGCAAAGGAGAGGACCGAGTTGGCGCCCAGTATACCGAGTCCGATACCCAGCGGGATGCCTATGGCTGCGAGGATGACGGCCTCGGTGAATACGGTGGCGCGAATCTGGCGCGCGCTCGCGCCGATCGAGGCGAGCAGCCCGTATTCGCGCGTGCGCTCGGCCACCGCGATGGCGAACGCGTTGTATATGAGGGTGATCGAGGCGAGGGACACGATAAGCGCCAACAGCGCTGCGAGGGCGTAGAGCGATCCCCAAACGGATTCCTCATCGTAGATGCCTTGATATTTCAGCAGGTCTTCATGGGGCTCTGCGGTGGCGGGCGCCGGCGAGATGCCGGTCTTCGAAATCTCGGCTTCCCGTGCATCGTCGTTCGAATACTCTTCCATAAAGCGGCTGATATCGTCGCGCGCACGCATATTCGTCGTTATCAATACGTCGTGCGACCGGGCCGCCAGGCTATCGGGCTGTACGAATCCCAGGTAGCCTGCGTTGCTCGACCACGTATCCGGTATATAGTCCATGTCGCCGCTATAGAAGCCCACGACGGTGAAGCGCTGCACGGGCTGTGCGTCCGCCAGCCACTCGGTTATGACGTCGCCCGCGGGCGACGGCGTCATCTTCGTGCCGCCCCGCGCCATCGCGGCCCGTGTGCCCCCGCTTTGCTCGTCGCTGTAGACGCGCTGGCCCACCGCGAGCTCGATCGTGGTGCCTACGGCGATGGGCCCATCCCAGTTGGCGCGAGGAACGTCATCGTCCCTGCCGGATGAGGGCAGCGGACTGTAGAGATGCTGGCCGTCTGCCGTGGTCGCGCCCTTCAGATCGCGTCCCAGCACGAGTTCGCCGGGCGCTTGGGGCGCGCGGCCTTCTGCGATATAGGGGAGCGAGGCTAGGCCCCGCACGCGCTCTTCGGTGGGCCATGGCTCCAAGGTGAGGTAGCGCCCCCAGTAGCCCTCGAAGCTGCGCGGCATCAGCGCATGCCCGTAGATTGCCTGGTCGTAGTAGTCGGTTACGCGCTCGTCGCTCGAAAGGTCCTCGAGAACATCGTTATCGATGTCGTGGATGCGCACCTGCCACGCGCCTTGGGCGATGAGCTCTGCGTTGAGCAGGCCACTGTAGAGGGTGGCCGCTGTAGTGAAGATCGCGGTGATGAGCGCGCAGGAGAGCGCGATACCCGTTATGGCGACGATGGTGCGCGCGGGGTTGCGCTGGAGCGACCGACGCACGAACCTGCCGAGCGCGTCGCGGCGCAGCTGCGTGCCGCCACGGCTGCCGATGGGTGCCGGTTGCGGGGTGGGAGCGTTGCTCATGGCTGCGGCCTGCTTGTATCGCGGACGATGCGACCATCCTCGATAGCGATGACGCGGTCGGCCATGAGGGCTATGTCCTCGTCGTGCGTGATCACCACGAGGGTTTGCTTGAAGCGCTGGTTGGACGCGCGCAGCAGCCGCATGATCTGGGCGGAATTGCGCGTGTCCAGGTTGCCCGTGGGCTCGTCGGCCAGAATGACGGCGGGTGCGTTCATGAGGGCACGCCCGATGGCGACGCGCTGCTGCTGTCCGCCGGAGAGCTGGTTGGGAAGGTAGCGCTCCTTTCCTGCAAGGCCGAGCGCATCGATGAGCTCGGCCAAGCGCTTCTGGTTCACCTCGCGCCCGTCCATAAGAACGGGAAGCGTCATGTTCTCTACGACGTCGAGCACGGGGATGAGGTTGTAGAACTGGTAGATGAGGCCGACTTCGCGCCTACGGAAGACTGCAAGCTGCTCGTCGCTGCCCGCGAAGATGTCCTGCCCTTGCAGCTTGACCGTGCCCGATGTGGGCCGGTCGACGCCGCCCATAAGGTGCATGAGCGTGGACTTCCCCGACCCCGACGAGCCGACGATGGCGACGAACTCGCCCACCTCGACCGTGAAGCTTACATCTTCGAGCGCGCGTACGGCGGTGTCGCCCGATCCGTAGACCTTGCCGAGGTGTTCGATGCTCAGGATGCTCACATGCACCTCCTTTGGCGGGGAAGGGGTGCCGAGTCGCGTGGTGCCCCTTCCGAATATGCGTATTAGCATACTGCCAGCTGGGGTTACCTGACCGTGTCCTCTCGATGACAGTTCTGTCATAAAGGCTGCTCGGCCTGTGTAGAAAGCTCACAGTAGTTGACTAACGGACAAATGGGGTAATAGTATCTTGGAAAAACAGGTTGGAACTGCTGCGCCTTTGAAATAGGCGTATGCCGAAATTCGATTGGATGCGCATATGCCTAAGAACGGCACCCATATCGATCGCCGCGTGCTCAGGAGCCGTAAGGCGATCATCGACGCCTTCGATCGCCTGCTCGAAGACCACGACTTCAAACAGATCACGGTGTCGGCTATCGCGCGAGAGGCCAACATCGACCGCAAGACCTTCTACGTCCATTTTGGAACGATCGACGGCCTGCTCGATGCCATCGCCGAAGAGCGGGTTGAAGAGCTGCTCGACGCTATGGAGGAAGCGTATCGCGATGCGCCTAAGGACGAAGAGATCTCGCTCGCTCTGCGCCGGTTCTTCGAGATCGCCAACCGCCTTGTGTATTCCAGGCTCGTTCAGCACTGTATGGATCGCAACTCGATTCCCGCCGAGGAGCTCCTTTCACGGTTCCTCGTGCCTTTTAAGCGCAAGCTCATCGAACGCGACCTGCAGGTGGCCAAGCTTCCGCCACATCAGCTCGATTTCTACCTGTCGTTTCTCATGGCGGGGATCTTCTCCATCTATCGCTCGTGGCTCAAGTCCGATCGCTCCATCCCCATCGAGGAGGTTTCGAGCATCGCTAACGACCTGATTCTCAACGGGCTGCGGGGACTTGAGGACGAGCCGGGTTCCGCATCGGCTGGGAATCCGGGCGGCGTCCAGTAACATCGGTGCCGGGCGGTGACGCGCGCTGTGCTAGCATACCCAGGAGAGTATAACGGCCCCTGGCAGCTTGACGTGGGAGGTCTCGTGCATGGCACCGCGCATATTACTTGTTGAAGATGACCGTCTCATCATCGAGGCCTTGTCGGAGCTACTGAGCAGCGAGGGTTATGCTATCGATGTGGCTTCTACGCAAGACGAGGCGATCGCCTTGGCGCTGGGTGCCGGTCCCGATGACCTTGCTACTCGTCCATATGCGCTGCTCCTCCTCGACGTGACGTTGGCACAGGGCAACGGCTTCGCCGTGTGCAGTGCGGTCAAGCAGGCTCGTCCGAATGTCCCCGTCATCTTCCTCACGGCTTCCGGCGATGAATTCAATACCGTGGCCGGTATCCAGATGGGTGCCGACGACTATATCGCAAAGCCGTTTCGGCCCCGCGAATTGCTCGCGCGCATCGCGGCGGCCATCCGTCGTTCAGGCGCATCTCATGGGGTTCTGCAGTTTGGACCGTTGAGCATCGATGTCGACCGCGCGCATGTCGAGCGCGACGGGGCCGATATCGTGCTGTCGGCGCTTGAATACCGGTTGCTGCTGCTGTTTGCCACCAACAGGGGCAAGCTCGTCTCGCGCGATATGATTCGCGAAGCTCTGTGGGATGAGGCGGGTACGTATATCGAGGAGAACACGCTTTCTGTCTACATCAAGCGGCTGCGCGACAAGATCGAGGATAATCCCTCGGAGCCTCGCATGATCGTGACGGTGCGCGGCTTGGGCTACAAGGCGTTTGGGTAGGTGGTCGCGATGCTCATGCGCAACCGCGAGCTACGACGGTTCTTCCTGCTGTATATCGGCTTATCGCTTGCGTTGTGCGCATGCGCGCACGCTTGCTGGGGTCGTTCCATCGCCCTGTGGACTGCAGCGTGCAGCTTGGTCCTCGGGGCCGCGGTGGGGCTGTTCACCTACCTTCGCTACCGCGATATCGCACGTATCTCGGCCCGTATCGACGCGGTGCTGCATGGCGAGCGAGACCTCTCCCTGTCCCATATGCGCGAGGGGGAGCTGGCGGTCCTTACAAGCGAGCTCGATAAGATGGTTTCCCGGCTGTATCTCACGGCCGATGAGCTTGAGGGCGAGACCCATGCTCTGGCCGATTCCCTGGCGGATATCTCCCATCAGCTGAAGACGCCGCTCACGTCGTTATCCTTGCTTTCGGAGCTTATGCGCAAGCGGCTCATGGAGGCTCGAGACGGCCTTTCGCCTCAGGATGTTCGCGATATGATCGATCGCCTACGCGTGATGCAGGGGCTTCAAGAGCGCATCCGATGGCTCATCTCGGCCTTGCTCAAGATGGCGCGGCTCGATGCCGGCGCGATCGACCTCGCGCGGGCCGAAGTCCGCGCCGAAGACGTGGTGCGTCGCTCTGCGGAGGCGCTCGCGATTGCCTTCGACTTGGCCGATGTATCGCTTTCCGTCGAGGTTCAGCCCGAGGCCGCGTTTTGGGGTGATGAGGCGTGGAGCGTCGAGGCCTTGTCCAACGTTCTTAAGAACTGCCTGGAGCATGCGGGGCGCGGCGGCGCCGTGCGCGTGACGGCGAGCCAAGATGCGCTCGCGTGCCGCATTCGCGTGGAAGATACCGGGCCTGGAATCTCCGAGGAGGACCTACCGCATATCTTCGAGCGGTTCTACCGCGGCTCGGCCGATGATGGCGAAGACGCCCGCTCCTCCGAGGTCGATCCATGCGGCGTGGGCATCGGGTTATCGCTTGCGCAGAGCTTGGTGGCCGCCCAGGGCGGCGCTATGCGCGCATCCAACGCGCGCGATGCGAACGGGGCGGTGCTGGGTGCTCGTTTCGATATCGTGTACTTCAACATGAACGTGTAGGGCTGCCGGTCGGCTATCGTATTCGGTTGACCTCGTCGATAACGATGTCGGGCGCCGGACGCCGCGATGCATCCGGCGCCCGCGGCGCCTCACTCTATGGACGGTGGCGTTGCCTGGGGCATTCGCTACCAGTGCACGATCACGCAGATGCCTTCCTTGATCAGGCCGTACAGCTCTGCAGCCTTCTCGGGCGGCAGGTTGATGCAGCCGTGGCTGCCCACGCTCTTATATGCGTTGGGGTTGGAGAAGTTCGACGCGGCCTGCCAGCTGGCATCGTGCAGGCCGATGGCCTGGCCGACGAAGGGCATCCAATACTTGACGGGCGTCTTATATTCGGGCTCGCCCGTTTCGGGGTCCTTCTTGCCCACCAGAACGATATTGGTGCCGCAGCTATTCATTCGGTAGATACCGGTGGGCGTTTCGTTTCCCAGGTTTGGATTGCCGGTGATGCATCCCGACTCCCATTGCAGGGCGCCGTTGGCGTCGTAATAGCGGGCATGCTGCTCAGACAGGTCGATATCGACGTATTCGGCCCAATCCTTCTCGCCGGGCTTGGTGTAGACCGCGCCCTTGCTCTTGAGCGGTACGACCAGATCACCCGTCTGCTTGTTGGCGACCGCTTGCTCGATGGCCTTGGCAAGCCCTGCGGAATCGACGATCCAGCCATAATTGCCGCCGCCGACGGTTACCACTTTGCCGTCGGGGCGGGTGTAGGTTCGCTCGCTGCCGGCGGTGTCGAGGTCGTCATCGAGCTCGTAAGCCCAGGCCGTGACGCTCTCCAGATCGAGCGATGGCTTGAGGTTCTCGTCGAATACGATCCAGGCGGCGAGTTCCTTTCCGCCGAGTTTCGCGACGGAATGGCCCTCCATCTTGATGTCGACATTGGTGCCGATGAGCTCGTTTGCCGCCTTGCAGGCAGCCTCAAGTTGCTCATCGGTAGCGTCGCCGCCCAGGGTCGCAAAATCGCTCGCGTCGAGTTGTACGCTGGATTCGAGCTTGAACAGGGCTTCTTTCACGTGCTTGAGCGCGGGCTCGTAATTGAGCTTCACATTGGTCTTGGCGCGTTCGAGCGTGAAGATGCCCTGCTCCTCATCGTAGGCGCTCGGGGCATCGAAGGTGCCGCTGCGGCCCTCGTTATAGGCTTCGACCGCCTGGGCGAACGAGGTGTCGAACGCGGCTTCGTCGAACCCGGGGGCGGGGTCCTGGGGGGACGCTGCGGCTGCACCCTCGCCGCCCTGCCCGGCAAGTGCCTCTGCGAGCTTGAACGGCCAGGCGAAGGGCTCGCTTTCCTTGATGAGGCTATCCGCCCATTTCGCTACATCGACGGGCAGCCCGCTGTCTTTTGCGGAATAGGTCCATGAGAAGTCGTTGCCGTCAACGGCGAGGGTGTAGGATTGCGCGGATGCCTCGACGCGGCTCTTAGCAGCGTCTCGACCCATGAACGAGACGTCTACGCCGGCGATCGTCGTGCCCGGATAGTAGATGTTCGAGAACGCTAAGGCGCCTCCGAGATAGAGGACGGCTACGATGCCGACGGCGATACCCGCTCCGATGAGCGCGCGACGGTTGGAGCGGGTGCCGGGCTTCGTCGTCTGGCGCGATGACCCGGCGATGGGTTCACACGGCTCGGCGATGGGCGCCTGCGGGGCGGTGACGTTTTTCGGCCCCGCAGCTTCCATGGCTTGCGTCTCCATCGACGCGGCCTGCTCGGTGTGCGAGGGGTTGCTTCGAGGGGTGGCGGGATCAGGAAGGTTTCGCATGGCCGCGGCGCGCTGGGCATCGCACGGGGGATTGATGGGCTGGTCCGTCGCTGCGCGCGTCTGGCTGGAATCGTCTTGGGGTTGTTGCTGAGAAGTGTGCATGGGCAAGCTTCCTCGAAAACGCTATTGAAGGTAATTGGTTAGCAATTCTTCATTATAGGCCGAAGACGATATGAAGTTGGCATGAGCGTAGGGATTACATGGTTACAGAGCCGTCGAGCACGCCCCGCACCGCGCGCACGCGCTCTTGGCCGAGGGCGCCTGCGCGATGCCTCCCTTGGCGGTCTCGCGCAGCGAGGCGGGCAGCGCGCGCCCCACGGCGAGCATGACGGATGCCATCTCGTCGAAGGGAACGAGGCTCGGCACGCCTGAGAGCGCGAGCTGCGCCGAGGAGAACGCGCATGCCACGCCGATGGCGTTACGGTTCTGGCAGGGTACCTCCACGAGGCCGCCCACGGGGTCGCATACGAGGCCGAGCAGGTTGGCTAGGGCGATAGCTGCAGCATCGAGCGATTGCTGCGGCGTGCCGCCATGCATGCTTACCAGTGCGGCCGCGGCCATGGCGGCGGCGGAACCCACCTCGGCCTGGCATCCACCCTCGGCGCCGGCTACGCAGGCCGAGGTCGAAAGGATGAGGCCGACGGCGGCCGCGCAGTAGAGCGCATCGGCGATGGCGTCGTCGTCAAGCTCGAGCGCATGCGCCGCTGCGAGCACGCATCCAGGGACAACGCCTGCGGAGCCGGCGGTGGGCGCCGCTACGATGACGCCCATGGTGGCGGAACGCTCGAGCACGGCCATGGCGCGGGCTACGGCTTCGGTCTGCGTGGGGCCCATGAGGCTGGCGGACAGGCGCCCGCCCGCCTGGTGCACGTCGCGCGCCTGTCCGTCGAGGAAGCCGCCGAGCGAGCGTTGCGGATGCTCGAGCGGGGCGGTGGTCTCGCTCCGCATGACCTCGATCACGCGGTCCATCTGCCTGCGGGCGATATCGGGGCTGGTCATGAGCTCCTCGCGCAGCCTCATCACCGCGCCGATACCGAGGTCGCGTTCGGCGCTTGCGGCGAGCAGTTGGGCCGCATCGTCGAAGAGGTCGGGCACGGATACCCCGGGACCCAGGGTGGAGACGGAGCCGGGGAGCTCGATGAAGGTGGCGTAGTTTACCAGGTCGAGCGCGCGTACGACGGGGAGTACATCGCGTTGCGCGGCGCCGTCGGTTTCGAACACGGAGTACGCCTGGCCGCCCGCCTCGGTGCGGTAGGTGCGGCAGAAGGCAATGTTGAGCTGAGCCTTCGCCAGGGCGCCCGTGAGTGCTGCCAGGGCGCCCGGTGCGTCGCGATGGGCAACGAACAGCGTGGTATACAGACCCGAGATCTCCACGTGGACGCCGTTGATCGCGCTGATGCGCATGCGCCCGCCGCCCAGGCTCTCGCCTCGCACGTCGGTTATGGCGCCGCTCGTGCTTTCAAGGTGTATATCGACTGTGTTGGGATGGATGGACGGGTCGTCTCCACCGATGGCGAATTCGTATGCCAGGCCGTGTTCGCGAGCCAGTTCGAAGGCGTCGCGAATGCGTTCGTCATCGGTATCGAAGCCCAGGATGCCGCCTACGAGGGCGCGATCGGTGCCGTGCCCGCGGTAGGTGTGGGCGAAGCTGTTCCACAGGGTGAAGCGAACGGATGCGACGTCGCCCTCGATGAGCGTCGCCGCCACGCGCGCGCAGCGTAGGGCGCCCGCCGTATGCGACGACGAGGGTCCCACCATAACGGGACCGAGCACCTCGAACGCCGATGTGGTGGCAAACGATTGCGGCTTAGCTGCCATGGTTCCTCCTGCTCGACCGGCCGCAGGGGCCGGTGTGGCCCCTGCGGCCGGCTTCGCCTCGCTCAACAAACGCACGGAGCTCTTTCCAGCCCTCGTGGCCTGCAGCTCGAGCAAGTCGAAGCCTCAAACATCGAAACAATACAACAAGATTTATCTTAGCGAATGGCCGGGTCGTCCTGCACCGCAGCGCCCGCCCCCGCCCGATGGCCCCGAGCGGTTCAACAAAGGCCCCGGTACATATCCCCCGAGCGATTTCTGAGCAAAGCGAAGCTGAGCGAGGGGGATATGTACCGGGGCCGGGGGATGGATTAGAGCGCCATCGGGCGGGCGCGGTCGATGCGGGCGAGGCAGTCGTCACGGCCGATGAGCGCCATGGTTTCGCCCAGCGGCGGGCTCACCATGTTGCCGCATTCGGCAACGCGGACGGCGCCGAAGACGAGGCGCTTCTTCACGTCGAGCGCCTCGGGCAGCGGCTCGAGCGCAGCGTCGATGTGAGCGGGCGTCCACTCGGTAACGGCTTCGAGCGCAGCGCGCGCAGCGTCGAGGACGGCGCCCATGCCTTCCTTGGCCAGGCCCTTGGAGACGGACTTCTCGTCGTACTCCAAGGTCTCGGCCGTCATGAAGACCGGGGCGGCCACGGCGGCGGCGTCGGCGGGCATCTTGGTGCGCGGGCGCACGATGGCTGCCAGGGCGTCGACCCATGCCTCATCGGCCTCGAAGCCCTCGTCGATCAGGCCGGCCTCGAGCAGCTCGGGCAGCATGATCTCGTCTGCGAACGTCGCGTCGTCCATCGCGTTGATGTACTCCGCGTTCATCCAGTCGAGCTTCTTGGGGTCGAAGGTCGCCGGGTTCTTGGAGATGCGCTCCAGGCTGAACTGGCTGGCGAGCACGTCGCGCGGGATGACGGTGGTCTCGCCGTCCAGCGACCAGCCCAGCAGGGCCAGGTAGTTCACGAAGGCGTCGGACAGGTAGCCGGCATCGCGGTACTCTTCCACGGAGGTGGCGCCATGGCGCTTGGAGAGCTTCTTGCCATCCGCGCCCAAGATCATGGAGATATGCGCGAAGGTGGGCACCGGGGCGCCCATGGCCTCGTAGACAATGACCTGGCGCGGGGTGTTGGAGAGGTGGTCGTCGCCGCGGATGACGTGGGTGATACCCATGAGCGCGTCGTCAACCACGGTGGCGAAGTTGTAGGTGGGGGTGCCGTCGGAGCGGAAGATCACGAAGTCGTCGAGCTCCTTGGCGTCGAAGGTGACCTCGCCGTGCACGGCGTCGTTGATCACAACGTTGCCGCGATCCTGGGGTACCTTGATGCGCAGCACGTAGGGCTCGCCGGCATCGATGCGCGCCTGGGCCTCCTCGGGCGAGAGGTCGCGGCAACGGCGCTGGTAGCCCTGGAAGGGGTCCTTGCGGGCCTGGGCGGCCTCGCGGTCGGCGGCCAGCTGCTCGGGGGTGCAGAAGCAGGGATAGGCCTTACCTTCGGCCAGCAGGCGCTCGGCGGTCTGCTTGTAGAGGCCGAGGCGCTCGGTCTGCGAATAGGGGCCGAAATCGCCGCCGACCTCGGGGCCCTCGTCCCAATCGAGTCCCAGCCAGCGCATGGCTCGCAGGATGATCTGGGTGTTCTCGTCGGTTGAGCGCGTGGGGTCGGTATCGTCGATTCGCAGGATGAAGGTTCCGCCGTTGGCGCGGGCGAAAGCCCAGTTGTAGATCGCGGTGCGGGCGCCTCCGATGTGCAGCTTGCCGGTGGGCGAGGGCGCGAAGCGAACGCGGACGTTTGAGCTCATGGACTGCTCCTCTTGGTCGATACTCTTATTCATTCAAGGACTATACCGTATAGATCGTCGTTTATTATAAACCGCAGATGCGAGACTTAAACCCGCTGTGTCGAGACGCCGGACGTATTGTCAAACTATGCACATTCCGACATCGGTTCGAAGGGGGCGTCGGAATGGAGGCGTTGGAATCATGCCGGCATTCCGCGTTCGCATCGGCGGCATGCTACGCTCGAGAGCCGATGTGATATGCTCGAGGCGTTGACGCAGCTTCTTTGGATCGGCGCGCGTTAAAGCCGCTGCTCGCGGCATGGGGTCCTTATCGCGAGTTGATTGAGAAGCCGTTGACGAGCCCCCTGCAGGGTGAAGGCGGGAGATTGCGAAGCAAGCGGGTGCAGAATGCATATTTGCTCGTTGTTGCTGCATATTATTTGTTTTGTATTTGCCGCATGCCTTCTTGTACAGGGTTGTCGTGGCACTAATTACAGGTTTTGAGTCTTTTGTCAGCGGACAACCGTTCTAGATTCGCACATTAATGGTCATTATTGTCAGTTCTGCCGTTTGAGGACGGTGCGCTTCGATTGAATGAGGTTCAACAAGACTGACTTTGTGGACATCTGAGGATTTAAATAGCTAATGGAAAGTATGCATCGATATTTTTAGACTCATTTTCTGCATTTGGTGCCAGGCGACCATCGAGATGCCTCGCGCGTTTGCGTCATTACCGTGGTGTGGTCCGAAGTGCCCTGGCTGCGTGACGCGGATGCCTATACTTATTTCGAAAGATGCCCGGCGGAATGGTAACGGTCGCCGGGCGCATTTTTTGAAAGGGGCTTCTATGCCAGATACTAATCGTTCCACCGAGGAACAGCTGAACGCTTCGCGTTCGTTCGTTTTCACTTCCGAATCGGTGACCGAGGGCCATCCCGATAAGATCGCCGACCAGATCTCGGATGCCATCCTCGACGCGATCCTCTCCAAGGAGGCCGAGCTTGAATCCAAGGGCTACGTTGCCCCCAACGGCGTGCCCGCCAAACTCGAGAACGCTCGCTGCGCATGCGAGACGCTCGTCACCACCGGCAGCATCATCGTTTCGGGCGAGATTCGCACCGAGGCCTATATCGACGTGCAGGCCATCGCGCGCGATGTCGTGCGCCGCATCGGCTACGATCGCGCGAAGTTCGGCTTCGACTGCGAGACCTGCGGCGTCATCAACATGATCCACGAGCAGAGCCCCGACATCGCGCAGGGCGTCGACGAGTCCTACGACGTCCAGGCAGGACGCACCACCGACCCGCTCGACCTCATCGGCGCGGGCGACCAGGGTATGATGTTCGGCTACGCGTCCAACGAGACGCCCACCCTCATGCCCATGCCGCATTACCTGGCGAGCCGCCTCGCCGAGCGCCTGGCCGCCGTCCGCCACGACGGCACGCTGCCGTATCTGCGTCCCGATGGCAAGACTCAGGTGACCGTGCGCTACGAGGACGGCCGACCCGTTGCCGTGGAGACCATCGTGATCTCCACCCAGCATGCTCCCGAGATCGAGTTGATGGACTATATCAAGTCCGACCTCAAGGCCCATGTCATCGCCCCGGTCATGCATGAGGCGGGCGTGGACTGGGATGACGCCGAGCTCTATGTGAACCCCACCGGCCGCTTCGTCGTGGGCGGCCCCATGGGCGATACGGGTCTTACCGGCCGCAAGATCATCGTCGATACCTACGGCGGCTACGGCCGTCACGGCGGCGGCGCGTTCTCGGGCAAGGACTGCACGAAGGTTGACCGCTCCGCTGCGTATGCGGCGCGTTGGGTAGCCAAAAACGTGGTCGCTGCCGGCCTCGCCGACCGCTGCGAAGTCGAGCTCGCCTATGCGATCGGCGTCGCGCACCCGCTGTCTATCATGGTCGACACCTTCGGTACCGCCAAGGTTGACGAGCAGGTTATCGAGAACGCCGTGAAGACCGTGTTCGATCTGCGACCCGGTGCCATCATCCGCGATCTCGACCTGCGTCGTCCCATCTATGAGAAGACGGCCGCCTACGGACACTTCGGGCGCGAGGACGCCGATTTCACGTGGGAGCGTTGCGACCGCGTGGACGAGCTTCGCTCCGCTTGCGGCCTGGCGTAGCGCCGCGGTCTCGATTCCGGCAAACGTGCCTCAAGGGCGCTGCCTTCGCTTCAATGCGGAGCAGCGCCCTTTCTTGTTGATGAGGCGTGGTTGCCTGCCAGCGTTTGGAGCCCGCATCGGCTGGCCGGGACCATCACGAGCCCGTAGCTCATCTATGGTCGCAGTATGTTCGGAGCGTATGGGTATGGAACGCTGAACCTATAGTGCGTGTAGTGTTTTCTCGTGGAAACTCGGTGCGGTGGGCATCGCGGGCGGTTGATTTCGGCTTCTGGCGTACGCTTGTTTGGAGTCGCGGTAGGGAGGGGAGCGAAGTGGCCGAGCAGATGACCTTGTTGGAAGATGTTTCATCGTGTTGCGATGATTCCCGTATGCAGCTTTCCGATATGGGTGCGAGCAACTCGTGCTTCGCTGCGGTTGTGGTGGACATTCCTTCGCGCGCGCTTTCCGAGCCGTTTGCTTACGGGGTGCCCGAGCAGCTCGCCTGCGATATCGAGCTCGGCTGTAGCGTTCTCATCCCTTTTGGGCGCCGCGTCGCGCTCGGCTATGTGATCGATATCGCGCCTGAACTCGACGAGCTCTCGTTTGTCGAGGGCGTGAGCCCCGCGCGCGTGAAGCCCTTGCGCGCGATCGTCGCCGGTTCGTCCTGTGCATCGTATTTCGCCGAAGCCGCGCTGTGGATGAGCGGGGAGTATGTGGCATCGCTCGCCGAGTGCTTGAGGCTTTTCCTGCCGCCGGGCGGCACGCCGCGCCTGAAGCGTCGGGCCGACGGTACCTACGAGGTCGAGCCGCCGGCGGTCGCCGAGGCGCGCGAGCGCGTGGTATCCCTCACCATCGACGGCAACGCCTACGTGCCCCCTGCCAACGCTACGCGCCAACGACAGCTGCTCGCCGCCTTGTCGTGCGGCCCCGTGACCACGCGCGAGCTCAACCTCCTTTACACCGATCTTTCCGCCGCCATCCGCACGCTCGAGAAGAAGGGCGTGGTGCAGGTCGAGGAGCGCCGCGCCTGGCGCCGCGCCGATAGCGGGACCTCGCTGTCTTCTGCCTGCGCCGTGCAGCCCCGGCAGCTCACCGCGGGGCAGGTGGAGGCGCTCGACGCCATCGAGCGCGCGCGGCGCGAACGTGCGGCATCGGTGGTGCTCGTCGACGGCGTTACGGGGTCGGGTAAGACCGAGGTCTACCTGTCCGCCATCGAGCGCGTGCTTGCTGACGGCGGAGAGGCGTGCGTGCTGGTGCCCGAGATCTCGCTGACCGCCCAAACGGTGGGCAGGTTCCGCTCGCGCTTCGGCGAGTCGGTGGCGGTGTTTCACTCCCGGCTGTCTGCGGGCGAGCGCCTCGACCAGTGGGATATGGTTCGAACCGGAGCGGCGCGCGTCGTGGTGGGCGCTCGCTCCGCGCTCTTCTGCCCGTTTCGCAACCTCAAGCTCATCGTGATCGACGAGGAGCACGAACAGTCGTATAAGCAGGGTTCCGCCCCGCGCTACCATGCGCGCGAGGTGGCCGCGCATATCGCGCGGCGCCTGCGGATTCCCTTGGTGCTGGGGTCGGCCACCCCTTCCGCCGAGGCGCTCGGGCGCTGTGCCGAGGGCTCGTACCTTGGGCAGCGCTGGCAGCGCGTGGAGATGCCCGAGCGACCCGGCGGCGCGGTGCTGCCCCGCGTCGTCGTGGCCGATCTTCGCCGCGAGTTCGCAGCGGGCAGCCGCTCCATGTTCTCCCAGGTGCTCTACGACGAGCTCATGGGTGTAGCCGAACGCGGCGAGAAGGCTGTGCTGCTCCATAACAGGCGCGGTTTCGCCCCGTTTCTCATGTGTCGCGAATGCGGGTGCGTGCCCACGTGCAAGCATTGCTCCACCGCCCTCACCTACCACGAACGCACGCACACGCTCGAATGCCATACGTGCGGCGCAACCTACCACGTACGGCCCTATCCCGCCGTGGGCTCCGCCTGCCCCAAGTGCGGCAGCAGGTATCTCGCCAAGATGGGCCTGGGCACGCAGCAGGTCGAGGACGCGTTGCGCGCCATCATGCCGCCGCATGTGCAGGTCATCCGCATGGATGCCGACTCAACCAAGGCCAAGGATGCACACAAGCAGCTGCTCGAGCAGTTCGACGCCGCCGAGTGCGCGGTGCTGCTGGGCACGCAGATGATCGCGAAGGGCCTCGACTTCCCCGAGGTAACGCTCGTGGGCGTGGTCAACGCCGACTACGCGCTCAAGATGCCCGATTTCCGTGCGCAGGAGCGCGCCTACGACCTGCTCGAGCAGGTGGCTGGACGAGCGGGGCGCGGCGAGCGCCCGGGTACGGTGGTCATCCAGACCTATCTGCCCGACAACCCGGTCATACGCGCCGTCGCCGGCCACGACCGCTCGTTGTTCACCGCCTACGACCTTGCTCAGCGCGAGGAGGCGAGTTATCCGCCGTATGTGCGTCTGGCGAACGTCGTGGTATGGGGCAGGGACGAGCGGGCTACGCGGGCATACGCCGAGCGCTTCGCCGCGCTGGTGCGCGAGGCGGTGGCCGACGTGTCGCTCGCCTTCGTCGACCCTGTTCAGGAGGGCGAGCTCTCCCTGGCCGACCCTGCGCGCTCACCGGTGGTGCTGGGTCCCACGAGCTGTGTGGTCGAGCGTGCTAAAGATCGCTTCCGGTTCCACTTTATGGTGAAGTGCCCGCTGGGGTACCATGTCTCTAGGGTTTTAGGGGAGTGCCTGCGCGAGCTGGGCTCCCAGTCCGATATATCCGTGAGCGTCGACGTAGACGCGTATGATCTTATGTAGGAGGACCAACTATGGAGTGCAACGGCATCGTGCTGTCTCCCGATCCGCGCCTGCGCCAGGAGTGCGCGCAGATCGAGGAGATCACGCCCGAGATCGAGCAGCTCGTCGAGCGCATGAAGCGCGATATGTTCGAGAACGGGGGTTGCGGCCTGGCTGCGCCGCAGGTGGGCGAGCTCATCCAGCTGGCCATCGTGGATACCGAGTACACGTCTGCCAAGGACTATGATCCCTACGTCCTTATCAACCCCGTGATCGTCGAGCAGTCCGATACGCTCGCGCCTTATACGGAAGGGTGTCTTTCCATCCCCGGCATCAACTGCGAGATCAACCGTCCGGACCATGTGGTCGTGGAGGCATACGATCTGGACGGCAACCTCATGCGCTACGAGGCGGCAGGCGACCTGTTCTGCGTATGCCTGCAGCACGAGATCGACCATCTGCATGGCAAGACCATGTTCGAGCGCCTGCTTCCCGGCGAACGCATGCGCGCCATGCGCGCCTATCAGGACGCCCTCGCGCGCGGAGCCAAGCCCGGCGAAACCGAGTAGCCTGCGTTTCGCGGGCGACCGCGTCCGCGTGCAACCGATGGCTCGGAGGCCTCGTTCGGCCTTCGAGCCTTTGTTTTGTCTTCGAGTGGAAGGAAGTGCGATCATGCGCGTTGTGTTTATGGGAACCCCCTCGTTTGCCGTGCCGTCGCTTCGGGCGCTTGCCGCCGCCTACGACGTCGCCCTCGTCATCACCCGCCCCGACGCCGTGCGTTCGCGCGGCAAGGTGCTCGAGCCCTCGCCTGTGAAAGCGGCTGCGATCGAGCTCGGGCTTCCTGTGCTCGAGGCGTCCCGGATGACCGACGAGGTGCTCGAGGCGCTGCGCGACGCTCGGGCCGATGTCTTCTGCGTTGCCGCCTACGGCTGCATCCTGCCCGACGAGGTGCTCACGATGGCGCCCGGCGGCTGCGTGAACGTGCATGCCTCGTTGCTGCCGCGTTGGCGCGGCGCCGCCCCCATCCAGCGCTGCATCCTCGAGGGCGATGAGGAGACCGGCGTATCCATCATGCGCATCGGCCACGGCGTCGATACCGGCGATTACTGCGCGCAGGCCTCATGCGCCGTTGCGGGCAAGACCGCCGATGAGCTTACGGCCGAGCTCGCGCGGCTCGGCGGCGAGCTGTTGGTGGAGGTGCTGCCGTCCGTGGTCGACGGAAGCGTCGCATGGACGGTTCAGGACGAGGGTCTCGTCACGCATGCCGCCAAGATCTCCAAGTCCGAGATGAAGCTCGATCCTGCGTCGAGCGTCGAGGCCAATGTCCGTCGCGTCTTCGCCTCCTCCGATGCGGCTCCCGCCCGCTGCGCCGTTGCGGGCAAGGCGTTGCGCGTGCTGGGCGTTGCAGCGAGCGATGCCTGTGAGGCGGCTCCCGGCAGCTTCCGGGTTGCGGGCAAGCGCGTGTTCCTGGGTTGCGTCGATGGCTCCTTTGAGCTGCTGGAGATCAAACCCGACGGCAAGCGCGCCATGTCCGCCTCCGCGTGGGCTGCCGGCCTCCGCGAGCCGCAGGGCAGCTGGGAGCTTCTGGCGTAATGGGTGCGCACGTGGATTCGAATCGCCGCGCGTCTTCGCGCGAGCATGCCGCGGCGCCCGCTCGCCGCGTGGCCCTGGAGGTTTTGGTCGAGACGGAGCGGCGCGGGGCCTATACGCGCGAGGTCCTAAAATCGTCTACCGCCTACCGGCAGCTCGACTCCCGTGACCAGGCGTTTGCGCAGCGCCTCGCACTGGGCGTTACCGCTACGGTCGGGTGCCTGGACGACCTGCTCAACCAGTTCCTATCCAAGCCGGGCAAGGTGTCGCCCCGCGTTCGCATGGCGTTGCGTATCGCCATTTTCGAGCTGTTGTATCTGGCTACACCGTCCGAGGTGGCGGTGAGCCAGGGTGTCGAGCTCGTGCGCTCGCAGGCTTCGGCGGCGGCCCCGCTCGCCAACGCGGTGCTGCGTCGCGTGGCCGAAGGCGCTGCGGGATTCTTGGTAGCCGATGATGCCGCCCCCGAGCACCGAGCGGTCGTGCGCGCCGCCCGCCGTTCGGGCCTTCCGGTGTGGCTTGTACGCGAGCTCATGGCATCGCTCGATGGCGGCTGCTTCGAGGCGCTCGTCGGTTCCCAGCTCGAACCTGCACCGGTGGCGTTTCATCTGCATCCCGCATGCGATGCGGAGTCCCTGGTAGTCGATTCCCCTTCGCCCTTTCCCGGCTGCGTCGTTCCTGCGCACCCCGGCGCGCTGCTACGTTCGGGCTTACTCGATACCGCGCATGCGGTTGCCTCCGATGAGCACGCGCAGCTCGTGGCCACTATGGTGACGCAGGAGGGTTCATGCTTGGAGATCGGAGCCGGCCGAGGAACGAAGTCGTTCGTCATATTCGCGCAGGCTCGCCGTGCGGGAATCGAGGGGCGCCGTCATGTGGCCGTAGACCTTTTCGAGCAGAAGTGCGCGCAGAACCTCGAGCGCTTGCATGCGGCGGGCTTCAACGATGTTCGGGCGTTCGCGGGCGATGCGACCGATCTGAGCAGCGTGCTGGAGCCGCTCGACCAGGGTGGAGCTCCCGCGCTGTTCGACGTCGTTTTGCTCGACGCGCCGTGTTCGGGCACCGGTACCATGCGCCGGCACCCCGAGATTCCCTGGCGTCTGAACCGTTCCGACTGCCAGCGCGATCTTCCAGCGCTTCAGCTATCGCTTCTCGTCGCCGCGTCCGCGCGCGTCGCGCCGGGCGGCTCGCTGCTCTATGCGACGTGCTCCGTGCTCGCCGCCGAGAACGAGGGCGTGGTCGACGCGTTTCTCGCGTCCGAGGCCGGCAGCGGCTTCCAGCTCGTCCCCGTTACCGAGGCGCCGCTGTTCCAGCTCGAGGCCTACCAGGGCGCGCGCGAGCTTGCAGCCGGCGCGATGACGGCACGCGGCATGCTGCGGACTTCGCCCGCGCGTTCTGCCGCAGACGGTCATTTCTGCGCCCGACTCGTGCGGCTTTCGTAAGCGCCCGAATCAACGAGTCCCCATCGATACCATGACGCCCTTCCGTTCGCACTTGCGAGCGGGAGGGCGTTTTCGTGCGCGGTTTTGTTCTCGTGCGGCTGCTAGGCGTCCTGGTGGGGGCAGTCGGCGCACGAGCATCCGCCCTCGGAGGCGGGGGCCGAGGTGGCGGCGGTGCTGGAGCCGCCGCTGCGCATGTCGGTGTTGTAGAAGCCGCTGCCCTCGAACTTGATGCCGCTGGCGCTGAAAACCTTGTCGGCGGGATTGCCGCAGCAGGGGCAGGTGATCGCAGGATGTTCGGTCATGCCGTGCTCTACCTCGAATACGGTGCCGCACGACGTGCAGCGATAATCGTAGCGTGCCATGGTCGATGCCTTTCTATAAGCAAGATTTCGCCCGCCATGGGATGGATCCCCGGCGGGCGATGCGTTGTACGTGTAGTACTTTACCCGAAGTTAGGCGTTCTAGTGCTCCGATGTGCTGGAAGCATCATGAAAGCGCCCCGCCTCGTGCAAGAGGTTGGCCACTGATCGCTCGGCGGCTGCCAGCTTTTCCTCGTCCGCCTGCCAGTTCCAGTTTCCCTCGGCGATACCCGGCTTGTTCATGCGGGCGTCGTCTCCCAGGAGCATGGCGTCTTGCAGCTGCATCATGACCACGCGGGCGTTGCTGCCCATGCAGCGTGCGAGTATCTCTCCCGAGAGGTAGCGGGCGCTGGCGTCGTCGTTGTCGGAGCAGAAGGCGCGGCCCACGAAGCCCGCGAGGGTCGAGGTGTCGTGCGTCGAGGTGTACAGCACCTTGTCGTTGTGGGGGCTTATCTGGTGACGGATGTCGTAGTCTGCGAACTCCAGCACGTCCATGCCCGGGAAGCCGCAGCTCGCCACCAGCGCGCGAACGGCGGGCGTGAGCAGGCCCAGGTCCTCGGCGATGAACGGCAGGGGGCCGAACTCGCGATAGGCGCGCTCGAAGAACTCGATGCCGGGGCCGGGCAGCCAGCGTCCCTCGGCGCCGGAGCAGCCCGCGGGGATGCCGAAGTAGTTCTGGAAGCCCAGGAAGTGGTCGAGGCGCACGTAGTCGTAGAGCTTGAACGAACGGCGCAGGCGCGCCATCCACCATACGTAGCCGTCTTGCTTCATGCTCTCCCAGCGATAGGTCGGGTTGCCCCACACCTGGCCCGTTGCCGAGAACCTGTCCGGTGGAACGCCGGCGATCTCGTAGGGCTTGCCGTCCTTGCCAAGTGAGAACATGCCCGGTTCCGACCAGGCATCGGCCGAATCATCCGACACATACATGGGGATATCGCCGATGACGAGGATGCCGCGCTCGTGAGCGTAATCGAGCATCTCTCGCCACTCCTGGTCGAAGCGGAACTGCGCGTACGCGTGGAACTCCGCGGTTTCTGCAAAGCGCTCGTCGGACAACATGCCGATGGAGTAGCGCTGCTGTTCGGCGGGCCAGCAGTGGCGCGATGCGCCCTGGTGCGACTCCTTGAGCGTCATATAAGCGCAGTAGGAGTCGAGCCACTGCTCGTTTTCGCGCGCGAAACGAAGGTATTCAGGGCTGGTGAGGCCGCCTGCCTTCTTGAATGCGGCGAACGACTGGCGCAGCTCGCTATCGCTTTCGGCCAGCAGGTTGGTGTTGCCTGCGAACGCGGAGGGGCCCGCATAGGGGGAGCCATACGAATCGGTGGGGTTGACGGGCAGTACCTGCCAGTAGCGCATGCCCATGGCCGCGAGGTGGTCGATGAAGCGCTTGGCCGGCTCGCCGAGCGTGCCGGCTTCTCCGCGCTTGTTGGGAATCGAGGTGATGTGGGCGATCACGCCGGCGCCGTGTTCGAGGGGCTTCTGCAGACGCGAACGCCTGTGGCCGTAGATGACCGAGGATCCCATGGGCCACAGCTTCAACTCGGCGCAGCCGTCGGCTTCGCGAACGAGGTCGTCGCCGTTCAACAGGTCCACGGCTGTATCGTTTTCGATGGGGACGCGTACGACGCGCGTGTTGGACAGGCTTCGGTTGATGAGGACGCTCGCGATCTGGCCGTCGGCGCTGCGGCGCTTGATACACAAGACGTCATCGTTTAAGGCGCTTGCTTGCAGCGTGCCATCGATGAGGAACGGCAGCGCGCGGCGCAGGCCCGATGCGTTGCGGATCATGGTGAGCATGTCGCGGTCATGGATGTCGGGGTCTTCGGGAAGCGTGCGGCGGTTGCCGGGGTCGGACAGGCCCTCCAGGCAGAACTCGTCGCCGTAATAGATCGAGGGAACGCCGGGCAGCGTCATCTGCAGCAACGTCGCCAGCCAGAAACGGCCTTTCGCACGGCCGATGGAGTTCTCGTCCAGGCGGAAGCGCCCGCGTTCGTATTCAGGGAGCTGCGATTCGTCCGGACCGTCGCCCAGGACCGAGGCGATGCGCGGCTTATCGTGGCTGCCGAGCAGGTTGAGCGCGCAGCGCAGGGCTTCGGGCGGATAGTTCTCGCGCAGGGTCTCGATATGCTCGGCAGCCTGGTAGGCCGTCTCGCCGCCCAGAAGGAAGCCGAGCACCATGTCGCGGAAGGGGTAGTTCATGGCCGAATCGAGCTCGTCGCCCTGCAGATAGGCGCGCAGCTTACTGTAACTGATCTTATTCGAGGCGTCCTCCCAGACTTCGCCCAAGAGCAGGCCGTCGGGGCATTCTTCGAGCAGCGCTGTCTTGATGTTGCGGATGAGATCGTCGGTCAGCTCGTCTGCAACATCAAGACGCCAGCCCCGAGCGCCGGCGCGCAGCCATGTGCGAATCACGCCGTTTTCACCCAGTATGAGGTCTTGTACCAGCGGGCTTTCTTCGTTGAGCGACGGCATGTTGCCGATGCCCCACCAGGCGTCGTACGATCCGTCCTCGTGGAAATGGAAGGCGTCGTGCCAGGGCGAGTCCTCGTTCTCCCAGGCGCCCTCGGTTGGATAGTTGCCAAATCGGTTGAAGTATAGCGAATCGTCGCCGGTGTGGTTGAACACGCCGTCGAGGATGATGCTGATTCCGTGCTCGCGCGCATCGGCTGCTAGACGCTCGAAATCCTCTTTCGTGCCCAACATGGGGTCGATGGTGAGGTAGTCGCCCGTGTCGTAGCGATGGTTGCTGGCGGCCTTGAAGATTGGGTTGAGGTAGATCGCCGTGATGCCCATCTCCTGGAGGCGCGGCAGGTCCTCGCGGATGCCCTCGAGCGAGCCGCCGTAGAAGTCCCAGGTGCGGATCGAGCCGTCGGAAGCTCGGTCGTAGACGGGCGGGGTGTTCCAGTCCCACACGATGCGCTTGCCAGGACCCTTGCGAGGCACGTCGACCTCGGCGGTAGCGCGCTCGCGCCAGGCGGCGTCACGGCGGTAGCGATCGGGAAAAATCTGATATACCATGCCTCGCTCGTACCAGGTGGGGCGGGTTGCACGGTGCTTATAGACGGTGATCTGGAACGAGGGCGCATCCGCATAGCCATATACCGTGCCCTCGCCGCCTGTAGCGCTCTCGGGTGCGCCCAGGTAGAGCCGGGTGCCGTCGGGCGCATCGATGATGAAGCGATACCATACCAGGACGGGATCGGGGCAGGGTAGGGACACCGTATAGCGGCCGCCGCCTCTGTGCTCGAGGGGGAGCAGGGTCTCGCCCTCGCCGTCGATCCAGGTTCGCAGGGTGATGGACGTTCGCGAGGCATCGCAGTCGATTGCCTGGACGGCGAGCTCCACCGTGGTTCCGGCCACGACCGCGCCGTAGGGTGTGCGGCAGGTCGCAAGGCGGCTGTTGTGAATGAAGTTCATGATTGTTGATCCTCCTACATTCGCGCGCTCGGGCGCTGCGCGAAAGGGGGCGCTTGCAGGTAACTATCCAATTATAGACAATTCGGCGGTTTACCTAGGTACAGCGCAAGGGTATGCCCCCGAACTCAGGCATGCTGGATCCGGGGGCATCGATGCTCGATGGTTAAGGGTGCGGCCTAACGACGCTTCGCGGTCTTGCGTGCGGTGGTCTTGGGGACGGCAGGTTTCAGGTCGGGCTCGGCCTGCGCGTCAGCTGCATCGGCTTTCTTGGCAGTCGTGGTCTTGCGCGCGGTGGTGCGTTTCGCAGTGGTTTTGGCAGCGGTCTTGGTTTCATTTGCCGCTGCGGTATCAGCCGCTTCTGCGGTGGCGGCAGCCTTCGTGGCGCGCTTCGTGGTAGCGGAGCGCTTGGTTGCAGCCGTCTTGCGTGCAGCGGTCTTCTTGGCAGCCGGCTTCTTCACGGGTTTATCGGCCTGTGCAGCTTCATGTGCGGGGTCGACTGCGGGGTCGGGCTCGACAACGGGCTGTTCCACCCAATGCGGGACGTCGGGATGCAGCCAGTAGTACAGGTCCATGTACTTGCCGGCCGAGCGCTTCCAACTGAAGTCCTGCTCCATAGCCTGCGTGACCAGCTGGTCCCATGCGTCGCGGTTGTCCCAGAATAGGCGGGCGCCGCGGAATACGGCATCGCCCATCTCATCGCCGTTGAAGTTGGCAAACGAGAAGCCCGTTCCCTCGCCCGTGACGAAGTTATAGGGTATGACGGTGTCTTTCAGGCCGCCCGTCTCACGGACGACGGGCAGGGTGCCGTAGCGCATGGCGATCATCTGCGACAGGCCGCAAGGCTCGAACAGCGATGGCATGAGGAAGAGGTCGGAGCCGGCGTACATGCGCTGAGACAGCGCTGGGTCGAACTGGATGCAGGCCGCCATCTGGCCGGGATACTTGGATGCAAAGTAGCGAAGCGCGTTTTCGTATTCCTGGTCGCCGGTTCCCAGAACCGCCACCTGTACTCCATTGGACAGGATGCGGTCGAGTGAGTACGTGACAAGATCCATGCCCTTCTGGCGCGTGAGCCGCGTGACCATGGTCATGAGCGGTTGGTCGGTTCGAACGGTAAGACCGAGCTCTTCCTGCAGTGCGCGCTTGCATACGGCTTTGCCGGTTCGGTCGGATACGGAGTAGTTCTGCGCGATGGCGGGGTCCGTTCCGGGGTTGAAATGATCTACGTCGATTCCGTTGACGATACCCTGCAGGCTTTCGCGCTTACGACGCAGCACGCCATCGAGGTTCTCGCCGTAGGCGGGCGTTTGGATTTCGCCGGCATACGTGGGGGAGACCGTGGTGATGGCATCGGTGTAGTTGAGCGCGCCCTGCATGTAGTTGACGGCATCGGGGCCGCAGGTCAGTTGGAATGCGGCGGCAGGGATATGTGCCATCCCGCAGATGTCTTCGAGCACCTTGGCGCTAAACTGGCCCTGGAACGCGATATTGTGGATGGAGAACACGGTCTTGATGTTCTCGTATAGCGGCAAGCCCTGATAGAACTCGCGGAGGAACACCGGAGCCAATGCGGTGTGCCAGTCGTTGCAGTGCAGGATGTCGGGTGCGAACCCGTCAGGCAGGTGCTGGATGCTTTCGCAGATGGCCTTGGAGAAAAACGCGAAGCGCTCGCCATCGTCGAAAAAGCCGTACGGGTAGTCGCGGCCGAAATAGCGCTGGTTATCGATGAACATATACGTGACGCCGTTGTGCACGAGACGCAGCAATCCGCAGTACTCGTTTCTCCAGCCAAGGCTCACGTAGAAGCTCGTGATGAATTCCATCTGGTCTTTGAACTTCTGCGGAATGGTGTTGTAAAGCGGCACCATGACGATCGTCTCGGCCCCAGCCTGGTTGAGGGCGGCGGGCAGAGAGCCTGCAACATCGCCCAAGCCGCCTGTCTTCACGAACGGCGCTGCTTCGGCGGAAGCGAACAGTATATGCATTTTCTTGGAAATGGTCATGCAAGCTCCAATGGTTGGGAGTTAGGAAATCGCCGCCCGAGTGGTCGAGCGGCGATCTTCGGTGAATTCAGCGCATTCTTGCCTGTCCCTGCCCGTGCTAGCTCAGTGGGACCTTGGGAACGACGAGCGTGTCGTCGGGCGTGCCGCGCAGTTCGGTGTTGGCGGGAATGACGTTGTTCTTATCGATGATAGCGTTATCGACGCGTGCGCCGCGCTTGATCACGCAGGACTGCATGATGATGGCATTGCTGACGCTCGCACCGCTTTCGACGACGACGTCGCGCGACAAGATGGAGTTGCGCACGGTGCCCTGGATGTGGCAGCCGGCCGAGATGAAGGAGTTGCATGCGTTCGAGCCGGTTGCGTATTTTGCCGGAGCGACGTCGTGCGCCTTCGTCATGACGGGACGGTCGTGCGTGAAGAGCTGGTGCATGATGTCGGGGTTGAGCATCTCCATGGAGCGCTTGTAATACGTCTCTTCGTTGAACATCCCGACGGCGAGACCCTTGAATTCGTAGCTGCACACATCGATGCGGCCGAAGTCGTCCTGGATGGCCTCGAACAGATCGAGATAATCGGCGCTGGCATAGCTCTCGCAGATATCCAGCAAGACATCGCGGCTGATGACGAAGCAGTCGAGGAACTCGTTATCGCCGTAGGGGCAGCCGTGGTCGACGGCCTGGACTCGTCCGCAATCGCCGATGTTGAGGCGGGTGGCGTCGTCCACATCGCGGTCGGCGTGCGTGTAGATCATGGTGATTCCGGCGCCGCTGCGCTCATGCGCGTCGATGACATCGGAGAGGTTCATATTGAAGACGATATTGGTTGCGCTCATGACGACATAGGGTTCGCTCGCACGCTGGAACATCATCTTGTTGGCGATGATGTCGCGGAGCAGGAAGCGCAGGCCATGCTTTGCAGTGCCGTAGGCGCTTCCCTGGAGCAGGAACAAACCGCCCTTCTTGCGGTCAAGCTCCCATTCACGGCCGCTTCCGAGGTGGTCGACGAGCGAGCGGTAGTTGCCAGGAAGCACGACGCCTACGGTGCGGATACCTGCGTTCATCATGTTGGACAGCGGGAAGTCGATCAGGCGGTAGCGCCCCATGAAAGGACAGCTGGCCAGGGGACGGCTTTCAAGGAGCGCGCTCTTATCCTTGCTGGTGTAATTAGCGGTGATATATCCGATTGCCTTACGATTGACCATCGGTTCATTCCCCCTTTCCGATGACGACGTCGTTTCCAACGACGGCCGTATCCTTCGTAGAGTCAACGCTGCCGAGCTTAACGCCTTCTTCCACGATGGCGTTCTCGCCCAGGATCGCGCGCACGACATGTGCGCCGTCCTTTACGATGGCACCGGGAAGCAGGACGGAGTCCTCGACGATGGCACGTTCGCCAACGACGCAGTCGGTGGAGAGGATCGAATGCTTAACGGAGCCGTAGATGCGGCAGCCGTTCGATACCAGGCAGTCGTCAAGGCGCCCGTCGGGTCCGATGAAGTGCGGGGGACGGGTGGAGTCGTTGCTCATTACCGGGAAGCTCTTGTCGAATAGGTCGAACTCGGGATTTTCGCCCAGTAGGTCCATCGAGGTTTCATGGAAGCTGGAGATCGTGCCGACATCCTTCCAGAATCCATGAAACTCGTAGGTGTACAGGCGCTTGCCCTCGGCGAGGAGCTTCGGAATGATGTCCTTGCCGAAGTCATGGCTGGAGCGCTGGTCCAGGGCGTCGTCCTCGAGTGCCTGGACCAGGATATCGGTGCTGAAAATGTAGATGCCCATGGAAGCGAGGTTGGAATCGGGCTTTTCGGGCTTCTCGGTGAATTTCTCGATGCGGCCGTCATCGGGATTGGCCGTGATGATGCCGAAGCGGCTGGCCTCCTCCCAGGGAACCGGCATTACGGACACCGTGAGGTCGGCGCCATGTTCGATGTGGCTCTCGAGCATCTTGCGGTAATCCATGCGGTACAGGTGGTCGCCGGAGAGAATCAGGACGTATGCCGGGTCATGACCCTTGATGTAGTCAAGGTTCTGAGTGATCGCATCGGCCGTGCCCGCATACCAGGTGCCACCGTCCTGGGTGGCGTAGGGCGGCAGGATCGAAACGCCGGCACCATGCTCGTCCAGGTCCCATGCTCGTCCGGAGCCAACATACTCGTGGAGCTGGTAGGGACGGTACTGCGTGAGTACGCCCACCGTATCGATGCCCGAGTTCGCGCAGTTGGACAGCGAGAAGTCGATAATCCTGAACTTGCCGCCGAACGAGACGGCGGGTTTGGCGATTTTAGACGTGAGCGCCCCCAACCGGCTGCCCTGTCCTCCCGCGAGGAGCATCGCGATGCATTCTTTCTTGCTCATCGAATCTTTCCTCTCAAAACGTGCTGAGCCTACAAATCCTTCCCCAAAGCTTCGCGTTGCCGTCTAGGCGTGCCAGATCTCGTCGCGATATTCGCGAATGGTGCGATCGCTCGAGAACCAGCCCGACATGGCGGTGTTGTGCAGCGCGCAGCGGTTCCAAGCCTGCGCATCGGTGTAGGTAGAGGTGAGCTCCTCCCATGCCTGAACGTAGGAGTGGAAGTCCTTCAAAACGAGGTCATAGTCGTTATTGGACATGATCTCAGTATGAATGCTTTCAAAGTTGCCGGAGAGCTTGGCAAACGTATCATCGGTGAGCTCGTCCATAACACGGCCCAAGCGGTCGCGGTCCGCGTTCACGATATCCCATGCGAAGTAGCTACCGCTTGCACGCAGCTGTTCGACCTCGGGCGTGGTCAGACCGAAGATCTTCTCGTTCTCCTCGCCGGCGAGCTGGGCGATTTCGATGTTGGCGCCGTCCATGGTGCCAAGCGTGATCGCGCCGTTCATCATAAGCTTCATGTTGGACGTACCCGAGGCCTCTTTACCGGCGGTCGAGATCTGCTCTGAGATCTCGGCTGCGGGATAGATGAGCTGCGCGTTGGAAACGCGGAAATTCGGGATGAAGCATATCTTGATGAGGTCGTTGACGCGTGGGTCGTTGTTCACGACCTCGGCCACCGAGTTGATGAGTCGTATGACCTCCTTGGCGAAGGTGTAGCTTGAAGCCGCCTTGCCGGAGAAGATGAACGTCGTGGGCTGAACATGGAACGAGCTGTCCGAGATGAGGCGGTTGTAAACATCCATGACCTTCATGATGTTCATGACCTGGCGCTTGTATGCATGGAAGCGCTTGACCTGAACGTCGAAGACCGAGTCGGGATCGATTACGAGGCCGCACTCGCGGCGGACGTATTCGGCGAGACGAATCTTGTTCTGGCGCTTGGAATGGGCGACGCGCTTGAGGAACGAGGGATCGCTCTCGAAGTCGACGAGCTTTTTGAGTTCCTCGGCGTTATCGAGCCACCCATCGCCGATTGCCTCGGTGATGAGCTTTGCATAGGACGGGTTGGCTTCGGCGAGGAAGCGTCGGGGCGTGATGCCGTTGGTCTTGTTGTTGAACTTCTCCGGCGTGAGCGCATAGAAATCGTTGAGGACGGAGCGCTCAAGGATGTCGGTGTGGATCTTGGCGACGCCGTTTACGGAGTGGCTGCAGATGACGGAGAGATTGGCCATGCGGACCTCTCCGTCCCATAGGACCGAGGTCTTGCGCAGGCGTTCCTGCCATCCGTCCTGGGTGGTGTCGAATCCGTCGCGCCAACGGCGGTTGATCTCGTCGATGATGTCGTATACGCGGGGGAGCAGCTTCTTGAACGTCGCGATGGGCCACTTCTCGAGCGCTTCGGGCAAGATGGTGTGGTTGGTGTAGGAAATGGTCTTGGTGACGATATCCCATGCTTCGTCCCAGGTGAGGCGCTCCTCATCCATGAGGATGCGCATGAGCTCCGGGCCGCACATAGCGGGATGGGTGTCGTTGGTGTGGATGGCAACGTATTCGGGGAGCTTTGCCCAATCGTTGCCATGCTCGCGACGGAAGACGTCGAGGGCGGTCTTAAGGCCTGCGGCTACGAACAGGTATTCCTGCTTAAGGCGCAGGAGGCGACCATGTTCGCCGGCGTCGTTGGGGTAGAGGATGGCCGAGATCGCTTCAGCATCGGCGCGGCTGGCATCGGCATTTGCGTACTCGCCGCGGTTGAAGGCGTCGAGGTCGAAGTGCTCGTCGATGGGCTCGGCGCTCCAAACACGAAGCTTGTTGACGGTCTCGCCGCCAAAGCCCACCACGGGAATGTCGTAGGGCAAGGCCAGGACATCCTGCGTGTCGACCACATCGTAGAAGGTGCGGTCGCCCTCGGTATGCGAGACGACGTGGCCGCCGAAGCCGATGCGCACGGCTTTATCGGGGCGGCGAACCTCCCACGGATAGCCCTTGGAGAGCCACTCATCGGCTACTTCGACCTGGCGTCCGTTCACGATCTCCTGCTTAAACAGTCCGTAGCGATAGCGCATGCCGTTACCGTATCCAGCGATGCCCTCGTGGGCCATGGAGTCCAGGAAGCAGGCTGCCAGGCGGCCGAGGCCGCCGTTGCCCAGCGCTGCATCGGGCTCGAGGTCGCAAAGCTTGTCGAGGTCGCATCCCATCTCCGAGAGGGCATCGGCCACCATGTCGCGAATACCGAAGTTGATGAGGTAGTTGTCGAGGAGGCGACCGATGAGGAACTCGATCGAGAAGTAGTAGACGCGCTTCTTTCCATCCTTGGCAAAGCGCTTGTCGGTTTCGGCCGAAACAGCGCGCGCCTTCGAGGCGATAAGGCCGGCGAGCGCATTGAAGCGGTCGATATCGCTGGTGATCTCGAAGCTCTTGCCAGAGAGCTCCTTGACCGCCTCGCGATACTCCTCGATGAACGTTTCCTTGTTTTCGAAAATCTTATTCATGGTTTCCTTTCAGATAACATGGGGGCGTCGTTGCCACACGCCCCCAGTGAAGACGCGGACGGAATGCTCCGCCCTCTACTTCTTCGTACGGGTACGTTTGGGTGCCGCCTTTTTGGGCGCAGGAGCTTTCTTGGTATGAACGGCTTTCGCCTTTGTCGGAGAGACGTAAGAGGAGGCGCGCGAACGCTTATAGACCAGGCCGCCCATGCCGGGAAGCGAGATCTCGATGGAGTCGTCCCGGCCGTTCCAAGCTTCGGGCCTACTGGATGCCATCTCGACTACGGGATAGCCGCTGCCACCGAAAGCGGGATCGTCGGTATTGAACACGAGCTTCCAGTCGCCTTCGCGCGGAACGCCCATGCGGAACGTCTCGTAGGACGCGGGATCGAAGTTGATGATGATCACCAGGTCGTCGGCCGGTTTCTTGCCGCGGCGCACGAAGGAAATGATGGATTGCTTGTTATTGTCCGCGTCGATCCACTCGAAGCCCTGCGCATCGTATGCGAAGTGCCACAGGCCCGCCTCTTTGAGATAGAGGTGGTTGAGGGCTTCGATGAATGCCTGCTGGTGCGCATGCGTCTCGAAATCGCGGGCGAGGAACCACTGAAGCGACTCGTAATAACGCCATTCGATGAACATGCCAAGCTCGTTGCCCATGAAGTTGAGCTTGGCGCCCGGATGCATCATCTGGTAAAACGCGAGGTTGCGAAGGCCGGCGAACTGCCGCCACGGATCTCCCGGCATACGTCCGATGAGCGAGCACTTGCCGTTGACGACTTCGTCGTGGCTAAGGGGCAAGACGAAGTTCTCGTTGAAGGCGTACATCATCGAGAACGTGAGCAGTCGATGGTTGCCCGGGCGCCAAGGGAAATCGGTCTGCATGTAGTGCAGCGTGTCGTTCATCCATCCCATGTCCCATTTGTAGTGAAAGCCCAGGCCGCCGTCGGCTGGTGGGTAGGTTACGAGCGGCCAGGCGGTAGACTCCTCGGCGATCATCATGACGTCGGGATGCGTTTCGCCAACGGCCTCGTTGACGGTGCGAATAAATGCCGAAGCATCGAGGTCTTCCTCGGTGCCGAATTTGTTGAACTTTTTATCGGCCGGGTTGTCTACGCCGAAATTGAGGTAGAGCATGCTGGAAACGCCGTCCATGCGGATGCCGTCGGCATGGAACATGTCGATCCAGAACAGCGCGTTGGAGAGTAGGAAGCTCACGACCTCGGGGCGACCGAAATCGAATTTATGCGTACCCCAGTTGGGATGGATCTCGCGCTCATAGAGCATGGATCCATTGAAGGTCGCAAGGCCTTGCGCATCCGCGCAAAAACCGCCGGGGACCCAGTCGAGAATCACGCCTATGCCCGCCTTGTGGCATGCATCGACGAAGTGCATGAATTGCTGCGGGGTGCCGTAGCGGGCGGTTGCCGCGTAATAGCCTGTTCCCTGGTAGCCCCAGGACCCGTCGAAGGGATGCTCCATAACGGGCATGACCTCGATATGGGTGTATCCCATATTCTTGACATAGGCCACGAGCTCGACCGAGAGGTCGTCGTACGAGTAGAACGTACCGCGCTGTGCCGGGAAAGGGTCGCCCGGGCCGGGATAGGTGCCATCCTCACGCGGCTCGCCTTGGGGTTCGTCTCCATGGCGTTTCCAGGAGCCCAGATGGACCTCGTAGATGTTGAGCGGGGTGTGCATGTGGTCGCGCTTGGAGCGCTTGCGCAGCCACGCAGCATCTTTCCAGGCATAACCGCTGAGGTCCCACAGCCGTGATGCGGTGCCGGGGGCCACTTCGGAATAAAATGCATAGGGGTCCGCTTTATAGAGCAGTTCTCCCTCGATGGTCTCGATAACGTATTTATAGAGGTCGCCTTGGTTGAGGCCGGGGATAAACCCATGCCACAAGCCGCTATCCATGATGCGTTCGAGCGGAGTTGCCGTCGCGTTCCAGCCGTTGAAATCGCCTACGACGTGCACGCTTGCAACTTCGGGGGCCCATACGCAGAACGACCAGCCCTGGATTCCATCTTTGATAGCGGGGTGCGCACCCATCTTCTCCCAGCTTCGTTGCCAGGAACCCTCCGAGAAGAGATGAAGATCGTCTTCGGTGATCATGAGGCAGGGCTGCTCGGTTGAGTTGGCAGCGTTCTTCGTGCTCAAAGTGACCTTCCCATCCTACATGCGGCTGCGCCGCGTCTCCTACGTAAGGCAGGTCGCGGGCTCAACATGCATACGACGAACGAGGTCGGGCAGTATCTGCTCCACAGTCTTGCATGTGTGGAACCTGTGACACTTGGATAATGTAGCACGGTAGAGTATGCTTGTCCCCGACAAGACTCGAGAAGGGTCGATTATTTCGTTGAATGACATATGTGCTGCTAAAAGGTACTGTTGAGCATTCTGTTGCATCTGTTAACCACGTCTTATGTTCCAATATCGTTAAGACGGCGACATCGGTTCATTAAAATTCGTTACAGCAACGTTTGATTCTTGTAGTATATTTTACAATTTTCAAAATTCTGTTTCTTAACCGTGTTTTACGTGTAAAGGATGACACCATGAGTAAGCCAAAGGCGTTTATCTTCGATTGCGATGGCACGCTGCTCGACTCCATGGGTATGTGGCTGAGCATCCAGCCCGAGCTGCTTTCTCGGTATGGGTTTAGCCTCACGCCGAAGGATTTCGCCCGCTTCGAGCATCTTTCTCTCGAGGAGGAGTGCCATGCCTATCACGATGTGTGGGGTATCGGCGAGTCGGGCGAGGCGGTGTATGCGGAGCTCGAGTCCATGTTGCGTGCGCGGTATGCAACATCGATCCCGGCGCGTGCGGGCGTGCGCCGGTTTCTTGAGAATGCCCGTTCCGCCGGGATCCCGATGTGCATCGCAACGTCCACTCCGAAACACCTGGTGCAGATGGGGCTCGAACACAACGGCCTTGCGGGGTATTTCTCCGGCATTACCACTACGGCGGAGTCGGCGCGCCCCAAGGGCTTTCCCGATATCTACGACCTTGCGCTTGCGCGGCTGCAGGATACAGGGTGCACGGGCGCATGCGATGCAGGCGATGTTTGGGTGTTCGAGGATGCCTTGTTTGGATTGACGGGTGCGGGGGCCGGTGGCTATCGGCGCGTCGGCATCTTCGACCCGAACGGCCGGAGCGCGCGTACGGATGTGCTGGCAAACTGCGAGCTGTTCATCGATGAGTTCGACGAGCTCTCCCTTGCGGATATTCTGGCGTACGGTCAGGGGGAGTCCTGATGCGCGTGCTGGTGGCTGGTGGCTCCCCAGAGCGCGCTTCTATCGGGCTACTTCGAAAAGCGGCTTGCGGATGTGACGCTATCGTGGCCGTCGACGGCGGGATGGATGCTTTACGTGCTGCGGGCTTGCGACCGCAGCTGTTTTGCGGAGACGTTGATTCATCCAGCCCGGCTATCGCTGCGGCTATTGATTCCGGCGATGCTTCGTCTTTCGTTTTGGATGGTGTGCGCTGCGAGATCGAGCGGTATAACCCGCATAAGGATGCAACCGATCTCGACCTCGCCTTGCGCGCAATCGAAAGCCGATATGGTGCCGTCGATATCGTCGCGACCTGCCTATCTGGCGGGCGACCCGACCATATGCTGGCGGCACTCGGACGCCTGTGCGCCTGGCCGGGTTCCGTCGAGCTGCGCGAAGACGGGTTCATCGGGCGCATCCTGCACGCCGGCGATACCTGGGATGTGGGTCCGTACCGCGGCTGCCGTTTCTCCTTCGTGCCCTTGAGCTGCGGCTGCGTGGTGTCGGAATCGCGTATGCGCTGGGAGCTCGATCATGTGCCGCTGCCGCTCCTGAGCGATCGCGGCATATCCAACGAGCTTGATTTTCCTGACGGCAGCATCGCGTGCCATGCGGGAACGCTGGGCGCATGGGTCTTCATCGACATGCGTTAGCGCGCTCGGAAAACTGCTGAAACAACGAGTGCCCCGACAAGACGATGCTTGCCGGGGCACTCTTCAGTAGCCTCTGTGCGCTAAGGGTGCGGTCGGGCTTACTGGTAGTCTACGACGTCGATCCAGCTCAGCAGGAACTCGGCATCCTGATCGGCGCGGCTGCGAGCGAGCTCGGACGCGGCGACGATGGACATCCAGCGGCGGACGATCTGCATGGGAACGTCGGCGCGATCGCAGTAGAGCTCGAGGTAGGCCTCGGCCTGCTGCTTATCTTCGAGCGCGAAGAGCAGGTAGGTCATGGCAGCGTCGGCGGCAGGGGAGCCCTGAGTCGCATGGGCCCAGTCGCAGACGTAGAGGCTGCCGTCCTCGCCAACGATGACGTTGGTGGGGTTGAAGTCGCCGTGGCAGACGTGGAACTCCTTCTTCATGCCGTCCAGGCGCTCCATGAGGTTGTAGCGCGTGGTGGCATTGATCTCTGTAAGGCCATTGATCATGCGGGCGTACTTATCGCGCTGGCGGTTGAGCAGGGGAGCCTGGAAGCCGTGAATCTCGATCTGCAGGTCGACGAACTGCTCGAGATACTCGTAGAAGCGGCTGGGATCCTCGGCCATCTTCTCGGCCAGGGTCACGCCGGGGACCTTTTCGGTGAGGATGCCCCAGCCCTCGCCGGCGACCTCGGAAACCTCGAGGGCCTTGGGAGAGCGAATGCCCGTCTCGTTGATACGGGCGAGGTTAAGTGCCTCGTTGAAAACATCGGAGACGGGCTTGGCGGCGTTGAACACCTTAGCCATCTTGTCACCGAGGTCATATACCTTCTTGTTGCCGCGCTCGGCGACGAGGGTCTTGGAATCGGGAAGAATCATGGCGCTTCCATCCTTTCTGTAGGTTTTGCACCATCGTAATGCGTCCGAAGCCGCCGCCTCGTGCGGAATAGCTCAGCGGCGGCATTCGGACGGTGGATACCCAAGGGAGGTTTAGACCTCGTAGGACTGCGGCTCGCGACCGTAGTATGCATCGAGGAAGAGCTCCTTGATCTCGCTCATAAGCGGGTAGCGCGGGTTGGCGCCGGTGCACTGGTCGTTGAAGGCCTGCTCGACCATGTCGTCGAGGGTGTCGAGGAAGTACTGCTCGTCAACACCGTAGTCGGCGATCGTCTTCTTCACGCCGATGGTCTCCTTGAGCTCCTCGAGCGCGGTGACAAAGTTCTCGAAGACCTCCTTGTCGTCCTTGCCCTGGATGCCGGCGTAGCGGGCGAGCTCGGCGTAGTTGTGCAGAGCGTTGGGATAGGGGTACTGGGAGAAGGTGCCCATCTTGACCGGGGCCTCGGCGGCGTTGTAGCGCATGACGCGAGTAAGGATGATCGCGTTGGCGATGCCATGGGGCAGGTGATGGAAGGCGCCAAGCTTGTGGGCCATGGAGTGGTTGAGGCCCAAGAAGGCGTTGGCGAATGCCATGCCGGCCATGCAGGAGGCGTTATGCATCTCCTCGCGGGCGTGCGGGTCCTTGGCTCCGTTCTCGTATGCGGAGGGCAGGTTCTCGAAGACCAGCTTGACGGCCTTCATGGACAGGCCCTGGGTGTAGTCGGAAGCCATGATGGAGACGTAGGACTCGATGGCATGGGTCATGACGTCGATGCCGGATGCAGCGGTCAGGCCG
Organism: Collinsella sp. BA40; assembly: GCF_008014645.1. Classification (GTDB taxonomy): domain Bacteria; phylum Actinomycetota; class Coriobacteriia; order Coriobacteriales; family Coriobacteriaceae; genus Collinsella. The sequence continues at coordinate 56,374 of NZ_VOWY01000010.1, forward strand.
CGCGGCGCGGTCATGGCATTGTCGACGTCGACGATGGCCATGTTGGGCAGCAGCGCGTAATCGGCGAGCGGCCACTTGATGCCGGTGTCCTTGTCGGTGATGATGGCGAACGGCGTGACCTCGGAGCCGGTGCCCGAAGACGTGGGCACGGCGACGAAGTAGGCCTTCTTGCCCATCTCGGGGAAGGTGAAGATACGCTTGCGGATATCCATGAAGTCCATGGCCATATCCTCGAAGTTGCACTCGGGGTGCTCGTACATCATCCACATGATCTTGCCGGCGTCCATGGCGGAGCCGCCGCCGACGGCGATGATGACGTCAGGCTCGAAGAGAGCCATCTGGGCGGCGCCGCGGCGAGCGCACTGCAGCGAGGGATCGGGCTCGACGTCATAGAAGCAGTCGTGGGCGATACCCATCTCGTCGAGCTTGGCCTCGATGGCGCGGGTGTTGCCATTCTTGAAGAGGAACTGGTCGGTAACGATGAAGGCACGCTTCTTGCCCATGATGGTGCCGAGCTCGTCGAGGGCGACGGGCGTGCAGCCCTTCTTGAAGTAGACCTTCTCGGGAGCCCTGAACCAGAGCATGTTCTCGCGGCGCTCGGCCACGGTCTTAACGTTCAGCAAGTGCTTCACCCCTACGTTCTCGGAAACGGAGTTGCCACCCCAGGAGCCGCAGCCCAGCGTGAGGGAGGGCTTCATGCCAAAGTTGTACAGGTCGCCGATGCCGCCCTGCGAAGAGGGGGTGTTGATGACGATGCGGCACGCCTTCATCGTGTTCTCGAACAGGGCGATCTTATCGCTCTGAGCCGGGTGCACGTACAGCGAGGCGGTGTGGCCCGGGCCGCCGGCGAGGACCAAGTGCTCGGCCTTGTCCACGGCCTCCTGGAAGTCCTTGGCATGGTACATGGCGAGGACGGGAGAAAGCTTCTCGTGGGAGAACTCCTCCTTCTCGGGATCGGTGGACTCGACCTCGGCGATGAGGATCTTGGTCTTAGCGGGAACCTCGATGCCTGCGAGCTCGGCGATCTTAGCGGCGGGCATGCCGGGGATGCGGTGGTCAAGGGCGCCGTTCTTGAACATGGCCTCGCGCAGGGCCTCCATCTCGGCGCCCTTCTTCACGAAGTAGCAGCCGCGGCGAGCGAACTCTGCCTTGACCTCGTCATAAATGGTGTCGATAACGGTTACGGACTGCTCGGAGGCGCAGATCATGCCGTTGTCGAAGGTCTTGGAATGGATGATGGAGTTGACGGCGAGCTTGATGTCGGCGGAATCGTCCAGGACGACGGGCGTGTTGCCGGCGCCGACGCCCAGTGCGGGCTTGCCGGAGGAGTATGCAGCCTTGACCATGCCAGGACCGCCGGTGGCCAGGATGATGTCGACGTCGCGCATGACCATGTTGGTGAGGTCGATGGAGGGGACGTCCACCCAACCGATGATCTCCTCGGGAGCGCCGGCCTTGACGGCGGCGTCGAGAACCAGCTTGGCTGCGGCGATGGTGCACTTGGCGGCTGCCGGATGCGGGCTGATGATGATGGCGTTGCGCGTCTTCAAGGAGATAAGGCACTTGAAGATGGCGGTAGAAGTGGGGTTGGTGGTGGGGATAACGGCACCGACGAGGCCGATGGGCTCGGCGATCTTGGTGATGCCGAGAGCTTCATCGCGCTCAACGACGCCGCAGGTCTTGGTGTCCTTATAGGCGTTGTAGATGTACTCGGCGGCGTAGTGATTCTTGATCACCTTGTCCTCGAGGATACCGCGACCGGTCTCCTCGACGGCCATGCGGGCCAGCGGAATGCGGGCCTTATTGGCTGCCATGGCTGCCTCGTAGAAGATTTTGTCTACCTGTTCCTGCGAGAACGTAGCAAAAATCCCCTGGGCCTCACGCATGCGCGCAAGCTTGGCCTCAAGGGACTCGACGGAATCTACGATCTGGGGTGCAGGGGTAACGACAGGTTTCTTTGCCATTCTGCTCTCCTTAAGCGGTGGCCTTACCCAACAAGACGCATCATAGCAAGCTCCTTCGTAAAATCGAGTGGGAAAGCGAAATTTGTAATCAATGAAACGTTTCAAAACACAAAGAGTACCTAATTCTTGTCTCGCTGGATCGAAAGATTAGGGTGCGCTAACGTTTACATGGTCCTTACGACCTCGTATTTCTTTTCAGGTGCGTCTGGAAGAAGCTAGATTAGTCTCTATACAGTTTAAACGCTTCAATATTCGTATGTGACAACTCTCTGGTAGCACCTCTCGGTGCCTGGAGGCCTCTGATTATTTGGGATAAGCTTGCTCGACGTCGTTGCGATCGTGGCCAGAGGGGATTCGGCCCATGGTTCACGTCGATCAATTCGGGGGATACGGGGGTGGGGTGGGACGGCGTGCTGGTCCGTCGCCGGAGGGTCGCGGTATCTGGTTTCAATGCCCTTGCGAGAGGGTCGTCCTTTGGAGCTCATTGCGACTTGCGTATTCGTCCTCGCGATGGGTGCCGTCGAATCAAGGCCGGCTTCTATACGACGGGAGCCTCGGATGACGACCGGCACACTCGTTATCCGGTTCCGCTCCATACGCTAGGGAGCGTTGACGTGGGTCCGGAAGTGTTATGTACAGGTGCGCCGTCTGTTATGTACAGGCGCGACGTTGTTTTCTACATGTGTGCGACAAGCTGGTTCCATAAAAAAGCACCCCCGATCAGTCGGGGGTGCTTCATGCTTGCAAGCTAACGTTTGTCCAAAAAGGGTAGACCTTAGGAACGAGCCACCTTGGCGGCCTTGAGGCAGCTGGTGCAGACGTTCATCTTGCGACGGGTACCGTTGACAACGACGTACACGCGCTGGATGTTCGGACGGAACGTACGGTTGGTGACGCGGTGAGAGTGGCTGATGGAGCGACCAGCAACGGGGTGCTTACCGCAGATTTCGCAAACTTTGGACATTTCTTTGACCCTCCTTGGGGCGGCTTGGTTCGATGCCGCGTGAACAAACAGCAATGGACTATAACACAGGTTGAAAGCCGTGTGCGCAATCTCCATATTACGCCGCTACTTTTTTCTGTGTTGTCGAGCAGAGCTCGTGGTTCGTGGGTCTCCTATTATCGCGCCGCGCACCTGCTGTTGCAAGGTCGCTTGCACCGCGGGGCTGTCGTACATATTTTGTAAATACTTTCCTTTCAAAAATCTCCCGCAACGCCACCTACCAAGATGTGTATACTCTTATGAGACCTTTAAGCGCGTACGAGATACCGCAAGGATACATATATCTCATCGATTGATGGTGATCTTGCTTGGTGATGTCTCGTCCGCATAGCGGTCGGGCATTATTTTTTTGCACCTGCGATACCGTTTGTGCAATGGCTAGGGAAGGAGATCGATGGGCACGTCTTCACCGAAGGCGATCATCATGGATGAGACCGCCGTGCAGCGCGCGATCACGCGTATTGCGCATGAGATCGTCGAGCGCAACGAAGGCTGCGATGACCTCGCGATCGTCGGCATCGTTACCAGGGGAGATATCCTGGCAAAGCAGCTGGCTGACCAGATCAAGCAGATCGAGGGGGTGGACGTCGCGCAGGGTAGCCTCGATATCAGCTTCTATCGCGACGACTTCGCCACTCATATCTCTCCCGAGGTTCACGCCACGCGCATCCCGTTCAATGTCGATGGCAAGCGCATCGTCCTGGTCGACGACGTCCTGTTTACCGGCCGTACGATCCGCGCTGCCCTGGATGCCATCATGGACCTGGGCCGTCCCAGCAGCATCGAGCTTGCTGTCCTGGTGGACCGCGGCCACCGCGAGCTCCCCATCAGCCCCGATTTCGTAGGCAAGAACGTGCCGTCTTCGCGCGGCGAGAACGTTCGCCTGTTCTGCAAGGAAGTCGACGGCCGCACGTCCGTCGAGATCACGGATGTAGAGCCCGGTTCCCGTATTGGCTCCGCACCGCTGGGAGGCGAGTAACCAGTGTTCAACAATCACAAGCACCTTATCGACATCTCGGAGTATTCCGATTCCGAGCTCATGACGATCCTCCAGACCGCTAAGGCGTTCTCCGAGGTCAACGAGCGCGCTATCAAGAAGGTCCCCACCCTCAAGGGCAAGACCATCGTCAACATGTTCAACGAGCCGTCCACGCGTACCCGCAGCTCCTTCGAGCTCGCCGAGAAGCGCCTGTCGGCCGATACGCTCAACTTCGGCGGCTCCTCCACCTCCACGGTGAAGGGCGAGAGCCTCATCGACACCGTTATGACGCTCGACGCCTACAAGATCGACTGCATCGTCGTACGCGACAAGCATGCGGGCGCTCCCTACATCGTGTCCCAGGCCAGCCCCGCCGTCGTCATCGACGCCGGCGACGGCAAGCACGGCCATCCCACCCAGGCTTTGCTCGACCTGTACTCCATCTGGGAGCGCAAGGGCAGCTTCGATGGTCTGAAGGTCGGCGTCGTGGGCGATATCGGCCACTCCCGTGTCTGCGGCTCCCTCATCCCCGCGCTCAAGATCATGGGCGCCGAGGTCACGGCCGTGGGCCCCAACACCCTCATGCCGCCCCGTCCCGACATCCTGGGTGCCGACCACGTGTCCAACAGCCTCGATGATGTCCTGCCCGATCTGGACGTCGTCTACATGCTGCGCATCCAGCGCGAGCGCCTCGAGGGCGCGCCGTTCCCGAGCGAGCGCGAGTACCACCAGCTCTACGGTCTCACCAAGGCCCGCGAGCGCCTCATGAGGCCCGACGCGATCGTGTGCCACCCCGGCCCGATCAACCGCGGCGTGGAGTTCGACTCCTACATGCCCGATCATCCGGAGCGCTCCGTCATCCTCGACCAGGTGTACGCCGGTATCTGCGTGCGCATGGCTGCCCTGTATCTGCTGCTTGGAGGTGCCGATAATGGCCTTGCTTCTTAAGAATGCCCACGTCGTCGACCCGTCCGTCGAGCTCGATGGCGTGATGGACGTCCTCGTCGAGGACGACAAGATCGCCGCCGTCGGCGAGAACCTGAGTGCCGAGGGCGCCGAGGTCGTCGACCTGTCCGGTAAGTATCTCGTCCCCGGCCTGGTGGACATGCATGTCCACCTGCGCGAGCCGGGCTTCGAGGCTAAGGGCGACATCGAGTCCGAGACCGCCGCTGCCGCTAAGGGCGGCTTCACCGGCGTGTGCTCTATGCCCAACACCAACCCTGTTACCGACAACGGCGTCGTGGTCGAGTACATCAAGTCCGTCGCTGCCGCCAAGGGCCATTGCCGCGTGTACCCCTCCGGCGCCATGACCCGTGGCCTCAAGGGCGAGATCATCTCCGAGATGGGCAACATGGTCGAGCACGGCTGCGTCGCCTTCACTGATGACGGCCATGGCATCCAGGGCGCCGGCATGCTTCGCCGCGCCATGGACTACGGCCAGATGTTCGGCAAGGTCTTCATGAGCCACTGCCAGGACAACGACCTGGTCGGCGACGGCCAGATCAACGAGGGCGCCGTTTCCACCCGCCTCGGCCTGCTCGGCTGGCCGGCGGAGGGCGAGGAGCTCCAGATCATGCGAGATATCATGATCGCCGAGCTCGCCGGTGCCAAGCTGCACATCCAGCACATCTCCACCGCCCGCGGCCTCGAGATGGTCCGCGCCGCCAAGGCCAAGGGCCTGCCCGTGACCTGCGAGGCCACCCCGCACCACCTGTTCCTCACCGAGGACGCCATCGACGGGACCTACAACACCTGCTTCAAGGTGAACCCGCCGCTGCGCACCGCTGCGGACGCCGAGGCGCTCATCGCCGGCGTCATCGACGGCACGGTCGATACCATCGCCACCGATCATGCGCCGCACTCCGACTGGGAGAAGTCCCGCGAGTTCGAGCTCGCCCCGTTCGGCATGACCGGCCTCGAGACCGCGCTCGGTCTCGTGATCACCAACCTGGTCAAGACCGGCAAGATCAGCTTCGGTCGCATGGTCGAGCTCATGGCTATCGAGCCCCGCAAGATTCTCGGTCTGGACCAGGTCCAGATCGCAGCAGGCTTCGTTGCCGACCTCACCGTCTTCGACGCCGACCAGGTCTGGACCGTCTCCGATGGCGATTTCGCCAGCCATGCCAAGAACTCCGGCTTCAAGGGAGCCGAGCTCACGGGCCGCGCCACCGATGTATTCGTGGGCGGCAAGCAGACCCTCAAGGACGGCTGCGTCCTGTAAAGTTTGCTAAGATAGCAAGAAGCGTAAGGCCGTGTCCCGCACCAGCGCGCACGGCCTTATCTGTATCCATACGGTCAGGTAAGGAGTGCCTATGCCTACGCCTTCGCCTGCTCGCATGCATGACTTCACCGTTGTCTCGAACGAGCAGATCGCCCGTGGCGTCTATTCGCTCGTTATCGAGGCCCCGAAGCTTGCGAGCATGTTGAAACCCGGTCAGTTCGTCAATATCCGCGTTCCCGGCAACGCGATGAGTTTGCTGCGCATTCCTTTGAGCTATGCCAGCGCGAACCCCGAGACGGGAACCGTCGAGATCTGGTATGCCGTTGTGGGCGATGGCACCGAGCGCATGGCTGCCTGGACGCCTGGCTTCACAGGTGATCTGCTTGGTCCCGGTGGACATGGTTGGTCGGTACCCAAGGACTGTCGTCGCGCCCTCGTAGTGGGCGGCGGCATCGGCGTTCCGCCCGTACTGTGCCTTGGTCGAGAGCTCTCGGCACGCGGCATCGCGTTCGATGCCGTGGTGGGCGCGGCCTCTTCCGATACCATGGTGGGCGTGCATGAATTCGAGCGCGCCGGCGCGGGCACGGTCGCTGTTGCCACCGATGACGGCAGCGCCGGGCATCACGGGTTCTGCACGGACCTGCTTGCGGACCTTCTCGCGCGCAACGACTACGACTATATCGCCACCTGCGGCCCGGGTGTGATGATGAAAAAGGTCGCCGACGCCGCGGCCGCCGCTGACGTTTTCTGCGAGGCTTCGCTCGAACGTATGATGAGCTGCGGCTTCGGTGCCTGCAGCACCTGCAACGTTGAAACGGTCGACGGCATGAAGGGCGCCTGCATGTGCGGACCCGTCTTCGATGCCAAGAAGGTGGTGGTCTGGTGAGCGCGGTAAATATGGCCGTCGATTTCGGCGGCGTGAAGATGAAGAATCCCATCAACACCGCATCGGGTACGTTTGGTTATGGATGGCAGTTCAGCGAGCTTATCGATGTTTCCAAGCTCGGTGCCATCACCACGAAGGGCTGCGCGGCCGAGCCCTGGCCCGGTAATCCCGCGCCCCGCATGACCGAGGTCCCCGGTGGCATGATGAATTCCGTCGGCCTGCAAAATCCCGGTGTGCAGGCGTTTGCCTCCGAATCCGGCCCGTGGCTCTCCGAGCTCACCGAAGCGGGGACGAGCGTCATCTGCCAGGTTGCCGGCCACTCCACCGAGGAGTACGTGCGGGCGCTCGAGATGTTCTGCGAGCTCTGCCCCTGGGCCGCAGGTTTCGAGATCAACGTGAGCTGCCCCAACATCGCTGCGGGTGGAGCGGCCTGTGGTTCGACTCCCGAAGGCGCCGCCGATGTCATGCGCGCCTGCCGCAAGGTTACCGACCGCCCGCTGTTCGTTAAGATGGCTCCGGTACGCATCCCCGAGATCGCTCGCGCCCTGGAATCGGAGGGTGCCGACGGACTGACGGTCATCAACTCCATTCCCGGCATGGCTATCGACGTTCGCACGCGTCGCTCCAAGCTCTCTAAACCCACGGGTGGCCTCTCCGGTCCCTTGTGTCATCCCATCGCCGTCCGCATGGTCTGGGAGGCCGCGAACGCCGTCGATATCCCCATCTGCGGCGTCGGCGGCGTTATGACGGGCGAGGACGCCGCCGAGATGATCCTGGCGGGCGCCACCTGCGTCGCCGTGGGCATGGCCAACTTCATCGACCCCGCCGCGTCTTTGCGCGTCCTGTCAGAACTCGAGGAGTGGGCGGCTTCCCAGGGTGTTTCCGATATCAACGAGCTGATTGGAGCTTTCGAATGCTAGATGAGCAGGCACGCGACCGCGTGATCGTGGCCATCGACTGCGACCGTCAGCGAGCCCTCGAGCTCGCCGATTCCTTGAGCGGTCATGCCGTCTGGCTCAAGGTCGGCATGACGCTGTTCTACGCCGAGGGGCCGTCCATCGTCCGCGAGTTCAAAGAACGCGGCTTTAAGGTGTTTTTGGACCTTAAGTTCCATGATATCCCGCATCAGGTTCGCGGTGCCGCGCGCTCCGCGGCTCTCGCTGGCGCAGACCTCATGTCCGTTCACGGGCTTGGCTCCGGCGCCATGCTCGCTGCGTGCCGCGAGGGCGCCGAGGAAGCTGCTGCCGTGCGCGGCGATCGCCCGCACCTGGTGGCTATCACGGTTCTCACGAGCATGAGCCAGGATTCGCTTACCGAGATCGGCGTTTCCGATGAGGTCGCCGTCGAGGCCGAGCGCCTCGCGCTCCTTGCGCGCGCCAACGGCATCGACGGCGTGGTGTGCTCGCCCCGCGAGGCATCGCGTATGCGCGAGCTCGTCGGTGATGACGGCTTGGTCGTAACGCCGGGCGTGCGTCCCGCTGGCGCCGAGCTCGGCGATCAGACACGCGTGGCGACTCCCGCTTCTGCTATCGAAAGCGGTGCGAGCCATATCGTCGTGGGGCGCCCCATCACCGGAGCCGATGACCCCGTTGCGGCCTTCGAGGCTATCGTGGATGAGCTGCGAGCTGTTGAGTAGGAATTCAACCATGCCTTCTAACTGCGGAAACTTCGCGCTGGTTCTATGAAGTAGGGGAGTTTTAGCAAGTAGATGGCTATATTTCCTTGAAACTGCCATCGGGTTCGTCTATTCTATACTGTCGTTCGATGTTCGGAGTGCCTTTTCGCAGGTCAAGCCGAATATTCTAAGTAGTACATATGTCATTTGGAGGTTTCAATGGCTCTTCCTCAGCTTACTGATGAGCAGCGCAAGGCTGCACTCGAGAAGGCCGCTGCCGCTCGTCATGCTCGTGCTGAGCTCCGTGAGCAGATCAAGAAGGGCGAGGTTACCCTGGAGTCCGTTCTCAACTCCGAGGATCCCATCGCTTCCCGCATGAAGGTTTCCACCCTCATCGAGTCCCTTCCTGGTTATGGCAAGGCCAAGGCTGCCAAGATCATGGACGAGCTTGGTATCTCCGCTACCCGCCGCGTGCAGGGTCTCGGCGTTCGTCAGCGCGAGCAGCTGCTCGAGCAGCTTAATAAGTAATTGAGCGGCGTCGATTCAAAGCTCTTTGTGATTTCCGGGCCGTCAGGCGCAGGGAAGGGTACGCTTGTTGCGCGCGTGCGCGAGCGTATGCCTGAACTGGGCCTGACGGTTTCCGCTACCACACGGGAGCCACGCGCCGGCGAGGTTGACGGCGTCAATTACTATTTCATCTCTGAAGAGGCCTTTAGCACGAAGGTTGAACAGGGCGAGTTCGTCGAGTGGGCCCAGGTTCACGACCATCGCTACGGTACGCTCGTCTCCGAGGTCGAGTCCAAGCTCGCTGCCGGCCATTCCCTCATCCTCGAGATCGATGTGCAGGGCGCGCTGAACGTTAAGAAGCGCTTTCCCGATGCCGTGCTCGTTTTCATCGAGCCGCCCTCGTTGGAGGTTCTGGAGCAGCGACTGGTGGGCCGTGGTACCGAGAGCGCCGAATCGCTTTCGATTCGCCTCGCTAACGCCCGCCATGAACTCGAGTTTGCCGATGCCTACGATGTTCGGGTCGTCAATGACGATTTAGAGCAGGCAACCCGTGAGCTCGCTACGATTCTTTCCACCTATGAAAGGAACTGATTCTCGTGTCAGTCGTAAAGCCTAATATCGACGATCTGCTCGATAAGACCGATAACAACCGTTTCCTGCTCGCCTCGCTTGCGTCCAAGCGCGCGTGCGACATCAATAGCATGCTTCGCGAGCAGCACAGCCGCGTACTTGCCGTCCAGGATGTGGACGATATCACCATCGCGCTCTCTGGTAAGGATACGATCTCCATGGCAATGGAGGAGATCGTCGATGGCAGCATCTCCTATGAGGGCGATCGTTATGAAGAGGCCCTTGGCCACAAGGCTTCGGAAGAATAGCATATGGCCAGTCGCGTTTGCCTTGTGCACTATCATGAGATAGGGCTTAAGGGTAAAAATCGAGCTCGATTCGAACGCATCCTCATGGATAACATCAAGGCGGCCTTGGCCGCCTTTTCCGTTGCTACTATCACGAGGATCTCGGGCCATATTCTTGTTTCGTTCTCCGTTGCGGGCCAGGCAGAGCAGGCGTTTCCTATCATCGGAACCGTTCCGGGTGTGGCGCGCGTGTCGCTTGCCTACCATACGAACCGCGACCCTCACGAGTACTGCGAGGCGGCTCGGAAGGCGTTGAACGAGTTTGGTGACTTCCGTTCGTTCAAGGTCGTCGCCCGTCGTTCCAACACTGATTACGAGCTCACCTCGATGGATCTCAATCGCCAGGTGGGCGAATACCTGTGCGAGGCGTTTCCCGACAAAAAGGTACTTATGAAGGGATGCGACGCCCAGGTTCACGTCCTCGTCGTCCAGGGCAGCGTGTACGTGTACGCGCGGTCCGAGCGGGGCGTCGGCGGATTGCCTCAGGGCAGTGCCGGTAAGGTCGTCACCCTTCTGTCCTCGGGTATCGATTCTCCGGTTGCAACGTGGCTGCTCGCGCGTCGCGGTGCCGTTCCCGTTCCCATTCACTTCTCAGGTCGTCCTCAGACGGCGGATACGAGCGAGTATCTTTGTCAGGATATCATCGAGGCCTTGCGTCCCGGTGTTCAGATCGGGCGCCTGTACGTCGTCCCGTTTGGTGACTGCCAGCGCGAAATCTCCTTGAAATGCCCGAGTGACCTTCGTGTGATCATGTATCGTCGCATTATGTACTCCGTTGCCGAGCGTATTGCTCGCCTCGAGGGTGCCAAGGCTTTGGTCACCGGTGAGTCGCTCGGCCAGGTTGCTTCTCAGACGCTTGAGAACATCATGGCAGTTAACGAGGTCGTTGATATTCCGGTTTTCCGTCCCCTTATCGGCTCCGATAAGCAGGAGATTATCGCCCGTGCCGAGCAAATCGGCACGTATGATATATCCACCGAGGTTGCGCCGGATTGCTGCACGCTGTTCATGCCACGCCGTCCGGAGACGCATGCGAAGCTCGACGAGGTGCACGAGGCATGGGAGATGATCGACCACGAGGCTATGATCCAGCATCTTGTGGATACGGTTGAGTACATCGATTTCCCTGCGCCCACGTATAAACCGCCCCGTTGTCTTCGTGAACGCCATAGCGAGCTCGAGGTTCGCTACTGTATCCGCGCGCATCGGGACGATTCTTCAGAGTCGCTTGAAGTCGAGTAAGCCTGCTTATTGCGCTCTATCTGCCTTAGTGGGGTCGTTCCATCTGGAGCGGCCCTTTTTGTTTACACCGCTGTTTGATACCAGTTTGACTCTAGTCCATTGATGGTCCGCATTATCTGATTCGCAATGGATATTTCCATGCCGTCCTGCATGCTGGAAGAGAGGAGGGGATGGAATGAGTCAATTGAAACGTTGTACGTTGTGGGCCTCGGTTCGAGCTGCATTGCGTGGATCGATTGAGATGAAGGCCGTTGCGGCCGTTGCATGTGGCGCCGCCTTGCTTGCCGTGCTGGCGGGAATATTTCTTGCGAACCCAGCTGAGCAGCAGCTTGTCGTTCCCGATGCGGATCCATCGATGGCGGAAGATGATCCGAAGGCCCAGGAGCCCGAACCGATATTGCTGTATGTGGATGTGGGCGGTGCGGTGCGGGCGCCCGGTGTGTATCAACTTCCCGAGGGCTCGCGGGTGCAGGATGCGCTTGAGGCTGCAGGCGGATTGATGGATGACGCCGTTCTCTCCTCGCTCAATCGAGCATCCCTGGTTGTCGACGGCCAGAAGGTGTATGTGCCCCGGGCGGACGATATGCAGGTTGCATCTCAGCCCTCGGAAGCCGGAGGGGGTCCATCGCCTTCGAGCTCTGCGGCTCTGATCAGCATCAACAGCGCAACTATGACAGATCTTGATGCGCTGCCCGGTGTTGGCCCGGCCACTGCGCAGGCTATCGTCGACCATCGAGACGAGAACGGCCCATTCTCCAAGCTTGAGGACCTCATGCTGGTCGATGGCATTGGGGAGAAAAAGTTTGCCAAGCTGAAGGACCAGGTATGCCTATGACGCTCGCGCCACAGGATGTGCGTAGCGATGTACTGGGTCCGCGACCGTTTATGCCTGTATGGTGCATGGGTGCCATAGGTGTGTTGTTGGTGTCCGCTATTGTTGCCGAGATGTCTTGGCGCGAGTATGCAGGGGTCCTGAACGCTTGCCCGCGTGCTGCATGCCTGGTCACCGCTGCGTGCTCGTGCGCGGTAGTTATCTTGATGCTTCATTATGCACGCGGGTCTAGGTTGCAAGCGAATTCCATGTCATTCTTGCTGGGAGCACTTCTTGCTAGCATTGCGTGTTTGTTTTGGGTCATAGGCATTGACCGGGCAACGGGTGCTGTTAGCGATGCGTCCTCGTTTCGTGCCGCCGTTCTGGTTCGCGGTGACCCCCAGCCAGGCTCGTACGGGAGTGGATCTGTTGCATCAATTGAACTCGATGGCAGCAGATTGAAGGTTTGGCTGCAGACCGAGGAGCCGCTTGGGGCCGGGACCCTTTGTACCGTTGCGGGCCGTCTATCGAAACTGCCTGGCAACGGATGGGGTCGTTCGCTTTTTATGAAAGGCGCCTCCGGGGTGTTGCGTGCGGTATCGGTGTCTGATGTGGAGCGTCGGCCATCGCGTATCGAGGCGTTTCGGGCTAAGTTGCTTGAAGCTATTAATCCTGCCTCGGATCCGGCGCGAGCGTTGTTGGCTGGACTTCTGTGCGGACGGACGACGGAGCTGTCGAGCGATGAATCCATGGAGTGGTTTTCTCAAACGGGCTTAACGCATTTGATTGCTGTGTCCGGCGGCCACCTTGCGTGTATCGTTTCGCTCCTGGGCTCCTCGTTGCTCAAACTTCCGATGTGCTTTCGAACGAGGCTGGTCTTGCTGCAAGCAGTTATGTTCATCTACACCATGTTTACCGGCGGTTCGCCCTCGGCTGTTCGAAGTTTTGTAATGGTTGCCTGTGCGACAGCGTGCCGGCTGCTCGGACGGCGAGCTCATCCTTTGTCGGGCTTGGTGTTGGCGGCTGGAATTCTGGCGTTGATGAATCCCGGAGTCGTGTTTGATGTAGGGTTTCAGCTTTCCTTGGCGAGCGTTCTTTTTATCATGCTTGTAGCGCCCGTTCTTCGTTCAACGCTGTGCAATTGGCATATACCAGATGGCTTGGCCGATCAGGTTTCCATCACCCTGGCGGCTCAATGGGGGACGGCTCCCATCGTTATGCCCGTATTCGGCTCTCTTTCGCTCATTTCACCGGTTGCGAACATCGTGGTCGCCCCGTTGTTTACTTGCATGTTGACCGCTGGTCTGATCCTGGCACCAATCGCCATGTACACGGGGAGTGGATCCTGGCTGTTGGCGCCGCTCGCCATGGTAGGGGATGTTGCCTTATTTCTTACCCGGGCTCTTTCAGAGGTGCCCTGGGCGTCGATCGCTGTGGAATCGGGCGTTCTGACGGGCGTGCTTTTATATGCCGCCGGTGCATGGTGCTACATGAAGTGGCGGCCGTTATGCCTGCGCGGGTTGCTTGCTGGTTTGGCGGTGGGGCTCGTCGTTTTCGCGGGCGATTATGCTCGATGGAATGTATTCGCCCCTGCGGAGGTTGTTGTATTGGATGTTGGCCAGGGGGATGCCATTCTCATCAGAGATGGCGACCGCACCGTTCTCGTGGATGCGGGAGTTGATGAGGCGACGCTGCGCGCGCTCGTTCGTAATCATGTCTATGAGCTTGATGCCGTTGTGGTGACGCATTGGGATCGAGACCACTGGGGAGGATTGCCTGCTGTTATGCGGCAGCTCCCCGTGCGGCAGCTTGTTGTCGCACACGGGGCGAGTGATAATGTCCCGTCCGAACTATTTACCTTTATGGAAAACGGTAGCGTGGAAGAGGTGTCAGCGGGCGATCGCTTGAAGGTCGGTTCGTTTTCATGCAGCGTCCTATGGCCGCTGTCTCGCGTTGGTGGCGAGGAGAATTCTGAATCGTTGGTGTTCTCGGTTGTATGTGACGAGCTTGGCCAAGACCAGCAAATTCTTCTGACGGGGGACACCGAGGTTAACGAGGAGCATGAATATGCGCGCTCGGCAGGTAATATATCGATACTGAAGATGGGTCATCATGGGTCACGCGATTCGGTTGACGCGACTCTCATGAATGAGCTCGATCCTGAAGTCGCTATCGCCAGTGCGGGAGCGGGCAATCGTTACGGCCATCCTAATTCAAAGGCCATTGATACGGTTGTGGAGTACGGCGCTGGTTTCTATTGCACGCGGGATGTGGGCGATGTGACTATCCGGCCCACATCAGCAGGCCTTCGGCTTCGCACGCGGCGGGCCAATTCGATACAATAGGGCGATGATGACAGCTGCTGGCTGCGAAAGGATTGCATACGTGACTGCTCAGGAATTGCTGCCTGGATACCTGCTTGTAGGTTCCGATGAATATCGCCGGTCCGAGTACGTTTCACGACTGAAGGCTCGTCTTGAGCAGACTGGTATGGCCGATTTCAATCTCGATGAACGGGACATGAATCGCGATCCGCAGATCGATGACATCATCGCTTCGTTGAATACGCTTCCCATGGGGACGGAGTTTCGACTTGTAATCCTGTATGGTTGCGATAAGCTGCCAAAAACGGTGAGCGAGCCTCTCGTCGAGTATTTCTCCGCACCTTCGCCAAGCACGGTGTGTCTCGTTATTGCCGACCGCCTCCCAAAGTCCACGCGTCTGTACAAGGCCGTGGCCAAACTCGGTGCAAAAGCTGCTATTGATTGCTCGCCTATGAAGGCGCGGGAACTATCTGGGTACTTGTGCAAGATCGCACCACGGTATAACGGGCGCATCAATCCAGTTGCAGCTGAGGAGCTGGTTAGCAGGGTCGGGGAGAATACTCGTTTGCTTGTGAGCGAGCTTCAAAAGCTAATCGAGATAGCTCAAGTTCCAATGATTGAGAAGGAGCATGTCGAGCGTTATGTCGTACGGACTGCCGAGGCCAAGCCGTGGGACTTGTTGAATGCTATCGCCTCTCGAAATGCATCTTCCGTACTGGAGCAGTTGTCATTGCAGCCTGCGCGCAGCGAAATAAGAACGTTCACGTTGATTGTTGGTCGTCTCCGCGAGCTTATCATCGCGAAGGCGCTTGATGCCCGCGGCGAGGGTGGCAGGTTGGCCGAGGTTCTTGGACTGCAGAGTTGGCAGGTTAAAAATCATGTGAAGTGGTCTCGTAAGTTCTCGATGTTGGAGCTGACGAGCGCGCTTCACGATGCGGTCGATGTCGAGATGGCTTTGAAGGGTTCGCGCGACTCCGAGCTCGCCTTGCGCATCTGGGTGATGGGGCTTGTAGGCGGAGATTCGTCTGCTGGCGCATCGTTGGGCACGAAGCCCCCGTATCGGTCGCGCTAATTCTGGTGTACTCGATCGTGATGGTTCGTTCCGTACGCGTGGAACGTCGTGCACTTTGAAAATAAAAAGGGTCTCGCATGGCGAGACCCTAATAAAAGCTCTATGTACGGTTTGTACTAGGCGATCTTGTTGACGAGCTTCTGAACACCGGACTTACGGTTGGAAGCCTGGTTGCGATGAATAACGCCCTTGGCTGCAGCCTTGTCGAGGGCACGGTACACGCGGGTGGCTGCGGCCTGTGCGGCCTCCTTGTCGCCAGCCTCCACAGCGGTGTGAACGTGCTTAACAAGCGTCTTGAGCTCGGAGCGGATCGCCTTGTTGCGAACGCGAGCGATCTCATTGGTGCGGATGCGCTTCTTCTGAGACTTGATGTTTGCCACTTGTAGATTTCCTTTCGAGTTCTTCTAAAAAAGCCTTTGTATCCGGCCTCTGAGACACGGTTGAGGTCATACAGTCAGAAGAGTATAGCACCGAATGTACGGAAGGGGAACGAGAACACTGTGGAATAGACGTGAATCTACGTGATTTGTGCACGTTTCGGTACTCGCCTATGGCCGTGGGCATGCGGTATCATAGCTCGCATGAATACTTTAGATACCTCACATATCAGGAACTTCTCCATCATCGCTCATATCGATCATGGCAAGTCCACCATCAGCGACCGTATCCTCGAGCTTACGCGCACCGTTGAAGAACGCGACATGGAGTCGCAGCTGTTGGACACCATGGATATCGAGCGCGAGCGCGGCATCACCATCAAGAGTAATGCTGTTCGCGTTATGTATGATGCCGACGACGGGAAGACCTATCAGTTCAATCTCATCGACACGCCGGGCCACGTCGACTTCACCTACGAAGTTTCGCGTTCGCTTGCTGCCTGCGAGGGCGCGGTTCTTGTTGTTGATGCCACGCAGGGCGTCGAGGCTCAGACCGTCTCCAACGCCACGCTCGCGATGAACGCTGACCTTGATATCGTTCCCGCCATTAACAAAATCGATCTCCCCTCGGCTCATCCCGATGAGGTGAAGGTTGAAATCGAAGACGAGCTCGCGATTCCTGCTGACGATGCCGTGTGCGTATCGGGTAAGACGGGCGAGGGTATTCATGATCTGCTCGAGGCGATCGTCTACCTCGTTTCCGCACCCCAGGGCGATCCCGATGCACCGCTCAAGGCACTTATCCTCGATTCGTATTTCGATGAATACCGAGGCGTCGTGGCAACCGTGCGCGTCTTCGACGGCGCGATCAAAAAGGGCGATACCCTGCGCATGATGCAGGGCGGCGAGAGCTTCTTGGTCGATGGCGTGGGAGTTAAGCGTCCTGCCGAGACGCCGGTCGACGCACTTACCGTGGGCGAGGTCGGGTTTGTTGTTACCGGCTTGAAGAACCCCGAAGCCGTGCACGTGGGCGATACGCTTACCATGACCTCTCGACCCTGCGACGCGCCCCTTGCGGGCTATCGCGAGGCGAAGCCCATGGTCTACACCGGCCTGTTTCCTATCGACAACAAGGATTACGAGAACCTGCGCGACGCGCTTGAGAAGCTCCATGTCAACGATCCCTCTTTGACATGGAGCCCCGAGACCTCCGTGGCGCTCGGTTTCGGATTCCGCGTCGGTTTTCTGGGCTTGCTGCATATGGAAGTTGTCAAGGAGCGCTTGGAGCGCGAATTCGACCTCGCCCTCATTGCGACGAGTCCCTCCGTTGATTATCACGTCTACATGACCGATGGCTCCATGGTCGAGGTCCGCAGCCCTCAGGATCTGCCCGATGCCACCCGCATCGATCGCATCGAGGAGCCGTATCTCAAGGCAAAGGTTATCGTGCCTCCCGAGTACACCGGCGCGGTGATGCAGCTTGCCATCGAGCATCGAGGTATCACCACCGACATGATTCACCTGTCGCAGAAGTCTGTAGAGATGCGTTTCGACATGCCGCTTGCCGAACTGATTCTCGATTTCTTCGATCAGCTGAAAAGCCGCACCAAGGGCTATGCCTCGCTTGATTACGAGTTTTCCGAGTATCGTGCAAGTGACCTGGTGAAACTCGATATCCTGCTTTCCGGTGACGAGGTTGACGCGTTGTCGTTTATCGTTCACAAGGACAAGGCGTATGGCTTGGCGCGCGGCCTGTGCGATAAACTCAAGGAGATCATTCCCCGACAGCTGTTCGAGGTTCCCATCCAGGGCGCAATCGGCAACAAGATCATCTCTCGCTCCACCGTTAAGGCGCGGCGCAAAGACGTCCTTGCCAAGTGCTATGGAGGCGATATCTCGCGTAAGCGCAAACTGCTCGAAAAGCAGAAGGAAGGCAAGAAGCGCATGAAGGCCATTGGCTCCGTCGAGGTGCCGCAGGAAGCTTTCATGGCCATTCTCAAGGTGGACGAGTAATCACATGCCCATTTCCTCTCAAACCCAGCGGCTGCTCGATGCGTTTGCCGAGCAGCCGTTTCTTCTGGCCCCCATGGCTGGTGTCACCGATGCCGCATATCGCATCATGTGCCGCCGTCGAGGCGCTCATTTGGCATACAGCGAAATGGTCTCCGTCGCGGGCTTGGCGTACGCAAGCGAGAAGACGTGGGAGCTCGTGCTTCCTGCTGCCGAGGAGCCGCAGATCTGCGTCCAGTTGTTCGGTTCGAAGCCCGAGCAATTTGCATCGGCTGTCGAGGTCGTTCGGGAGCGCGTGGGCGATCGCTTGACGCTCATCGACATCAACATGGCGTGCCCGGCCCGCAAGGTGATTTCTAAGGGTGAGGGCTCGGCCCTTATGGAGCAGCCTGAACTCGCCGTCGATATCGTGCGCGCCTGCGTCGATAACGCTCGCGTCCCCGTGACCGTTAAGATGCGCAAGGATTTCAAGTCAGGACGCTTGCTGGCCCCGGATTTCGCCGCTCGTCTCGAGCAGGCCGGCGTTGCCGCCGTTGCCGTCCATGGACGCTCTGCAGGCCAGCTCTATAGCGGCCAAGCTGATTGGTCCGTGATCGATGCCGTTGCCGATCGCGTGCAGGTGCCCGTCATAGGTTCAGGCGACGTGTTCAGCGCCGAGCACGCTGCTCGCATGCTTCATGAGACGGCGGCGACGGCCGTGTTCATCGCCCGTGGTACTTATGGTAATCCGTGGATCTTCGATGATGCTCGCGCGATCGCCCTTGAGGGCTCGTCCTGCCCCTTGCACAGCATCGAGGAGCGGCTCGGTGCGCTACGCGAGCACCTTGCGCTCTTGCAGAGCCATGATGCCCATATGGCGCGTGCGCGCACATTTGCGACCTGGTATCTCAAGGGCATGCCTCATGCCGCGGGCTGGCGCGGCCGCGTAGTGAAGTGCTCGACGTTTGAAGACTTTATGGCGCTTGTCGACGAGATAGAGCTCGATGTGCGGCAATGCGTGGAGCTGGTGGACCATGGCGAGCCCATCCCGGGCTTCGATAGTTAAGGTTGCAGGACCTACGTAATGCCTTACGAAGCGCTTTACCTTCACATACCGTTTTGCAAATCTAAGTGCCTGTATTGCGATTTCGATTCTCGTGCGGATGCTGCATGTCTCGATGGTATGGCGGCATATTTGGATGCGCTCGAGATGCAGGTCCGAGCTCACGGTAACGCTGGCGAGCTGGATGATGTAAAGACGGTCTATATTGGAGGTGGAACGCCCAGCTTGGCTGGCGAGCGCCTAATCGGATTGGTTTGCAGCATTCTAGCTTTTTGCACACCGGTCGAGTTCACGTGCGAAGCCAATCCCGAATCGTTTTCCGCAGGGCTCGCGTGTCTTTTGGCGAGGGCTGGTGTGACGCGCGTCTCGCTCGGCGTTCAGAGCCTCGTCGATTGCGAGCTGAGCTCGATCGGGCGTATCCATTCCGCGGTCGACGCGCTTGAAGCCGTCCAGAGTGCACGCGGCGCCGGCCTGACTGTTTCGTGCGACCTTATGTGCGGTCTTCCCGGCCAGACGTTGGCGTCGTGGGAGCGTACGCTGGGCATGTTGCTTGACGGCGAGGTCCGTCCTGATCATATTTCGGTGTATCCGTTGCAGCTAGAGGAGGGGACCCCTCTCGAGCGCATGGAGCGAGCGGGAACGGTGCGGGTACCAGACGAGGATTTCCAGGCGGAATGCATGGATAGAGCCGCGGATCTCATGCGTTTCGCTGGTTACGCGCGGTATGAGGTGGCGAGTTACGCCCTCCCGGGTTGCGAGTGCCTCCATAACATCGCGTACTGGACCGGCAAGAGCTATCTTGGCTTGGGACGATCCGCTGCAAGCATGCGAGACGAGGGCGATTCTGGTCGCGAGCGATTCGTTCAACTTGATGACGGAGGTATCGAGTTCGATCGCGAGTCCCTATCTCCACGAGAAGCCGTGGCCGAAGACCTTATGCTTTCGTGCCGTATGGTGCGCGGCATCTCGGTGGAGCTGCTCGATCATGCCTCGCGATACATTCCGGTTGACCTTATTGATGCTGCCTGCTCGCGAGCGGTCGATCTTGGTCTGGCGCGTTGGTCGCATGGGGCGCTCGTTCCTACGCACGCCGGCTGGCTCGAGGGAAATGAGCTTTTCGGGTTGTTCTGGAACCTCGCGCGGCCAGCGTAGAGACCTTGGCTTCATCTCGGCCTTGCGCGTGCGTTCGTCTTGGGGCATGCTGGAGACCAGCTAACGAAAGGGGTTTGCCATGCCTGGAAAACGCGAGGATGTTATTAGCTGGGATGAGTTCTTCATGCGCGCTGCTGTTGCGGCGAGCATGCGCAGCAAGGACCCGAATACGCAAGTCGGTGCCTGTATCGCCGATATCCACAATCGCATTCTGTCCGTCGGCTACAACGGCACGCCTTCCGCGTTGAACGACGACGACTTTCCTTGGGGCACGGCCGACGATCCGTTGCACGATAAGCATAATTACGTGATCCATGCCGAGGCCAACGCGATTCTCAACTATCGTGGTTCGCTTAAGGATATGGCGGGTGCCCGCGTGTATGTAACGCTATTTCCGTGCCATGAATGCGCCAAGACGTTGGTGCAAGCCGGCATCGGAGAGGTTATATACCTCGATGACAAATACGACGGCACCGAGGACAATCTCATTTCGAAGAATATCCTGGACCGCTGCGGCGTCACATATAGACAGGTGACTTTGGAGTAGCGCCTGCTCGCGCGCTCATGGGAAATCGGTAGGGAAGGGTCGCTGCTCTGCGGCCTTTTCATCACATGCGGGCTCCGCGGGTATAATATCTCCCGCTGTGCTATACAACGATGCGGGGAGTTTTTGCCATATGGCGGGAATGAACGATAAAGATTACTACGCGATTCTGGGCGTGGAGCCTACTGCATCTTCCAAGGAGATCCAGAAGGCGTTCCAGCAAAAGGCGCGCAAGCTTCATCCCGATATCAATAAGGAGCCTGACGCCGAGGAGCGCTTCAAGGAGGTTTCGGAAGCGTACGCCGTGCTTTCGGACGACTCAAAGCGCGCTCGCTACGACGCTATGCGTTCGGGCAATCCTTTTGCAGCTGGCGGCACCGGTCAGCCCGCCGCGGGCGGCGCTGGTTTTGGCGGCTTTCCTTTTACCGGGTTTCCCTTCGACGCGTCTGGATTTGGTCGACGTCGCGCGAGCTCCGCGTTCAATCCCGAGGAAGGTGCGGATGTCGTGGTCGATATCGAGCTTACTCGTGAGCAATCGCGCGATGGGGCGCGTCGCGTGGTGACGTTCCGCCGTTATGAGCATTGCTCGAACTGCCATGGGTCCGGTTCTGTTTCGAGCGAGCATGCCCGTACGTGCCCCACGTGCGGAGGCTCCGGCTCCATCGGCGTCGATCTGTCCTCCTTGTTTGGAATGGGCGCGGTGCAGATGGTGTGTCCCGAATGCGGCGGGTCGGGCAAGGTCGTCGCAGACCCCTGTACGGTATGCGGCGCTACGGGCCGTGTCGCCGTTACCTCCGAGCAGGTCGTCGAGTTTCCCAAAGACACGCATGACGGTGATGTCGTTCGCATTCCGGGCATGGGCCATGCCGGCACCAATGGCGCCGCTTCGGGCGATCTCGTCGCGCGCGCCCGCGTGGCTTCCGAGCGGCTTGAGCACCGAGCGAGCACCGGGTTCTATGTTATCGGGCTCGCGCTGCCGTTCCTTATCCTTTCTGCAATCTCCGGCGTGTTCTCGCTGTTCGCCATGATCTGCCTCGTACCGCTTGTGTTTGGTGTTTTTTACGTCGCCACGGACGACCCGCTGCATCGGTCGCTTCTGTGGTGGAAGCGAGGCTTCGCCGTAGCGATGAACGGTGCTATGAACGGCTTGTTCTTTGCGCTGCTCTCCGTGTGGTTTACCAGCTGCACCCAGGGATTGTTCTTAAGCCCGTATCGCATGATGTAGTGTTTGCTTTTGAGCCATCAGGGCATAATGGAGAGCGTCGGCTCGTCGATGTGCGGGCCGTAGCCGTGGAAAGATGCACGAGGAGGATGTTCAGGCGTGTCGGGCAAAAGGGATTATTACGAGGTTCTGGGTGTTGACCGCGATGCGGACCAGCGTGCGATCAAGCGCGCGTTTCTTAAGAAGGCGCGGGAGGTGCACCCCGATGTTTCGGACGATCCGAACGCTGAAGAGCTCTTCAAAGAGGTGAATGAAGCCTACTCCGTTCTCTCCGATGAGCAGAAGCGCGCGAATTACGATCGCTATGGCTCTGCCGACGGCCCTGGCATGAACTCCAGCTATGTCGATATCTCGGATATCTTCGGTAGCATGGGAATGGACGATATCTTTTCGTCATTCTTCGGCGGCTCGCGCGGTGGCGCCCGCAACGCGGCGGCGCGTCGACAGGGACGTGACATGGCCATCTCGTTGGGCATCACGCTCGAAGAAGCTGCTGTTGGCTGCACTAAGACCATCAGCTACGATCGCTTGGCGCCCTGTGACGACTGCGGTGGCTCCGGTCTGTCCGAAGGCGCTTCAGAGCAGCAGTGCCCGCATTGTCATGGGTCGGGCTACGTAACCACCTATAAGCGCTCCATCTTCGGCGACGTGCAGTCCTCCGCCCCGTGCCCCGACTGCCAGGGCGAGGGCACTGTCGTCGACCATCCGTGCGAGATGTGCGACGGGCAGGGTAGGACTCCGTCTCACGAGCATCTTGACTTGAAGATCCCCGCTGGCGTTTCTACAGGTCGGCAACTGCGTGTTTCCGGGTACGGTGAGGCAGGTTACCGCGGAGCCGAAGCGGGCAGCCTTATCGTTACCATTCAGGTTGAAGAGCATGAGCGCTTCCAGCGCCATGCGGACGATCTGTATACCGAGGTGACCGTTTCCATGGTGCAGGCTGCCTTGGGCTGTACGGTCACGATTGCTGGAATCATGGAGGGCGAAGAGGTTCCGGTTAAGGTTCCCGCCGGCACCCAGTACGGCCAGGCTGTTACCGTTGAGGGCTTCGGCATGCCGCGTATGGGCGGCGGCGAGCGCGGTCGCTTGGTCGCGCGCGTCATCGTGAAGGTTCCCGAGAAGCTGAGCAGCGAGGCACGCGAGCTCCTCGAGCGCTACGAAGACGTTATGGACGAGCAGTACGACAAGCATCGTGGCGTCGGCGCCTTCATTCGCGACGCCATCGACGATATTCTCGATTAGGCAAGGAGCACTGTGGGAAACGCGCGCATCGCTGTTGTAAATCTTGGTTGCCGGGTCAACCGCGTCGAATCTGATCGCATCTCGACCGATTTGCTCCGCGCGGGTTTTGAGCTGGTAGATGAAGCGTCTGCTGACGTCGTCATTATCAATACCTGCGCTGTCACCGGTGAAGCCGAGGCCAAGACGCGCAAGGCGGTGCGCCGGGCGCTGGGTATGCCGCCTGCTCCCTTGGTTATCGCGACGGGTTGCGCGGTGAACCTGCATCCAGAATCGATTGCCGAGCTATCTCCCCGCGTTATCGTCGAGCCTTCTAAGGTCGATATTGTGCGTCGCGTCCGCGCGGTCGCAACGCCATCGTGCGAGCATGCGCCCGAAGAGCTTGCTCACGGCGTATCGAGCTTCCTGGGCCGGTCCCGTTTGGGAATCAAGATTCAAGATGGCTGCAATCACCGCTGCACATATTGCATCGTCTGGAAGGCGCGCGGCCCCGAGCGCTCCATTCCGGTTGCCTCCGTGCTTGAGCAGGTTCGCGAGGCGGAGGATTCCCATATTCCCGAGATCGTGCTCACGGGCGTGAACTTGGGCGCGTACGACGGGGAGAGCGAGAGCGATTCCCATGTCGAGCTCGATGAACTCATCTCCATTATCTTGCGGCGCTCCACGATTCCGCAGGTTCGACTGAGCTCTATCGAGCCGATGGACGTGTCCGACCGACTCATCGCACGCTTGGCGTCGTCTGAACGCATCGCACCTTTCCTGCATTTGCCGCTCCAGTCGGGCTGCGATGCCACACTGCATCGGATGGCACGTCCGTATACCTCCGAGGATTTCCTTTCATTGGTGAAGCGCCTGCGCGAGGCGGTACCGTCTATCTCGCTTTCCTGTGATGTCATCGTTGGCTTTCCCGGTGAGACCGATGAGGAGTTCGAGGAGTCCTTGGCGCTCTGCCGCACCGTTGGCTTTTCGCGTATGCATGTCTTTCGGTATAGCAAGCGTCCCGGCACGCCTGCCGCGGCGGCTCCCGATCAGGTTTCCCCCGAGGTCATGGCTGAGCGTTCCGCGCGGATGCGTGCGCTTGCAGTGGAGATGTCTCGCGAGGACGCGCTTCGACGTGTCGATACCGTAGAGTCCGTCGTGCTCGAGACCGCACGCGAGGGCACGCTTGGATCATTCCAGCGCGTGGTTCTCGATACCCCGGCTGCCGTTCAGGTGGGCTCGCTGTCGAAGGTGCGTCTCGAGTCCGTCGATGAGCACGGGGTTCTACATGGGCGTCTTTTGGATATCGCATAGGAGGGTGTGATGGGGGCTGCTTCCGTGCGCATTGCGCTTCCTCGCTCCGTGGACCATGGGCTCGTTACGGGTGCTTCCGATATGCTCTTCCGGGCTATCGAGGAGCGCGGCGGCGTGAGTCTCGTGCTGCGCGGCGATGCCGTTATCGTTTCTGGCCCGGTCTCCTCGGTCGAGGCTGCTTCCCAGGTCCTCTCGTCCGTTATCGAGCTCGTCCGTCTTGGTAAACGACCAACGACCGACGATGTATCGCTGTCGTTCGATCGCCTGAACGCCGGGAGTGCCTCCGCAGCTCCCCATGAAGTTTTCATGACTCACCGTGGCCAGGCAATTCGTGCTAAAACAGCTGGTCAACAACGGTATCTTGACGCCATTGACACTCATACCATGACGTTTTGCCTTGGTCCTGCGGGTACGGGCAAAACCTATCTTGCCATGGCGGTCGCAGTCGCCGCGCTCAAGCGACGCGAGGTTGGGCGCATCGTGCTTACACGCCCCGTCGTGGAAGCGGGGGAGAACCTTGGCTTCCTGCCTGGCACGCTCGAGGAAAAGGTCGATCCCTATGTCCGCCCGTTGCTGGATGCGCTGTACGACCTCGTGGACCGCGAGCATGCTAATGAGTATGTAGAGCGCGGCATGATCGAGATCGCGCCGCTGGCCTACATGCGCGGCCGCACGCTCAACGATGCATTCGTGATCCTTGACGAGGCTCAAAACACTACGCCCGAGCAGATGAAGATGTTCCTCACGCGACTCGGCTTCAACTCGAAGTTCATCGTGACCGGCGATGCGAGCCAGCGCGACCTGCCGGGACGCAAGGGCGGGCTCAGCGATATCGAGCGCATTCTTGCGGATATCCCCGATATCGCGTTCATTCATTTGACCGGCTCTGATGTTGTTCGCCATAGTCTGGTTGGTAAGATTGTCGATGCGTATGAAACGTTCGAGGCGATGGCGCATCGCACGCCGGTTTCGGCACGAAAGGACGGATAACATGGACGTGCTTATTAGCAACGAGGACGAGCTTGTTGTACCGATCTCAAATGAAGAGATTGCAGCCGTTGTGGAAGAGGTATTGCGCGCCGACGGCGTTACGCGCGCCTGCCGCGTGAGCGTTTCGATTGTTGACGCCGACGAAATCCGTGGGCTTAACGCCGCATGGCGTGATATCGATACGCCAACCGATGTGCTCTCGTTTGAGTGCGACGATATCGACGACGATATGATTCCCGCCGACGAGCCGGTCGAACTCGGCGACGTCATCCTGTGCCCGGCTGTTATCGAGCAGCAGGCTCCCCAGTTCGATACCACCTTCGAGGAGGAGTTCCGCCTCATGCTGGTTCACGGGGCCTGCCACCTGCTCGGATTCGATCATATAGATCCTGAAGAAGCACGAGCTATGGAGGCGCGTGAGCTCGAGATCTTGCAGGAGCTCGCGCGTAAGCGCGGCGATGACCCGAATCGCGTTACGATCGGCCCCACTACGAGCCACCAGGAAGATGCATCCTTCTGCTAGCCTCCTTCGCTTGTGCGCTTGAACCTCGAAAGGGGAGTTTTCGATGATTCCAGGGTCGAATAGCGACCATCCCACATTCTTTCAGTCGTTTAAATATGCGCTGGAAGGTCTTGCTACCGCAGTGAGGACCGAGCGCAACATCAACGTTATGTTCATCTTGGGATTTTGCACCATAGTCGCCGGTTTCGCGGTGGGCCTCGATGCCGTTTCATGGTGCATCATCATCATCTGCTGCGGCCTGGTGATATTCGCAGAGCTCTGCAATACCGCGATGGAGACCATCGTCGACCTTGCTACGCAGGAGTTGCATCCGCTTGCCAAGCGCGCGAAAGATATTGCCGCGGCGAGCGTGTACGTTCTCTCCCTTACCGCTGCCCTGGTGGGCTGCATCGTGTTCCTTCACGCCCTGCATGTTATCTAAGGAGTCTGCCATGACCGATTTCGATCCGTTTGCCGACATGTCCGATGACGAGCTCGACGCGTTTCTCGAGGGCGAGGAGGGCTCCGCCGAGTCCGTGTCCCCCGGTCTTCCTGAAGGGTTTCGCAGCGGTTTCGTCGCGCTCGTGGGCCGGCCGAACGCAGGTAAATCCACGCTGCTCAACGCCTGCTTCGGCGAGAAGGTCGCCATCACGTCCCCTGTGGCTCAGACCACGCGCCGCCGTATGCGCGCCGTCATAAACCGCGATCGCTGCCAGATCGTCATCGTAGATACGCCTGGCTTGCACAAGCCGAAAGATTCGTTGGGAACCGAGCTCAACAAGAGCGCTCTGGCGGAGATCAACGACGTCGACGTCGTCGCCTTCCTCATTGACGCCAGCGCGCCCATCGGCCGAGGCGACGAGTGGGTCGCGAACCACGTGGCGAAGTCGAGGGCTCGTAAGATCTTGGTGCTCTCTAAAGCCGACAAGGTGAAGCCCGAGCAGATGCTGGCCCAGCTTGAAGCCGCTCGCAAGCTTGTGGACTTCGACGACGAGCTTGTCATTTCCGCCCCCGAGGGATTCAACGTCGACACGTTCGTGTCTGTGGTGGCTTCCTATCTTCCCGAGGGGCCCAAGTGGTTCCCCGATGACATGAAGTGCGATGCGAGCGACGAGACGCTGGTTTCGGAGTTCGTTCGCGAGAAGGTGCTGCTGCATACGCGCGAAGAGATACCGCATGCGGTCGGCGTTCTGTGCGACGAGCTCGAGTTCAAGGGCGATTTGCTTCGCGTCCATGCAACCATCTACGTTGAGCGCGAGGGACAAAAGGGCATCCTGGTTGGCAAACGCGGCGAGATGGTTAAGCGCATCGGCATGGAGGCGCGGCGCGATATCGAGCGTATATTCGATTGTCGTGTTTACCTCGGTCTCGACGTGCGCGTCAAATCGGGCTGGCGTGAAGACGAGGGGCAGATTCGTCGTTTCGGCTACGGCGCCGAGGAGTAGCGCGGGTCGGATATGGCTTCTCGGACATACCGAACCGTCTGCGTCGTGCTCGATAAGACCAAGCTCAAGGAAACCGACCTGATCCTTACCTTGCTTTCGGAACGGGGGAGTCAGATTCGCGCGGTGGCCAAGGGCGCCCGTAAGCCCGGCAGCAAGCTTTCTGCTCGCTGCGATCTATTCAACTGCGTTGATGTGCTGCTTGCACGCGGGCGTACGCTGGATGTCGTCTCGCAAGCGGAGCTCCTCCATGCTCCTCTCGGCGTGAATCCCGACTACGAGTCCATCTCGGCAGCCTCGGTCGTTTCGGACGTCGCACAGCTTTGCTGTTACGAAGAAGCCGAGGACCCCTTTGTATTCGCCATTACCACGCGTTGTCTCGAGCTTCTCGGTCGCGTCGTCGATCAACCGCATCGCGATGTGCTCGTTGCGGCATTCATCTTCAAGCTGCTTTCTCATGTCGGCTATCGTCCGGATTACACTGCCTGTGTTTCCTGTTCCGACCCGTCTCTTTCGTATTTCTCTTCGTCGGCGGGCGGGCTTCTGTGCGCGTCGTGCGCGGCCACGGTTGCAGGGGCGGAGCCTGTAGACGGGTCGACGGTCCAATGGCTGCGCGCCCTTCTATCCCTTCGCTTCGATGAGCTGCTTTCACATGAAATCGATCTGCCGCGCTCCACGATGCTGCTTGCGTTGGCCCATAGCTGGGCGGCCACTCATCTGGATGCTCGAATCAGATCCTTGGAGTTTCTTATGGGTCATTAGCCTGGATGTTGTGTGTTTGCTGCGACGACGTGGTCGTCGTGATAGTATTCAAAGCTGTCCTACCCCGCTCTTGGATGCTCGCTGCACCGGCGGCTTCCCAGATTGGGGCGCATAACGGCACCGGAAGGGTTCGGGGCCATAGAAGAAAGGTGTACCATGACTGTTTCTAAGGAGCGCAAGGCCGAGCTCACCGCTGAGTTTGGCAACAATCCTCAGGACACCGGCAACTCCAAGGTTCAGGTTGCCATCCTCACCGAGCGTATCCGCGAGCTCACCGAGCACATGAAGTCCCACCAGAAGGACTTCCACACTCGTCGCGGCCTGCTGATGCTCGTCGGTAAGCGTCGTCGTCTGCTCTCTTACATCAAGAAGAACGACATCAACGAGTACCGTGAGCTCATCAAGAAGCTCGGCATCCGCGACAACATCCAGTAACGCGGAGCTTATCATGGACATGGGGGAGCGCTTCGGCGCTCCTTCTTGTGTAACGGGGCCACATACCCGTTGCGAGGGCTCGCAATAGCGGCCCAGAAATCGTCCGGTTGTTCCGGACACGAAGCTGCCCGTGCGCAATGTGGCGTACGGAGATGAAAGAGGAACAATGACTCTCGTATCCAAAACCTTCGAACTCTACGGCAAGACGTATGTCTTCGAGTGCGGCGAGCTTGCGCGCCAGGCTACCGGCGCCGCCCTCGTCAAGCAGGGCGACTCGACCGTCTTGAACACGGTCGTCGTCTCCAAGGAGCGTAAGAACTATGACTTCTTCCCGCTCACCGTCGACTTCAACGAGAAGATGTACGCGGCCGGTCGTATCCCCGGTGGCTATCTCAAGCGCGAGGGCCGTCCTTCCGAGAAGGCCACTCTCACCGCGCGCATGATCGACCGTCCCATTCGTCCGAGCTTCCCGGACGGCTTCCGCAACGAGGTGCAGGTCGTCGCGACCCCGCTCGTGGCCGACCAGGCCAACCCTGTCGACGTTATCTGCGTTATGGGCGCATCGCTTGCTATGACCATCGGCGGCGTGCCCTTCGAGGGCCCGCTTGCGTGCGTGCGCATCGGTCGCAACAAGGAGACCGGCGAGTTCGTCGTCAATCCCACGTACGAGGAGCGCGAGAACTCCGATCTCGACCTCGAGCTTGCGGGTACCCGGGACTTCATCTCCATGGTCGAAGCCGGCGCCGACGAGATCTCTGAGGCGGACATGCTCGAGGCCATGATGTTTGGCCAGGAGGCCATCGGCGCCTTCTGCGACGCCCAGCTCGAGTTCGTCGAGGAGTGGGAGCGCGTCAACGGTCCGATCGTCAAGCGCGAGTACCCGCTGGACGAGCCGGTCGAGGAGGTGCACGATCGTATCTTCGCCCACTACGACGAGATGGCCGCCGCTCTGCGCGACGCCGACAAGCTCTCCCGTATGGGCAAGGTCGACGAGCTGAAGGAGGCCATCAAGGCCGAGTTCTCCGAGGATGAGCAGCTGCTGTGGGAGCGCGAGATCCCCGTTAACCTCAAGAAGCTCGAGAAGAAGGCTATGCGCGACATGGTCGTCGAGACCGGCGAGCGCGTCGACGGCCGTGCCGCCGATGAGATTCGCCCCATCATGGTGAAGGATAACTACCTGCCTCTGGTCCACGGCTCCGGCCTGTTCCAGCGCGGCCAGACCCAGGTTCTCTCCGTGCTCTCCCTGGGCATGCTCAACGAGGGACAGCGCCTCGACACCATCGAGCCCGTCGATGGCAAGCGCTATATGCACCACTACAACTTCCCGCCGTTCTGCACCGGCGAGTGCGGCCGCATGGGCTCCCCGAAGCGCCGCGAGATCGGCCATGGCAACCTGGCCGAGCGCGCCATCCTGCCCGTCCTGCCGGACGAGAACGACTTCCCCTACGCCATCCGCGTCGTCTCCGAGGTCATGGAGTCCAACGGTTCTTCCTCCATGGCATCCACCTGCGGTTCCACCCTCGCCCTTATGGACGGCGGCGTGCCCATCAAGCGCCCCGTCTCCGGTATCGCCATGGGCCTTATCCAGGAGAACGGCAAGACCGTCGTCCTCTCCGACATCCAGGGTCTCGAGGACTTCCTCGGCGACATGGACTTCAAGGTGACCGGTACCGAGCGCGGCATCACCGCGCTCCAGATGGATAACAAGGCCACCGGCCTCACCTTCGACATCCTGCGCACCGCTCTCGAGCAGGCCAAGACCGGCCGTGCATTCATCCTCGACAAGATGCTCGAGGTCATTCCCGAGTCCCGTAAGGAGACCCGTCCCTCTGCGCCGCGCATCGTCTCCATTACCGTTCCCGTCGATAAGATCCGCGAGGTCATCGGCTCCGGCGGCAAGGTTATTCGCGGCATTCAGGATGAGACCGGCGCCTCCGTCGATATTCAGGAGGACGGTACCGTCTACGTCGGCGGCACCGGCGACTCCGTCGAGCAGGCCGTCGAGCGCATCCAGCTCATCATCAAGGTTCCGGAGCCGGGCGAGGAGTACACAGGCCGCGTCGTCTCCATCCAGCCTTTCGGTGCTTTCGTGTCCCTGCTGCCGGGCAAGGACGGTCTGCTGCACATCTCCCGTGTCGCACAGGGTCGCGTGGATAAGGTCGAGGACGTGCTCAATGTCGGCGACGAGGTGAAGGTACGCGTGCTCGAGGTTGACGAGCGCGGTAAGATTTCTCTCGACCGCATCGACAAGCCCGAGGCGCCGGCGGGCTCCGGTGATGAGTCCGGCGAGCGTCGCGAGCGTTCCGATCGCCCTCGCCGTGCTTCGCGCGATAACGGTGCCCGTGGTTTCGACCGCCCCAATCGAGAGCGCCGCGATCGCGGTGACCGCCCCCGTCGCTCTCCCGGCGACAATGGCGGCCGCGCCCCGCGTCGTCATCACGAGGGCTAGTCGCTAGTTCGAGCGATTGCTTACTTGAAGACCCCGCGCTTCATGCGCGGGGTCTTTTTCTTGTATTGCGTGCTTGCGCCGCCCCCTTGCGGTCGCGCGGTTCGTCACACGTGTTGTTTTACTGCATGATGTATAGAGTGGGTTAAAACTACCCAACTCTTGGTAGGATGTAGAAACATACGTTTCATTTAGACGTGCTCGGCGCGTGGCGCCGTACCATATCGTATTCATGTAAGACGAAAGGATTGTTTGACTATATGGCTACAACTAAAAAGAACGCTGCGCCGCTGAAGGTAATCCCCCTCGGCGGTCTTGATGGTATTGGCAAGAATATGACCGTCATCGAGTGCGGTCCCGACATGGTGCTGGTCGATGCCGGCCTCATGTTCCCCGACGACTCGCAGCCCGGCATCGACCTCGTGCTTCCGGACTACACGTACGTGCTCGAAAACGAGGATAAGCTCCGTGGCATCATCATCACGCACGGTCACGAGGACCATACGGGATCCTTGCCGTATCTGCTTCAGGACCTTAACAACAAAGTCCCGATTTTCTCCTCTAAGCTCACGCTCGGTTTCATCGAGGGAAAGCTCTCCGAGTTCCGCATTCGCGCGCCAAAGTTCCGAGAGGTGAAGAGCGGCAGTACGGTTACCCTTGGCTGCATCAACGTGAGCTTCTTCTCCATGACGCACTCCATTCCCGGTGCTCTCGGCATCTTTGTGAAGACGCCGCAGGGTACCGTCATGCACACTGGTGACTTCAAGCTCGATCAGACGCCCATCGACGGCGTTACCCCCGATTACGCCGCCATCACCAAGTTCGGTAAGATGGGTGTCGACCTTCTGCTTTCCGACTCCACGAATGCCGTTGTCCCCGGCTTCACGAAATCCGAGGCAGAGGTCGGTCCGCAGCTGTACGAGGCCATCAAGAACGCCGAGGGGCGCGTGTTCGTTGCCTCGTTCTCAAGCCATATCCACCGTTTGCAGCAAATCTGCGATGCCGCAAAGGCCTGTGGCCGCAAGATCGTGGTTACCGGGCGTTCGATGCTTACCAACACTCGCGTCGCTCGCGAACTCGGCTACCTTAAGATCGATGAGAAGGACCTTGTCGACGCATATGAGCTCAATGGTATTCCCGAGAACAAGGTCGTCGTCATGTGCACCGGTTCGCAAGGCGAGCCCCTGTCCGCGCTTTCTCGTATGGCGAACGGCGAGCACAAGACGCTGTCCATCCATGATGGCGATACGGTCATCATCTCGGCTACGCCGGTTCCGGGTAACGAGAAGGCCGTCCAGCAGGTTGTGAACAGCCTGGCCAAGCTTGGTTGCGACGTGTACGACAAGCATCGCTGCCTGGTCCACGTGTCCGGTCACGGAAGCCAGGAGGAGCTCAAGCTCATGCTCGCCATGGCTCGTCCGAAGTACTTCATGCCGGTTCACGGCGAGGCCGTGCATCTGCGCGCCCATGCTAAGCTCGGCGAGAAGATGGGCGTTCCGCACGACCATATTTTCATCATGGATAACGGCGATTCGCTCGAGATGCGCGAGGGCAAGGTGAAGCGCGGTCGTTCCGTTGAGAGCGGCGTCGTCTACGTGGACGGTCTGCGTATCGGCGATACCGATCCCATCGTCCTGCGCGACCGTCAGAAACTTGCCAACGATGGCATGGTGACCGTGGTTGCCACCATGTCGCCCAAGCGCAAGAAGATCGAGGCCATCGAGCTGTCCGGTCGCGGTGTCTCGTTCACCATCGATGATGAGTTCTCGTCCGCTGCGACGGATTCGATTCTCAAGATGATCGACAAGGGCTCGTTCAACTTCACCAGCAGCGGCACAGACGCTCTGCGTAAGGCGGTGCGCGATTCGCTGTCCAACTTCATTTGGAATCGTACACATACGCGACCGATGATCATTCCGGTTGTGATGGAGGTCTAGCGTGGCTCGAAGCGGGAACTCGGCCAACGACAATGCAACGACGAAGGTTGTTCGCGGGAAGCGCGCCAATAAGGCCGCTGCCGCGGCCGATCTTCGTGCCAATGAGAACGTGCTCGACGAATTCGACGACGTCGAGCCGCTTCTCGATTCCGGCGTTTATCGCGATGTTATCGGCGTGGTCTTGGGCGTGATAGCCGTCGCATCGTTCATCGCGGTTATCTCGCCTGCTTCCGCGCCCGTTACGGCTGCTGTCGCCAACTTCTTCCATCTTGGATTCGGCTTGGGGGCGTATGTGTTGCCGTTGGCGCTTCTCGCCGTGTCGGCCCTCATGTTCCTGCGCGATTCCTCTCCGGTCTCGCTGCGTACGTGGTCCGGCCTGGCTCTTATCTTCGTGGCTGCGTGTACCATCTTGTCGCTCCTAGTGCCCGGGTCGGACATGGGCACGGACGTTATGTTCGAGCCCGCTCGACTTTCGGTTTCGGGCGGCTATCTGGGCGCCACGATCGCTGCCGCCCTGCAAAACGCTCTCGGTAAGACCATCGCGTTGGTTTTCGCTTTCGGTCTGGTTCTGCTCGGCATGGTCATCATCGGCTTTTCGGTAAGCTCGGTGGTCCGCGGTGCAGCGGACAAGGCCGAGGAGTTCGCCCGGAAGCGCCGCGTCGATGTGAACGATAACCCGTGGGGTGGCGATTTTAGCCCCGATACCATATCGGCCGATGATGAATCGGGAGACATCAAGGGCCGCAATAATGATCAAGAGAGCCTCTTCGATACCGAAGGCCGGGGTACCTATCTCGGTTCTCGCTCCACCGCCGTGCTCCTCGATGACGACGAGGCGGATTCCGATACCGCCTCTCCGTTCGTCGATGTACCCGATGAGTGCACGCATACGGATGTGACAAACATCCTGCGTCCGCTCAAGGAGAAGCTTGGTCGAAAGAAGGCGAAGCGCGCTTCGGCGAAAGAACGAGAAGAAGCTCCCGAAGTTGCCGATGCAGCGGAAACTACGTTGCTGCCGGTTTCGGCAGACCAGGATGCTACAACCGTCCTTTCCGCTTCTCCTGTTCCCACCGACGCCGGCGGCCAGGTCGTTATTCCCGAGTTCCTCCGTCCTAAATCCGAGGGCTCTTCGTCCGACGACGAGGTCCAGGCAACTCCCGCCACCAGCGCGAGCGGAGATGCTGATGATCGCAAGCTCCCTCCCGTCTCGATGCTTCGCCGCAATGCTGTCAAGGCTGCTGGGAGCTATTCTCATCAGGAGCTCGAGCAGACTGCAGGTGCGCTTCAGTCGACCTTGGCCGAGTTCGGCTTGCATTCACGTGTGGTGGGCTGGATTTCCGGTCCCACGGTTACCACGTTCAAGGTGCAGCCCGGCGAAGGCGAGCGCGTCAGTCGCATCTCCAACCTCGAGGATGATATCGCCTTGTCGCTGGCTACCGATTCCGTCCGCATCTTCGCGCCGATTCCCGGTACGTCGCTCGTTGGTATCGAGATTCCCAACAAGAGCCGTGAGAACGTTTCGTTTGGCGATATCCTTCCCTATGTGAAGGGCGGTCCGCTCGAGTTCGCGCTCGGTCGCGATGCGGAGGGCACCCCGATGGTCGCCGACCTTGCCAAGATGCCGCACCTGCTCATCGCGGGTACGACGGGTTCGGGTAAATCGGTGGTCATCAGCTCTATCCTCATGTCGTTGCTCATGCGTACGTTCCCTGAGGATGTCCGCCTCATCATGATCGATCCGAAGCGCGTCGAGTTCGCTCCCTACGATGGCTTGCCCCATCTCTACGTTCCCGTTGTCACCGAGCCCAAGCAGGCGGCGAGTGCCTTGCAGTGGGCCGTCTCGGAAATGGAACGTCGCTTGAAGATTTTCGAGCGCATCGGTGTGCGCAAGATCTCGACATTCAATGAGAAGCAGGCTGCGGGCGAATTCGATCACTACGACAACCCGCCTGCCAAGATGCCGTATCTCGTCATCGTCATCGACGAGCTTTCGGACCTCATGATGGTTGCGGGCAAGGACGTCGAGGCTTCGATCGTTCGCATCGCTCAGCTTGGCCGAGCAGCCGGTATCCATATGATCGTGGCGACGCAGCGCCCGAGCTCCAATGTCGTCACGGGTCTGATCAAGGCGAACATCACGAACCGTATCGGACTCACCGTAGCGACCGGCATCGATTCTCGCGTCATTCTCGATCAAACGGGTGCGGAGAAGCTCTTGGGCCAGGGTGACATGCTGTTCAGTCGTGTGGATTGGGGCAAGCCTAAGCGCATCCAGGGCTGTTTCGTTTCCGACGAGGAGATCGTTGACGTCGTGTCTTTCGTCAAGGAGCAGTCGACCGCCGATTACCATGAGGAGATTCTTTCTGCGGTAACGCCCGCTGCCATCGGCGGCGGGGCCACGGCGAGCATGGCCGAGGCCCAGGAAGATGACCCGTTGCTCTGGGATGCCGCGCGTATCGTCGTCGATTCCCAGCTCGGCTCTACATCGGGATTGCAGCGCCGTCTCAAGGTTGGCTATGCGCGTGCCGGCCGCATTATGGATATGCTCGAAGAGAAGGGCATCGTGGGTCCTCCGGATGGCTCGAAGCCGCGCGAGGTCTTGCTCGATGCCGAGTCGTTAGCCGAACTGGAGGCTCTTGAAGCCCAGATGGCTGAAGAAGATGGGTTTGGAGGGTTGTGATGTCTTCGCGATTTGGAGCCATGCTGCAGAATCGGCGCCGCGAACTCGGCATGTCGATTCAGCAGGTTTCGAACGAGATCAAGCTGAGGCCGCAGACGATCGAATACTTCGAGCTCGGCAGGCTCGAC
Source organism: Collinsella sp. BA40 (assembly GCF_008014645.1). Lineage (GTDB taxonomy): Bacteria > Actinomycetota > Coriobacteriia > Coriobacteriales > Coriobacteriaceae > Collinsella. The sequence goes on from NZ_VOWY01000010.1 coordinate 92,116, forward strand.
GCGATGCCACCTCGTGGATATGCTACGGGCATGATTTCCAGCTACGCTCGTTATCTCGGCCTCAATCCTCGCGAGGTCATCGATGCGTATTACGATGAACTCGAGCTATACGAGCGCGTGAACAACACCGGTGCCGGTCGCTTTCTCGATAGCGTGGCAGAGGCGAGCCCGCACAGCGATAACGCCGCTGGTCGGTTTTATATGGTCAACAGCGTTCCGAATTCCCGTTATGCGCAGCGTCCTCCCCAGGCTGGTTACGTTTCGGAATCGACGTCGCTACATGAGCCCGCACCTGTTTCCTCGCTGCGTGCCGAGCGTCCTCCACATCGACTTCGCTATGGACAGCAGCGCTCCCTGCCCGCTTCCTCGGCCGAGCGCCGGAGTGCGAATTCGCTACAGCGTCGCGATCGTTTTGCCGATCGCGATCGTTCGGCCAGCGCGGGACGTCGACCGTATCCAGCGGGCTATCCTGCCGGCGGTTTCGCTCGAAGCCAGGGTCCATCGCGCCCGATGCCGTTGCCTGGTGATCAGCGTTCCGGTCGTACCGCTTACGGCGCTTCGTCCCGCCGTCGACCCGTTCCCGCTCCCTCCGGTCCCGATCCTCGTCTGATGGCTGCGGCCGCCCTCGTCGTCTTGATCTTGCTTGCCTTGTTGGCGCTCTTCGCGTTCAGGTCTTGCGGATCGCAGCCGTCGAACTCCGATATGCAGGCCCAACAGGCGCCGTCGACATCCTCGGTCTCCGCTGAATCTGATTCCGAGGACGACCTCTTCGATGACGAGCCCGCCGATCCCCAGCCTTCTGCAGCCGATCTAGATCCCCAGGATTCCCCGGTCCCTCATTCGGACGACTCCCAGACGGGGGAGACCACGGTTACGATTAGTATCGCTAAAGGAAAGACGTCCTGGGTCGAGGTCAAACTTGACGGCAAATACGTTTACTCGGATACACCCGTCGGTCCTTTCGAGCAGGAGTATACCGTGGGAAGCAGCATCGAGATCACCGTGGACAATCCCGCCGATGTCGTTATTCGGAAGAATGGCGAGAAGATTCGCTATGACAGTAAGAGCTCGGGCGTCGGTCGCGTTACACTTAACGCTCCCGCTCAGCCCGATCCGGCAACGGTGGACGAGACGGCTGATGCCTCCGATAAAGATGCTCGGCGCACGGACAACTCCACCGTGCAAGGCAACACTCAATCCGGCGCCACTTCGGACGGCGTCGCTCGTTAACAACAAGGAGAGATGAACATGGCTAAAGATTCCAGCTTCGACGTGGTTTCTCAGGTCGATATGCAGGAGGTCGACAACGCGTACCAGCAGACGGCTCGCGAGCTCACGCAGCGCTACGATCTGAAGGATTCGGGTGCCACGATCGACCTATCGAAGGCGGACAAGCTCTTTACCATCAACGCCCCAGCGGATTTCGTCGCCCGCCAGGTAAACGACATCCTCAATAGCAAGCTCATCAAACGCGGTATCGATTTGAAGGCGATTTCTTGGGATGCTCCCCAAGCCGCTTCGGGCGGCACGGTTCGCGTGCTCGGCCGTATCGTCGAGGGTATCGACCAGCCGACGGCGAAGAAGATCAACAAGGACGTTAAGGACCGCAAGCTCAAGGTCAAGGTGACCATCGAAGCTGATAAGCTGCGCGTTTCCTCTGCTTCTAAGGATGCCTTGCAGGAGGTCATCGCTTTCCTGCGTGACCAGGATTACGGTCAGCCGCTCCAATTCACGAACTATCGATAAGGGAATTCCATGGCATTTGGCTCTATTTTATATGTGACGCTCGGCTGCGCGAAGAACGAGGTCGATACCGACCGCATGCGATCGCTTCTCACGGCGGCTTCTTACTCCGAGGCCGCCTCGGTCGACGAGGCCGATCTGGTCATCATCAATACGTGCTCGTTCCTGGCCTCCGCGACGTCTGAGAGCATCGAGACGACGCTGGCGCTTGCCAACGAGGTCCACGACGGCGTGCGCTCCGTTCCTATCGTTATGTGCGGCTGCGTCCCTTCCCGTTACGGTGACGACCTCCCTGACGAGCTTCCGGAGGTCGCCGCCTTCGTTCGTGCGGATGAAGAGGATGGCATCGTCCGCGTGTGCGACTCCGTACTCGGCATCGAGCGCAGCGAGCCCGCGTTCCTACCGTCTGTAAAGCGCACCGTCGAGGGCGCGGTAGCGTATGTAAAGATTTCCGACGGCTGCAACCGTTTCTGCAGCTTCTGCGCGATTCCCTATATTCGCGGTCGATACCATTCCCGTACCGCCGACCGTATTATCGCCGAGGCGAAGGAGCTGGTAGCGGGTGGTGTCCGGGAAATCGTGCTCATCGGTCAAGATACCGGCATCTGGGGTAGCGATTTCAAGGGTGAGGTCGAAGGGCCTAAAAACCTGGCGCAGCTTCTCGTGGCTCTTGCCGAGGAGCTGCGACCCGAGCACGTATGGATACGCGTGCTCTACCTGCAGCCAGAGGGCATGACCGACGAGCTCATTACTGTCATCCGCGATACCCCCGAGGTTCTGCCCTATATCGACATTCCCGTCCAGCATTGCTCTGCGCGTGTGCTCAAAGCTATGAACCGCAGCGGATCGGAAGAGGAGCTTGACGAACTTTTCGAGCGCCTGCGTGACGAGATACCCTCCATGGTCATCCGCACCACGAGCCTCGTTGGCTTCCCCGGGGAAACCGACGATGAGGCCCAGCGCATGCTGTCCTTCATGGATCGCAACGGTTTCGATTACACGAGCGTATTCTCCTATTCGCCTGAAGACGGCACTCGTGCTGCCCGCATGGACGGTCAGGTGGAAGAAGAGATCAAGCTCCAGCGCACGCAGGCCGCAATAGATCTTGCGGAATCGCTCGGCTTCGCCGCCACGGCCTCCCATGTGGGCGAGGTCGCTGAAGTTATCGTCGATGGTGTCGAGGAGACCGAAGACGGTCTCGAGTTGATCGGCCACGCATGGTTCCAGGCACCCGATAGCGACGGCGCCGTTCATCTCGACGTCGACGAAGCATGCGTCGGCGATATCCTGAAGGTGGAGTTTACCGATAGCTTCTGCTACGAGCTCATCGGTCATGTCGTTGAGGAGTAACCATCTATGGCAGTGAACAACAAGGGGCAGGAGATCACGAGCATCTGGACGCCCGCGAATATCGTGACGTGTGTTCGCATTGCGTTCATTCCGTTCTTCATGATTTTGAGCGAGCTCGCCTTCGCTCATGTTTCCACCGGCATGGCATGGGGAGCCTTCGTCATCTACTTCGTGCTGAGTCTTACCGATAAGGTGGATGGCGACCTGGCTCGAAAGCGCGGCGAGGTAACCGACTTTGGTAAATTCCTCGATCCGATCGCCGATAAGCTCCTTGTCTTCGCTGCACTGCTCATCCTGCTCGAGCACCAGTACGTCGGCGTCTGGGCCGTCTTCATTATTATGTTCCGTGAGTTCCTGGTGAGCGCATTGCGCATGGTTGCGAGTGCGAGCGGCGAGGTTATTGCCGCCGATCAGCTTGGCAAGGCCAAGACGGCGGTAACCATGCTGTCGCTTTGCGGCTATCTTCTTTATATCGCCCTTAGTATCGGCGGTGCCGTAGCCCCGGTCGTCGAGATGCTCGGCACCGTCTCCTGGGCCCTCATGATTGCTGCGGTCGTCCTTACCGTCATATCGGGCCTTCAGTATTTCTGGAATGCTCGCCATATCGTCTTTCGCGTATAGCCATGGCCGATAACGAGCTTTTTGAACTAGCTTGTCGCCTCGTTCAGCTTTGTTGCGATCGCGGGGTCACCGTTGCCACGGCGGAGTCGCTTACCGCAGGCATGGTATCCTCCGCGATCGCCGATGTTCCTGGCGCTTCCGCCGTCTTGCGCGGCGGCGCCGTTACATATTGCGACGAAGTCAAGCATGCGGTATTAGGGGTATCCGCTGAGACCCTCGAACGCTTTTCGGCCGTCTCGGCAGACACGGCTCGTGAGATGTGCCTCGGCGCTCGTTCTCTATTCGGTACCGATATGGCGGTCAGCCTCACGGGATATGCCGGGCCTGCAGGGGGGACCGACGCCGATCCTGCCGGAACCGTCTATATCGGTCTTTCGAGCCCGTCTCAGATTCGGGTGCATCGTTTCGGCTTTGAAGGGAATCGCAACGATGTCCGCCGGGCCGCGTCGATTCAGGCGCTGCGGCTTCTTATCGACGAGCTTGTGGATTCCGAGTGAATCTCTGCGCTACGATTGTTACTTTTACGTGCGCCCCGCCATACGTGAGCTGGTGTTGTAAGCGTTATTCGTATTTCACTTTCTCCGCAGTTAGACCCAATAATTCGACTGGGTTGAGCGCTCCTCTATAGTTGAATCACGATGCTTGCAACGAACAGCTGTTCGTTGTACCATCAAACAACAATTGTATTGGAGGAAGCTATATGGCTAAAAGTTCAGGTCCTGCGCGTACCATCCACGAGCGCACTACGGGTGAAGCACGCGATAAGATGATCGAATCCACTACGGCGGAGATCGAGAAGAAGTTTGGTAAGGGCGCAATCATGAAGTTCGGAGACGGGGGCCCCGAGCTTGAAGTGGAGGCAATACCAACCGGTGCTTTGTCTTTGGACGCAGCCCTCGGCATTGGCGGCGTTCCGCGCGGGCGCATCGTTGAAATCTATGGCCCCGAGTCATCTGGCAAGACAACGCTTTCGCTTGAGATTCTCGCGGAAGCTCAGGCCATGGGCGGCGTCGTTGCCTTCATCGATGCCGAGCACGCGTTGGACCCCACCTATGCAGCTCGTATCGGCGTCGATATCGATGAGGTTTTGATTTCCCAGCCTGACACGGGTGAGCAGGCACTTGAAATCTGCGATATGCTCGTGCGTTCCGGAGCCATCGATGTTATCGTTGTCGACTCCGTAGCCGCGCTCGTTCCGCGTGCGGAGATCGAAGGCGAGATCGGCGAGTCTTCCGTAGGTCTTCAGGCTCGCCTTATGAGTCAGGCCCTTCGAAAGCTTGCCGGCTCGCTTGCAAAGTCTAAAACGACCTGCATCTTCATCAACCAGCTTCGTGAAAAAATCGGCGTTATGTTTGGCAACCCCGAGACTACTACCGGCGGCCGCGCGCTGAAGTTCTTCTCGAGTGTTCGCATCGATATCCGTCGCATCGACTCAATCAAGCTGAAAGATGAGATCGTTGGTAACCGCGTGCGGTGTAAGGTTGTAAAAAACAAGGTCGCCGCTCCCTTCCGGACCGCGGAGTTCGACATTATGTACGGTACCGGTATCTCCAAAGAGGGATCTATTATCGATATGGGCGTCGATTACGGTATCGTGCGCAAGGCAGGTGCTTGGTATACCTATCCGTGCGGTGACGAGGTTGAGCGTCTCGGCCAGGGCCGTGAGGCCGCAAAGGAATGCCTGCGGTCCCATCCCGACCTTCGTGATGAAATCGAGCACAAGGTACGTGTTGCCTGCGGCCTTGATTTCGAAGATGAGGCCACGGGTCTTGCGGTTGATCTTGGTGATGATGCCTCCGCGCTCGGTGTGGATTCCCTTAACGTCTAATGTGTCCCCCAATCGTTGAAGTTGTTGGCCTGGCCGTTTGTTATCCCGATCAGATTGCCAGGCCGGCTTCCGGTCTCTCTCGCATGCGGCCGCGCGCAGAAATAAATCTTTCGCTTTCAGACGGGGGAGTGAAGGCCATTCCGCTTGCCGTCCGCGCCGCGCGGGCGCTTGATATCGACGCTGTGCAGCTTCCTGCTTCCCTTGTCTCTGTTCAAGCTTATATAGCTGACGTAGAGACCAAGGCGTGCTATGCGTGCCTGCTCGACATGCTGTCGCGTCGCGACTATGCGATCGAAGAGGCACGAACGAAGCTGATTTCGCTGGGGTTTAGCGCAGATGCATCCCACGCTGCGGTGGCAAAGGCAGTCGATTTCCGTTTCTTAGATGACCGAAGATTTGCTGCGTATTACATAGAGGAACGAAAGCGCAGGGGCTGGGGGAGGCGTCGCATCGAAGCCGAGCTTCGTCATAAGGGTATCTCGATATCTGATATTCCTGGGTATCCGGACTCGTATTTTGATGAGGACGACGATGCCCAGCGTGCAGCATCTCTTCTCGAACGTAAGCGCATACCGGAATCCCGCGCCTACGAAAAACTCATCCGCTTTTTATTGGGTAAGGGGTTTGACTATTCAACCGCTTCCCGTGCCGTAAGGACTCGTCTGGAAGAAGAATATCGATAATCTCCCTTTATGCATAGCGCCTCCTGTATACAGGATTTGATGATTTCTAAGCTTCTATATACAGGTCTATACAAGCCATTCGCCTGATGTTCGATTGACAGAACCATTACGAGCACGTACGATTAAACAGTCATTTGCTATGTGATGCACGCTCATCCTCTGATGAGATTGATATTGTATATATTCATTATTCTGGGTGGCCTGAATACATGCCAAATGTCCCGCATAGACACATAGTGTCGATGCGGTTTTCTGCACTAATTCCATAAAAGGAGCTTAAGCATGGAGATTGTTGTTGGCATTGTATGCCTGATGGCGGGCGCCGGCGGAGCCGTTCTCGCCATGCGCAACGCCAAAGCAGGCAGCATCCGCGAAGCAGAGAGCAAGATCCAGTCTGCTCATGCGGAGGCGGAGAACGTCATGGGCGAAGCGCGTCGTGCAGCCGAAACCCTGAAGAAGGAGGCACTGCTCGAGGCAAAGGAAGAGATCATCCAGAACAAGCAGGCTGCGGAAGCCGAGGAGAAGCAGCGCAAAAAAGAGCTTCGAGTCCTTGAGAATCGCGTTATGCAGCGTGAGGAATCCCTTGATCGCCGCAATGAAGCGCTGGACAAGCGTGAGCACCAGCTGTCGAGCCAGCAGGGTCAGATTGAAAAGAAGAGCCGCGAGCTTAACGAGCTCTATGATAAGCAGACCAGCGAACTTGAGCGCATTGCCGAGCTGACTCGCGATGATGCTCACAAGGAGCTGCTCGACAAGGTGCGTTCCGAAGTGACTCATGAGTCGGCCGCCATCATTCGCGAATCCGAGCAGCGTGTAAAGGCTGAATGCCATAAGACCGCACAGGAGATCGTTTCCCTCGCTATTCAGCGCTGTGCTGCCGACCACACGGCTGAGGTCACCGTTACCTCCGTCCACATTCCCTCTGATGACCTGAAGGGTCGCATCATTGGCCGCGAGGGTCGCAACATCCGCACATTCGAACAGGTTTCCGGTGTCAACCTTGTTATCGATGACACTCCCGAGACGGTCGTTCTCTCCAGCTTTGACCCCGTGCGTCGCGAGACGGCCCGCGTTGCCCTTGAGAATCTTATAGCCGATGGCCGTATTCATCCGGCTCGTATCGAAGAGATGTACCACAAGGCGTCCGACTTGGTTCAGGAGCGCGTGCGTGAGGCCGGCGAACAGGCTACGTTCGACACGGGCATTCACGACCTTCATCCCGAGCTCGTGAAGACCCTTGGCTCTCTTCGTTATCGCACGTCCTTTGGCCAGAACGTCTTGCGCCACTCGATCGAGGTCGCTGAGCTTTGCGGCATCATGGCTTCCGAGCTCGGCGTCGACTCGCGCATCGCCAAGCGCGCCGGCCTTCTTCATGATCTTGGCAAGGCGATCGATCATGAGGTTGAAGGTCCGCATGCCGTAATCGGTGCCGATCTGGCTCGCCGCTACGGAGAGAAGCCCGTCATCGTCCATGCCATCGAAGCCCATCACGGCGACGTCGACCCCAACACCGTTCTTGCTGTTCTTGTTCAGGCTGCCGATGCCATTTCTGCTTCTCGTCCCGGCGCACGTCGTGAATCGGCTGAGAACTACATCAAGCGTCTTGAAAAGCTCGAGGAAATCGCCAACTCTCACGAGGGCGTTGAGCGCACATACGCCATGCAGGCCGGTCGTGAGGTCCATGTTATGGTGCAGCCCGACAAGATCTCCGATGCGGAATCAACCGTTCTCGCTCATGATATCGCGCAGCAGATCGAGGAAGAGATGGAATATCCCGGTCAGGTTCGAGTCGTCGTGATTCGCGAGAGCCGTGCTGTGGGAATCGCTAAATAGCCATGAGTGACGCAAACGAGCTTATATCCTTTATCGCTTCGATGTCGGGAGAGGGCAATCTGCGTGTCGAGGAGAACCTCGGCGAAGGCTATGTTCGTCTGCGCGTTTCAGAGGCCGAGCGACGTCAGGCAAAGCACGACATCCAGCATACCGAGGACATCGTCATCGAGATGCTCCGCAATGCTCGTGATGCCGGCGCCAGCTCCATCTATGTGGCAACCCAGAAAGAGGAGGGTGTTCGGACCCTCCTCTTTCTTGATGACGGCTCCGGTGTTCCCGAGGACATGCAGTGCCGTATCTTCGATGCGCGCGTTACGTCGAAACTAGAAACCATGAAGATGGATCGCTGGGGCGTGCATGGGCGTGGCATGGCATTGTTTTCAATCAAGCAAAATGCCCGCACTGCTGAAGTCGTCACCTCTGATCTTGGCAGGGGGTCGGTCTTCCGTGTCGTCGTTGACAACTCGGTCCTCAAGGAGCGAGCCGACCAATCAACGTGGCCGCAGGCTTCGAAAAACGATGACGGGCTGTTTACCTGCGTACGTGGTCCCCATAACATCATTCGTACAGCCTGTGAGTTCGCACTCGAGGAGCTGCATGGGTGCGACGTCTACTTGGGGTCGCCTACCGAGATCGCTTCCACTTTGTACAATCATGCCTCCCATAGCCTCGACGCATCGCGTTTACTGTTTTTTGATGACGAGCGTGAGCTTCCGATTGTCGAGCGCCTTGGTTATGCCGCCGATGCTCCCGACTTCATCCGGATTGCTTCCAGCCTGGGTATCGATATTTCCGAGCGAACAGCCCATCGAATCTTAGCCGGCTCTATCGGGCCGCTTCGTAGCGTTACCGCCCGTCTTCTCCGCGAGCGTCTCGATCCGTCTGAGCGTGCACCCAAGGAAATCGACCTCGAGCGAGATCGCCGTGGCTTGAAGATTAGCAAGGATGACTTGTCGCGATTCTCGCGAGCTGTCGAACGCGATTTCAACGATCTTGCCGAGAGCTACTACCTCAACCTTACCGGCGAGCCGAGGATACGCGTCGGTAAAGATCGCATCACCGTAACCTTCGAGCTAGCGAAAGAAGAGTAGTCTCACCAACTTATCGCGCACACAGTTTGCTAAAGTTATTTCATACTTTAAACGTACCGTATTTGCAGGAGAAATATAGATGGAATTCCTGAAGGTCTCGAGCAAATCGTCTCCGGCTTCCGTCGCCGGTGCGATTGCTGGAATGGTTAAAGATGGTGTTCCCGTTACCATTCAGTGTGTGGGAGCCGGCGCTGTGAATCAGGCTATTAAGGCCGTTGCCATTGCTCGCGGGTTTCTTATTCCAACCGGTTTCGACATTTCCTGTGCTCCTATTTTTTCGGATATTGTTATTAATGGCGAGTCCCGCACCGCCATTCGACTGACGGTGTTCGTGCATCATCTATCGGCGCAGTATCCAGATATGCCCCATAATCCCTACGATGTACAGCAGGTTTCCTAATATGACTCTCTCTGTTCTTTCTGGTAAGACATATTTCATCCGCACCTTCGGTTGCCAGATGAATCTTCACGATTCCGAGCGTGTGAGCGGACTTCTAGATTCTTATGGGTGCCTGGAGGTTGCCGAGCCCGCAGATGCCGACATCGTCATCTTTATGACGTGTTGCGTGCGCGAAGCGGCCGACACCCGTCTCTACGGCCAGTGCTCTTCTTGCAAGAGCCTGCCCGTTGCGCCGCATGGTAAGCGTGTGATTGCGGTCGGCGGTTGCATTGCCCAGCGTGACGGCGAAGGTCTTCTCACCAATCTCGATAACGTCGATGTTATCTTTGGTACGCATTCCATCGCGCATGTTGGCGAGTTGATTGCAGATGCCCTGCAATCGGGTGGTCATCATGTACGCTGTGAGGAACACGAGGATTCGGATGCCACGAGCATGCCATGGCATCGTGCTACTTCGTATCATTCCTGGGTTCCGATCATGACGGGTTGTAATAATTTTTGCAGCTACTGCATCGTGCCGTATGTTCGCGGCCGCGAAAAGAGCCGTCCGTTCGATGAAATCGTTGACGAGGTTACCAGCCTTGTTCGATACGGTGTTCGCGAAGTAACGCTGCTTGGACAGAATGTTAACTCGTATGGGCGCGACCTGTTCGGGGCCCCGCGCTTCGCAGACCTGCTCAGGGCGGTTGGCGATACCGGCATCGAGCGTATCCGGTTCACCTCTTCGCATCCTAAAGACCTGCTTCCTGAAACTATCGAGGCAATGGCCGAGGTTCCGGCCGTCATGCCGCACCTTCATCTTGCCGTTCAATCTGGTTCTTCTCGAGTTCTTAAGGAGATGAATCGTCGCTATACCCGTGAAGACTACCTGTCTCTCGTCGATGCGGTGCGGTCCAAAATTCCCAATATCGCCTTGACTACCGACATCATCGTTGGTTTCCCCGGCGAGACCGAAGATGATTTTCTTGAGACCCTCAGCCTTGCGCGTGAGGTCGGCTACGCGCAGGCCTTCACCTTTATCTACTCCAAGCGCAAGGGTACGCCTGCTGCGGAAATCGATGACCCGACTCCACATGAGGTCATTCTTGATCGTTTCAACCGCCTCGTTAAGGTTATCGAGGACGGCGCTTTTGCTTACAACTCCGAGTTCAACGGCTCCGTTGTACCTGTTCTTATCGAGGGTACTTCCAAGAAGGACGCTACGGTGCTTCAGGGTAAGAGCCCGTGGAATCAAACGGTCCACGCTCCTGTCCCTACGGGCGTCGATCCTCTGACGTTGGTTGGTCGCATGGTCGATGTTCGTATCGATACAACGAAGACCTGGTATCTTTCCGGTTCGATTGAGAGCGATTTTCGGTAATGCTGCCCGTTCTGTCGATTTCTGGCCCAACTGCATCGGGTAAGAGCGCGCTTGCCGATGAAGTGGCGCTCCGTCTCAACACCGATGTCATCTCCGTTGATGCCATGCAGGTGTATCGCGGCATGGATATCGGAACGGCCAAAACTCCGGTTGCTGATCGGCGCGTCCCCTTGCAGATGATCGATGTCGCCGATCCAGATGAGCCGTACTCGGTCGCTTTGTTCCAGCGCGATGCCCGCAAGCTTATCGATGATCGACTCGCATCAGGGCACATTCCCATTCTGTGCGGTGGAACGGGGCTCTATATTCAAGCCGTTCTTGAAGAGATGCGATTCCCCCAGGGCGAGGTCGACGATGAGCGACGCACTCGTTATAACGCCTTGGCTGAACAGCTGGGAGCAGATGGTTTATACAGCCTGCTAGAACAGCGTGATCCTCGTAGCGCTGCTGCTATTCATCCGAATAATGTGCGTCGCGTTGTGCGCGCGCTTGAGATGGCAGACGAAGGAGTCTCGTACGCTGACCAACGGGCAGGTTTCGCCCATCCATCCGAACACTATCCCTCGCTGCGCTTTGCGCTTACGATGGACCGCTCTCGCCTGTACCGTCGAATCGATGCGCGCGTTGACCTTATGATCGAGGCAGGTCTTGTCGACGAAGTGTCTCGCCTTCTTGACCAAGGGATGGGGGATGCGCTTACTTCACGACAGGCTATCGGCTATAAAGAGGTCATCGACGCATTGGAAGGGCGCTTGACTATCGATGAGGCCGTGGAGCTCATCAAGCTCAGGTCACGGCGTTACGCTAAACGACAGCTTTCCTGGTGTCGTCGGGACCCCAAGATTCAATGGATTGACATGGATGCCCTTTCTATCGAACAGGCAGCCGGATTCATAATCGAACAACTGGAGCGTTTTGGTGGCTAAGGGTGATTTGATTTCTACGGAAAGAACGGCGGAGCGAGCGCTGCTGCTCGGCATCGATAGACGAGATAGTCCGTGGCCGGTCGAGCGCTCGCTACAGGAGCTTGAACGCCTCGCTGACACCGCTGGAGCCCAAACGGTTGCACGCCTCACGCAGCGTTTGGAAAAGCCCATTCCTAAGTCATATATCGGCTCGGGTAAAGTCGAGGAACTGAAGGGGATGGTTGCAAGGCTTGATATCGATGTTGTCATTTTTGATGACGACCTTACGCCCTCACAGCAGAGCTATCTTGAAAAAGCCGTTGGGTCACCGGTAAAGATTATTGATCGGACCGCTCTTATTCTCGATATATTCGGACTGCATGCCCGCACGAGAGAAGGCCGGCTGCAAGTCCAGCTCGCTCAGCTTCAGTATTTGCTGCCGCGACTGCGCGGCATGTGGACACATCTTGCTAAAGAGCAGACGCGCGGCGGCATCGGTAGCCGTTTCGGGCAAGGCGAAAGCCAGCTTGAAATCGATCGGCGCCTTATCCGCGGTAAGATATCGAATCTGCGTAAGCAGCTGAAAGATATCGAGCGGCGCCGCGTCGTTCAGTCGAAAGAACGCTGCAGCTCGGAGGTGTATCGCGTCGCTCTCGCAGGCTATACGAATGCTGGTAAATCTTCGTTGCTCAACATGCTTACCGGGGCATCCGTCCTCGCTCAAGATAAATTGTTTGCAACGCTTGATCCGACAACACGTTCCTATGCGTTACCAGGCGGACGTGTGGTCACCATCACCGATACGGTTGGATTCATCCAGAAATTGCCACACGGCCTCGTTGAATCGTTTAAGTCAACGCTGACCGAAGTGCTCGAGTCTGCTTTGATCGTAAAGGTGGTGGATACGTCCGATGAGGATTGGGAGCGTCAGCTGAGCGCCGTGGACCAAGTGTTAAACGAAATCGGGGCGGGTAACAAGAAAACCCTGGTTGTATTGAATAAGATCGATCTTTTGGAACCGAGCTATAAACGCATATTGACCGATCGATATCCAGGCTGCATTCCTTTTTCCTCCGTTACGGGCGAAGGATTAACGCGACTGCTTGATCACCTCAGCGAAGAGGCGACCGCATCCGATCAACTGATCGATGCTATGCTGCCCTACGCGGAAGGCAGTCTATTAACTCTGGCTCATACCTCAGGAATGGTACTTGAAGAACGATTTCTTGATGAGTGTGTCCATCTTGTTGCCCGCATCCCCAAGGCGTATGCATCGCGATTTGAACCTTTTATTAGATCGCAGGATGGGTTGCAAGGGTAAATAGAAGCAGAAGCAGCGGTTGATGCACAAGGTATACAGCAAGGCTGTGTGAGCCGAGCCATGTCACTATGGGCAAATGCCAGCGATACATCCCTGCCGGATATAAATCTCCCTGCGCATGCGCATTACTCCATGCTCGAGCAAACGAGGCTCCCGCGATATAGAGGAAGGTATAGGGGATTATTGGATAATAATCACCGGAGTAGAATCTTTCAGAAGGGAAACCGAGCCACTCTAAACCCGATATTGAATAGATGGTATCGGGGATGTGTTTCAGGAGTAGGAATAGTCCGAGTGCGAGGAAACCCACTGGCAATGGTTCGCGGCTGCAGATAGCAGGCTTGAGTGCGATATAGGCAAGAGTGCTCGCTGCCATGCAGAATATGATTCCAAAGGAGATAGGGGAGTCAACCGAGGCGACACTCGTTACGATATAAATTGCGATCGAGGCCACGGCGTACTGCGCGGCACGCTTGATATTGGAGCGTGAATGAATGGTCATCCATCCTGCAAGCAGAAGAAACGACCAGCTTATGCTTGAGCGCCAGATGTCTTGAAACGGTCCACAGGTAAACCAGGGTAGGGGAATATCGTATAGATACGCCGCGTCATATGCGGCATGAAAGCACATCATCGAGATAAGCAGCAGTCCCCTAAACGTATCAAAAGCCTTGATGCGTTTAGGACCGTGCTCGCTTGGTGACGATTCAGCAGCAACGGGGGCATGGGGTTTGCGTGGCGTCATTAAGCGAATCCTACAGCCTGCGCATCAATGCTACGACTTTTCCCAGGATGGTGGGATTCGTTGCATAGATGGGCTCCATCGCATCATTCTCGGGTTGGAGGCGTACGCGGCCGCATTCCTTGTAAAACGTTTTAACGGTAGCGCTCCCGTCGATCATTGCAACGACGATTTCGCCATTCATGGCGTTCGGTTGCTCGCGAACCACGATGTAGTCACCATTATAAATGCCTGCGTTGATCATCGAATCGCCGTGGACCTCAAGAATAAACGAACAAGAGTCCGTCGCGATTTCCGTGGGCAGCGTGAACGTGTCCTCTACATTCTGTTCAGCCAGAATGGGAATACCAGCCGCCACGCGACCGACGAGGGGCAGTGAGACCGTGCCACGAGAGGGGTTTTCTTCGACATGAGCAAGCTTGGCCGAAGACCCGTCCTCGTTAAACAATTCGAGCGCGCGCGGCTTCGTGGCATCACGCTTGATCAGCCCGTGTTCCTCAAGCGCATTGAGATGGGCGTGAACGGTGGAAGGCGATGAAAGGCCAACGGCCGCGGCCATCTCTCGTACGCTGGGAGGATACCCCTTCTCCTGCTGATAGCTGCGGATAAAGTCGTAGATCTGCTGCTGGCGCTTCGTGATCTTGCGTGCCATGGCCTCCTCCGTTCCCCAAACAAATGTTCGATTCCCTATTGACCGGAACAACTGTTCGAAGATAATGGTATACGAACACTCGTTCCGTGTCCAGACTTCATGTCCGCTTGACGCGCTATAAGTATTCATGTACGAATTCACGAGAGGAGCAAAGATGAATGGTTGGAATGCAGTGGATGGCAGCTTGGCTATGGCCCTCGAGGCCACGCGCCCGTATGATGGGTCGCGTCGTTTCGTTGTAGTACGGGGCGGAACCGTCGCCGCGCCTTCGAAGGCAACTCCGGTTCGCTATGCATACATTGTGTTCGCGCTAGCGCTTTCCCTGCTCCTAGTCGTAGTTGGGCTCAACGCTTATAAGTCTTATAGCGCATATCGTGCATTAACCCAGGCGCCTCTTGTTTCCATTGACGTGCAACAGGGAGAAACACTTTGGGATATCGCACGAACCCATGGTATCGAGGGTGTCCCCGTAACTCAACTCATGGAAGCGATCAAGGAATGGAACAATATGGATGTCGCGCAGCTCGACGTCGGCCAGAAGCTTTTGGTGCCTCAAGGCGTTTAGATGTTTTGAGGGGGCCTTCTTTCATTCAGTGGTAACCTTATGCAGTACCAGCGGATGAAAGGGGGCATCCATGCGTTGCCCAAAATGCGGTGCTGCCGATACCAGGGTTATTGATTCCCGCATGCAGGAGGCGGCAAATGCAACAAAACGCCGACGTGAGTGCAAATCGTGCGGCTATCGTTTCACCACCTTTGAGCGGTGCGAGGATCAGATTGAAGTTGTTAAGAGCAACGGTTCGACGCAGCCATTCGATCGCAACAAGTTGCTCGTTGGTCTAATGCGAGCAACTTCTAAGCGCGATATAGACCTCCCGCAGCTTAATGCGCTAATCGACGATATTGAAAGCGAGCTTCGCCAAAGCACGCGCACCGCTGTTAGCTCTCATGAAATCGGCGATATGGTGCTTAAGCGCCTGCAGGTAATTGACAAGGTCGCATATATTCGATTCGCATCGGTTTATCGCGATTTCAAAGATGTCGATGAATTTATTCAAGAACTCAATAAATTGAGGTGAGATTTGTGAGTGCCATTACCGTGCCCATCAAGCGTCTTGACCCTGAAGCCGTGATTCCGTCATATGCATATGCGGGTGATGCAGGGCTCGATCTACGGGCCCTGGAGACCCTCGTTCTCAAACCCTTCGAACGAGTGCTCATCCCAACCGGCCTTGCCATCGCTATACCTGAAGGCTATGCCGGGTTTGTTCAGCCACGCTCTGGACTTGCCCTCAAACGCGGGTTGTCGATTGTAAACACCCCTGGACTCATCGACTCCCATTATCGAGGCGAGCTTAAGATCATCGCTATCAACCTTGATCCCGTGAACGACATTCAAATCGAGAAGGGTGAGCGAATCGCTCAGCTTGTTATCCAGGAGGTTCCTGTCGTAACGTTGACCGTGGTCGATGAGCTCGATGCAACTGATCGCGGCGCTGGTGGATTCGGTTCAAGCGGAACGTGCTAGCCGATGAGCGGCTCTCATCTATCCGCTCGAGCATGATCCTTAGTTTGGTATCGCCCGGCACATTCGTGCCGGGCGATACTGCTTACCCCTAGCGAACGTGCGCTGGTTTATGTCCAACATAGAATGCGAACAGGTAGCGATCGCGCTCGCGGGGAACGCCGACAAGTTCCATGGAAGCTGTAACGATGTCATCGGCTGCGTTGGGCCGGCGGATGGAGCGAGCGTTTACCAGGAGCGCATCGAGTATCTCCGGATGATCGTGGACGCGATCAAGGGCATCAACGAGTTCTCGAGCAGTTGTAACATGCAGGCTTGCGCCATAGGAAGAAAGCATGGTTGTGTTGGCTTTTTCTTGGCCATACGACTTGCCAACGAGAATCATGGGCAACTCCGCACATAGGCACTCGGTTACTGTTAGACCGCCCGATTTCAAGATCGCAACATTACTCGCCCTCATTAACGCTGCCATGTCATCAACATAGTCAAGCACTGTGGCGTTATCAAGCTTCATGCCGTTGAATATCGCCTTGAGATTACGGGAATACTCCTCGTCTTTTCCCGGTAGGAAGACAAAGTGCATATGATGAAAACGGCGGAGATAGGGGAGTGTTTGCTCGATTGCGGCTCGAAACCGTACGTATGGCTGGGGCAAGCTGGCGCCGGCAAGAACAAGTGCGATGCTTTTATCTTCGGGCAGATTGAATCTTCGAAGTACGTCTGAAGTATTGAAATCGGGGTCATCAAATCCACCGCGCACAGGAATGCCGGTGATCAGGATTCGACTTTCATCAACCTTGCGTGGCCGAAGGGTTTCTGCCATAAACTCGCTGGCGACACAGAATAGATCCGTTTCTTTATGGGGCCAGAGTCCTTCAATTTCGTAATCTGTGGGAACGCACACAAGTGGAAAGTCAATTCCAGTAATCATGCGAGCTCCTACAGCTACATTTGCCGCAGTGATATGCGTGCAGATAACGGCAAGAGGCTTCTTCTCACGAATATAATCGTTAAAGCGTGGGAACATCACACGGGACCAAATGGAACCGCCGCCCCAGAGCAGTCGCCCCGTAAGCGTGTATCGCCAGGTTATATCGTAGATGGGTCTGGATGCGCCCGTAAATGCCGCTGCTGTTTTATTGCCGTCAAATTTAATGCGACCAAAGTCGAGGATATCCAGAACTTCGACTTCAATATCATTAGGTACCCTATGAACACCACGAAGACGTTCGAATGCGTCGGCGATCGCATTCGCAGCTGCACGATGTCCTGAGCCGACTGATGCATGGACAATGGTGACAACCGGACGTTTCGACACCTCCGGCGTACTAGAAGAATTGGCTAGCTCAGTCACCGTACGATCGGATTCGCTCATGATCACCCCTCAATCCTCGCTTTTCGATATTCTACGCCGAAGATGTGATGAGAGTGTTTCACTTGGGGTACCAGACATAAAGAACGATTGGAGGAATACCATGGATAACACCATGCTTTATGATGTCGCCATCATCGGCGGCGGTCCTGCCGGCTATACCGCAGGTATATACGCATCACGTGCAAGCTTGAACACGGTCGTAATCGAACAAGGTATGCCGGGAGGCCAGATAGCTACTTCGGATATGGTTGAAAACTACCCTGCTATCCCCGTGATCTCGGGAGCCGAACTTGGTCAGAAGTTTCAAGAGCACGCTGAATCTGCGGGCGTAGCAACTCATTATGAGATGGTAGAAAAACTCTACAAGCTTGATGACGGCTCATTTGCTCTTCATTGCGGCGATAAGCAGATTCTCGCACGCACTGTGATCGTGACTACGGGAGCGGTGCCTCGTCCTGCCGGCTTTGAGGGTGAAGAAACGTATCGAGGACGCGGCGTTTCGTATTGCGCTACATGCGACGGCATGTTTTACCGAGGCAAAGATGTGTTCGTTGTCGGCGGTGGCAATTCTGCCGTTGAAGAGGGTCTGTATCTGGCGAAGATCGCCAATTCGGTGACGATGGTCGTCCGACGTGATGAGTTTCGAGCCGAGCGCGGGCTTGTTGCCAGGCTTGCAAGTCAGGAAAATGTTTCGATTCGATTCAACACGTCGATTGCCGCTGTTGATGGAGGCACGTTGTTGTCTAGCATTACATTTCGAGACAATACCACCGAAGAACGCTATACCGAGTCATACCCCATGGGATCATTCGGAATCTTTGTTTTCGCAGGCAATAATCCCGTAATTGATCTTGTGGAGCCGTATGTTGATCTTGGTCCAGATGGTGGCGTCTTGACGGATGAACTTATGGCAACGAGAACACCTGGGCTGTTTTGCGCTGGCGACATGCGCTCGAAACCGCTTCGCCAAATCGTCACTGCAGCCGCAGATGGAGCTATTGCCGCCCATGCGGCAAACGCCTATCTCCAGTACTAGCTTCATGCGAGGGTCGCATAGCGTGGCAGATCGCTCTTTCTGGCGTACGTTAATTTCGTGATAATATATCTTATGTTAAGTTGCTGTGCTGTAAAGCATCCCGCCCGGTCTAGCGTGCCAAAGACCGGGCGGGTTTTATGTTGGAATACAATAAGATCACTTTGGCCCGACTATGCCCACTCGTAGCCTATCAATAACCCAGATTCTTCGGCATAGTACGAACAGAGGCCGCCACACGATTCGATGTGGACAGTTGCCATGGGCCATCGTTGCAGAATAGCCTCTTTGATGCCCAAAGCTCCATCGGCGTTATCCCTGTGATCGATAGAGACGCTGCCGCCCGAAAAACCATTGGAAGCCATGGTGTCTACAATCTTGTTAATCGTTTTCTTTTCTCCACGCGTGGAGCCGATTAGCTTGATTGTTCCTTCCGATGATGCTGTGCCAAGGATTCGAATATTGAGCTTTGATGCGATGGATCCAACACCACGAGGCATCCTACCGCTTTTTACGAGGTTTTCGTATCTGCTAAGCGAATAAAGAACCTGAGACGACTCCTCAGCATGATCGATGAAAGCGACAACATCCTCAAATGCATGCGGTTGTTTCAGATAGGCATCGAGTAAGCGAACTAGGACCTCGAGTTTACCGCCTGCGGCGCGCGAGTTTAGGATATAGATATTCTTGCCGGCAATGCTTCCCGCGTGTTCACGAACGTATTCATCCATAATCATGGTGCGAGCCATCTGCGCGGCCTCGTAGCTACCGGACAAGCTAGCAGAGATGGTAATCGCAATTATGTTATCAGCGCTTCGGAAGATCTCGGCCCACTCTCCAATGCTCGGACAAGAGCTCGAAGTGGCAGTGTCCTCGGCAGCGATCGCCATGGTAAGCTCGGCAACATCGAGCTGGGCGTCATCAACGAACTCGCGATCCCCTACATGCACCTTTAACGGTGCCAATCGGAATGAAGTTTCAGGAGCGGTGGGTACAAACGATCGAAGGTTGCAGCTCGAATCTGCGGCGATACACCAAGACATGAGGACACCTCTTACCTGTAAGGCTCATGATTGCTTTGGAAAACTATACGTAGTATACAGAACTAGATGGAACAGTTCTATACTCTATGTATAATTGTTTGTGTTAGAACAAGATGCCATGTGGCAGCTACTCATGACAGGTAAGCAGCATGGAACAAAAACCCATTATCCCCATGTCCGACCATTCCGAAGCCATTAGGCTCGAAGAAATCCGTCCCACGATTCTTCCGGATGCCTTTCTTGCTAGCAAGGACGTGCATACCGCGCTTCAATTCGACATGCCGTTCTATCGGGATCTTCCCGATATGCCGCTTTACCGAGAGCAGGTCATTAGCTACATCGAGCGCGTGCTCTCCCCTCTTGGATTGCCTTCGAGCGGACCTTGGGTAACTCCGTCGATGATCAACAATTATGTGAAACTCGGTCTTGTTGCCGCGCCGGTTAAAAAACAGTACGACCGCACCCATATCGCGCGGCTTCTCGTTATCTGCCTATTTAAGCAAGTGCTCTCAATCGCAGCGATTCAGCAGCTCTTCCAAATTCAATTGATGACCTATCCTGATGAAATCGCATACGACTACACAGCTTGCGAGGTAACCGAGGCGATTCGCTGTGCTTTCAGCAATCCCCCACGCGCTTCGGCCGACACCGCACAGCAAGTAACACGAGAGTCGTTGCTGGTTCGGACTGCCGCCCATGCGTTTGCCTCAAAGACGTTCCTTATGCGCTATCTAAGCTTTAGCGGGCTTCCTACCGAATAATATCGAGCTGCTACCATTCAAAAAAACGCCCGGCTCATTTGCGAGCTAGGCGCTTTTAGCAACTTTAAAACTAGTGGACCTTCACGAGGCTGAAAAGCTCCTGATCGCCCGCTTCTGCCAGCGCGGCACGAGGATTGAGGAACTCAAGCTCTAGAATGCAGGCATAGCCCACAAGCTCGGCTCCAACCTCGGAAATCAACTTGCCCGTGGCGGCGGCGGTGCCGCCGGTGGCGATTAGGTCATCGACGATGAGCACCTTGTCACCCGGTTGAATCGCATCGGCGTGAATTTCAAGCGAATCGGTGCCGTACTCGAGTTCATAGCTGACCGAGTAGGTTTCTCGAGGCAATTTACCCGGCTTACGCGCAGGGATAAAGCCGGCCCCAAGCTCCATGGCAACGGGAACGCCAACGATGAACCCGCGCGCCTCGGGGCCAACGATCTTCGTGACGCCCGCATCACGGAAATGGTCGGCTATCGCCAGAATCGTATGACGAAGCCCCTCTGGATCCGCGAAAAGCGGCGTGATGTCCTTAAACACAACACCCGGTTCGGGATAATCGGGAATGTCCGTAATCAGCGAAGCGTAGTCAAACTCGCTCATACACAACTCCTTGTAAGCTTGTCAGCCAGCGGCTACTTGCGAATGATATGCGATGATTGCTTAGCTCGAGGGGATGTATCGAGCGGAAGAATCTTCGCGTGGTCAGATGCGCGAGAATCGTCATCCTTTGCCTTGCGAGCTTTCGACAATTCTTCGTCGATGCTGTCGACGTCGGCATCCTCAACGATTGCATTGAGGGACTCGAATACCCTGTTCTTTAGAAGGGCCGTACGCACTCCATCGGTCAGGTCGTGCAGCTTGTTGAATGCACGCTCGAGCTTTGCCTCGCGGTCTTCATCGGAGTCATCCATGCCGAGCATGCCGATAAGGACTTGTTCGAACATAGTCGACTCTCGATTGGCAGCGGACACATACTGCCGCAAGTTTCGCGGTTCGATATGGAATCGCGAAAGCTCAGCGCAGTGGCGAATGATGTCGAAATCGCGACCATCGACCAGTTCCCTATTCTGAGGGCTCCGGATAATGCGAATCAAGTCATTGTCGGCGAGCGAGCGAACAAATGAGATTTCGACTCCGAGCAAATCCGGCATATCCTCGATAGGATGCAGTTTCTGCTTGGTTTCCTTCGGCTGTGCCTTCATGGGTACGTCCGACAGCAATCCAACTTCAAAAGCAAGTGTAGAGAGATCGGTGGCGCTATCAAGTTTCTGCTTGATAACGTTTAACGGCATATAACGCGTCTTTTGAAGATGAAGAATAACCTCAAGCCGATCGACGTCCTCCTTAGAGTACTGACGATAGCCCTTTGGCGTACGATGCGGCGTGATAAGCCCTTCGTCTTCCAGAAACCGGATTTTTGAGTTCGAAAGATCTGGATATGCTCCGCGAAGTAAATTGACAACCTGTCCGATGCTCAGATAGCTGCGCTCGGCCAAGCTACTCACCAGTCTCGATAAGAACGGGGGCGCTTTCATGATAGATAAGCGTAAACGTGCCAATCTGGACAGAGGAGCCATCATGAAGGGGCGCGGAGTTTACGATGGCTCCATCGACCCAGGTACCGTTTAGGGACCCGAGGTCTTCGATAAGGGCTCCGGATCCGTTGTAAACGATCTTAGCGTGGCTGCGAGAGACGGTCATATCGTTCAGGAAAATGCTGTTTGCAGGATCGCGGCCGATGGTGGTTTCCACGGGCTCGAGCTCGAACATGTTGCCCGACTGGGGTCCCTTGATGATGGAGAGCACGGGCTTGGTGATGGTCCTGCTCCTCATGAGATCAGGCGAGGTGGCATCGTCGAGCGGCATGCGGAACACACGGGTGGAATCGGCAGAGGAATTGGTGCTCGATTCATTGGTAAACATATGAGACATAAAGCCACTCCTGCAATAGAAAACGGATACTCTCTAGTGTACCTCAGGAGAGTGCCGGAGAACCTGTTTGATTCTATTCGTCAGAATCAATAATCTCCGGATTGAGGTAGTCATCCTCCTCATCTTCAGGATGTTCAAGGGCCTGCTTCATAGCCATGGCGCCCTTAGCCGTATAGATGGCGCCAGTTGCCACGGAGAAGACGACCCCCAGGTAGACGAAATAGATACCGAGCGGCGCCGCAGCACCGTTAAGGCCGGGGAACGCCGTCCAGCTAGCGGGAAGTATCCCGATCCCGTCCACGACGGGCAATCCGAGGAGCATAAGCGAAAACCCGCTCATGAGAAGCGCGGTGGCCGCCTTGCCTGAAAAGACGACATCGATGGGTCGTTTGTGGTATCGACGAACAACAAGATTGCCAAGGCCAAGATAGATATCTCGGCCGATGAGAACGACGCAGATCCAAAACGGAAGCTCGCCTCGAGCCACGAGGCCCACGACGCCGGTGAAAAGCAGAGCGCGATCAACGATGGGGTCCATCATCTTTCCCAGCCAGCTTACCGTTTTAGTCATTCGTGCAATCTGCCCGTCCAGCCAATCCGTGGACGCAGCGATCGCATAGATGGCGAGAGCGACGTAACGGTTGTAGTCAGTGACGAACAGATACAGGAATACAAACGTAAGAATTAGGCGGAGGAAGGTAATGAAATTCGAAATGGTAAAGATCTTATTGGATGGATAATCGGAGGTTCCGATGAGCTCCTTTTTGATCTTCTTCCTCAGTCCCACGATAGGATCCTAACTGCTCTAGAAAATATACGTAAGTCATCATACCCATTTGAGGGGATTGCCATCCAGAGTGTGCCCAGGACTTCAAAAAAAGAGAATGGCCCCTTTCGCATCGATCCAACGCAACTGTTCGCGAATGCACGCCTTTAAAACTTGCCGAAAACTTTTTTAAAAAAGTCCTTGCATCGATCGAGTCATATGAGTATATTATTCCTTGCTGCAAGACACGCAGCACAAACGCTTCGGGACGTGGCGCAGTTTGGTAGCGCACTTGACTGGGGGTCAAGGGGTCGCTGGTTCGAATCCAGTCGTCCCGACCAGAAGCTTACAGGCCGGTTCTTATGAACCGGCCTTTTTTGTATATATGCCGACCGTTAATAACAGGGCGCCCTCGTGCTTATGCCTGCACGAGGGCGCCCTGTTTGCTACGGAAGAAGCTTCGCAGCCCGTTGGATAATGGCGTAGCCGAGGTCCTCCTTGCGCGCGAGCGGAAGCTCCTCGTCTCCATCAGCTGTAATCCACCAGACCTTATCGGTGTCGGCTCCAAACGTCGAATGGGGTTGCGATACGTCGTTGGCGACGATCGCATCGCATTTCTTCGCGACGAGCTTGGAGCGGGCATGGTCGAGCAGGTCGTTGGTCTCGGCGGCAAAGCCTACGACGACGCGCTCCCCCTTTTTAGCCGTCATGGCTGCAAGTATGTCCTTCGTTTCAACCAGCTCGATGGCATCAAGGTGCTCATAGGCCTTCTTGAGCTTGTGCGAGGCCGTGTGGGCGGGGGTGTAGTCCGCGACGGCGGCGGCGCAGATCAGCAGGTCCGCGCCAGTGAAAAGGCTGTCGACCGCATCGTACATCTCGGCAGCCGTGCCCACATCGATACGTTCGACGCCGCTAGGTGCAGCCAACGACGAGGGGCCCGATACAAGGGTGACGGAAGCGCCGAGGTCTCGGGCGGCGCGGGCAAGGGCGTATCCGAATTTACCGGAAGAGCGGTTACCGATGAAGCGAACCGGGTCGATTGGTTCTTGCGTTCCGGCCGCCGTGATCAGGACGCTGCGGCCGGAAAGCAGGTTGGAACCACGAAGGAGCCGCAGGGCGGCATCAACGATACCATCGACCGGCGCCAGCTTGCCCGATCCGACATCACCGCATGCAAGCCTGCCGTCAACCGGTTCGATAACCCGGCAACCACGTCGCTTGATCGTCTCGATATTCTCTTGGGTAGCTGCCGCCTCCCACATACCGGTATTCATAGCGGGCGCGATGGCGATGGGGGCCTTGGTGGCCAAAAGGGTCGTACTCAGCAGATCGTCGGCAAGACCGTGCGCCATCTTCGCGATGATATTGGCGGTGGCTGGTGCGACAAGCACCAGATCGGCTTCCTGGGCAAGAGAGATATGGTGAATAGGGTCTTCAGGGTCGTCAAACAGGCCGCAAGCGACCTTTTCTCCAGTAAGCGCGCGGAATGTCGTGGGTCCAACGAACTGCATGGCGTGGTCCGTCATGAGGACCTTTACGCGAACACCCGCCTTCTGGAGAAGGCGGGTGATCTCGCAAGCCTTATAAGCCGCGATGCAGCCCGTGACGCACAACAGCACACATGGCTGATGCGAAGGCTGATGTGACATGATTACTCCACGACCGAACGAACGATGATGCGGTGGCAGTACGGGCACTCCCCTACCTCATCCATAGAGGCGAGCTCGTCCATAGACGATGGGGACAGCGCGGTGCGGCAGACACTTGGGACGGTGCCCTCGAGCTTCTCAACACCCAGCCCGCGGAAACGCTTCGATGCGGCCTCGTAACGCTCATAGAGAGCCCGGTCCATACCGTCCACGAGCGCCTGCCTACGTGCCTTGTTGACGGTTATATCATTTTGCAGGCCGGCGGCCTTCTCGCGCGCCATCCGCGTGTCGGAGATGACAGAGGCTTCGAATTTAGCGATATAGTCGCTCGCATAGGCTTCGGCATCGAGCACCTTGGTAAGGGCAGCGCGCTTCTCCTTACGCGTGAACTCGATCTTATCGAGACGCTTGGATATGCTGGAAAGCTGCACTTCGAGATCGCGAACGACATGGTAATTCGCAGGATCCGCCATCTCGGACTGAGCCTGGTCGACGGCAGCCATGCAGAAGGCCTCGTTTTCATCGAGCTCGGAAAGTTCGTTCTCGATATCCTTGCGCTGGGCAAGCAGCTTGGTGGCATCCTGCTTGAGCTTCTGGTATGCCTTGCGCTTTTTGGCGAGTTCGCGGATCTCGGGCATACTGTTGAGCTCGGTGGTTAAACGCTCAAGCTCCAGATCGAGTTCCTGTAGTTTCAATAACGTCGACCCGTCGGTCATGAGCGCTCTCCTTTTGTATAGGTCCACCATTGATGTGAGGTGCTTATTGTAGCCACATCGGCAGGTGCGATACCGCTCTCGTACACAGAATTTGCCAATATATCCACGAACGGTAGCTCGGACGCGTCATGACCGAGGAGTATGACGCATATACCGCGTTGGGCAAGGTCTTGACAGACGTGATAGCCTGCCTCGCCGCAAACAATGGCATCGGCGCCCGCGGCAATCGCTTGGACTCCGAAGTCGCCGAGCGAGCCGCCGAGTATCGCCAGCGTATGCACGCGACATGTGGGATCTCCCCAAACGCGCGGGGTGGTGTCGAAGGCATCGGCGCATCGAGCTGCAAGGTCTTCGACAGTGCATGCCGGCATATCGACGAGCGAACCCAGCCCTGGATTCATAGGCTGTTCGGGAAACTCGAGCGAGGAGCGGGCCGATGCGCCAAGCAGCTCCGGTAGCTTCGCGCGCACCTCAAGCGAACGGTCGAGATTCGTATGAAGCGAGATGATGCTGATGCCAAGCCGTATGGCAGTAAAGACCGCTCCCGATGAGCTCGGTGCATCGCGATGAGGCGGGCAAAAGGCACCGGGTGCTTTGATGTATACGGGATGATGCGTTACAAGCACGTTGCAGCCGCGTGCATGCGCTTCACGTAGAACCGCCTCGGTTACATCGAGGGCCACGGCGACGCGACGGACCTCATCTGAAGGGTCTCCAACAGATAATCCGACGTGATCCCAGGCTTCGGCGGTTGCAAGCGGGTAACGGTCCAGCAGCGACGCGAGTAGATCTTGAACCTTCATGGCGCTCCTTAAGCGATGATCTGCTCGAGGGCATCTGCGAATCGGTCAAGCGATGGCGCATCCACGCGATCGTCGAAGGAGATTCGAAGGGACCCCAGGGCTTCGTTCTTGGAGATGCCCATCGCCGTGAGCACATGGCTTGCATCCATAGATCCGCTCGAGCATGCCGAAGCGGCGGAAACGGCGAAGCCGGCGGCATCGAGCTTGAGAATCAGCTCCTCGGATTCGAAACCACGAACCATGATGGAGACGATACCGGGCAGACGTGGAACGGCGGCCGGATCTTCCATGGTGGGCTTGATGCGCTCGTGTGCGCACAGACGCTCGTAGAGCGCATCGGAGCAGTCGCGTACGAAAGCGGCATCCTTATCGATGCGATCGTGGAGCTCGCGCGCGGCTGCGGCAAAGCCAACGATGGCGCGAAGGTCCTGTGTGCCGGGGCGCAGACCTCCCTCCTGACCGCCGCCGTGCATCAGCGGCTGCACGGGCGTGCGGCTCTTGAGGTAGAGCGCGCCGATCCCCACGGGCCCGCCGACTTTATGACCTGCCACCGAAAGGGCATCGACCCCGAGGTCGCGCACGTCGAACGGCGTGTGCAGCCAGCCCTGGACAGCGTCGGCATGGAATCGCGCGCCATAGGCATGCGCCACGGACGCGAGTTCGCGAACGGGCTGGATGACACCCGTCTCGTTGTTGGCGAGCATGATGGATACCAGCGCGACATCGGACCCCATCAGCGCTTCGAGGGCCTCGTGCTCGACATAGCCGCGACGACACGGCGACACGAGGTCGACGGCAAAGCCCGCATTGCGCAGCAGCCCCACGTTATCGAGGATGGAATCGTGCTCGATTGCCGAGATGATTACGCGGTTGCGAGCATGGTCGCGCTGGCGAACGCCGGCGGCGATACCGTGTACGGCCAGGTGATTCGATTCCGTTCCGCCGCCGGTGAAGATGACTTCGGAAGCGCGCACCGAACGACCGAAGGTCGCCGCGACGGCACGCCTGCAGGCCTCGAGTTCCGTCTGGGCGGCGCGCCCAAGGGAATGCAGGGAGTTGGGATTGGCGCCGGCATACGCAGCGCGATCGTACGCTTCTTGGGCCCGTATGGCTTCGGGCCGCATGGGCGTTGATGCGGCGTAGTCGAGATCGACGAGGGCGGCGAGCGAATCGTTATCCAGCATGTTTAGCCACGCGCCGATGCAAGACCGCGAGTTCCGAGCTCGCGAATGACATCGATTTCGGATGCAGGGTCATCGGCGCCGAAAACCGCCGAGCCGGCAACTACCATGTTGGCACCGGCGGCGCAAACAGCTTCGACGTTCTTGCGGGACACGCCGCCGTCGACCTCGATGAGCGGAGAGACGCCGTGGCGCTCGCACAGTGCGCGCAGCTCGCGAATCTTGGCGAAGGTGCCCTCGATAAAGGACTGGCCGCCAAAACCGGGATTGACGCTCATGAGCAGCACCGCGTCGACGTCTTCGATGATGTTCTCGAGGAGGCTCACGGGGGTTGCCGGGTTGAGGACGACGCCGGCCTTCACGCCGCGCGACTGAATATGCTTGAGCGTGCCGTGCAGATGCGTAGAAGCCTCGAAGTGGATCGTGATAAGATCTGCGCCCGCATCGATATACCAATCGACGGTGTCATCGGGATTGGTAACCATCATATGAACGTCGAGCGGTACGTCGGTAGAGCGCTTGCATGCACCCACGATGCCGGCGCCGAACGTCAGGTTCTTCGTGAAATGGCCGTCCATCACATCGATATGAATATAGTCGGCGCCGGCGATCTTATCCAGATCGTCGGCGAGGTGCGCCATGTCGGCGGACAGGATAGACGGGGATACCAGAACGGAATCGTGCATGGTCGACACTCTCCTAATCGTCGATACCGTAGAACTCTTGCGTGGGGCAGCGGTCAGTGAGCAACTCCAGCGCCTCTGCGATAGTACCACCATGGAAGAGCGTGCGGTTGAGCACCGAGGTGAGCGGCACCTCGACCCCGAGGCGGTCCGCAAGCTCGGCGACGCTGATCGCGGCGGCTGCACCCTCGACGACCATATGGGAGCTATCCTGGTATTCATCGAGGCTCACGCCATGGGAGAACGCGACGCCGAAGCTGCGATTGCGGGAATGTTCGGACGTACAGGTGGCAACGAGGTCGCCCATACCCGCGAGCCCCATGCAGGTGATGGGATCGCCCCCGCGCGCGCTGACGACGCGGCTGATTTCGGCAAGGCCGCGCGTCATGATGAGGGCGAGGGTGTTGTCGCCGTATCCGGCGCCGGCGGAGATGCCGCAGACGATGGCGATAATGTTCTTCATGGCACCGCATGTCTCGACACCCACCATGTCGTGCGAGACATAGATGCGAAACGCCTGGGTGATAAGAAGGCGTTTAAAGAAATCGCTGATCGCGGGATCCTCGGAGGCGATGACGGCGGCGGAAAGTCCGCCGCGGCAGATCTCTTCGGCGTGATTGGGGCCGGAAAGGGCGGCGATACGCTCGGGATGGCCGATTTCATCGGCGATGACCTCGCTCATCAGCAACCCGGTGCCGGGCTCGACGCCCTTCGTAAGGCAGAGGACGGGCGTCGCGCTATCCATGAAATCGGCCGCATCGTGCGCAACGGAGCGAAGGTGGGCGGAAGGGACTGCAAACACGACGCCGTCTGCCCCCTTGAGCGCTTCTTGGATGCTCGCGGTCGCGGCAATGTTGGCAGGAAGCTCGTAGTCGGAGAGATAGCGCGGATTGCGACCATGCTCGTTGATCCCACGAGCGGTCTCGTCGCCATGGGCCCACATGACCACTGAGTCGGCATGCGCGGCGGCGAGGCCGGCGACGGCCGTGCCCCATGAACCGGAACCGATAAGGGCGATCTTCATCACTCATCATCCTTCGTGGTCACACGCTTGGTAAACGACAGTTTCGATTCCTTGCCCGCGCGCAGGCGTGCGATGTTGGCGCGATGGGCCCATACGACCGTCCAACCAAGGACGGCCCATAGGGCCAGGGCGGCGGGGCCCATGGAGGGAAACGTCACGAACATGGTAAGAGGAACGAGGCCGGCCGTGACGATCGAACCGAGTGAAACGAACTTGGTGAGCGCGACAAGCACGATGAAGATGCCGAGATGGACGAGCGCGAGCGGCCAGCAGTAGCCGAACAGGATGCCGACGCCCGTGGCGATACCCTTGCCGCCATGGAAGTGCAGGTACGGTGAGAAGATGTGCCCATAGAGACTTGCCAGTGCAACAAGCACGACAAGCCAGTCTCCCGAAGCACCCGGAACCAGCGACCATGCGGGCGCTCCGAGCCCGAGCACCGGGATGAGCCAGCGGGCGGCGACGACGCATACCGTACCCTTGAGTAGGTCGAAGAGCAGCGTGAGCGCAGCAACCTTCGGCCCCGCGACACGCAGGGCGTTCGTGGTGCCGATGTTGCCCGAACCGGCCTGCTGGATATCGACGTTCCCAAGGCATTTGCCCAAGATCTTGCCGAAGGGGATACCGCACAGGAAGTACGCGGCCACGCAGCAGACGGCCGTCACGATCAAGGCACGCGCGAAATCGTCCATCAACCCTTACGCCTCCTTGGCTTTCTGGTCCTTCTTGCGGAAACGCAGTCGAATCGGCGTCCCCTTGAAATCGAAGGCGGCGCGCATGCGGTTTTCCACATAGCGCTTGTACGTATCGTTAACCAAATCGGTATGGTTGACGAAGAACGTGAAGGTCGGCGGCTTGGAGCCCGTCTGGGTTACGTAGTGCATGCGCAGGCGACGCTTGCCATCGACCACGGTGTGTCCGAACTCGCGCATCTCGGTGAGCATCTGGTTGAGCTTCGACGTGGACACCTTGCTTGCACGAGCGGCTGCGGCGGCGTCGATGTGCTGCCAGATCTTCTCGACCGACCTGCCGGTGAGCGCCGAGATACGAAGGTAGCTGGCCCAGGGTGCAAGCGTCATGCGACGGTCAACCGTCTCCATCATGTGCTCGCGCTCGCGATCGGTGGTGAGGAGGTCCCACTTGTTGAGCAGGATCACCAGTGCGCAACCGCGCTCGATGGCGAGGTTGGCGACCTTCTGATCCTGTTCGGTCATGCCAACGGACGAGTCGATGACGAGCAGTGCGACATCGGCGCGGTCGATGGCGCGCAGGCCGCGAACCATCGAATAGTACTCGATGTTCTCGTAGACGGTGCTCTTCTTACGGATGCCCGCCGTGTCGACCATGCGGTAGCGGCGGCCGTTGCGTTCGACGATCGTATCGATGGCATCGCGCGTGGTGCCGGCGACGTTGGACACGATGGACCGATCGGATCCGATGATCTTGTTGAACAGGGAGGATTTACCGGCGTTGGGACGACCGATGATGGCGACCGAGATCATGTCGGGGTCGTCGTCCTCGGTCAGCTCCTCCTCATCGGGGAAAAGCGCGACGATATCGTCAAGCAGGTCGCCCGTGCCATGGCCGTGCAGCGCCGACACGGGGATAGGCTCGCCCACGCCCAGCGAGTAGAACTCCCAAAGGTTGTCGGCCTCGCGCTCGGGATTGTCGAGCTTGTTGACGAGGAGGAACACGGGGACCTTGACATGCTTGAGCATGCGCGCAACGCTCTCATCTTCCTCGGTGACGCCGGTGGTGCCGTCGGCCACGAACAGGATCGCGGAGGCCTCCTCGCAGGCGGCGAGCGCCTGGTCGCGAATGGAGCCCGAGAAGATATCCTCGCTTTTCAGCGGCTCGATACCGCCGGTGTCGACAAGCGTGAACTCGCGGCCGTTCCAATCGGCATCGTGGTAGCTGCGGTCGCGCGTAACGCCGCGGCTCTGATGGACGATGGCGTCGGCGGTCTGCGCGATGCGGTTCACCAACGTGGATTTACCGACATTCGGTCGGCCGACGATGGCGACGATAGGTTTCATATAGACGCTCCTCGATAAGAAGAATTACGATACGGCTAGAGCCCCAGGTCGCCCTCGATAAACGAGAGGAGCTCCTGAGGCGCGGTGGAAGAACAGAGCGCACGAGCCCCGCGCTCTTCCAGCAAAGTGAGCAGGTGCTCACGATGATACCCGTCCAGCGTGAGGCCGTCGGCGTTGAACATGACTTCGGGCAGAATGAGCATAACCCGTCCCAGGTCGGTCTCGAGCTGGTCGAGGATATCGCATGCGCAGATAAGCCCCGTAACGTTGACGTTGCCGCCGAAATAGTAGTTCTTGATGGCACGGGCCTCACCCGAGAGCTCGGGGGACTCGACGAAGCGCGCCACGGTGTCGCGCGCCGCCTCTCCCGAGATGACGACGAGCCGAAGACCGAGCGAGCGAAGCGCATCGCCCGTGCGACGAACGCGCGCGGCGTCGGCGAGAACGGCGTCGGTATCGTCCAGATAGGATCTGATCATGCCGATGCCATCATAAAACTGCGGGTAGCCGTCGTAGAAGTCGGCCTGAGGGGGATCGAGGCGCGCAGCGAGGTAGAACTCATCGGACATCTGGAACGTATGGCGACCGAAACGCTCGAACGCCCGCTCCTGAAACGGGCGAACCTGTTCAACCACCGCCCGTGCCGCACGCCAATCATCCGAATACGACGAGGCGAAGCGATCCTGGTGCTTGGTGAATCCGAGCGGCACGATCCCGAGGCTCGTGATAGACGGATGCGCTTCGCAATAGCGAAGCGTCCGATCGAGCTCGTCGCCATCATTGAGGCCCGGGCACAAGACGATCTGGGCGTGAATCTCGATTCCCGCATCCATCAAGCGCTCGAGCACCTCGATACCGCGCCCGGCATTGCGGCCGATAAGGCTGCGCCGCACGTCGGGCGACACGGCGTGGATAGAGACGTTCATGGGCGAGAGGAACTTGTCGATAACCTCCTCGACATCGCTGTCGCTCATATTGGTGAGCGTTACGAAGTTGCCCTGCAGAAACGAGAGTCGGTAATCGTCGTCGCGAATCGTGAGCGTATCGCGGCTCTCCTTGGGCAGCATCCGCATGAAGCAGAACACGCACGCGTTCACGCAGGTGCGCATCTCATCGAAGATGGCGTCGTTGAATGTAAGGCCCCAGTCCTCGCCGGGAAAACGCTCCAGCACGCAGGGCGTTGACGTGTCGTCGCTCGGATCGAACACCGTCAGCTCGACCTCGTCCTCGTCAGCCTCCCATAGCCAGACGATCATATCCGTGAGCGACTGGTCGTTCACGTGCGAAATGTACATACCCGGCTCGATGCCGGCATCGTATGCGGGCGAATCTGGGCGAACCGCCACAACGAGCGCGCCGCGAAACGCCTCGGCGGGTACGGTCCCGCGCCTCGCCCCGTAGTTCGCGGGAGTGGAGGCATAGGCGGGAACGGTCGGTTTCGTCATGCTCAGTCACGATTCCATTCAACAGAAGAGTCTGGATTACAGGCCACCAGGCGATCGATCACCTGGTGGATATGGGCAGGCGGCGTGGAGGCACCCGCGGTAAGGCCGATGTTGCGGACATCTTGGAACCAGATGGGATCGAGTTCGTCGGCATCCTCGACGTGGTAGGTGGAAGGACACTGGGCCGCGCAGATCTGAGCGAGGCGGCGCGTGTTGCCCGAGTTCTTGCCGCCGATAACGACCATGGCGTCGACGCTCGACGCGAGCCTCTCGGCGCTTTCCTGTCGCTCGTGCGTGGCCTTGCAGATCGTGTTGATAACGCGAACCTCGCCCACGCGAGCAACGAGCGAAGCCACGACCTGGCCCAGTCGCTCATCGGTTTGCGTGGTCTGCACCACAACGCCTACGCGCTTGCCAAGAACGATATCGTTCAGGTCATCGATTCCTGACACGACGACGGCGCCGTCGCCGGCATGGCCCAGGATGCCCTCGACCTCGGGGTGGCCGCTCTCCCCTACAACGATAACCTGATAGCCGTCGGCCGCGAGGCGGGCGGCAGCGTGATGAACCTTTTTGACGTACGGGCACGTGGCATCGATCACGTCGAGTCCGTGCTGCTTGGCCGATTCGATAGCCTGCGGTACGACCCCGTGGGCGCGAATGACGAGCGTCCCCGCTTCGGCCTCGTCCACGGAACCTGCCGTGCCGACGCCTGCAGCCGATAGCTCGGCAACGACGCGCGGATTATGGATGAGCGGACCCAGCGTGCAAACAGGCTGGCGCGCCGCGCTCGCAGCGTCGATGGTAAGCTTGAGGGCCCGCTCGACGCCGTAGCACACACCGGCGTGCTGGGCCACGCGAATGCGCACGACCTGAGATGACGCCATGGCTATCGCCTACCCGGATGCTCGCGACGAAGGTCGTCGCGAAGCGCGTACATACGGCGAACCGCCTCGTCCTCGATCCACTGCACGCGCTCCTTGCGCTTAAGCTCGACGGGGGCATCATCGAACGAAACCGGAGCCCCCGCTTTCATCCAGCAGGTAACGGGACGCATGAGCTTCTTGCCCTCCGGCGTGACGTCGCGAAAACCGCAGACGCCAACCGGCGCGATAGCGGCCTTGCCCATCTGCGCGATCAGTGCGAAGCCTCCGTGTACCTGGACCTCTTGATCGTCAGAGCGCACGCGCGTGCCCTCGGGGAAGATCAGGATATCCTCGCCGCGCTGCAAGGCGTGCTGCGCGCGACGCAGGCTCTTCATGTCGGCGGTGCCGCGCTCGACGGGAATGCCGCCGGTACGGGCGAACGCCCAGCGAACGAGTCCGTTGCCGTTGAACTCCGACTTGAAGATCGGGCGGACACGATGGCCCTTCGACCAAAGGTACGCTACGAGCGCGGGGACCTCGGCCATCGACGTGTGATTGCAGATGATCACGCGGCCGGTATCCCCGGAAGGCTGAAGATGGCCCTCGTCGGCCATCGTCCAGCGCCACATGATCTTGGTGAAAGCAAAGACGACCGCCAGGACGATCGCGTATAGCATGCGCACGCGCCGCGGAAAATCCGCCATATCTGACTCGTAGTACTCGTCGGGAGCACCTCCGAACACCTTCATTATTCTGCCTCCTCGTCGATGAGGCGCGAGATGGCTGCCACGACCTCCTCGATCGTGAAGGACGAGGAGTCAATATGCACAGCGTCGTCGGCCGGACGCAAAGGTGCCGTCTCGCGGGTCGAATCAAGGGCATCGCGCCGTTCGAGGTCGCGAAGGGTCTCATCTACCTCGGACTCGACCTGAGCTGCGGAAACGACTTCGCCCTCATGACGCTGCAGCACGCGACGGCGCGCGCGTTCGCGCGGGTCAGCGGTGAGAAAGACCTTAACCTGGGCGTTAGGGAAAACGACGGTACCGATATCACGTCCTTCGGCGACAACGTTGCGGCCTTCGGCGAAGCTGCGCTGAACAGGCAGCATGGCCTCGCGAACGCCAGGATATGCCGAGGCCTTCGAAACGACGCGGTCGATCTGCGGGGTGCGGATGGCCTCGCTGACATCGTCGCCATCAAGCGAGATGCGCGTCGCATCCCCGGAAGAGTCAAACGATATGCAAGCCGAACGAGCCTGCGCGCACACCGCCGCCTCATCTTCAAGGTCGATGCCGTCGCGAACACATGAAAGCGCGACGGTCCGATACAGGGCACCTGTATCAAGCTTCTCGAAGTCGAGTCGATGCGCGAGCTCGCGCGCGATAGTTGATTTACCCGAACCGGCGGGGCCGTCGATAGCAACGATCATGGGTGATGCGTCCTTTCGGTCGTATAAGGCAGGCTTAGGAGATGCCTGCATCGTCTTTGAGAAGCGCGACTTCAGAGGAATCGAGCTCGCGCCATTCCCCCATGGGAAGATCGTCGAGGCGCAGCGAACCGAACTGCGTCCGGTGCAGCTCCAGGACAGGATGGTGAATTATCGAAAGCATGCGTTTCACCTGGTTCTTCCTGCCTTCGCGAATCTTCACCTCGACGAAGGTCGTGTATGCGGGCGGACGACCGGAATAGACCTGGCGAATCTCGCGATTGGTAAGAAGCCGGCAGCGCGCGGGCTGGCATAGGCCGTCATCGAGCTCGATGCCGCGACGCAGCGGCTCGAGCTCATCGTCCTCCAGGATGCCGTCGACCAGCGCGAGATACGTCTTCCATACATGATGCGAGGGATGGAGCAGGGCCTGACCGAAATCACCGTCCGTGGTAAAGAGCAACAATCCGGTGGTGTCCAGGTCCAAGCGCCCTACGGGAAAAAGCCCGGGGTAGCGCCTGGTCGGAACGAGCTCGGCAACCGTTGGCCGCCCATGCGGATCGCGCATCGTGGTAATGAAACCGGCAGGTTTATTGAGCATGATATACGTGGCACCGGCGCCAAGGACCACGGGGACGCCGTCCACCGTAACACGGTCGCATGCAGGGTCGACCTTGCTGCCGAGCTCGGTGGTGACGATGCCGTTGACGCATACCCTGCCGGCCGTCATGAGGTCCTCGGACCCGCGACGGCTCGCAACGCCGGCGCGGGCGAGAAACCGCTGCAGGCGCATGGGAACGAGGCGTTCATCAGGTCGAAACGCGGGGCTACTCATGTGCATCCTCCCTAGGTGCATCGAGTTCATAGGAGGAGTCGATCAGATCGCGTTCTTCCTCCAAGTCCTCTTCGGTTTCCTCAAGCGTCGACTGAATCGAACGACCAGACAGGCGCTCGCGAATAAACTGACGCGATTGCTCGTCGGGGGCGAACTGCTCGAGGTCGGGCAAATCTTTCACGCTGCGCAGGCCAAACTTCTCGAGAAACACGGTGGTGGTACCGTAACGGATGGCCTGACCACGTTCGGGGTCACGACCCATCTCGCGGATAAGGCCTTTATCGACAAGCGAGGAGATCACGCCGTCCGAGTTGACGCCGCGGATGCCCTTCACCGCCTCGCGCGTGACGGGTTGATGGTAGGCGATCACCGCAAGCGTCTCCAGGGCGGCCTGACTGAGCTTCTGGGTGTCCCACGAGAGAACATAGGACTCGACCTGCTCGTGAAAGGCCGGATGCGTGAACAGCCGCCAACCACCAGCCACCTCGCGCAGCTGAAATCCACGATTGGCCTCTTCGTATTCCACCTGGAGCTCGGCCAGGAGCGAGGCGACCTCGCCCGGTGCGACATCGAGATGGGAAGCCAGCGTGGCCGCGCTTACCGGGTCGCTTGAAACGAGTAGCAGCGCTTCCAGAGCCCCCTTCAGCGAGGAGGGTCCGAGCGTCGTCAATTCTGCCATAATGCGTTACTCCCCTTCGATGGCGAGCGCATCGCCGGGACGGTATTCCGCAGCCCCTGCAACGCGATGAATGGAGATGGTTCCGAAGTTCTCCTCCTGCTCGAGCGTGACCGAGCCACGCTTTGCAAGCTCGAGGATGGCAAGGAACGCGGCAACGAGCTGCTCCGTCGTAGCCTGGCCATCGAGCAGCTCGCGAAACGTCAGATGGGGTCGCGCGATGGTAACGCGGTCTACGGAGGCGACGGTGAGCTCGATGGGCATGCGCCGCGGCGCCACGTGCTCGGCCTCGAGCAGGAACTTCTCGCGGCGGCCATCGATATCGGCGCAGATGACCGCAAGGCCGCGCAGGGTGATGCCAGCAAGATAATCGGGCATGAGGTTGAGAAACTCCGGGTCGGGACCGGCGACGCGCGGATGCATGCGGCTTTCGGCCTCCATGCGCGCACCGAGCGCCGCCGCCGCGCCCTTAAACTGCTTGTAGGCGATCAGGCGCGCGATAAGCACTTCGCGCAGCGCATCGCCATCAAGTTCGGCGAACTCCTCCTGCTCCTCCTCGTCCAAACGCGAGCGGACGGGTTCATCCGGAACAAGCGAAGCGGCCTTGATGTCGAGCAGCGTGGCGGCCACGAGAAGAAAATCGCTGGCCACATCGAGATCGAGGGCTTCCAGTCGCTCGACCTCGGCGAGATACTGTTCGGCCACTTCGGCGATAGAGATCGATCCGATATCGACTTTTTGCCTGCTTACAAGCTGAAGCAGCAGATCGAACGGCCCCGAGTAGACCTGCGTGGAAACTCGATAGGACAACGCCGGCCTCCTCTTGCGATCGAATAAGAACAAATACGTAGGTAGTTTAGCGCACTACCGACCGAGAGCCAGCGACACGAGGACGTCGCCCAGAGGATATACAGTGGCATCGAAATACATACCGATCAGGTCGATACCCGTAACCATGGGAAGCAGGTACAGAACAACGATTAGGATGGGCATCGCATACTGCTGGATTCGGTAATACGCATGCAACGCATCGCCCTTGAGGAACGGCACCAAGATGGACGAGCCATCAAGCGGCGGCAACGGGATGAGGTTGAAGAAAGCAAGCGAGAGATTGACGAAGATGAACGTGAACGAGAAGTCGACGAGGGCGCTCAGCACCGCCGTGGGCAGAGCGACGGCAACTGCTTCCGAGGCGACGAGGGACAGAATCGCGGCGCCCACGCAGGCAAGAATGATGTTTGACGCGGGTCCCGCGATAGAAACGAGGACCTCGTCCCGTTTGGGATGCTTGAGATTATTGAGGTACACCGGCACCGGCTTTGCGAACGCGAACACGGGGCCGCCGGCGGCGATCATCAGCAACGGCAGCAAGATGGTGCCAAAGGGGTCGATGTGGCGCAAAGGATTCAGCGAAACTCGACCGCGGGAGCGAGCGGTCTTGTCGCCCAGCGCGTAGGCTGCGAGCGCATGCGCGCTTTCATGAACGACGATACCGAGCATCACGGCAAGTGCGCTCATAAGCAGCGAGCTAATCTTGAGTCCCATCTACTACCTTTCAGAAGCGAAGCTTGCGCGCGGCGCGCATGCAAGCGTAATCGAGCAGGAACAACACAACGGCTACAAGGGAGAAATCAAGCCGAAATACGCCGCCAAACGGGGTGGTTATCACGCCGTAACCCGCGATGAACGAGGGCAGCAGGCGCGAGAGATCGACCACGAAGCCAACCATGTTGAGGCGGGCGGAAAGCCCGCTGAAGCACAGCAGGACAACGATGGAGCAGAGCGCGAACGCGCAGATGCGAAGCGCGATCGCAAGGATGGTCAAGGCAATGGCGCCGGCTCTACGAGCGTCCACGTTCCATTTCCTCCTCGATGGTCGTCGACAGCTCGAGCCATTCGTCCTCGAGCGCGGGGATGGTCTTCTTCAACTCGTTATATTCCGCAAGGGCCGTGTTGAATTTCTCCTGGTCGGCGTAGAGCTCCTCGGATGCCATCAATTCCATGAGCTCGTCATAACGAGCGCGGTGCTTCTCAAGGGCAGCGTCGACTTCCTTGAGGCGCGTCTTCGTTTTCTTAAGACGACGGTTGAGCTCGGCACGAGCGTCGGCTTCGGCCCGACGCTGCTCTTTTGTCTTCTTGCCCTCGCGAACAGGAGTCGCGGCGGAAACGGTGGGCGCAGCCTGCTTGGGACGCGAGGGGGCGCCCGCCGACGCCTCGAGCGCAGCTCGGGCGGCAAGGTCTTCGCGCTTATAGAGGTAGTAGTCGTAATCGCCGTCGATCACGGTCATGTGGCCGTCCCTGATATCAACGACGCGATTGGCAACAGCCCGGACGAGATGCTCGTCATGGCTGATCAACACGATGGTGCCGGGAAAACGCTTGAGCGCGTTTTCAAGCATATCGACCGAATCGATATCAAGGTGATTCGTGGGC
This sequence comes from Collinsella sp. BA40, assembly GCF_008014645.1. GTDB lineage: Bacteria > Actinomycetota > Coriobacteriia > Coriobacteriales > Coriobacteriaceae > Collinsella. The sequence continues at coordinate 130,857 of NZ_VOWY01000010.1, forward strand.
TCGTCGAGGCATAGGAGGGCCTCGGGCGCTACGAGCATCTTGGCCAGCGCCAGTCGGGCGCGCTCGCCACCCGACAGAACACCGACGCGCTTATCGACGTCATCGCCCGAGAACAGGAAGGCGCCCAGCAGGCTTCGCTCCTGGGGCACGGTCCAACCGGGAGCGACCGAATCGATCTCCTGCAGTACGGTATTCGATTCCTTCAGTCCTTCCAGCTGGTGCTGTGCATAATAGGCCACGCCCACATGCAGGCCCAGCTCTCGCGAGCCGGACGACGGCTGCTCGACGCCGGCCAGCATCTTGAGCAACGTCGATTTACCCGCGCCGTTCGGACCGACGAGCGCGATACGGTCGCCTCGGTAAAGCTTAAGGTCGATACCGCTGTAGATCTCTTTGGCCCCGTACGATTTGCTTACGCCCTCGAGAGAAGCCACGAGGTCACCCGAGCGCGGAGGATCGGGAAACTTGAAGTCCACATGCTTGTGGCCTTCGGGGAGTATGACCAGCTCGTTTTTAATCTGCTCGATCTTGCGCATACGCTCCTGAGCCTGGGCCGCTTTCGTGGGCTTGTAGCGAAACTTATCTACAAAAACCTGCATATGGGCAATTTCTCGCTCCTGGGCGGCGCGTTTGGCGCGCATCTGCTCGAGATTGTCTTCGCGCTGCTTGAGATACGAGCTGTAGTTACCGGTATAGACCGTGACGCGCCTGTTCTCGAGCGCCGCTACATGGTCGACGGAAGCGTCCATGAATGCGCGGTCGTGGCTGACAAGCAGGACCGCGCCCTCGTAGCTCGCGATAAAGCCGCGAAGCCATTGAACGCTCTCAAGATCAAGGTGGTTGGTGGGCTCGTCCAACAGCAGCAGATCGGGCTTGCGAAGAAACAGCTTGGCGAGCGCGATTCGCATCTGCCAGCCACCGGAAAAATCGCTACATGGCTTATCGAAATCGGAAACGCGGAAACCCAGTCCCGAGAGGATCTGGCGCGCATGGCTCTCGAGCTCGTATCCGCCCAGATGCTCGAAGCGATCCTGAACGCGACCGTATTCAAGGAGGAGCGCGTCAAGGTCGTCGTTCTCCCCCGCCTCCGCGATCATAACCTGAAGCTCTTCGGCGCGCTCGCCCATAGAGCGAATCTCGACAGCGGACGCCATAACCTCTTCGATCACCGATGTATTGGAAGCGAGCTTGGTCTCCTGCTCGAGATAGCCAACCGTGACATCCTTCGCATACGACACGGTGCCGGCATCCGGCGACTCGAGACCCATGACGATCTTGAGGAACGTGGTCTTGCCGGCGCCGTTCGGACCAACCAAGGCATAGCGTTCACCGGGGTTCACCTGAAGCGTGGCACCGGAAAACAATACGCGGGCACCAAAGCTCTTTTCGATCTTGTCGGCAAGAAGGATCACGACGACTGCTCCCATTCATAACAAAAAGGACCCGGTTACCCAGGTCCTTAAGATTTGATGGTGGGCGATACAAGATTCGAACTTGTGACCCCATCCGTGTGAAGGATATGCTCTACCCCTGAGCCAATCGCCCGTTGCTATTCAGCAAGGAGAATAATAACACGGTACTCGAAGAGGATGCAAGCGTCTTTTTGAAAATATTTCCGCACGGTCGAGTGACTCCGAGCGACGGCTAAAAAAAGACCCCCCGAATACCGGGGGGTCTAAAATACATGAGGTGGAGACGAGGGGGATCGAACCCCTGACCTCTTGACTGCCAGTCAAGCGCTCTCCCAGCTGAGCTACGCCCCCATGTGGTGCAAAAAATACTTTACGCGAGATCGATGCGGAATGCAAGGACATTTTTATAAATATTGCCCCAACGACGAGAAGATGGAGATAGCCAGGGGAGTCGAACAAAATTAGAAATCGTACGTGGTGTAGAGTCGCTGATTGAACTGACGCCTGCTTTCGGCATGAAAGCAGTTCCATGTGATGACGTGGCCACGCGCTCCTTGAGCTCGCGCTCCATCTCCTCCTTACGCCTCGTGTACGCGGCAGCGCATGCGGGGCAGAGATGGTGCTCGGAATCGACCGCGAGCCAACCGGATACCGCCGGGTCGCGCGATCCCCCGGACGCCTCGACGTGCCAGCCGCACTTGTCGCAGACGACCAGGAGCTTCCTCATAAATGCCATGACGGGGCTCCGATCTGTTCGATGGGATAACTAGAAGATGTGTTGCTTGAAGCCCTCGGCGGATGCCTCGACGCCGGCGTACCGCGTGCCGCACCGCGCGCAACGGGCGCCCGACCTCGAGCGGTGGAGGATGCAGACGATCTCGTCCGCCCCGTTGCACTAGGGGCACACCGGCCCGGCCTTCGAGCCGTCGTCCTCAGGGAGATAGTAAGACCCACCGGCCCTCTCGAGCATCCTAAGATGCTCATGGAAACGAGGTCGCACGCTAGTCGACAAAAAGTTCCACGACTTCGAAATCGTCGACGGGGAAAAGTCCATCGTCATCGAGATCGGGGAGTAAAATCCTATAAGCATCGCCGAAGGGGCCCGGTTCCATGCATTCGACATCGTAGACCTTGCCCTTTTCCAAGACCACTTTGTAGTAGTCCCCGATGTACCTGACCTTCATCAGCCCCTCCTTTTCAGCCAGTGCTTGCAATGGAACTCGAATATGCCAAGCTCTGGATGCTCCATCCAGAGCACGTCGGCTAGCTTGATTTCACCATCTTCCGATGGATCGAATATCCATCCAACACCGGCGACATGGGACCGCTCTTCCTCCTCCCCTCCGTAGGCTTCAACCAATCTCCCGGAAACACGAAGTTTTTTGTAAGGCTCGCCCCCGTTCCCAGCGAACACCTTCTTAACGGTTATCTCGCTTCCCGTAACGAACCGCGACTCCGATCCATCCGGCATGTGTACGACGTACTCGTTCCTCGCTTTCGCGCCGACGCCCTTCGCCGCCACGAACGGGACCTCTCCCCCTGATGCGACAAACCTCTTTAATAGCTGCCCCTCCTCATTCGCCAGGCCATCCCGGTCGTCGATATCCTTGAACTCCCTCCACAGTTCTCGGAGCTCCTTCGGTCTGACGCCCTCGACCAGCTCGGCATCCTTGTCGTCCTCGAAGCCGGGCACGACCTTGCAGTCGCACCTGCGATGGAAGTGGCGGAACTCGCCGGCGGTCTTCCGGGAGTGGTAGACGGCGCCGCGGCTCGCCAGCATCAGGCAGTACGTGCACGTCTCCGCGCCGGTTGGGACGCGCGCGAATCGCACCCCCTTCTTCCTGTCTCTAGCGGCGTTGCGGATGATCGTCTCGTTGAGGCTGCGCAGGACGTCGTTGCGACCGAGCTCGCCGCAGTACTCCGCGAAGCCGCGCAGGTCGCCCTTCGCGAGCTTCTTGGCCTGGTAGCGCGCCGTCTCGTCGACGCTCTCGGGGTTGTAGGTCGCCGCGGTGACGGCGGCGCGCAGCCTGGCGCCGCTATCCGCCGCCTGCTTGTCGTACCACTCCGCCGCGAGAGAGGAGGCGGTGGAGTCGTAGGCCTGCACCACGCCGGACATGACGGATTTTGCGTACTCGCGGCACTCCGCGACGCTCGCCGACCTCCCATCGTCGGTCTGGAGCCAGGACATGATCCTCGACTCGATCTCGCACTGCGCGCCGTCTGACAGGCTCGCCACCGCTCGGTTGCAGGCGTCGAACTGCTCGCGGGATATCATCGCTCCCCGCCCAGGAGCGCGCCGGCGGCAGCCGCCGGATTGGCTTTCGGCAGCTCGATGCCGGTGCCGGAGGTCGCGGCGGCGACGAGCGCGCGGCTCGTGGCCCGGTCGCGGTCGCTGCGCAGGCGCTGGATCTGGTCGTCCGAGAAGCCGAGCTCCTCGAGGAGCACGTCGCTCTCGGCGAGCCACGGCACGGCCTGGACGTCCTTGAGCATGGCGTCGGCCTGCGTGACCACCGACGGCATGGCAGGGTTGCGGAACTTGGGGCATATCCGCAGGCGGCGCGCCGCCTGCTCGGCGTACGTGGTGCCCTCCTTGATGGCGAGCGCCATGAGGGCCACGTGCGCGAGGGCCTCGCCGTTGTCGGCGTTGAGGTTCTGCGCCTCCACGACGAGCGCCTCCTTGGCGGCGTAGATCGCCTCCGCGCTCGACGGGTTGTCGGACACGACGCCCAGCTCGCTCAGCGGCACGTTGGTCTCGCCGGAGAAGCGCGACGCGAGGGATCGCATGTAGTCGATGTGCACCGGGCGCGAAAAAGAAAAAGGCCAGACACGTGGTCTGACCTGCTGATTCGATGGTGGGCCCTCCGGGATTCGAACCCAGAACCCAGGGATTATGAGTCCCCTGCGCTAACCGTTGCGCCAAGAGCCCGGAGCTATTCACTCGCCGACAACTCTCTTTAGAAAAAAGGCCTCCGGTTACCCGGAGGCCATAAATCTCATGGTGGAGACGAGGGGGATCGAACCCCTGACCTCTTGACTGCCAGTCAAGCGCTCTCCCAGCTGAGCTACGCCCCCATGAAAGAGAAAAGCAAGTGGTGGAGACGAGGGGGATCGAACCCCTGACCTCTTGACTGCCAGTCAAGCGCTCTCCCAGCTGAGCTACGCCCCCTTGCAACTGAAAAGTACTATACGGGATTGCAGGCGAGCATGCAAGTAAATCCTTGAACTTTTTTCGCAGACAATAAAAAGACGGCGTCCGCCAGCACGGACGCCGTCTAGAAAACAAGCTGTCGAGAATACTCCTAGCGACGCTGCTCGGCAACGAGCTGCGCAACCTTGGCCGCAACCTCGTCGAGAGCCACATCGACGCGATCGCCCGTAGAACGGTCCTTGAGTTCGACGGTGCCGTTCTTCAACCCGCGCTTACCGATCACAACCTGATACGGGAAGCCCATAAGATCGTTGTCCGCGAACTTCACACCGGGACGCTCGTCGCGATCGTCGATAACAACCTCGATACCAGCCTCGCAGAGGGCGTCGGCGATGGCACCGCATGCCGCCGCGCACTCGTCCATCTTCGGATCGAGCGGAATGATGGACACCTCGTACGGCGCGATGGAAACAGGCCAGATGATGCCGTGCTCATCATTATGCTGCTCGACCACGGCGGCAAGCGTGCGGGATACACCGACGCCGTAGCAACCCATGATGAACGGCTTCTCCTCGCCGTTCTCGTCGGCAAAGGTAGCGCCCATGGCCTCGGAGTACTTGGTACCGAGCTGGAAAACCTGCGACACCTCGATACCGCGCGCGCCCTTCAGGGACTCGCCGCAGTGCGGGCAGACATCGCCCTCGTGAACGGTCACGAGATCGGCCCACTCATCGACGGAGAAATCACGCTCGGGGCAAGCGCCGGTGAAATGGTAATCGACCTCGTTGGCGCCGCACGTCCAGCTGCGCGACTCACGCAGGGACTCGTCGACGACGAGGCGAATGCCCTCGGGCAGATTGACCGGCCCGATGAAGCCCTTGAAGAGACCGGCTTCCTGAAGCTCTTCCTCGCTCATCATGTGGAACTCGCCGAAGAGCTTTTCGGCTTTGCATTCGTTGAGCTCGTGATCGCCGGGAACGATGGCAACGACCCTGGTGCCGTCTTCGGCGACAAGCGCGAGCGACTTGCGGGTGCCGTTCTGAGGGAAGCCGAAGAAATCAGCAACGGCCTCGATGGAGCCCAAGCCAGGAGTGTGAACCTTCTGGAGGGTACCGTCTCCCGGCCCCTCGGTAACGGCGATCGTGGTGGACGCGGCCTCGTCGTCCGCGGCAAAGCCGCAGGCGTCGCAGTACACCAGGCTGGCCTCGCCCGCATCGGCAAGCGCCATGAACTCCACGGAGGTATCGCCGCCGATCTGGCCGGAATCAGCCACGACGGGCAGCGCCTTCAGGCCGCAGCGCTCGCAGATGCGCGCATAGGCGTCTTTCATCTCATCATAGATTTCCTGCAGGCTTTCCTGCGTCGCGGAAAAGGAGTAACCGTCCTTCATGATGAACTCGCGACCGCGCATCAGGCCGAAGCGCGGACGCATCTCGTCGCGGAATTTATCCTGGATCTGATATAGGTTAACGGGCAGCTGCTTGTAGGAACGCAGCTCGTTCTTGACGAGGTCCGTGATAGTCTCCTCGTGCGTGGGACCGAGCACGAACTCGCGATCATGGCGATCCTTCATGCGCATGAGCTCGGGGCCGTATGCGTTCCAGCGGCCGCTCTCGTGCCACAGGCCGCCATCGACCACCATGGGCATGAGGAGCTCCTGGGCGCCGGCTGCATCCATCTCATCGCGGACGATATCCTCGATCTTCTTCAGGGAGCGCCATGCAAGCGGCAGATAGCTATAGAGGCCGGCAGCCTGCTTGCGGATCATGCCGGCACGGAGGAGCAGCCGATGGCTGGCAAGCTCGGCCTCGGCGGGATCCTCCTTCAAGGTGGGCGCATAGAGCGCCGACATCTTCATAGCCCTGGTGCGGTTGGTAGTCACGGTAAAACTCCTTGTATCAAACGTCACAAACAGTAGCAATCATAGCGCAAATCATGCGTGTAAACGGCACGGACGGAACGGACCGCGCCGAGGGTCACAGGCGGTCGATCTCATCGAGCAAGGCGTCGGCTATCTCGTCTTCGGCGACCTTGCGAATAACCTCCCCGTGGCGGAACAGCAAGGCCGAGCCGCGCCCGCAGGCAACGCCTACATCGGCGTCGGATGCTTCGCCGGGGCCGTTCACAACGCAACCCATAACGGCAACGGAAACGGGCTTGGTGCACGAGGCGAGCCGCCGGGTGACCTCGTCGGCGATACCGATCAAGTCGACCTGACAGCGGGCGCACGTAGGACAAGACACGATCTCGGGACCACGGCGGCGCAACTCGAGAGCCGAGAGAATGCCCCAGGCAACGGGCACTTCCTCCAGCGGGTCGGCGGTGAGCGAAACGCGCATGGTGTCGCCGATGCCCTCGGCAAGCAGCGAGCCCAATGCGATCGCGCTCTTGATCGTGCCCTGCTGGATGCCGCCGGCCTCGGTAACGCCAAGGTGAAGCGGTACCTGCGGGAGCTCGGCTGAAAGGCGACGGTTCGTCTCCAGCGTGGTCGCGACGCTGTGGGCCTTGGCGGACAGCACGATATTCGTGAAGCCGCGCGCTTCGAAGTGCTCTACGAACTGCATCGAGGAAGCGACCAACTTGTCCACCTGGGAAAGATCCTCACGTTGCGCGATAGCGGGATCGAGCGAACCCGCGTTGACACCGATGCGGATGGCGGCGCCGTGCTCCCCCGCCGCGTCGATCACAGCGTCGACGCGATCCCATGATCCGATGTTGCCGGGGTTGATACGGAGCTTCGAGGCGCCGGCCTCGACGGCAGCGATAGCCAGACGGTAGTCGAAATGAATGTCGGCCACGATGGGCACGGGGCTTTCCGCGCACACCTCGCCGAACGATGCAACGGCATCGGCGTTGGGAACGGAGACGCGCACCAAGTCGCAGCCCGCATCGGCAAGGGCGCGAACCTGCTCGATCGTACGCGCCGCATCGACCGTGGGCGTGCACGTCATCGACTGGACGGCCACGGGAGCTCCCCCGCCGATTATCACGGACCCCACATGGGCCGGACGGGTCAACTCCCGCGCGCAAGGCTGATAGGACATAGCAAGCCTCCTAGTGCAGCAAGCGCAGGATATCCGCGCGAAGCATATACAGGAACAAGAATGCGAAGAAGGCGATACCGACGTACGACACGATTGTCTGGGCCTTCACGGAAAGCTCCTTCCCCCGAACGGCTTGGATAGCCTCGATCACAAGCTTGCCACCGTCGAGCGGCGGGATAGGTAGCAGGTTCATGAAGCCCAGCGAGAAGGAGATGAGCGCCGCAAAGCTCATGAAGGAGGCGGCACCCTGCTCGGCGGCCTGTGCAGACAGAACGGAGATACCGACGACGGAGGTCGAGCTATCCAAAACCTCCTTGGTGTGCTGCGGCATAAGCAGCTTGGCCACGCCCTGGGCGGTCTGGACGAGATAGTCGACCGACATGCGAGCTGCAACCATAGGGCTCACGCGCATCGTGTGGTAGAGCACCCCGATACCCAACAGACCATCTTCATCCAGCTTCGCCTCAACCGTGTGCGTAGAACCATGCGCTTCGAGATAGGTGCGGTCGACGGGCCCAAGACGCTGCTCGGCCGATTCCTCCTGGGAGGGCGACCACACCTCGAGGGCGACCGTAGCGCCGGCATCGCGATTTCCAAGCGCGGCGAGAAGCTCGGACCAGCTGTCCACAGCCGTGCCGTCGACAGCAAGGATGCGGTCTCCCTCCTGGATATGAGCGGCCGCCGCCGGTGAACCCTCGGTAATCGAACCGACGATGTTGACGTCGATGGGTGCGTTGTAGCCTATGGCGGAATAAGCGATGACAAACAGCGTCACGCCGGTAACGAGGTTAACGAGGATTCCGGCGAGAAGCATGAACGCGCGCTTGAAGAAACCCTTGCCCACATACGTATGGGAGCGCTCGAGCTCGAAAAAGCGCTCGGCGCCCATAGGAGGCGTCCACGGTTCGCCATCGCTGGTGGCGCCGGCACGGTCGAACACCCGACCATCGAACACGGTGTTGCCCGCGGCATCGCGGGCAGGTGCCATATAGCGCGAAGGATAGTATTTTGAAGTCGGCCCCTCACCCTTCGAAGCATCGTACACCGGCAGGACGGACCCCCAGCCCATGAGAAACACGCATGCCTCAAGGGCCTCATCGGGGGTGATCTCGAGCTGCTCGGCAAGCTCGTCAACGGAGATGGCCCCGGCTTCGTGCACGCGCGAAAGCACGCGCGCGGCATGGGGCGCTTGCTCGGGATCCATGCCGCAGATGGCCGCATAGCCACCGAGAAGCAGCGGCGTTACGCCGAATTTCGTACCGATGCGCTTGGACGTATGGCTGATGTTATAGCGAAACGGCAGTCCCAAGAAGAACTCGGTAACGCGAACGCCGCACGCACGCGCAGCAAGGAAATGGCCGCCCTCATGCACGAACACCAGAAGCGACAGCAGCAAAACACCCCAGAAGAGCGGGGTGATGAAACCAAAGATGGCATCCATATAAGCTCGTTTCTATCGTGAAAGAGATGTTACGAAGCGTTCCGACGTGATCCGCGCCCATGCATCGACCTCGTCGAGCTGCTCGAGCGAGGAGACGGGCTGGACGTCGTGTGCATCGAGACAGCCCTCGACGATGCGAGGGATGTCGGTGAACGAGCAGCGCTCATGCAGGAACGCGTCGACAGCCACCTCGTTCGCCGCATTGAGAACGCACGGCAGGGTTCCGCCCGTCATTCCCGCCCGTTCCGCCAAGGCAAGGCAGCGGAACGCATCGGCGTCCGGGGCGTCGAAATCAAGTGAGCCCAACGTCCGGAAATCGACGCGCGGAGCGGGTGATTCCCAGCGATCCGGATACGAAAGTGCAAGCTGAATAGGTATGCGCATATCGGATGCTCCGAGATGCGCCATAACCGAGCCATCGGCGAACTCGACCATCGAATGAATCTTCGACTGGCGCTGAATGAGCACCTCGATGCGATCGAGATCTATATCGAATAGATGCATGGCCTCGATACGCTCAAGGCCTTTGTTTATCAACGTAGCCGAATCGATCGTGATCTTGGAACCCATATTCCACGTGGGATGGGCCAGTGCGTCCGCAACGGTAACCCGCTCAAGCTCCTCGCGGCTGCAGCCATAGAAAGGGCCGCCGGAACAGGTCAACCAGATCTTATGCGTCGAGCGCATATCCTCGCCCAGATAGCACTGGAAGATTGCCGAATGCTCAGAATCGACGGGCAGCAGCTGACCAGGCCTGGCGAGCGGCATGATAAGATCGCCGCCGACCACGAGCGACTCCTTGTTGGCAAGCGCAATGGTTTTACCGGCAGCCATGAGCTCATAGGTCGCATGGAGACCGGCCGCGCCAACGATGGCAACGACCACGACGTCCACCTCATCGGAAAGGCACATATCGATCGCCGCGCGCATGCCGAATCCGCAGCGATGCGGATCGGGAAGCTCGGACAAACGAGGGTCGGCGGATAACGACGAATCGGTCAGCGCGACAGCGGAAACGTTGAACTCGCGAGCAGCGGACACGAGGCCGGCGATGCTTCGATGGGCCGAAAGCGCGACGACCTCGAGACGGTCGGAATGCTGGCGACAAACATCGAGGGTCTGAACGCCGATGGATCCCGTGCAACCCAAAACCGCCACGCGGCGCCTGCATTCACTCATAGAACGCCTCCTAGTACCAAGATGAGGTGAGCCGTGATGCAACCGAAGATAAGGGAGTCGGAACGATCGAGCATGCCGCCGTGTCCCGGAATCAGGTTGCCGGAATCCTTGACGCCTACGCCGCGCTTGATACGCGACTCGATCAAATCGCCGAAAACGCCCAAAACGGCCACGCCGACACCAGCGAGTACCGCTACGGGTAGCGACAGGCTATACCAGCCGGTTGCATACAGAATCAGCCAGATAACAAGGGAGCCCGCTACGCTTCCGCAAAAACCCTCCCAAGTCTTGTTGGGAGAGATCTTAGGGGCCATCTTATGTTTACCGAAGCGGCTGCCAACCATATACGCGAGCGAGTCGCTCACCCATAGCGATGCGCAAACGCCCACGGAAAGTAGGGCGCCGGCAAACCCTGGGATAGAACCGCGCGTAAGAACGATTGCAGACAGCATGAAACCCGTATAGAGCGGACCGAAGATGGTGACGGCGACATCTGAGATACGCGTACGCGGCGAATAGAGATACCACAAACCAACCGCCAGAACCAGGATAAAGAGCAGCGCCGTGAGAAGCACCGATGCCCCTAGCGCAGACAGCGGAAAGAGCACGGCAGCAGAAAGGCCAATGAACTCGTTCGGCACCTTGCCGTCTAGACGCGCCATACGGTAAAACTCATAGCAACAAAACCAGCTCATGACGGCAACGAATACAGCTGTCGGAATGACGCCGAGCACCAAACAAGCTATAAACAATGCCGCATACATAATGCCAAAGCCCGAGCGGACAAGGAAACCCTTCACGTCAAAGGGCTTTCGCTCGGCACGAGGACCGGCAGCTACAGGCTCCTGGGCCCGTTGACGCTGCTTTTGATCTTCCACCGTACATGCTCCTCTCTTGCTAACACGAGCGCTACTCGGCGCTCAAGCCGCCAAATCGACGGTCGCGGTGTTGGAAGGCTGCGATCGCGCGCAGCATTCCCCATTTATCGAAATCAGGCCAGTACAATTCGGTGATATAGAACTCCGAATACGCGATTTGCCAAAGCAGATAGTTGGAAACGCGCATCTCGCCAGATGTACGGATAACAAGCTCTGGGTCGGGCAGGCCAGCGGTGTACAAATGCTCGGCAACCGCGTTCTCGTCGATATCCCCAACTGCAAGAGAGCCGGCGGACACCTGCTCGGCAATCGTACGAGCAGCCCGGGCGAGCTCTGCGCGCGCGCCGTAGTTCACGGCAAGGGCAAGAACCATTCCCGTGTGATGCTCGCATTCCTTCAAGCCATATTCGAAAACATCGCGCGTCTTTTGGGGCAATGCGGAGATATCGCCCAGGAAAACAACGCGAACGTTCTCGCGCTTCAACAGCGGCAGCTCATCGATGAACGTCTTCGCAAAGAGATGCATGAGGACATTGACCTCGTGCTGGGGCCTCCCCCAGTTCTCCGTAGAAAAGGCGTAGGCAGACAAGACATCTACACCCAGACGGACCGCGGTGGTAATGACGTCGCGAAGCGCAACGATACCCTGCTTATGACCTTCCGTACGGGAAAGCCCGCGCGAGGTAGCCCAGCGGCCGTTGCCATCCATGATGCAGGAGATGTGGCGCGGAATTCGATCAAGATCGATATCTGCCAAAGATATGTCTTGTGGAGGATTGCTGAAATGCTCGACGAGCTTATCGGGGTCGTAGCGCACGTTGGTACTCCAGACTATAGCGAGCCCGCACATGCGGGCGTGTGTACGGCTCAGCGCAGACGCGGGTGCGAGAACGCATATCTATCAATAATAAAGAGAGCGATGGAGCAAGGCAACGCAAGGACCCATTTCATAAAAGTCGCAGTATAAGCAGCATATGAAAGCAACCATGCGTACCGGCGATCCGGCAATGCCCCGCCGAACGAACTCATAAGAAAGCCCGCATGCTCCTAGGAAGGGAGCATGCGGGCTGCCCGGTTTACATGTCGAATGACACGGCGCGAGACAAAAGACCCAAGGCAGGGAGCCCTAGATCTCCATCACTTCTGATTCCTTTGCCTTAAGCATAGCGTCAACCTTGGCGATGTACTCATCGGTGCATTTCTGAATCTTAGCCTGCTCGCGACGAACCTCATCTTCCGTAAGCTCCTCATCGCGATCGAGCTTGTTGTTGAAATCGCGGCGAACATTGCGCACGGCGATGCGGGCCTGCTCGGCAAGATCGCGGCAATCCTTAACAAGCTCGCGACGACGCTCCTCCGTGGGAGCGGGGAACGGCAACCGGATGACCGTACCGTCGGTATTCGGCGTGATACCAAGATCGGAAGCGGAAATGGCTTTGACGATCGCATTGACGAGTGCCTTATCCCAGGGCTCGATCAGAAGCATGTGGGCTTCTGGGGTCTTGACGGCGGCAACCTGGCTTACGGGAGTGGGAACACCGTAGTAATCAACGGTGATATCCGCCAGCACGTTAGCATTCGCACGGCCGGTGCGAACCTTCGAGAAATTATGCTTGAGGCTCTCGAGGGTCTTATCCATGTGATCGTTGATGGTGGCCATGTTAGTCCTCCTGAACTACGACGGTGCCAACCGGCTCTCCGCAAAGAGCACGCTTGATGTTGTTCTCGCCCTCGATGTTAAGGACGATGATAGGCATGCGATTATCCTGGCACAGCGCGGTGGCAGTGGAATCCATAACCTGCAGGCCGCGAACCAGAACCTCATGATAGCTAATGGTATCAAAACGAACGGCATCTTCGTTAGAAACAGGATCCTTATCGTAGACACCGTCGACCTTCGTGGCCTTGAGGAGGCAGTCGGCATCGATCTCGCAGGCGCGCAGCGCGGCCGCGGTATCGGTCGTGAAATACGGATTGCCGGATCCCGCAGCAAAGATGACGATGTAGCCCTTCTCGAGATGGTGCATCGCACGACGACGAATATAGGGCTCGCAAACCTCGTTCATCTGGATGGCGCTCATAACACGGCAGGGGCACTCCTCGTGCTCGAATGCATCCTGAAGCGCCAACGCGTTCATGACGGTGGCGAGCATACCCATGTAATCAGCCTGGGCACGATCCATACCCTTAGCCGAGCCAGCAAGACCGCGGAAGATGTTACCGCCGCCCACAACGATGCCGACCTCGATGCCGTCCTCGTGAATGGCCTTGATCTGGCGCGCGAGGTTCTCGGTAACCGACGGATCGATACCGTATCCGTTCTCACCCATGAGCGCTTCACCGGAAAGTTTCAACAGCACGCGCTTGTAGCGATAATCAGACAAAATTCCTCCTTTGGTCATCATTCTTATTTATTCTAGCAGCGAAAACGAAACAAGCCATAAAAAAGCAGGCTGTAGGTAATCCCACAGCCCGCTTTCATATCAGAAAACCGAAATAACCTTAGTTATCGGACTCGCCGCGCTCAAGGCGATCGAAAGCCATAACCTTAACGGTATCGCCGCAAGCCTTGGACACCTGCTCGGCAAGACCGTTGACGGTCACGCTGGAATCCTTGATGAACTCCTGCTCGTTGAGGACGGAAGCCTTGAAGAACTTCTCAAGGCGGCCGATGGCCATCTTCTCCTGAATGGCCTCGGGCTTACCGGACTCGGCAGCCTGAGCCATGTAGATGGACTTCTCGTGCTCGACAACGTCGGCCGGAACGTCCTCACGACGAGCGCAGATGGGGCTGGTAGCCGCAACCTGCATGGCGACGTCATGGGAGAAGGTCTTGAAGTCGTCGGACGCGAAGGTCTCGGGCTTCTCGAAGGAGAACTCGACCATAACGCCGATCTTGCCACCCATGTGGATGTAGGAAGAAAGGGCACCGGCCTCGACGGTGCGGAGGTTGAAGCGGGCGATCTTCATGTTCTCGCCCATAACGTGGATGAGCTCGGTGAGCTCGCCCTCGACGGTGTCGCCGTTCATCGGGGCGGCCATGAGGGCCTCGGCGTCGGCGGGCTTGACCTCGGCGACAACCTTGGCGAGCTCAGCGGCGAAACCGGTGAACTTGGGGTTGGAAGCCACGAAGTCGGTCTCGCAGGAGAGCTCGACGAGAGCACCGGTCTTGCCATCCTCGGAGATGAAAGCGGCGACGGCGCCCTCGTTGGTCTCGCGGCCAGCCTTCTTGGCAGCCTTGGCAAGACCGTTCTTACGAAGAACGTCGACAGCGGCGTCCATATCGCCGTCGGCCTCGACGAGGGCCTTCTTGCACTCCATCATAGGAGAGTCGGTCATCTCGCGAAGCTGCTTGACCATAGCGGCGGTAATCTGGGCCATGATGGCTCCTTTCAAAGAGCGTTGAACGAACGTAAACGGACGTTACTCGGCGTCGGCAGCGGCCTCGGGGGCAGCGGCCATCTCAGCCTCGGAGATCTGCTCCTTGCCGGAGCCGGCGAGGCAGGCGTCGGCGAAGAGCTCGCACATGAGGGAGACGGCGGAAATAGCGTCATCGTTGCAGGGGACGCCGAAATCGACCTCGTCGGGATCAGAGTTGGTGTCGATGAGGGCGACAACCGGGATGTTCAGGCGCTGGGCCTCCTTGATGGCGTTCTCCTCGCGCTTGGTGTCGATGACGAACAGGGCAGCGGGAAGGCCCTTCATGTCGCGGGCGCCACCGAGGTTGGTCTGGAGCTTGGCGAGCTCCTTACCCAGAACAGCCTGCTCCTTCTTGGGCAGAAGGGCCATGCGGCCGTCCTCTACCATAGCCTCGAGCTCCTCCATACGGTTGATACGGGAGCGGATGGTAACGAAGTTGGTGAGCATGCCGCCGAGCCAACGCTGGTTGATGTAGGGCATGTTGGCGCGCTCGGCAGCGGTCTTCACGGCCTCCTGAGCCTGCTTCTTGGTACCGACGAAGAGAACCTGGCCCTTGCGGGAGATGCTCTTCAGGAACGTGTAGGCCTGGTCGGCGTTGATGATGGTCTGCTTGAGATCGAGGATGTAGATGCCATTGCGCTCGCCGAAAATGTACTCACGCATCTTGGGGTTCCAGCGGCGGGTCTGATGACCGAAGTGGCAGCCAGCCTCGAGCAGGGTGCGGATGTTAATCGTGGTAGCCATACTTACCTCCTGTGGTTCGTTGCCTCCGTGCGATGTCATCCTTTTGAGCCACCCGATCATGCGCTACCAAATCTCGGGCACCACGGCGCAAAAGTCGTCGCACGTGCGAAATACGTCCGTTGCTCACAAGAGCAACCCGATAAATAATAGCAGGACATCGACGAGAATCCAAGGGTTGCACGCACCTTGTGTGCGACTTGTGCATCACGCAGACTCGAGTGGCCGCCATGCGCGAGGTCCGCTACGAACCACTTCGAGGATGAGCTTGCCGCACGGCCGATTTCAGCGATTCGGGCGCTAAGTGCGTGTAAATCTGAGTAGTCGACAAGCTGGCATGTCCTAGCAGCTCCTGAACGGTCCTCAGATCAGCGCCGCCATCCAAGAGGTCGGTAGCGAAGGTGTGGCGCATCGTATGCGGCGTTACCGAACGACTGACGCCCGCTCGATCTCGAAGAACGGTAAAGCGGTATCGCAACGATGCGGCGTCCATGATGCGACCGCGATCGGAGATGAACAACGCATGGCGCCCATTAGGCCGAACGGCATCATGATGATCGACAATCAAGCTGGGCCGAGCATCAAGAGTATAGTTGCGAACGGCATGTTGAGCCCGACGGTGCAGGGGTACGATTCGCTCCTTGGAGCCCTTGCCGAACAAACGGCAAGCGCGCCCGGCATCCTCGAACGACTCCACGTCAAGGCCTGCGAGCTCGGAGATGCGTGCGCCCGATGCATATAAAAGCTCGAGCATGCACACATCCCTCAATCCTTGGGCGGTGTCCCGATCGGGGGCTTCAAATAACCGCTCCAACTGAGATCTCGTAGCAACAACGGGAAGGGTTGTCGGAAGTTTCGGCGAAAGCATCAGATCGACAGGGTTGCTATCGACAGGGCCCATGCGAACCATCCACCGAAAGAACGATCGAATCGAAGAGAGGTGCGCGGCAACCGTACGCGGCGCATACCCCGCCGCATGCAGGAACGCTAGATAACGCCGAAGATCCCTGGCAGCGACCTCGGCGACGTCCACATGTTCGCGCGCGCACCACTCCTCAAAGGCGTACAGATGCTGTCGATACGCCCTGTCGGTCTGAACTGAGCGACCCATGACATCGACAAGGTAGCGGCAGTAATCATCGATATATGCGCGCATCTCAGCCAACGGGATCGTCTACCTCGCGTCGAGACCAAATAGATCGACGCGCGACGCAATGTACGCCTGAAGATCCCTGCCGCCTCGGTCGGCATACGCCGTATACCGGTCACGCTTGGAACGGCGCTTTCCATCTTCGAGCGGAGGGATGATCCCAAAATTCACATGCATAGGTTGATAGTCGAGGCACGCGGGATCGGTGGCATAGGACACCAGCGCACCGAATACCGACGTATCGGGAAGCGAAACGTGGTCAAGCCCCCGCATATCGGCAAACGTGTTGAGAGCCGCCAGGAGACCGGAGGCGACAGCCTCGGTATAGCCTTCCGTTCCCGTAATCTGACCCGCGAGGCGCACGGTTGTACCGGGGACCGCAAATGAACGATCCAAAACATGGGGCGCGTCGACAAAGGTGTTGCGATGCATGACGCCATACCGGAAAAACTCCGCGTTCTCCAAACCGGGGATCATTCGGAACACGCGCTTCTGCTCACCGAATGTCAGATTCGTTTGAAATCCAACAAGGTTGTACGCGGTATGCTCGGCGTTTTCGGCGCGAAGCTGCACGGCGGCCCAGGGTCGCTTACCGGTTCGCGGGTCGATAAGACCCACCGGCTTCATGGCGCCGAAACGAATGGCATCCTTGCCCGTACGAGCCACCTCCTCGGCGGGCTGACACGCCTGGAACAGGTCGCGTCGCTCGAAATCCTTCAAAATCACGCGCTCGGCCCCAACAAGGCCGTCGATGAAGGCATCATACTCCTCCCGGGAGAGCGTGGCGTTCAAGTAGTCGCCAGAACCCTGCTCTTCATAGCGGGACTGGGAGAACAGGACATCCATATCAAGGGTGGCTGCATCGACGATGGGAGCCGCCGCATCGTAAAAAGAAAGGGATTCGCCACCTACCAGGCCCAGAACGGCCTCGCTGAGCGACGGCGAGCACAGGGGGCCCGCAGCAATGACGACACGACCCTCCGGAATAGCGGTGACCTCCTGGCGAATGACCTCGATATTCGATCGGGATGCTATAGCCTCTTCAACATAACGGGAGAATAGTCCGCGATCGACAGCAAGAGCGCCGCCAGCAGGGACTGCGGCACGATCCGCACAATCCATGAGGACGGAGCCCATAGCGCGAAGCTCGCGCTTCAGCATTCCGGCGGCGGAATCATAACGGGTTGACTTGAACGAGTTCGAGCATACGAGCTCTGCAAGATGGTCGCTATGGTGCGCCGGAGACGAGACCAGGGGACGCATCTCATAGAGGCGAACGCGAATTCCCCGGTCGGCAAGCTGCAAGGCGCATTCGCATCCCGCAAGACCGCCCCCAATAACGATGACACCATCAAACATCTCGAAACTCCTATCCGCGAAAACCCTATGGCCGCTTGTTCCCGAACGAGGTTAACCCATGAAGCATACTTTTTGAAGCAGCAAAGCGACCGTCATACAGCCGCTCCACCAATCCGGCAGCTGAAAGCTCGCTCAAACGCATCATGACCGCATGTTCGGATTCACCTAAACGAGAGGCGAGCTCATCGATTCGCATCGGCTGAGCGACCAAAGACCGCAGCATTTCACGCGATGCTCCGTTCTCGACCACGATCGTCGCAGGAGCATCATGACAATACCTCATCGTTCCATATAAGCGAGAGATTGCGACTTCAAGCGATTCCTCATCGACAATGCACGTCGCGCCAACCGTGATCAGATAGTTGGTACCACGATACTCCGGTGCAAATATCGATCCGGGAACGGCCAGAACCTCTCGACCAAGATCGGAGGCCGTTTCAGCCGTCGAGAACGTCCCTGACGGCATACCCGCCTCGCACACAAGCGTCGCCCTCGACAGCGCGGCAATAATGCGATTCCGTTTCGGAAACGCATATCGTCGCGGAGGCGTGCCCCAGGGTTCAAGGGAGATGACCGCGCCGCCCCCTTCGATAGTGCGATTGATCAAACTGGCGGAACTCTTTGGGTACACGACATCGGCCCCGCAACCGAGTACGATCACATTCCGGCCGCCTCGCTGCACCGCACATCGACCGGCCGCTTGGTCGCAGCCCACGGCGCCACCTGAAACAACGGCTATTCCCGACTCCACAGCAATCTTGGCGGCCAGCTCGGCCACAGCCAATCCATACGGAGTCGCCCGGCGCGATCCGACCACGGCAAGTCCGGACTCCGAAAGAAGATCAGGATCCCCGCGTACGAAGAGGCGTGGCGGCTCCCCCGGAAGATCGAGAAGCATCGCGGGATAGCGCGAATCCGAAGATTCAAGCACGCAACGAGGCTCACTCGGCATCGCTGCACCTCCCTCGAAACATCGAAGCTTCAAAGACATGGCTCGGGCCGACCTCGCGGGACTCCTGCATATCCGCTATCGTCCGCGCGATCCGACAAAGCCGGACGATCCCGCGTCCCGTCAAGTGCCCGCGCTGCGCGATAGCCAGAAGCGTCTCGTAGCCAGCGGAGTCCAGGGCATACGCCCCCGCAACACCTTGCGCTCCATCGATCGCCCTCATATCGATTCCTCCAACTGCGATGCCATGCTGTAGACGCCACGTGGCAAACGCCCTCCCCTGTTCGACTTCGGATCGAAGGGATGAGGAGCTCGCGCCCGCTCCGCCCTCCAACAACAGGTCGGGGTCGGGGCGAGCGACATCGATGCGCATGTCGATTCGGTCGGCAAGGGGTCCCGCGAGTTTCGCCTGATAACGCGCAACGGCATACGGAGGACACGCGCAACTTACATCGCGGTCCCCGAGATATCCGCATGGACACGGATTGCTCGCCACCAGCAACTGGAAATGAGCCGGGAACACATACGCGCCATCCGCACGAACGATGCGGACCGCCTTGCTCTCAAGTGGTTGACGTAATAGCTGCAACACACTCGAGGGAAACTCCGCCAGCTCATCCAAGAACAGCACGCCGCCGTGCGCCAAGCTAATCTCACCAGGACGTACGGGTCGGCCCCCACCTACCAACCCCGCAGCAGAAATACTATGGTGCGGACATCGAAACGGCCTGCCCGAGGCGAGCAAGGATTCCACGCTCTCCCCTGCAACCGAATGGATGCACAGCGCTTCCTGCAACTCCACCTCGTCGATGGGCGGCAAGATCGTTCCCATGCGCTCGGCAAGCATCGTCTTACCGGACCCCGGAGGACCGACCATCATCAGGCCCAAGCCCCCTGTCGCAGCGATCGCCAGCGCCCGCTTTGCGAGCTCTTGGCCCTTAACGTCTGCGTAATCCAGAGACGATCCGACGGTACCAGATAGAATAGCGGGAGCATCAACGGCATCAAGAGCGCTCGAAAGGCCAGCGCGCAACGACGAAAGATCCCGGAGGCAATACATATCGACACCTGGCAGCGCAACTGGACAATCGCCATGTGCCGAGACAAGCCGAAGGCCGCAATCACGAGCAAGCATCGCATAGGCAACCTCGCCGCGAACCGGCATCACGTACCCATCGAGGGAGAGTTCCCCCACGAACAAACAGGAATCAAGACCCTCGACTGGAATCTGCCCTGAGAGAGCCAATATCGAGATGGAGATGGCCAAATCAAGTCCCGAGCCCGTCTTGCGCATATCGGCGGGCGCGAGATTCACAATGATGCTTTTACGGGGAACATCATATCCGCTCCCCCGCAGCGCACATCGAATGCGCGCGGGAGCCTCGTTGACGGCCGCATCTGCCATCCCCACCAAGGTGATACCGGGAATACCGCCGGTAAACGAGACCTCGACGGTAACGGGCTGCGCTTCCACCCCGCGAATACATGCAGCATGTACGGAGAACGTGTGCATCGCGGCACCCGACCCGGTCATAGGTCCGCGTCCCAGTCGAAAGCCCCCAAGATATGCTGGATTCCCGCAGTACGCCCATCATGGATGCAAACGCCCACCACATCGAATCGTATGGTCTGCACGGGATAATGCTCCATCACATAGCATGCAGCGATTCTGCGGTATCGCCGGCGCTTCTTCTTGTTGACGGCCTCCTCGGGATAGAGCTCCAAAGAGGTCGCGGCCTTGCGCCTCGTCTTAACCTCAACCAGGACGATAGAATCATCGGCCTCGTCATACGCGACAATATCGGCCTCGCCCTCACGGCAGCGATAGTTTCTCTCAATGATGTGGTACCCGCGCTCTTCAAGGTAGAAGCAGGCTAACGACTCACCGAGCCGCCCAAGCTCTTTCGAGGAAAGTCCCTCGACCGTAGCATCATCGCGCAACACGGCCGGACGACGTCCCGCCGAACCATCGGGGCTCGAATCGCACCGAACCCCATCCGAACACGCCCTTCGATCCATAACCATCAGCTCCTCTCGCGCTCGCAAGCGAAGCATCGCATGTCATCTGGAAGGTAAAATTGAATCAACTAACAAAAAGGCGCGATCGACTCTACAAAATCGACCGCACCCGTTAACACCCAAGGCAGTGGAGGTGCGCACACGGTGAACCCGCCATCAAATCATCAAAAGAGAGAGTCGGTATGCAGGAAGTTTCCACAAAAGCTAACGCGGTGAACAGGGCTAAGACCGTGCTCGCGGATGGCGTTGATATGCTCGGCCGAAGCATACCCCTTTGATTGGGCGAAGTGATAGCCGGGATATTCGGCATCGAGCTCAACCATCAACTCATCCCTCGTGACCTTGGCAACGATCGAAGCGGCGGCGATACAGGCAACCGTGGCATCCCCGTGCACCACATCACGTTCGTTCGCCACGGCACCTAGGGGATTTCCATCCATCAAAACGCAATCGGGTTCCACTCCAGCATCGGCGACGGCGCCCGCCACCGCTTCGCGAAGCGCACGCGCCATGCCGATCTCGTCGATGCGCTCGGGGGCGACATGATACACGCCGATAGCACGAGCGACCTCGGAGATCTGCGCGGCAAGCAGTTCGCGCTTGGCAGGGCTGAGCTGCTTGGAATCGTTAAGGCCCCAAATAATGGGATCATCGGGCAGCTGAACGGCGCACACGGTCAAGGGCCCGGCGACCGAACCCCGGCCCACCTCATCCACGCCAAGTACAACGCCCTCCCCGCCAAGCTCGGCCATAGCGCTATAGAGCAAGCGGACGCGCTCGTGCTCGGCGCATTCGCGCTCATAACGACGAGACGCGCGCTCGCACGCCTTCCTGACCTGCTGGCGCGGATCCTCCGCATAGCGCTGGACAAGTCCCGGCACCTGATCGAACGAAGCGCTCGCCAGCTCGGCGGCAACCTGCGCCGCCGGCGCAGAGCTCGTCATATTGGCCATGAATGCAACCTCTTCAGAATTCAACGGATCTTACGTATAAAAAGAGCCGCCTCGTAGGAGACGGCTCCAAAGCACATGATATAAATCTTAGCGCTTCTCGGGGATGCGAGCGGCCTTGCCGATCTTGTCACGCAGGTAGTACAGCTTAGCGCGACGAACACGACCGTGGCGAACAACCTCGAGCTTGGCGATCTTCGGGCTGTGAAGCGGGAAGGTACGCTCGACACCGATACCGAAGGAGATCTTGCGGACGGTGAAGGTCTCACGGGAGGAGCCGCCGCTCATGCGGATGACGTCGCCCTGGAAGACCTGGATGCGCTCGCGGTCGCCTTCCTTAATACGGTAGTGAACCTTGACGTTGTCGCCGACGCGGACCTGAGGAATGTCCTCACGGATCTGCTGACGCTCGATTGCGCGAATGTAATCCATTCTCGCTCCTTTACTGTTCTAGAGGTGCCGCACGCGTACGCCGACACATAGGTTTACAAACTTCTTTATTGTACACGACATAACTGGGAAAGCAAGGACAATTACAACCAATTCACGACTCGAGCGAAGAAGCTGGTCAACCGCTTGTCGGATGGATCGATCCACCGCTGGTCGCGCGAATGTTTCATGCAAATCATACGTATCAACATAATGTTCCGTATTTGGGGAAGAGTGAGTTAGGCCAACCAAGCAATACCGGAAAGGAACGGCACATCAATGGCACGAGCAGATTCCGTAGCAGACATCAAGCGTCAGAGCATACCGGGCAAAGCAGCCCTCATAGCGTCGCTGCTCTTTCCGCTCGTAGGCGTAGCCTGCCTTGCCGCACCCGACGCCATCATGGGCAGCCTCCCCTATATCCTGGGCTGTTTGATGCTGTTGGTGGGCGCAGCGGATCTTGCCACGGATTTCCTTGACGACGAGAAGGAGACGGGCAGCATCAGCCAGGGGTCGGACATCGTCATGATCGTCGTCGGCGCAACGCTGCTGTTCCAAGGAACTGCCCTTTTACATCTCGTCGGCGTTACCTGGGGCTTTATCGGCTTAAGCAAAGCGGCGGCGGAGCTCGACGAAGCGCTGCACGCACGCCGCGCCAAGAAACCCTACGTCCTCGTCACCCTATCGGGCATCATCGAGATGGTGCTTGGCACCCTGCTCATCACGAGCCCCCTGGCAAACATCGAGCACCATGTGCTGCTGCTCGGCATCGAACTCATCCTGCACCCGTTTGCCGTTCACTCCGATAACGGAAAGACCCACCTCTCCGCCGAAGCGTAGACATCACGCCTCCGCAGGACAACGAAGCCGGCCCTCCTGCCCGAACGGACAGGAGGGCCGGTCTTTACGCAGTCCCATACGGGCACAGACTACTTGGCAAGCTGGCTCACATCGGCGATACCGGAGAATACCGACTCGAAGCGGTTGAGAAGACGCAACCTGTTGACGCGCAGCGACTCGTCCTCATCCATGACCATGACCTCGTCGAAGAAGCGATCGATAGGCTGGCGCAGGGAGCCAAGGGCACTCACCACATCGAGATAACGCTTCTCGCGAGCCGCTTCGGCAATGGCCGCGGAAGCATCATCGATTGCGGAAAGCAAGGCGGCTTCGGCATCGATGAACAGCGCGGCGTCGACGTCGAAGCCGAGCGAGGCATCGGCAAGATGGGAGGCGCGGGCGTACGCGACGGCAAGGTTCTCGAACGTCTCGGGATCATCGGCGCGAGCCGATTGCAACACGGAACAGAGCTCGAAGAAGTCGGCGGGAACGGTGATATCGCCCGCAGAGACGGCCGCGACGACGTCGCCGGCGATGCCGTTATCGCGAGCGAGCTGCTCCATACGACCCTTGATAAACGAGCAGCAGGCATCCTTCACGGAGCACTTGTCAAACGCAAGACCCTGCTCGAGATACAAATCAAGCGCAGCGTCAACGATGGGCTCGTAACCACAGGACAGGCGACGAGACAGCATGTTGATCACACCGATCGCCGCGCGTCGAAGCGCGAACGGATCCTTGGAACCGGTGGGCGGCTCGTCGATGGCGAACATGCCGGCGATGGTATCGACCTTATCGGCAACGGCCACGATGCAGCCGGCGATACCCTCGGGCAGCTCGTCTCCCGCGAAGCGCGGGCGGTAATGATCGCGGATAGCCGCGGCGACCTCGGGGGCCTCGCCGGCGGCCAAGGCGTAGTAGCCACCCATAACGCCCTGCTGGCTGGTGAACTCGACGACCGCGGAGGATACGAGATCGGCCTTAGCGAGGTGCGCGGCTCGCTGGGCATCGGATGCGGAAGACGCGCCGACATGGGCCGCCTGGGCAATAGCGAGCGCCAGGTCCTCCATGCGCTCGGACTTCTGGAGAACGGTGCCGAGCTTCTTCTGGAAACCGACGGTTGCCAGACGCGAGCGGAACTCCTCGAGGGAGACCTTAAGGTCCTCGTCGTAGAAGAACTTAGCATCGTAAAGACGCGCGCGAACCACGCGCTCGTTGCCGTCGATGATGGCGTCCGCGCACTCGGGACGGCCGTTTGATACCACGACGAACTCGGGAGTCAGGGCGCCCTCAGCGTCGTAGATGGGGAAATACCGCTGATTGGACAGCATAGATTCGCAAATGATCTCGTGCGGGACCTGCAGGAACTCGTCGTCGAAACAGCCGATGAGCACCGTAGGCCACTCGCAGAGGTTGACGACCTCGTCGAACACGGAGCGCGGCCGCTCGACGCGAACGTTGCACTCGGCTTCGATTCGCTCGATCTGAGCGTTGATGAGGTTCTTGCGGTCCTCGTCGGGCATCACGAAAGCGCGGCCGAGCGCATCGCGGTAATCGGCCAGGGAAGCACTTGCGACCTCGTGGTCACCGGGAGCGAGCACGCGGTGACCACGAGTGGTTCGACCGCTCGCGACGCCTGCGAACGCCACGGGCACCACGTCGCCGCCGAACAGGACGCACAGCCAACGAACCGGTCGAACGAAGCTCTCATGCGTCGCGCCCCAGCGCTGCGAACGGTAGTTGGGCCACTGCAGGCCCGTAAGGACAGACGAGCACAGGTCGGCGAGGATGGGCTCGGCGGGAATCGAGTCGATGCTCTTCTCGGCGAAAACGTACTCGCGACCATCGGTATCCTCGCGGCGAACGAGCTCGGCTGCGCTGACGCCGCACTTACGCGCGAAGCCCTCGGCAGCCTTGGTGGGAACGCCGTCGGCATCGAACGCTATCGCCGCGGCGGGACCGCGCTTAACCTCGTGCACCTCTTCGGTTGCCGAGGCGACATCGGCAACATGGACGCACAGACGACGCGGAGACGTGAGGACGGTGACGGCGCCATGGGAGAGGCCGGAACGGTCCAGGGCCTCGGGAACCATCTTGCCAAGCTGGGAAGCAGCGTTGTTCAACGGAGCCGAGGGCATCTCCTCGGTTCCGATCTCAAAAAGGAAGTCACGAACATCAGCCATCGCTAGGCCACCTCACCCTTCGTCTCTTCAGAATCATCGCCCGCAGCCGCGACCTCGGACAGATACGCCTCGCAGCACGCCTTCGCAACAGCGCGCACGCGGAGGATATACGCCGCGCGCTCGGTTGCGGACAGCGCGCCGCGCGCATCCAGGATGTTGAACGCGTGGCTGCACTTCATGACGCAGTCGTATGCCGGCAGCGGAAGCTTGGCATCGAGGCAGGAATGACACTCGCGCTCGTAATCGTCGAACTTCTCACGCATGAGCTCCACGTTGGCGACCTCGAAGTTGTACGCCGAGAACTCGCGCTCGTTCTCGAGGAAGACATCGCCGTAGGTCATGGTCGTGCCATCGGGCGCAACACTCCATACCAGATCGTACACGGAATCGACGCCCTGCACGTACATGGCAAGGCGCTCGAGTCCGTAGGTAATCTCTACGGGAACGGGATCGACCTCGATACCGCCCACCTGCTGGAAGTAGGTGAACTGAGTGACCTCCATGCCGTTGAGCCAGACCTCCCAGCCAAGGCCCCAGGCGCCGAGCGTGGGGCTCTCCCAGTCATCCTCGACGAAACGCACATCGTGCTCGGCGGGATCGAGGCCGATGGCCTTGAGCGATTCAAGGTACAGCTCCTGGGAATTAGCGGGGCTGGGCTTGATGAGAACCTGGAACTGATAGTAGTGCTGCATGCGGTTAGGGTTCTCGCCATAGCGACCATCGGCGGGACGACGGCAGGGCTGGGCGTAGCACGTACGCCAGCTCTGCGGACCGAGGGAGCGAAGAGTGGTGGCGGTGTGGAAGGTGCCCGCACCGACCTCGGAATCGTACGGCTGCATGATCACACAGCCTTGGCTGCCCCAAAACTGCTGTAGCTTGAGGATAATGTCCTGGAATGAAAGAGCTGAAGCGTTCATCTACCTGCTAACTCCTCGATAGAAATACATACGGTTCTCAATACTACCGCATGGCCATTTAAGTTGATAGGTGAGGTGCAAAAGAAATGCGCCCCGCAACAAGCGAGGCGCATGAAAAGCCGCTACATCAATCCGATGCGGTCGAGCGGCAAATAACGAGCGACAACGACACCGATAACGGAGCGCTCATCGATACAACCGAAGTACCGCGAATCTGCGGAGTTCTCGCGATTATCCCCCATCACCCAAAGCTGATCGCTCGGAACGGTGAGCGGGAACGTCACATCGACGCCAGCGGCCTGCTGGAGCAACGGAAAAGTGCTCCCTTCGACATAGGGTTCGTCGAGCCGCTGGCAATCCACGTAGACGAAGCCGTCGCGCACGTCGACCGTCTGGCCCGCGGTAGCGATGACGCGCTTGACGAGGATGTCATGGCTGGAAGAGCCGTCAGGGTTCTCGAAGACGATGATGTCGCCCGCATTGACGTCCCGACCCAGATTGACGGTAACCTTCTGCGCGAGCAGATGGTCGCCAACCTCGATAGTATGCTCCATCGAACTGGTGGGGACGACGAACGGGCTGATGACGAACGTTCGGATGAACAGTGAAGCGACGATAGCGATCGCGAGAACCGCGATCCATTCGAGTACGCTTTTAAGAACAGAGTTACGAGACAACGCAATCACTCCGAATCATCGGTAGCGCGCAATGCGCGCAGAACCTCGTTGGCGTAGGCGCGCTCAACTTCGGTGAGGCGAGCCTGGTCGAGCAGATCGGGACGCCAGCGGCACGTGCGCTCGATGGCGTTCCTCCTCCGCCACGCGTCGACCTTCGCATGGTCGCCCGAAAGAAGGATGCTGGGAACCTCGCTGCCGTTGAACGATGCCGGACGCGTGTATTGCGCATATTCGAGCAGCCCGCCGGCGTCGCCGGTGGCAAACGACTCGTCTTTATTGCTCATCTCGTCACCAAGGACACCGGGTATGAGGCGAACGACGGCGTCCGTAACGACCATAGCAGCAAGCTCGCCACCGGTGAGCACGTAGTCGCCGATGGATAGGCGCTCGTCCGCAAGTTCGTACGCGCGCTCATCCATGCCCTCGTAACGGCCGCAGACGAACAGGAGGCGATCGTAGGACGCCAGACGCTCAGCCACATGCTGGGTGAACGGCACGCCACACGGTGTAAAGAACACGACATGGGGCCTGGGTAAAACGGGGTCGCTCGCAAGATTCGTGATGGCCTCGTGCAGCGGCCCCACCTTCATAAGCATGCCCGCCCCGCCGCCATAGGGCTCGTCATCGACGGTGCGATGTCGATCATGAGTCCAGTCACGCAAATTATGAGCCTGAAACTCGAAGAGACCGGCCGCTCGGGCACGACCCAGGATGGACGTGGACATCACCGGTTCAAACATCTCCGGAAAGACGGATAACGACTCGATGAGCATCTGCGTCCTCTCGAACTAGGAATTGATAAGGCCATCCATCACTTTGACGCGGATGGGACCGGCTTCGGGGATATCGAGGACCACATCCTCGACGACGGGGACAAGGACCTCGCCATAGGCGCCGCCCGCAATAACCCAAACGTCGTTGGCAGGCGTCTCCATAATCTCGACGATGGTGCCGAGTCCACCAAAACGCTCGTCGATGACCGAACGATCAAGCAGGTCATCGTATGTCACATCAAACGAATCGAGCTGAAGGTCGTCGCTATCCGCCAGCACGTAGCATCCCGTAAGCGATTCGGCTTCCCCGATGCTGTGCGCACAGGAGAAGCGAACGATATAGCGATCGCCGCCATCGACAACGCTTTCGACCCGCACGAAACGATCGCGATCCAGCGCGGGCGGCGTGAGCGCGACGCGCATACCGGGTTCAACGAGAAAAGGAAGGCCACGTAGCTCAGCTACGATGACCTCCCCTTTAGACCCGTGCGCCTTGAGCACACGGGCGATATTCTTATAGTGGGAAGACACGGACCTACCCCAAAACCTCGACCTCGACGGACGTGCCCAGACGGGCAGCGAGGGCACGCGAAAGCGTGCGAACCGCCTTGATGGTGCGTCCATGACGCCCGATGACCTTGGCAACGTCGTCTTCGGCGACAGTCACCTCGATGGTGGAGGAGTCGACGCCATCGATGACCTCGAGGCTGACGGCATCCACGTCATCAACGATGCTCACGACGAGGTACTCCACCAGATCGGCAACGCGATCGGAGACGAGCACCTCGTCGCTTCCCTGCTGGGATGCAAGCTCGTTGTTGGAATCGACAGACACCGTAGATTACTCCTCGGCGGCAGCGGCTGCGGCCTCCTCAGCGGCCTTAGCCTCCTTGGCGAGCTGCTTCTTGGACTTCTTGGGCTCGGCAGCGGCCTTCTCGCCCTCGTTGGCGGCACGAACCAGCGCGGCAACGGCGTCGGTAAGCTGAGCGCCCTTGGCCTGCCAGTCAGCGATCTTCTCAAGGTCGAGGCTGATGGTCTTCGGGGTGGTCAGCGGATTGTAGCGGCCAACCTCCTCGATGAGACGACCGTCGCGGGGCGAACGGGCGTCGGCGACGACAACACGGTAATACGGACGCTTCTTAGAGCCGTGACGAGCAAGGCGAATCTTGACTGCCAATGCAAACTCCTCCAACCAAGCAGCAATCAGCTGCAACGATAAACAAACGATTGAACATTTTACGCCAACGACGGGAGCAGGTGAAGCCCCAGGTGGAACTTCTTCGGAATTGACGTTAGCGTTTTCATATCTTACCCATCATTTCGCAAAATGCAAAGAGCTGAGTTGACGTGCGCTATACTATCTCCATGGATAACGAACACACATACGATAAGGCGAACGCCGCATGTGGCGAGACCGGACCCTACGCTCCCTCCCTATTCGGAAGCTGGACGGGTCCGGCGATCGGCCTGCTCGACCTCGACGCGTTTTTCGCGAGCGTCGAGCAACTCGATCACCCTGACTGGCGCGGCAAGCCCGTCATCGTCGGAGGCAGCCCCGATCGACGCGGAGTCGTATCGACGGCTTCGTACGAGGCGCGCACATTCGGAGTTCACTCGGCCATGCCCTCTGCGCAGGCGAAGCGCCTCTGCCCGCATGCAATCTGGACCGATGGGAACTTCTCCCGCTACCGCGAGTTGAGCGCGCGCGTTATGGCTATTCTTGCCGACGAAACGCCATACGTGGATCAGGTATCGATCGACGAGGCGTTTTTCGATATCTCTCCCGGTCGATTTAACTCCGAAAGCCCCCTGGCCGTTGTCCGAAGGATCTCGGAGCGCGTAAACGCACTCGGCATCACGTGCTCGATAGGACTTGGATGCAACAAAACAGTTGCGAAGATAGCAAGCGAACGAGATAAACCGCGCGGCCTCACCGCGATCCTCCCCGGCACCGAAGAAGCCTTTCTCGCGCCGCTGCCCGTCCGCACGATGAGCGGCATTGGGGCGCGGGCGGAGCAGGCCCTGGCACAGCGCGGCATCCATACCCTCGGACAGCTCGCCGGGGCCCCGGACGACATCCTCGCTCCGGTATTCGGTGCCAACACGACATCCGTACGCCAGCGCGCGCAGGGTCGTGAGCGCAGCCGCGTGCACGCTATCGACGAAGCGAGCCCCATGAAATCGCTGAGCAACGAGCGCACGTTCGCCCACGACCTCACAGAGCAAGCCGATATCGAGGCTGCCATAGACGTGCTGGGGGAATCGGTCGGTCGACGCCTGCGCAAGTGCTGCCTCACCGGTAGGACAGTCACCCTTAAGTTGAAATATGGCTATGGATCGGGCAGGACCGCCCAGCGAACGCTTGAGGCGCCAACCGATGACGAGCATATTTTCTGCAGGGCGGCGCGGGAGCTGCTCCATACGATCTGGAGTCCAGGGGTTGCCGTCAGGCTTGTTGGCGTGTGCATGAGCGGCTTTGACCACGAGTCGGGAGTCCAGACGAATCTATTCTGCGAGCTCGACGAGCGCGGGGCCGCATCGAGCGAGAAGCGGGCGCTGTCGGTTGCCGTCGACGGCGTGATCGAGCGCTTCGGATCGAGCGCGGTCGGATATGGTCGATCGATGCGATTCGACCACGACGTCGTTCGACGCGATAAATACTCATGACGAAGGGGCCGCGCGGGCCCCTTCGTTCAATACGATGCACATGAATGGCGACGACGCGACCGCTAGTCGAGTTCGAGCTCCAAACGAGGGGCGTCGCCCCACAGCTTCTCGAGACGATAGTAATCGCGCTGCTCGGGCGTGAAAACATGGACGAGAACCGAGCCGTAATCCATGAGGATCCACGTGCGCTCCTCGCGACCCTCGATGGCAAAGGGGTGCTCGCCGCACGTCTTGAAGACCTGTTCCTCGACCTCATCGATAACAGCATCGACCATACGGTTGTTGGTACCGGTGGCGATGACGAAGAAATCGCAGACATCGGAAAGCTCCGTGAGGTCCAAAACCTCGATATCCTGCGCGCTCTTATCGCTTGCAGCCTGGGCGGCCACGGTGGCAACGGTTCGCGCATCGACACCGCGCGCGGAAAGGGATGCAGCGGAGCGTTCTACCGACGCGCCGAACTCCTCGTTGCGGACCTCGTCCTCGACGGAGGTCGTCTCTTGAATCTGATCAGTCATGCTTACCTTTCTGAAAGGGTACGCCGAATAGCATACGTGTTGTAGATGTCCACCGCCGTGGGATAGAGGTATCTGCCCGTAGAAACCACATAGGTGATTCCATGCGAGAAACATGAGAAGAATAGCTCATCGAGGGTGACCTCACCGACCTGAGCGCGCAACTCGTCGGCATATGCCCCCACGCGACCCGGTTCGATGGCATCCGCGATGAAGACAACCATATCGAGCGGCATCATATCGATGGCCCCGACGGTGTGTCGATCAACAGCCTGGAATACCGCTGCGGGGAGCTCGGGAAACAGCGCGGGCAGCTCGCGCGCAGCCAGCGGTCCGTGCAGCAAGCCGACAACGCGGTCCGCGGGTCCATCGAGCGATACTCCAAGCTCAGCAGCGCGCGCAAGCGTCTCATCCGGCGTGAGAACCTTGTCCCAATCGTGTAGCAAGCCCGCGGCGCACGCTTCGAACTCGTCTACACCGTAGATGCGTGCGAGCTCGGCAGCCGTTTGGGAAACACCCAAGACATGGCGAAGGCGCTTGGGCGCGCCCGACATGTGGTCGCGCAGGCGCGTTTCGATCGCATGGAGCATGGCGCGTCGAGATGTGTCGATCATAATCACTCCCCCGGTTCGGCCTGGGACCGCGAAACGGGATCGCGATACAGGCCGTTTTTTCGAATGTAGCCGATAACGGACTCCGAAGTAAGATAGCGAACGCTTTTACCGTGCGCTACGCGATCGCGGATATTCGTCGAGCTGATAGCAAGGGCAGGAATCTCGATATAGCGCACATCGAAGGCGATACCGGATTCCTCGACCCGTTGGCAGGACTGGTTGATATCGTATCCCGGTCGCGTGGCAGCGATAAGCGTGGCAAGGGTTGCAATGTGCTTGGCGTCGTGCCATGAAACGATATCGTGAATCGCATCGGCGCCCGTGACGAAATAGAGATGGACGTTGTCGGGATAATGTGCACGCAGCGCGCGAAGCGTGTCGACCGTATAGGTGGTCCCCGCACGATCGATCTCGAAGCGGCTTGCGATGAAATCCGCATTCGCGGCCGTGGCGAGCACCGTCATCGCATAGCGATCCTCGGCGCTCGTCACGAACGAATCATCTTTGAAGGCAGGAGAGCCCGCGGGCATGAAGAGCACCAGATCGAGATCGAGCGCCTCGCGCGCCTGCTCGGCGGTGACGAGATGGCCGTAGTGGATGGGATCGAACGTCCCACCCATGATGCCGAGGCGGTATTCCCGGTTGGGATCGCGCCCGAGCTCGGGGAGGCGCTGCGGTGCCCGCGCGCCCATCTAGTCCTCGACCTCGCCGTCTGCAAGATCGATGCACTCAAACGCGCCATCGTCTTCATAGTCGTCTTCATCGTCGAAGTCCTCAGCGCCCTCGAAATCAAAGGAGTAGCCGAGAATGCGAACCTCATCGCCAGGCTTGCAGCCGGCCTTGGTGAGCGCGGAGTCGACGCCGATGCGCTCGAGGCGATGCTGGAGGTAGATAACGGCCTCCTCGTTTTCCCAGTCGGTTTGGACGACGAGCCGCTCGATCCCGCGTCCCACGACTCGCCATGCACAACCGTCCTCGCGTTCCACGTGGAATGCGCGGTCGCGCGCCTGACGGTTGCGATCCCACTTGCCCTCATCGAGCTCGGGAGCATCCTCGACCTCGGAAAGCTCGCGACGGAGGTCGGCAACGCGCTCGCCGCAAGCGAGCATGAGCGTCTGAAGCCCGGCACCCGTAAGCGCTGAGACAGCGAAAAAGGCGTGGCCGTCATCGAGGGCGGCTCGCTTCAGGGCGGCAACGCGATCGGCCATACCGCTGGCATCGCACTTGTTCGCAATGACGATCTGCGGACGAACCGCGAGCTCAGGCGCATAGGCGGCGAGCTCGTCGTTGATGATGCGGTAGTCCTCCAAGGGATCGCGCCCCTCGAAACCGCCGGTGATATCGACCACATGGAGGATGAGCGCCGTGCGCTCGATATGACGCAGGAACTGGTGACCCAGTCCGCGGCCCTCGCTCGCACCCTCGATAAGACCCGGAACATCGGCTACGACATAGGAATACTCCCCGGCGCGCACAACGCCCAGATTGGGAACGAGCGTGGTGAACGGATAATCGGCGATCTTGGGACGAGCGGCGCTCATGCGCGCGATAAGCGAGGACTTGCCGACGCTGGGCATGCCGACGAGCGCGGCATCTGCCATGAGCTTCATCTCGAGTTCGATCCAATGCTCGATAGCGGGCTCGCCCTTCTCTGCGAACGCAGGAGCACGGCGCGTCGAGGTCACGAAATGGGGGTTTCCGCGGCCACCGGAACCGCCGGGGGCCACGACGACGCTCTCACCATCATGCGTGAGGTCGGCGATCTCGTAGGAGGGCTGCATGGTCTCGCCATCGATCTCGCGCACGACGGTACCCATGGGGACCTTCAAGACGAGGTTCTCGCCGTTCTTACCGTCTTTGCGCGCACCCTGTCCGTGCGTGCCGCGCTCAGCGCGGAAATGATGCTTGAATCGGTAGTCGATCAACGACGACAGCTGGGCGTCGGCCTGCACGACGACATTGCCGCCTCGGCCGCCGTCGCCGCCGTCAGGTCCGCCCTTGGGAACGAACGCCTCGCGACGAAACGACATGCAGCCGGCGCCGCCATCGCCGCCCTTGACGTTGATACGGCAGATATCGGTGAATTGGGACATGGATGACCTTTCCCTAACGTATCGAAAGACAACAGTGAGCTTACCAAAAGAGGCCCCCGGCTAACAGCCGAGGGCCTCTCTATTTGCCTATGCTGTGAAGGGACTTAGGCTTCGACGACGGGAAGAACGCTCACGCGATGCTTGACGCCGCGGGTAAACTTGACCTTACCCTCGGTAAGTGCGAACAGCGTGTCATCCTTGCCACGACCGACGTTCTCGCCGGGGTGGATATGGGTGCCGCACTGACGGACGAGAATCTCGCCGGTCTTCACGAACTGACCGTCGAAACGCTTGGTGCCGAGACGCTGACCGCGGGAGTCGCGGCCGTTACGGGAGGAACCAAGACCTTTTTTGTGTGCCATGTCTGATACCTACTCTCTACAGTTCTTAAGGGAAACTACTCCGCTGCGGGAGCAGCGGCGTCCTCGGCAACAGCAGCCTTCTTGGCACGCGACGTGGCCTGGACCTTGGTGATCTTCAGCTTGGTAAGCTGCTGACGATGACCCTGAAGCTTGTGATAGCGCTTGCGCTTCTTGAACTTGTAAACAAGCTGCTTCTCACCCTTGAACTGGTCGACGATCTCAGCAGTGACCTTAGCCTTTGCGAGCTTGGCAGGATCCGTGACGATCTTCTTGCCGTCGTTCAGGAAGAGAACGGGAAGCTCGACCTTGGTGCCGGCCTCGCCCTCGATCTTCTCGACCGTAAGAACATCGTCGGTGGCGACCTTATACTGCTTGCCGCCCGTTGTTACGATTGCGTACATTGTTTCTTGCCCTTCATGCATCAGTTAGTGCAACAGCCGAATATAGTAGCAGGGGATGCATGCACCGTCAACAAGCAACGAGAACATTTCCCCAGCGTATTCACAAGTTGCCCTTGTTTCACTGGAACGACGCTGCACCTGCATACGAAACATGCGATCTGGACGACGCGGCGCCGTTGAACAATCATAGACGATAATGGGAATCGTGCAAGATTGCTTCATAAAATGTGCAGCTCAGTGCCAACCATGCCGTCCTCGCGGGGGCACCCGGTTAGCTCCGGGCGCACAGGGGGTCGATCAGCTCGCCGTCCTCCCCTTCCACCAGCTGCGCGCGCCGCTCGACGCGGTAGCGCGCGATACGATCGAATCGCTGGATTCCCGTGGACTGGATGGGGTCGTCATCGGACGCCACCGCACGCCGGGCGAGAACGCGGTCGATCGCGGCAACCAGGATCTCCGGACGAAGCGCACCCTCGTTATCGCAGCGTGTATCCAGCTCGAGCACGATGCATCCTTCGCCATCCGCCACACGATGCGACACGAGCATGCGGTCGACATCGAGCACCTTGTTCTTCTTACCGCGAGCATATGGGATGCGTCCCAAGCCGATGACCTCGGATAGCGCATCCGAAACATCGGGGCACCCTGCGCTCGCATCGGTAAACGATAGCTCGATACGGTAGAGGACCCGCGTGATCTGAGCGGTCAGCGCAGGGGTGCGAACATCGACGTAGCCGCAACGCGTAGCCATGAGGTCCTCCGGTGAGGCAGCTTGGAGGCGCTGCAGAGCCTCAGCCGGAGGCACCAGGCTCGTTAGGAACACGTCGTACCACTCGCTGCGGGAGCTCGTTCCCACCGGGAGCGCCGACGAGAACCCGGCGCGCATATGGGGCGAGAAGCCCTGGGTGACGGCATACGGCAAAGACGCGCGGCGAATGATGCGCTCGATGGTATGCAGCACCTCGAGATGGCCCAGATACGCCAGGCGACCGGCCTTGACGTACTCGACGCGCAGCCGGAACAGGGGCTGAATGTTTTGCTCGCTCACGAACGCTCTCCCATCAGGACGTTATCGACATGCAGGGTGGGGCAGATACCGCATCCCGCACAAGACGCACGGGTGCAATCGGCCGTGGTCTCGCCGGCAAGCGCACGGCGGTACTCGCGCTGCAGGAACCCGCGGGAGACTCCCGGGCTCACGTGCTCCCAGGGCATGATGGCATCAAGGTCGTATGGCGTCTGCGCGATCGCGCGCAGGTCGATGCCGCAGTCGCTGGCCGCCTGCTCCCACCGCTCGAGGCTGAACTGTTCGGTCCATGCATCGAAGCGAGCGCCGCGGCGCCAGGCGCCCTCGATTACGGGAGCCATATCGCGACCGGCGCGGGATAGCACGGCTTCGAGCAGCGAGGTCTCGGCGTCGTGATAGTGAACGCGAACGGCACGGTTCTTAACGCTCTTGAGCAGCAGCTGCTGGCGACGCTTAACCTCCTCATCGGGTGTCTGGGCGCACCACTGGAACGGCGTAGAGGCCTTAGGGATGAAGACGGACACGGAGATGGAGATCGAGATGCCGCCACGCTGCCCCTTGGGAACGACCTCGCGCGCGAGCTCGAGCACGTGGTCGGCGAGCTCGGCGATGGCGACGATATCCTCATCGCGCTCGCCCGGCAGACCTATCATGAAATAGAGCTTGCAGCGGCGCCAGCCCGCCTCGAAGGCGGCGCGTACGGCGCGGTCGAGGTCGTCTTCAGTCACGCCCTTGTTGATGACGTCGCGCATGCGCTGGCTTCCGGCCTCGGGAGCAAAGGTCAGACCACCCTTCTTCTCCCCCGCGACCTGCAGTGCCATGTTTACGCCGAACGAGTCGAGGCGCTGCGAGGGGATGGATACCGAGATTCCCGTATCCTCCAAGCGGCGGTTGAGACGCGACAGAATCTGCTCGCAGCACGAATGGTCGGTAGTGGAAAGGGATGTGAGGGACACCTCGTCGTAGCCGGTCTCGGCCAGGCCGCGGGTCACGGCGGACACGATTTGGTCCGCCGAGCGCTCGCGAACCGGGCGATACGTGATACCTGCCTGGCAGAAACGGCAGCCGCGCGCGCATCCGCGAAGCACCTCGACGGAAAGGCGGTCGTGGACGAGCTGCGCATACGGGATGACCGATTGGCTCACCGGATCGGTTGCGCCAAAATCCTTGACGACGCGCTTATACACCACGGGCGGAACGTTCTCGCCCTCGCTGGGAACGGCATACCCGTGGGGCGTGCAGTCGCCATCGAAGCGGATATCGTACAGGGCCGGGACGTAGGTGCCAGGAATCGCAGCAAGACCGCGCAAGATCTCGTCGCGGCTCGCGCCGGCATCGCGTAGGCGCTGGTGCTCGCGGCACACCTCGACGATAGCTTCCTCGCCTTCACCGATAAGGATGGCGTCGAAGAACGGGGCGAGCGGCTCGGGGTTGTAGACCGAAGGCCCTCCCGCGATGATGATGGGGTCGTCCTCGCTGCGATCGGCGGAATAAAACGGGATGCCCGCCAGATCCATGGCCTCCAGGTAATTCGTGCACGCCATTTCGTGCGGCACATGGAAACCGACGACATCGAACGAAGCCACGGGGGCCGCGCCCTCGAGCGACAGCAAGGGGACGCCGGCGGCACGCATCTCGTCGGCCATATCGACCCAGGGCACATAGCCGCGTTCACAGGAGATGCCCTCCTGTTGATTGAGGATGTGGTAGAGGATGGCGATACCCTGATTGGGCAGGCCGACCTCGTAGGTATCGGGGTAGATCAAGCAGGCTCGGTAGTCGGCCTCCTGCTTGGACATGGTGCCCCATTCGTGATCGATATAGCGACTGGGCTTTTCCACACGGGCCAGCAAAGGCTCTAGCTCATGGAATCGGTCCTCGTAGGGTACGCGCACGTAAACTCTCCTTCTAGTCGAGGTATTCTGCAGAAACAGATGCGACGCCGTCGGCGGGGGCAACGGCGTCGCGGACAGCGTCGACCGCGTTTCGAACGACGCGGTTGGCCGGCCCGTAATCGATATCGCGAGCATACAGCTCCATAAGGGCGATGCCCATGGCGATGGTGCCGAGACCGCCGATCGACGCTTTGACCGCGAACGCCGCCCTTCCGGCGCGTGGCGCCAGCGAACGGGAAAGGGCGCGGAGACCGAGGCCGGCGACCGCGACCCCCGCGGCGTCATACAGGCGCTCGAAGCGCATCGGTTTATCGTACATCGAAGCAAGCTTCGCCATCATGCCGAGCTGCGCCAGCGTCATAACCGGAAAATCGGCGCCGGGCACGATCGTCAACGCACCCGTCACGGCATTCGATAGCGCCGTGGCGGCAACGACCCCTCGAGAAGCCGTGGCGCGCATGAACGGGAAATTCGCAGCGAACGCCTGGGGCTTGTCGGTGCGATCGAGCACCCAGCAGGCAAGCCGATGAAGCAGCACGCCTTCCTCGCGGGAGGCGACCAAGCCGAGCATGGGGGTATCGCGCTCGATGAAAGGCGCGTCGTCGCGGGACTCGCATACGACGACGGTGGGCGAACCAGCGATCACCAACCGGTGGCACGCCGCCTCCAGCATGCTGGAGCCGCACGAGACAACGATGGCGAGATCGGAGTCGGCCTTCGGCTCAAGCTCGGCGGTAAGACGAGACACGCGGACCAGTCCGCCGATAGTCTGCGGCACCATCGCGCTGCGGATCGCATCGATCAGATAGGCCGAGGCCGAACCGTCCACGTACACGGACACGCGCACGGGCTCATCGGATTGCTGCTGGGCGCTCACGCCCATCTTGAAAGCATCTGCCACCGCATCAAACGGAATTCGCATACGGCACCTTCCTCTCATGGATGCCCGAAGGACTACGCTGCCTTCGAGCGATGACGCCATACCGACTGGACGATGCCGACCATGGCGCTTTGCATAAGCATAGAACTCGAACCGAAGCTGATAAAGGGTAGCGGAATACCCGTGATGGGCATGAGTCCGATGCACATGCCGATATTCTCGAAAATCTGAAACGTCCACATGCCGACGATGCCCACGACGGTAAGCTTCAAAAACAACGAATCGCTTTTATAGGCGATGCGGATGGCGGAAAATATCAGGAGCGCATAGAGGCCTAAGAGCAGCAGGGCGCCGACAAAGCCGAATTCCTCGCTCATGAGGGCGAACACGAAGTCCGTATGCGCTTCGGGCAGAAAGCCCTCTGCCGCCTGGGTGGCGCCGCCGATGCCCTTGCCGAAGAAGCCACCCGATCCAACGGCGATGAGGGACTGCATGAGGTTGTAGCCCGCTCCCGAAGTATCGGCGGTAGGATCTATGAACACGAGCAGGCGATTCATCTGGTATTGCTTGATGAGCACGTCTCGACCGACAAGCGAGTCGACGACGGAATCGGCGGCAAGCAGCAGGGAGACCAATCCGATGAGAATGGCGATGGTCGACAGGACCCATTCCCTGCGAGCCCCGCTCATGGAGATGACGATGGCGCCGCCCACGAAGATGACGAGTCCGCTTCCCAGATCGCCCGCGGCAAGAACGGCGCCGAACGGGATGGCGAGCATGGCGCAGAGCTTCACGTAATCGCGGACGGAATCGATCTTGCCGTTGTACTGGGCCCCCAGACCGGCGATGAAGAACGCGGTGATGATCTTGGCGAGCTCGACGGGCTGGAAGGTCAAGCCGATGCCCGGAATTTGAATCCACCCCGTCATACCCTTCGCGTTATACGACAGGCCGGGGATATACGGCGAGAAGATGACCATGATATCGATGACCAGAAGCACCGTCGTCATATTCTGCAGACCGCGAAAATCCGTTCGCCAGCACAGGATACCCAAGACCGCACCGAGGCCGATGCCGAGCAGATGGCGAGAGAATTGCGCCTCGGGAATCGACAGGGATGCTGTCCAGATGATGAGCGTTCCATATGCCATGAGGCCCACGACCGCAATGAGCACGGGAATATTCACGCGCTGGGAAAGCGAGTTGCGTGACGATACGACGCGCTTGTTCACGCGCTTAAGGCTATCGGCCGACGCGTCGCGCCTGCTTCCATTCGACATTGCACCGCACCTCCTTAGCGATCATGTGTGCCGCCCGCGGCCGACACGGAGTCATGCGAACCGTAGATGGCACCGAGTACGTACCTCGTGCCCACAAGCGCGGATGTGGAGCCGAAGCCGCCGCGCTCGACCAGCGTCGCCACGACATACTTGGGATCGTCGGCGGGCGCATAAGCGATGAACCACGCATAGAGGTCGTCGTCTGCCTTCTCACCCGTACCGGACTTGCCCGCGACCGTGACGCCAAGACTGTTGAAATGGCTCGCCGTCGAGGCCGTATCGTAGATAACGCCCTTCATGCCGCCGTGGACCAGGTCGAGGTCGGATTGATCGCGCACGTCGACGGAACGGAGCTCCTCTGGCTGATGGGCCACGGCGTCCCCATCGCCGTCGCGCGCGACGGCCGAGAGAAAGACATGCGGCGTGAACTCTTTGCCGTTTTCAGCAAGACCGGCGTACACGGTGGCCATCTGGAGCGGCGTGACGAGAATGTCGCCCTGTCCGATGGCGATATTGAGCATGTCGCCGGGACCCCACGCGCGATCGGCGTCGGGCCAGGAAGAAAAGAACTCCTTCTTCCACTCGGCCGTGGGTACGCGCCCCGCCGCCTCGCTGGGAAGGTCGATGCCCGTGGGCTCGCCCAGGCCCCACCGCTTGTAGACCTCCTGCAGGCCCTCGGGGTGGTCCTCGTCGTAGTAGAAACCCTTGCCGATATCGTAGAAGACCGGATCGCAGGAGTGTGAGATACCCTGCTGCAGATTGAGCGTGCCATGCCCGCCATGGTCCCAGCACCACCGGCCGGCGCCCTCACCGAGACCCGTCCACCAGCCGTTGCAGGTTGTTGTCTGGCCGGAGGTGTACACGCCATACTCAAGCGCGGCGAGCGCCGCCAGGGGCTTGATGGTTGATGCAGACATGTACTGGCCGCTGATGCAGCGATTGAGAAGGGGGTTTCCACTCGTCTCGCCGTTGAGCTTCGACCAATCATCATTCGATACGCCGCCGATGAACACCGACGGATCGAACGTGGGTGCGCTAGCCATGCCGAGGATATCGCCATTCGTGCAGTCGATGCACACGCAGGCACCGGCATCGGAGGTGTATCCGGTCTGCTTTCCCATCGCCATGGCGCGCGCGAGACCCTCTTCGCACGCCTGCTGGATGGCGAGATCGAGCGTGAGCTTGATATCGGAGCCTGCCCGCGGCGGGATGGCGCCCGCCTTTCCGGTCACGTTGCCCGCAGCGTCGACGTGCACTGTCTGCTCACCGCGGATACCCTGCAGCAAGCGCTCGTAGTAGATTTCAACACCGGCCTGGCCGACGATATCGCCCGACTGATAGCGAACCGCGCCGGCGGCATCTTTCGAATCATCCTGGGCGTTGAGCTGTTCTCCGGTGATCGTGCCCGTATAGCCCAGAACATGGCTCGCAAGCGTTCCATACGGATACACGCGCTCGGTGCGCTCCTCGATCTGGACGCCATCGAAATCAGTCGCATGCTCCTTGATATGAGCGACCGTCGACATGCGCACATCGGATGCAACCGTGTGCAAGCTCTGAGCGCTTTGCGAATAGTCAAGAATGCTACGGCGCACGGCGGTATACGGCATGCCGAGGACATTTGCCAGATGACGCACTTTGATGGGATCGGAAGCGAAATCACGATAGGCGCCGACAACGAGCGAGGGTCGGTTGGTTACCAGTTCTACACCGTTGCGGTCGAGGATGCGACCGCGGGGCGCGGGCGTGGTGACCGTGCGCATCTGGTTTTGCTGCGAAAGCTCCTCGTAATGATCGGAGGAGACCATCTGCATGCTCCACAGCTTCGCCACCACGGCGGCAAAGACGGCGCCCACGCCCATCGTGAGCATCTTGAAACGGCCCTTCATGGCAACGCCGGGGGTGTTGCCCTCCCCTTCCGATGCTCGGGGCTGGGTCCCGTTGCGAGTATCGAACGTGAACCTACCCGAGTAGCCACGTAAGAAGAACAGCGATCCGATAATCGCGACAACCAGGATGACTCCGGCAACGACTACAACGAGCTGCGCATCCATCGATCGCCCTCCTTCCTACTTCAAGCTTGTATATGACTTGTACCGTGTACCCTTCGAGCGGGCCGTGAAACCCTTTTTAGACTCCGTCGACGAACCGAACATAAGAAATGGAACAGCAGCAAGAACATCAAGCACGCTCGACGCGAGGCCGTGGACGAGCAGCGCGTACAGCAAGCTGGACTCGAGACCGAGCAAAAACAGAGCGAAGCCATAAGCGAGATTGACGAGAAGCATCGCGACGCCGACCATGCGCATGGAAGTGGCCGAGAATCCACCGCCCATACCATGCGAAATCATGGACAGGACGAAGCACGCAACCGTGAGCAACAGCGGCATCAAGCCGACGGGCACGGCGGCGGTAAGGTCGAAGAAGAGCCCGGAAAAGAAACCGGCCAGGACGGCGCTCTTGATGTCGCATGCTGGGGCCATGGTGAGTGCAAGCACGACCATAAAATTGAAGCGCCCGCCGAACAGCGACAGCTGCGGTGCCAACGCAAGCTGGAGCACGGCGGCAATCAGGCATACGACAACAACCATACGGCGCGCGCGAGCGGGATCGCGAACCTCCATTGCAAGCACCTCCTCTTAATCGTTCTTGCCCGCGGAGTCGGCAGCGGGAGCCGGTGCGACGCCGGCTGACTGGGCATTAGCGGAAGCGACGTCTTCACTCGATGCAGCCTGCTCGGCGGAAACGGATGTGATGACGAGCACCTCTTCGTTGTTCTCGGCCAGGGACTGAGCGCGAACGGTAACGGTGTAGTACGTGGCGTTACTTGCTCGGTTCACGGAGGTGACGGTACCCAGTGGAAGGCCCTTTGGAAACACACCGCCCAAACCGGACGTGATCACGATATCGCCCACGGAAACATCGGAATCGGCTGTGATGTAATTGAGCTGCAGGGATCCGTCGGGCTGTCCCTGCAGGATGCCCTGGGCGCGGGAGCGCTGCACCATCGCCGATATGCCCGACGTCTCATCGGTCAGCAGGCGAACAGTGGACGAAGTCGCCGAGACCTCGACGATCTGGCCGATCGCGCCGCCGGAGTTGCAAACCGCCATGCCGACCTCGAGCCCGTCGACCGTTCCCTTATCGATCATCACGGTATGGGACCACGCGTCGCTCGATCCACCGACGATGCGGGCGGCCGTCGATTCCAGGCTGTACGTAGAACGAAGCCCGAGGAGGCCCTCAAGGCGCTCGGCGGTCTTCTCTGCCTCGGTGAGCTTCGCGACCTCGGCGGTAAGCTGCTCGTTACGCTGGCGAAGTTCCGAAAGCGTCTCCTGCGGGGCGGTCACGTTGGAGATTACGTTGCCGACGGCATGGAACGGAGACGCCACGATAGACCCCACCATGCGAACAGGCGTCGTGATAGTTGTCACGACGCTCCGAACACCATGGATGGGACCCGTCTCGCCTTCGCGAATATAGAATGTGAGCAGCAACAACGAGATCATGCAGCAGATGATAAAGGGGCGCATCCCGCTGGATTGCTGTTTTGTGCGAAGCGTAGATTGATAGCGCTTCTTATTCGAACGCGGCAAACCGAATCAAACCCTAGGCATTGCTCTGGACGAATCCGCCGTCGAAGGCGTTCGCCTCGAGCACGCGGGCGCAACCGTTGACAACGTTATCGAGCGCCGTGGGGCTCACGTTGACGGCCACGCCGGTCTCATCTCGCAGCCGGACATCAAGCCCGCGCAGCATGGCGCCGCCGCCGGTAAGAAGGATACCGTAATACATGAGATCGCTTGCAAGATCGGGCGGGGTCGCGTCAAGCGCGTCTTTGACAGCCTTAGACATCTCGTCGAGGGGCTTGTTGAGCG
Source organism: Collinsella sp. BA40 (assembly GCF_008014645.1). GTDB lineage: Bacteria > Actinomycetota > Coriobacteriia > Coriobacteriales > Coriobacteriaceae > Collinsella. The sequence goes on from NZ_VOWY01000010.1 coordinate 173,978, forward strand.
CTCGACGAATCTCCTCGCTCTCGATACGAACGGTCTTCGGCAAGCCCGAGATGACATCGCGGCCATTGACCTCGACATCGAGCTCGTCCTTCAGCGGAACCGCGGAACCGACCTTGATCTTGATATCCTCTGCGGTGCGCTCGCCGATAGCCAGATTGTACGCATCGCGAACATGGGTGAGGATGGCCTGGTCGAATTCATCGCCGGCCACGCGAATAGACTGGGAAACCACGATGCCGCCCATCGCGATGACAGCGACCTCCGTGGTACCGCCGCCGATATCGATAACCATAGAACCGGTGGGCTCCTCGACGGGAAGGTCTGCACCGATGGCCGCGGCCATAGGCTCCTCGATCAGATATGCCTGACGGGCACCCGCCTGGATCGTTGCTTCGAAAACGGCGCGCTTCTCGACGCTGGTTACGCCGGAGGGGACGCAGACGACGACACGGGGACGCGGGGTCCAGGGGTAGCGCTTCTCGCTCGCCTTGTCGATGAAGTAGCGAAGCATGGCCTCGGTTACATCGAAATCGGCGATGACGCCATCTTTAAGCGGGCGAACGGCAACGATATTACCCGGCGTGCGGCCGAGCATTCGCTTGGCCTCGATGCCCACGGCGAGGATGCGCTCATCGTTCTTGTCGATCGCGACCACGGAGGGCTCGCGAATGACGATACCCTTGCCGCGAACGGAGACAAGGGTATTTGCAGTTCCCAGGTCGATGGCGAGGTCGCCATCGTATTGACCAAAGAACATATCCATCAAAGAAAACAAAGTCACTCCAAAAGGTACGTTAAGGTTCCTATGCAGTGTAGCGCGGACAATCGGCCCCGTGCAGCACGCGGGGCCGATTGGAGAAAGATACCATTTATTCGGCGGAGCCCTCGTCGGCGTTCACGTCGGAATCGCGCTGGTTGGAGCCATCCGCATCGGAAGTCGAAGCATCTTCTGCCTGAGCCTCGGAGCCCTCATCGGAGGAAGCGGGCTCATCGGATGCATCGGCCGCGGAATCATCCGAGACCGAATCGAAATCGAGCGCGACGTTCGCCACGGCCCAACCGAGGCCCTCGCGAACGAACGTGACCTCGTACTGGGCGGTACCGCCCTTCGACAGCTCGACGGAAACAGCAGCCGTGGACTCCGTCATCGAGCGATCGAGGCCCTCGATGGTGGGCGTCGCGCCATCGGGGATGGAGGCTGCGATGATGGCCTTCGAGTCCTCGTTCAGACCGCTGGCCAGGAAGGAGTCGGTCTCGGTGCCGTTGGTAACAGCATCGAAAAGGCCGGTAAGGACGTCCTGCTGCGTGGGATAGCCGTAGCCGCGCGTGTACGCGAAGGCGAGCCCTCCCGCCGCGAGGAGCAGCAGAAGCACGATGACCAGGAAGACCTTGAGGCCGGTATGGCGATGGCGACGACGGACCTTCATCTCCTTTTTATCCTGCTGGATCATCTCGGACTCCGAGAGCGTGAAGAAGCCGGTGTCGGAGGGATCAGGAATGAAGCTGCCGGACTGGCCAAGCGGATCGAGCGGATCGACGCCAGCCTGGAAGGCGCCGGTCGAGGAAACCTCGGTGGACATGGAACGCTGGGCGGAAAGCGTGTCCTGAGCGCCGGACAGCGCCGTCTGCTGATCGGCGGTGAGCTGGTAGATTCCATCGGCGGTAGCGCGCTGGAACGCATCGATGGCATCGGAGGGGCGGTTCGCTGCGGCGTAAGCGGTGCCCAGGCTGGCGTTGATGGCACGCGGGTCATCCTTGGGGCCCACGAAGTCCAACGCGGTGCGATAGGATTCGGCAGCATCCTCGGGACGACCGATGAGCAGGAAGCAGTCGCCCAGGCTCGACAGCGCCGCGGCCGGCGCGGGGTTGGCGGCATCGATGGCCGCCGATCGAAATGCCACGCCCGCATCGGTGGGGTTATCAAGCTTGAGCAATGCATTGCCCAAGCCCATATACGCCTTATAGGGCGTTGCATACGAGCTGTCGGTAACGGCTTCGGTAAAGCTGTTGGCAGCGCCAGCGAAATCCCCGGCAGCGCTCAGGGCCTTACCCCGGTTGGTCAACAGGGCGCCGCGCTTGCCGTACGCGGCATCGTTGAGCGCGGCGGAATAGGCCGAAGCGGCATCGCTGAACATTCCGAGGCGCATGAGCGAGTTGCCACGCAGGTGATCGGCCTCGCCGAAGACCTCATCGGCAGATTTAGCCGCAGAGAACATCTGGGCGGCAGCGGAGAAATCGCCTGCGCGATAGGCTGCGCGGGCCTGGTCGAGTAGCTGTGCGTTCACATTTGCTCCTTTGTGGTCCTACGTCGCACTAAGCGGCGTGCTCGATCTCGATGTGGACGATCTCGTCTCCAGCGCGCAGCTTGGCGATAACGTCGAGGCCCTCCAGCGTGGTGCCGAAGACCGTGTAGCCGGAATCGAGGTTATGCTGGGGACCCAGGCAGAAATAGAACTGGGAACCAGCCGAATCGGGGTTCATCGAGCGGGCCATGGCCAGAGCGCCATCGACATGGCTGTTGTTGGGATTCGTGAGATACTCGGCCTTGATGCAATAGCCGGGACCGCCCGTACCCGGGCGCCCGTCGGGGCCCTCGAGGCCGCGAGCGACCTCGTCGCGCGACATATCGCGCGTGTTGGGGCAGCCACCCTGGATAACGAAGCCGGGAACATAGCGATGGAACTTGAGTCCGTCGTAGAAGCCCATAGTGGACAGCTCGCAGAAGTTGGCCACATGAATGGGGGCGCCGGCGCCGTCGAGCTTAACGCGGATAGTACCCTGGGAGGTCTCGATGACGGCGACCTCGTCGCCGGCAACCTGGTACTCGGGGGTATGCAACTTAGAGCCAAACATGCGAAGCCCTTTCTCCGAACAAAGGATTTATTTCTACAATTCTAGCAAGTATACGCAGATTTCACGAATTCGGCACGCTAGGAGCTCTTCTCAACCGGCTTATATTCCTCGACATGCACGAAATACGAGCTTCGCGCCTCGGCGTCCTCCGACGAGCGCTGGCGCAGCGGGGCGAGAATCTCAGATTGATGGTGGACGGGAAGGTCGGACCCGGTGTAGGACAGGGAAACATCCCACGAGGCGCAATAGATGTCGACGCGCGTGCGCACCCACGACGCAAGCTGGCGAACCTGCTCGATCTCCTGGGTATACGAGCAATCCTCGGGCAGATCCAGCGCATCGAGATCGGCGAGGACGGCGTCGATGAGATCGCGGGTAGCATATGCGACCGCCGACTTCTCGCGGCGTACCGCGATATCGCTCGCAATGTAGCCGTAGTTGTAGTCGTCGATGATATCGCCCAGCGAATCGAAGGCGGAAACGATCTTGTTATACGAAGAGCTCACGACTTGGAAGACGTCGGCATCGGTGGGCTTGGCGGGCCCCTCCGGAATGGGCTGAGCATCGAGGGGGCCCGAAGGCTCCTGCGGAAGCTGGCGACTCGGATACATCTCGCTCGCGGCCTGCTCGAACGCCTCGATGAAACCGGGCATCACCCCGAAAGGATCGTAGGCGACGAAGTAATACCCGCCACCGACCAAGGCGGCGAGCGCCAAGATCGTGACAACGGGCTTGATAAAGCGATTCTTCTTCTTATGATACGGGTCCTCGCCGTCCAGGAAGGCGGGCGCCTTGCCGGACCGAAGCTCCTCGGACCGCAGAACGTTGGTCGAGCTGGGGTCGATGGAGTCGGAAAGAACCTGAGCGGCGGTGGGAGCCTGCTCGCGAGGAGCATCGGCGTGCGCCTCGATCATCTGCTGCGTGAGCCGGGGAAAGCTCGCCGTTCGACCCGCCGCGAGATCGGATGAGGACGACTCGGTAGAAAGGATACCGGGGGCGGGTCTACCGCATTTCGGGCAGGTGCGGTCATGTGCGGAAAGCCGCGCTCCGCAACCGTCGCAGAACACGAACTCATCGTGGGCGGGTTGAACCGAAGTGCCGACATACATATGGCAGTGCGGGCAGAACGCCTCGCCGTCATCGATTTTCTTGAAGCACTGGGGACAGATCACGCTTACCTCTTTCGCATTACCTATTGAGCAAGCAGCATATCAAGAACATACGGAAGGATACCACCAGCGGCGAGGTAGCGACCCTCCGTCTCCGTGTCGACGCGGACGAGCGCAGAGAACTCCACCGAATCGCCGCCGGGTCGAACGGCCGTGACACGCGCGACCGCGGGAACGGGAAGGCCGCTCGAGAAGTCAATGGGATCCACGAAGTACGACTCCCGGCCGGTAAGGCCGAGCGACGCGGCGCTTTGACCTTCTTCGAGCTGAAGCGGAACGATACCCATGCCCACCAGATTCGAACGATGGATGCGCTCGAAGCTCTCGGCGATAACGGAGGAGACGCCGAGCAGCGCAGGAGCCTTGGCGGCCCAGTCGCGCGAAGAGCCCGAACCGTACATCTTCCCTGCAAGGATGATGAGATCGGAGCCGTGCTCGCGCGCATGCCGCGCGGCGTCGAACAGCGAGGTGACCTCCCCCGTAAACGAATCGAAGGTCCAACCGCCCAAGCGACCGTCGGCGAGCCTGTTGCGAAGCTTCACGTTCGCGAAGCAGCCCCTCATCATGACCTCATGATTGCCGCGGCGCGACCCGTAGGTATTGAAATCAGCCTCATCGAACCCGTGGCCGCGAAGGTAGGCCGCGGCGGCCGAGTCGGCCGCGATGGCGCCCGCAGGCGAGATGTGGTCGGTCGTGACGAAATCACCGAGGAATGCCAGGGGCCGCGCTCCCTTGAGTTCGAAACGGCGGCGCGGACGGGCATCGTCGAAGTACGGCGGTCGACGCACGTACGTGGAGGACGCGTCCCAGGCGAACGTGGAAGAGGGCTCGACGTCGATGGCGTTCCAATAGCCGTCGCCCTCGCACGCGGGATCCCCGACGGGCTTGAACACCGCGGTATCGAGAGCGGATGCCAGAATGGCCGAGACCTCCTCATCGGAGGGAATAAGATCGGCAAGCATCACCGGTCCAGCCGCACCCTGGCAAACAGGTTCGGTCGACAGGTCGATGTCGATCGTGCCCGCCAATGAGTACGCCACGACCAGCGAAGGGGCGCACAGGTAGTTCTGAGCGACATCGGGACTGATGCGCCCGTCGAAATTGCGGTTGCCGGACAGAATGCTCGCGAGCTCGCACTCCCCCGCGATGTCGTGCATAGGATCGAAAATGGGACCGGAGTTGCCGATGCAACTCATACAGCCCCAGCCGCATACCGAGAATCCGAGACGCTGGAGCGGCTCGATGAACCCCGCGCGCTCGAGGATGCGCGTCGTGGAATGAGACCCCGGGGCGAGGACCTTCTTCACCCACGGAAGCGGCTCGCAGCCAAGCTCCACCGCTCGCATAGCCACCAAGCCGGCGGCGACCATCATCGCGGGGTCGGTGGCGGTCGTGCACGACGTCACGGCGGCGATTGCCAGAGCACCGTGCTCGACTCGATAGGTCGAACCGTCGAAACGGACCTCGAACGAAGCATCGCCCACAGCGCGGCCATGCTCGGAAAGAACCGAGCGGAACCGGTCGCGCGCGCCGGACAGGGCCACGCGGTTGTGGGGACGGGACGGACCCGCCAGAGAAGGCTCGATGCCGCAAAGGTCGATATCGATGACATCGGCGAAACCGACGCCCTCGCGCTCGCATCCGAAGGCGCCCTGCAACTCGAGATAAGCACGGGCGCGATTAGCCTCGGCCTCCGTCGCGCCGGTGCGCACAAGCTGGGCCAGGGTTGCCTCGTCGACAGGGAACAGCGTGGAGGTGCATCCGTACTCCGGCGACATGTTGGAGATGGTCGCGCGCTGCGTCGGAGAAAGAGAGGCGACGCCGGGACCGAAGCACTCGCACATCATGCCCACGACGCCGCGATGGCGCAATCGTTCGGCGAAGGTCAGCGCGACGTCCATGGCGGTAACGCCCGAGGCGAGCCGCCCCGTGAGGCGAATGCCGACGACAGCGGGGACGCGCATGGTGACGGGCTGGCCCAGGGCCGCTGCCTCGGCCTCGATGCCGCCCACTCCCCAACCGAGGACGCCCATGCCGTTCGCGGTGGGCGTATGGGAATCCGTTCCCACAAGGGTGTCGAAGTACAGGGCGCGACGTCCGTCCCCGGTCCGACCACACCACGCCACGCGGCAGAACCGCTCGATATTGAGTTGATGGCAGATGCCCACACCCGGCGGAACGATCTGCACGTTGGAGAAGCTTGACGCGCTCCACTTGAGAAACGAGAAGCGCTCGGCGTTGCGCTGGGCCTCGAGCCGTGCGTTCTCGCACGCCGCAGAAGAGCACGATACGACGTCGGCCGCAACGGAGTGATCGACGACGAGCGTGCAGGGAATCTGCGGGTTGATGCGGGACGGATCGCCGCCCCGGGCCGCGGCGGCATCACGCATGGCAGCGAAATCGACGAACACGGGAACGCCCGTGAAATCCTGAAACAGAACGCGCGCGGGCATGAACTCGATCTCGCCGCCCGCCTCGCAGGCGAGACCGGCGCGCACGATCTCGTGGGCCATGCGCATCGCACGGTCCCCATCGGATACGCAGCGCAAAACGTTCTCCAGAAGGATCTTCAAGCTCAAAGGCAAGCGATCGACGCCGGGAATAGAAGAAATCGCATGCACCGCAAAGCGCTCCCCCTCGAATTCAAGGGTTCTTTCAAAGCGGAGGTCGTCGCGAATCGGCTGTTCCATGGGCGATCCCTTCAACAGTAGAGAACATATGACTCAAAACTGTACCGAACAAGCGTTACCGTTTTGTATCGCGTGGCCGTTTCGACACCATCTTCACGCGGATGCCGCCGGGTGCCTTCGTGACGCGACGGCCCTCGCCAACCCCATCCGGCTCCAGAGCGCGACGGGCATCGCGCTTCGTCCGCCGCAGGTCGCGTTCAGCCTGATGCTGCAGGGCCGTTCGGCGCACAGAGTCGCTCGCGCGCGCCATGGGGCCGGCAGCGGAATCGACACGGCCGCCCCCGCGACCCAGGGAGACGCGCACGCCGCGCCCGAATCCCGATGCGCGCTTCGAACGACGCCGCGAAGCGCGCTCGAAGTAGACGGCGATCTTGTTGTACAGCGCGCAGCTCGCAACAACGATGACCGCCAAGACGACCGCCTGGAGCGTCGAAAGCGGGGAAACCGAGAAGAAATCGGGAAAACCCACGACGCCTACGGTGACGCCGATGACGACGAAGGCGAGTACCGCCGCCCGCAACGGCGTGAAAGGCCACGAGATCCGCCAGATAAGGTTCGCACCTATGGCGCACGTCGACACAAGGCAGAGGGTGGAGAGCACCGGTTGGGAGAACCCGAATGCACCAGCCGCGAGCATAGCGAGAAGGGAAGCCGCCATGACGCCGAGCGAAGCGGGCAGAGCGCGACGAAGGACGTTGCCGAGGAAGCTGCCCTCGACGCGCGCGCGGTTGGCTTCAAGAGCGAGCACGAAGCTGGGCGCACCGATGCAGAAGAAATTGATGAGCGTCATGGTGATGGGCTCGAAGGGGTACGGCGGGAAGAAAATGCAGATCGCCGCAAGACCCATGGAGAACAACGTCTTGGTAAGGAAGAGCGCTGCGGAGCGCTGAAGGTTGTTGATCGACCTCCTGCCTTCGGCCACCACCGCGGGCATGGAGGCGAAGTCGTTATCTACCAACACGATCTCGGCCACGTTGCGGGCGGCGTCCGAACCCGCCGCCATCGCGACCGAGCAATCGGCTTCCTTGAGCGCCAATACGTCGTTCACGCCGTCGCCGGTCATGGCGACGGTATGGCCGCGACGCTTCAGGGACACGACAAGCTCGCGCTTCTGCTGCGGCGTCACGCGGCCGAACACGTGGTAGCGATCAACGGCGGCATCGAGCTTTGCAGGGGTATCGAGCGTGGTGGCATCGACGAACCGATCGGCCCCGGGCACGCCGACAACGCGGGCGATCGAGGATACGGTGCGCGGGTCGTCGCCCGAGATGACGTTGAGCGCGACACCCTGCTCGCAGAAATAGCGAATCGTGTCGGCGGCGCTGCTTCGAATCTCATCGCGGATGGTCACGAAACCCAGGGGGCACGCATCGCCGACCATGTCGCCATCATCCGTAAAGCCATCGACCCTGGCGGCAACGAGAACGCGGCAGGTATCCGCAAGCTCGGCGACACGTTCCTCGACCTGCGCGAACGCCTCGTCGGAAAGCACGAACTGGGCAGCGCCCATAACGTAGGATCCACTGGAAAACGTGGCACCGCTCCACTTTTTCGCAGAGGAAAACGCAACGACGCGAACGGGCTCCTCGCGCGCGACCGAGCTGCCGTCGTAATACGCGAGCAAGGCCTTGCAGGTCTCGTTGGCATCCTCCGAGGTGGCCCGTGCGATATTGGCAAGCGCGAGATCAAGCTCCGCGGAGCTGCAGGGGCCTTCGGATGCAAGGGAATGGGACGGCTCGAGCGGATAGGTTCCCTCGACCTCCATGCGCCCGGAGGTGATGGTGCCGGTCTTGTCCAAGCAGAGCACGTCGACGCGCGCGAGCGTCTCGATGCAGTACAACTGCTGGGCGAGCACGCTGCGGCGCGCGAGACGTATGGTGGCGATGGCGAGCACCGACGAGGTGAGCAGGACGAGACCCTGGGGGATCATGCCGAGCAGCGCGCCGACGGTCGATAGGATCCAGCCGGATACGTCCCCCCACGGAGCATGGCCGAACAGCAACCAGGGCAGGAACTCGATAGAGCCCCCGGATGGAGATGCGGCCCAGGCCTCGTAGCCTCCATGGGCGCTCGAAAAGAAAAGGGCGGCACCGAGAGGGACCATGATTACGCTGGCGAACCGCACGATAGCGGTGAGCGCGTTCATGATCTCGGAATTGACCTTCTTGACGTATTTGGCCTCGTTGTTGATGCGCGCGACGTAGTTGTCGGCCCCTACATGGACGACCCTGGCATAAACCAGCCCGGAGTCGATAAAGCTCCCGCTCATGAGCTCGCAGTCGACCTCTTTGCGGATAAGGTTGCTCTCCCCCGTAAGAAGGCTCTCGTTGACCTGCGCCTCGCCGCGGACGACGACGGCGTCGGCGGGTATCTGGTCGCCGCGTCCAAGCTTCAAAAGATCGTCCAGCACGATCTGGTCCAAGTCGAGCTCGACCTCGATACCATCACGCAGGGCGACGGCCTTCTTGGTAGCCAGGAGCGTCAGGCGGTCGACCATGCGCTTCGAACGGAGAGACTGGATGACGCCGATAGCGGTGTTGAGAAAGACGACGCCGAGAAACGTAAGGTTCTTGATGGCGCCGGTGCTTATGACGAGGATGGCGAGCACGACGTTGATGAGGTTGAACAGCGTGCAAAGGTTTTCGATGATGAGCTGTTTGACGGACTTCGTCTTAAGCTCGGTGTTGATGTTGACCTTGCCTTCGGAAATGCGCTCGCGCACCTCCTCCGACGTAAGCCCCCGTATCGACTCATGCTGGGAAGATTCCGCCTGCGACATCGGATGCCCCCTTGAAGCTCGCCGTCCAGATACAAGAAAGGCCACGAGCGCAATGCGCTCGCGACCCGAATAGCTACTGGTGCGCCATATAGGGTTCGAACCTACGGCCTTCTGCTCCGGAGGCAGACGCTCTAATCCACTGAGCTAATGGCGCGCAACGTTTTTGAATTATACCTAAAAGATCGGCTATGGGCGAGTCCATTTTGCAATGCAAGAGTTATGCACATGGCACCTTTGTAGCGTCTTGCGCGGCGACGCTATGGTGTCGACCGGATGCGATACACTTGCTAGCACGCCCCGCTCGGCCGGTCGCAGGCGGCCGCGCGCGCATGCGCCAGCAGACCCGACGGACGGCGGGGCGCTCGCGCGCTACCCGGAAAGGATGCCATGGAATACGCTATAAACATCGATGTCGCATCTCCCTATACCGTGTATGTGGGCACGTTCCTGCTCGAAGAGACGGGCGCTATCGCCCGCGAATCATGCGGGGGCGCGCAGGCCCTCGTCATCACAGACTCCACCGTGGGCCCCCTCTTCGGACAGCCGGTGCGCCAGAGCCTGGAAACACAGGGCTACACCGTCCACATGGAAATGGTGGCGCCCGGCGAGTCGAGCAAGAGCGGCGCCGTCTACCTCGACCTCCTGGAAAAAGCCGCCGAGCTCGAGCTCGCGCGCACCGATATCGTCGTCGCCCTCGGCGGCGGGGTCGTAGGCGACCTGGCAGGTTTTCTCGCGGCGAGCTACATGCGCGGTATTCCCTATATTCAGGTGCCCACCACGCTGCTCGCGATGGTCGACGCCTCGATAGGGGGAAAGACCGCCATCAACCTGGCCGCAGGAAAGAACCTTGCCGGCGCCTTCTGGCAGCCGCGCGCCGTTATCGCGGATGTAGGGTGCCTCGCGACGCTGGAAGACGCGCAGTTCGCCGACGGGTGCGCCGAGGTGATCAAGCATGCCGTCATCGCGGATGCGGAGCTCTTCGGCGAACTCGAGGCCACGCCGCTTACACCCGGGCTCCTCAAGAGCGATCTCGCGCGGGCCGCATACCTCATAGCGCGCAACGTCGACATCAAGCGCGCGGTCGTCTCGGCTGATGAGCGCGAGACCTCCCTGCGAAAGCTGCTCAACTTCGGGCACAGCATCGGCCACGGCATCGAGGCGGCATCAGGCTACGAGCTCGGGCACGGCCGATGCGTCGGCGTGGGCATGCTCGCCATAGCGAGCGCATCGGTGACGGCCGGGGTGTGCCCGGCCGATGTTCCCGACCGCATCGCCGCCCTGCTACGCGCCCATGGGCTCCCGCTCAACGTCGATGTGGATACGCAAGCCGTCTATGAGGCCGCGCTCCACGACAAGAAGCGCGCAAGCGATTCGATCGACCTCGTCGTCCCCCGCAGCATAGGAGCCGCCGCGATCTCGCACGCGCCGCTCGACGAATTCAAGCGCATTCTCGAAGTCGGCCTCGCCTGCACGGAGGCGTACGCTCGAGAAGAGAAGGAAACCAGCTCCCCCGAGGAGGATGCATGCTAGCCCATATCCGCCCTGCCCTGCTATCCGGCACCATTCCGGCCATCGCGTCGAAATCGGTTGCCCATCGACTCATCATCGTCGCCGCGCTCGCAAACGGGGACACGCACGTAAGGTGCAACACCACGTGCGCCGATATCGAGGCGACGATACGCTGCCTGGTCGAACTGGGCGCCCGTATCCAAGCGGTCGGCGATGGATACCTCGTCAAACCCATGCCGAAAAGCGTCGCCCTGGGACTCCTGCGAGCCCTGCACGGCAAAACGCTCGACTGCGGCGAATCGGGCTCGACGCTTCGCTTCTTGCTCCCCGTAGCCTGCGCGCTGGGCGCAGAGGCAACGTTCACGGGTTCGAAGCGCCTTGGCGAGCGCCCGCTCTCCCCGCTCGCCGAAGAGCTCATAGCCGCCGGCTGCGAGCTGCACGGCCTGGGCGGCTTCCCGCTTGCGGTCGCCGGCCGCATGAGGCCGGGCCGCTTCGAGCTGCCCGGGGACGTGAGCTCGCAATACATCACCGGCCTGCTGCTTGCGGCCCCGCTGCTCGACCATTCAAGCGAGATCGTAGTGAGCGGGCGCATCGAGAGCAGGCCGTACATCAACCTGACGATCCAGGCCATGCAGGCCTTCGGTGTAGACGTGTTCGTCGAGCGCCGCGTGCAGGCGGACGAAGAGGTGACGGTATTCACCACGGAAAACGATACCTATCGCACACCGCACGAGGTGAGCGTCGAGGGAGACTGGTCAAACGCGGCCTTCTGGCTGTGCGCCGGCGCGATGGGGCGCCTCCCCATCAAGGTCGACGGCCTCACGCTGTCCTCGGCGCAGGGCGACCGCAACGTCTTGGCCGCGCTCTCGCGCTTCGGCGCGCGGATAGGCCGCTCGACGAACGCCGCTATATCGCGTCCCGATACGCTGCGTGGATTCGAGATGAGCGCGCAGGATATACCGGACCTCGTCCCCATTATCGCCGCGGTGGCGGCGGTGGCTGAAGGCCGCACGGTCATCACCGATTGCGCGCGCCTGCGCATCAAGGAATCCGATCGCCTCGCAACCGTAGCCCAGGAGCTCGCCAACCTCGGCGCCCAGATCGCCATCCACCGCGACGCGCTCATCATCGACGGGGTTCCGCAGCTCGTCGGCGGCACGGTCGACGCCCACAACGACCACCGCATCGCCATGATGGCCGCCATCGCGGCCACGCGCTGCGAAAACGATGTCTATATCAAGGGCGCCGAAGCGGTTAACAAGTCCTATCCGCTCTTCTTCGAACACTATCGCGAGCTCGGTGGCCACATCGAGCTCCTGGCGGAATAGGCGCGCCATGTCGTCATGCATCGGCAACGTCTTGCGCCTGAGCGTTTTCGGACAATCCCACGCGGCCGCCGTCGGATGCACCCTCGATG
>NZ_VOWY01000010.1:186406-259111 GCF_008014645.1 Collinsella sp. BA40
CCTCGATGAGCTGCAGCGATTCCTCGATCGGCGTGCACCCGGCCGCGACGCCACCGCCACCAGCCGAAACGAGGCCGACAAGGTGCGCATCGTATCCGGAATCGTCGACGGATACACGTGCGGAGCCCCCATCGCCGCCGTCATCGTCAACGACGACACCCGCTCCGTCGACTACGAGGAGCTTGGCCGGATTCCGCGACCGGGACATGCCGATTACACTGCATTCATCAAATATCGCGGCCATCACGACGTAGCGGGCGGCGGCCATTTTTCCGGGAGGCTCACCGCTCCGCTTTGCATCGCGGGCGGTATCGCAAAACAGGTGCTTGCCCGCCATGGCGTGAGAATAGCAGCTCATATCTCCGCATTGGGGCCCCGTCCCGTTGTGGACGAGCCGCTCGACGCCATGCACATCGTCCCGAAGCAGATCGATTCCATTCGAAGCAATTCCCTTCCCTGCATCGACCCGGACGCTGCAAGCGCCATGCGCGATACCATTTCCCATGCCAAACTCTCCCTCGACAGCGTGGGCGGTACGGTTGAGTGCGTCGCCTACGGCATGCCGGCTGGAATCGGAGACCCTATGTTCGACGGCATCGAGAATCGGATCGCACGCATCGCCTTCGGTATCCCGGCTGTCAAGGGCGTCGAATTCGGCGACGGCTTTGCATCCGCGCGACGCTACGGCAGCGAGCACAACGACCCCTATCACCTGGTCGATGGAACCGCGCAGCCCATGTCGAACAACGCAGGGGGAATCCTCGGGGGCATCACCACGGGGCTGCCCATCGTCTGGAACATGTCAATAAAGCCAACGCCCTCGATAGGCCGCAAGCAGGCGAGCGTCGACCTGGTTGAGGGGCACGAAACCGTTCTTTCCATTCGCGGAAGACACGACCCGTGCATCGTGCCACGAGCCGTTCCCGTTGCCGAAGCGGTCTGCGCGCTCGCCTTGCTTGACGCCCTGCTCGAGGACGCGGCTCCCGTCATGCCCCCACTGGAAGCGTGACCCCCGTATACCGTGATGTAAGGAGCGCGCCATGCAGCTCGATGAACTTCGCCAAAAGATAGATCGCATCGACAACGACCTTGTCACCCTGCTCGATGCACGGCTCGATATGGCCGCTGCAATAGCAAAGGCAAAGCAGGCGACCGGTGCACCCCTATACGACCCCGAGCGCGAGCAGCTCAAGCTCGCATGGGTCGCGGAGCGAGTCGCCCCGCAGCGCGCGGATACGATGCGCGCCCTCTTCACCCATATCATGGATGCCAACAAAGCTGAACAGGTCCTTGCGCTTCGGCAACTCGAATGCAGCGCCATGCCGTCGCGCGACGCCAGCCCATCCCCCGAGGCAGCCGGATCGGACGGGCGCCATGCCGTCCACGAGTAACAACGATGGAGGTACTCGAATGAAACAGAGACCGTACGGTGTTTTAGGCAGATTGCTCGGACACAGCTATACCCCGGTGATCTACCGCGAGCTCGCCGGCCTGGACTACCGCACATTCGAACGCGAACCCGAAGAAGTCGCATCGTTTCTAGCTGGCGACAGCTGGGAAGGCATCAACGTGACCATTCCCTATAAACGGGATGTCATGCCATACCTTGATGATGTCTCCCCCATCGCCCGGCGGCTTGGCAACGTGAACACCATCACGCGTCTGCCCGACGGTCGCCTACGTGGAGACAACACGGACTATTACGGTTTTCGCGTACTCATCCAGAGCATGGAGATCGACCTTGCAGGCAAGACCGCCCTGGTCTTCGGCGGTGACGGCGGCGCCGGATCAACGTGTTGCACGGTTCTATCGGACCTCGGCATGGAGGTGCATCCCGTAGCCCGTGCGGGCGCGGTGACCTACGACGACCTCGGACGCTGGGGCCACGCGGCGGTTGCCGTCAACTGCACGCCCGTCGGTATGTATCCAGCATGCCCAGCAAGCGTATGCAGCCTGGATGCCCTCTCAGGGCTCGAAGGACTCATCGATATCGTATACAACCCGGCGCGCACCGACTTGATGATGCAGGCGGAGCGACGCGGCATCCCGTGCGCGGGCGGACTGCTCATGCTCGTCGCGCAGGCAGCGCGGGCCGTGGAACTCTATACGGGAGAGGTCATCTCGCACGAACGTATGCTCGAGGTGACCCGCCATCTCGCATCCGCCGAGGAGAACATCGTTCTTATCGGCATGCCGGGCTCCGGCAAAACGCAGGTAGCCCGATCCATCTCGGAACTCACCGGGCGTCCTCACATCGATACCGACCACGTCATCGCCGAACGACACGCCATGACGTGCGAGGATTTCATAAACAAGCATGGTGAGGCAGCCTTTCGCGAGGAGGAGACGCGCGTGCTGCAGGAAACGGCGTCGAAAAGCGGCACCGTTATCTCCTGCGGGGGCGGCGTGGTCGAACGAACGGCTAACTACGAATTGCTCCATCAGAACAGCCGCATCGTCATGCTTGACCGCTCGCTTGCCGAGCTCTCGGTAGATGGACGGCCGTTGAGCAAGCGAGAAGGCGTCGAGCAGCTGGCGGCACGGCGCATGCACGCGTACCGGACCTGGGCCGATATCGTTGTCGACGTCCAGGGAACCGCCGCCGATACGGCGCGCGACGTCCTGTCGAAGCTCGAGCGCGCCGCATATCCAAACCGCTAGGAGCGAGCATGAAACTGCTTGTCATCAATGGGCCCAACATCAATATGCTGGGGATCCGGGAGCCTGATATCTACGGAAACGAGACATACGAGCAGCTCGTCGAGGTTTGCCATGAAACCGCCGAGCGCCTCGGGGTCGAAACGCTCGACTGCTTCCAGTCAAACCACGAGGGAGCCCTCGTCGACGCCATCCAGATGTCGTATGGCGTGTACGACGGAATCGTGATCAATCCCGCCGCCTATACGCACACGAGCATCGCCCTGCTCGATGCCATAACAGCCGTGGGCATCCCCACCATAGAGGTGCACGTCTCAGCGATCGAAGAACGCGAAGCGTTCCGACAAAGATCCTATATCCGCGATGCATGCATCACGACGGTAAGCGGCGAAGGAATACAGGGATACGCCCGCGCGCTCGAGCTGCTCGTCGATGCGTTGACGGACTAGGACCAACCCAACAGCGAGCGCGCGTGGGCAAGCGATGCTTCGGACTGCTCGCCTGAAAGCATGCGTGCGACTTCCTCCACACGCTCTTCTCCATCTACCGCCTCGAGGGACGTGACGGGAACGCCGTCGTCGGCAGGGGTCTTGCGCACCACATAGTGATGGGATGCCGCCACCGCCACCTGCGCGAGGTGCGTGACAACGATAACCTGATGCGTTCGAGCCAGATCCGAGAGCACCGCAGCGAGCGAGCGAGCGGTGGCACCGCCCACGCCGGCATCGACCTCGTCGAATACGAGGGTCGAAGCGGTATCCGCCGAACCGAGCACGACCTTCGTTGCAAGCAGGACGCGGGAGAGCTCGCCACCCGAGGCGATACGGCGCAAAGGCCGCGCCGCAAGACCGCTGCCGCTTCGATACAGCAGCTCGCAGCTCGCGGGACCAGACGCGCTCCAGCGTTCGCGCGGAAGAACCCTCTGGTCCCAGACGAGTTCGGCACCGACCATCTCGAGGCGCTGCATATGGCGCATGGTTTCGCGGCAGAATCGAGGCCCCGCGGCAGCACGACGCTTCATAAGGAGCCGCGCAGCATCCTGCAACGCGCTCTCGGCTGCATCCTCCGCCGCACGGGCCCGGCGCAACCGTTCGCCCCCCTCGTCGACCAAGCTCAGCAGCTCCTGGGCTTCCTCATAGCGACGAAACACATCGTCCATGGAAGGTCCAAACTGGCGCATGAGGCCCTTGAGGGAGCTGAAACGCTCTTGGGAGCGTGCTAGCTCGATTGGATCGAGCTCGATGCCGTCGCGATAGGCACGCAGGCTGGAGGCTGCATCTTCGATGATGATCGAAGCCTCGGAAAGGGTATCGGCAAACGCACCCAATGCGGAATCGACCCGGGCCATCCGCGATAAGTCGGCGATGGCGGAATTAAGCGCATCGAGCGACCCTCCCTCATCGGACAGCATTGCCTGAGCATCATGGGCGCAACGAGCGAGAGATTCCGCATACTCGGCGCGGGGAAGCGCCGCCTCGAGCTCTTCGTACTCACCGGGACGAGGATCCACTTCGGCGATGCGATCCGCGCAGAACCGGGCCTCATCGAGCTGAGCGCCCTGAGTTCGTACGGCGGCCTCGACGCGCTCGCGCTCCTCGGTGGCAGCACGAAGGGCATGCCACGCCTCGCGATATGCGGCAAGAGAGGCCTGTACGGGTTCGCCCGCCCAGGCGTCGACCATCTCGGCATGGTAGGAAGGGTCCAGCAGACGTTGATGCTCATGCTGACCGCAGAGGTCGACAAGGGGTCTGACCCGAACGGAAAGCTCCCGCACGCTGGCGATGGCCCCATCAATCTTCACACGGCTACGGCCATCGGCCGAAACGGTGCGAACCACGGAAAAGCCTTCGGGGTCATCGAGGTCGCGATACAGACGGCCCTCCACGCGCAAGGCGTCGGCACCCTCGCGAACCGCCGAAGCATCGGCGCGCTCCCCCATCAACAGCTTCAAAGCCGAAAGAAGAGCCGTCTTGCCAGCACCCGTCTCGCCCGTCAGGACCGTGAGTCCATCGCCCACCACGACGGACGCTTCGCGGATAAGCGCGAGGTTCTCGACACGGATTTCATCAATCATGGCGACGCACTCCGTAGAAAACGCGGGACACCGAGGCGTAGAAGCTTTCGGGGCCGTAGTCGAGCAGCAGCGCGTCATGGGATGCGCGCGATACGACGACGCGATCGACTACGCCCTCGGGATCAAGGAACTGCCCATCGACCGCGATGGCGGGAACAGACGGACGAGACGTCGACATCGTCACCTCGACGACGTCCGACGGCGACGTAAGAAAAGCGCGCGCCTGGATGGTGTGGGGCGCGATGGGAACGCATACCATACCCGTGAACTCGGGGTTGACGATAGGGCCGCCGGCAGACAAAGCGTAGCCGGTTGAGCCCGTAGCGGTCGAGACGACCACGCCGTCGCCACGCAAGCGATCGATATGGTGCCCGGATACCGTCATATCGAATTCGACCATATCGGACAAGGGACCGCGCGCGAGCGCCATATCGTTCAGGGCGCTGGACCTAATTTCCGCAACGGAGCCGTCATCTCGCTCGGAGTAAACGCGAACATCCAGCCGTGAACGACGGCTCACATGCATCTCGCCGGCAAGGGCATCGGAGACGACGCCGAGAATATCGCGGTCCTCCGGGCTCGCTGCCGTCAAGAACCCCAGATGGCCGTAGGAAAGACCTAGAATCGGAATCTCACGGTCCCCCGCCAGTCGAACGGCACGCAGCAGCGTACCATCGCCGCCGAGGGAGATGACCAGGTCGCTCCCGTCGATATCGGCAGGTTCCGTGATGCCCGAGCGCTGGTCGGCGGCCCAGGCAACCTCGTAGCCCTGACGACCAAGCCAAAGCTCGAGCGTCAAACCGCTCTGCACGGCTTCATGCTTATAGAAATTAGGGACTAAAAACACCTTCATAGCAGCTCCGCCTTCGCGATGAGGCTCTCGACCTGCGCCTCCAGCTCGCTGGGAGACGATGTCGAGAAGCGCATGCGATCACCATAAAGAAAGAACTCGCGATTTCCCTTCGCGCCGGTAATGGGAGACGCGCACACATCGACCGGATACAGGCCCTTGTCCGCGAAGAGCCCGATCACGCGACCAAGCACCTCGTGATGAACACGGGGGTCTCGCACGACGCCACCTTCGCCGACTTGGCTCGAAGGGGCTTCGAACTGAGGTTTAACCAGGGTTACGAATGCGCCCTCATCGCTCAGGACGGACAGGACGGCATCGATGACCGCGCCGACGCTCGTAAACGACACGTCGCAGACAGCCAGGTCGCAACAGGCTGAATACCCGAGCCCGGGAAGCTCGACGATATTCGTACGCTCGAGCAGTGTCACCCGAGCGTCCTGGCGAAGCGACCAATCGAATTGGGCGCGGCCCACATCGACCGAGATGACCCGCGACGCCCCGCGCTTCAAAAGGCAATCGGTAAACCCGCCCGTGGAGCATCCCACATCGAGGCATGCAAGGCCGTCGGGGTCGATTGAAAACGAATCAAGGGCACCTGCGAGCTTGACCCCGCCGCGACCCACATAGGGAATACGGCCCTTCACGTGGAGCTCGATGCCCGGCACGACCTTCATACCCGGAGATGACAGCCGCTCTCCACCGGAGGAGACGAGGCCGGCCATCAATGTGCGCAGGGCATCTGCGCGATTCTCGCAGATGCCCTGTGAAATCAATTCGTCGTCGAGTCGAACGCGCTTCATGACGCGTCCTCGGGGCTCGAGGGATCAGCAGCCGATGCCTCGATATCCGACTTGGAATCGGCGTCCAGAAGGTCGGCTTCGCGCGGCGAGAGCTCGAACTGGTCAACCATGTCGACGGCCTTCGAACCCAAACGAATGGCTTCGTCAAACAAATCCAGGCTGCGCTCGAGCGACGTATCCTTCGAGCGAACGGTGGCGATGATCTCGTCGAGGCGCTCGGTGATGTCATCGAACGTCTTGACCGTGGTGTCGGCCATGCCTACTCACCCTCGGAAGCGAGCGGCACATCCTCGCATTCGGACTGAGCGAACTCAAGAGCCTCATCATCATTCGAGAGCGCGTCGGCCTCTTCGTCATCGAGTTCGACCTCATCGGTCTCGTCCTGAGGCGGCTCGGGGAGCTGGTCCATGCGAGCGATGCGCCCCAGAACGCCGTTCACGAAGCGCGACGACTCGTCCGTGCCGTAAGCCTTCGAGATCTCGACGGCTTCGTTGATCACCACGGCGTCATCGATTGCTTCGTCGCCATCGAGGAACCGCATCTCGTACACCGCAAGGCGAAGCAGGTTGCGATCGGTGCCGGGCATGCGATACAGGCTCCAATTGTGCGAGACCGACTGCAGCGCGTAATCGATGCGATCGATCTGGTCATGGCAACCGCGTGCGAGCTCGACTGCATAGGCATCGAGCGGGCCCTTGGAAAGAAGGTAGTCGCCGGCAAGGACGTCGTCGACGGACAGGTCGAGCGCCTCGGCCTGGAAGATGATCTGAAGCGCCTGGCTACGGGCAAGGGTGCGCCCGCGTTCCACTTTTAGACTCACGCATTACTCCTTGGGGAAAACGAGGCCGTCGATGCAGACATCGACCGAGCACACCTCGACACCAACCTGGGCGTCGATGGCGCGGGAAACGGCCTCGCGAATCGATTCGGCAAGCTTCTTGAAGGGATAGCCAAAGAAAACGGTGACGTGGACGGTGATGGCCAGCGTATCGTCGACGACAGCGGCCTCGACCGACGGACCCGCGATCGGACCGCGTGCGGAGAACATCGACACGAGGTTGGTGGCGATATCCTTGACGCCGACAGCGGCAACGCCCTCGATCTCCTCGACAGCACGCGAGACGATGGCGGCCAGGACCTCGGGAGCAATTCCCATTCCGGCGATCTTGATCTCTTCGGACATAGTCTCCTCCTTAGATCATGAATGAAATAAAGCTAGGCGCGGGAAACGAACTCGCCCGTACGGGTGTCGACCTTGATGCTCTCGCCCTCGTTGAGGTACATGGGGACCTGGACCACGGCGCCGGTGTCGATGGTGGCGGGCTTGTAAGCGCCCTGAACGGTGTCGCCCTTAGCACCCGGAACGGTCTCGGTGACCTCGGCGATGATGAACATGGGCGGGTTCACGCCCATGAGCTCCTCCTCGGCGTAGAGCAGCTGGCAGGTATCGTTCTCGCGCAGCCACTTGGCGTTGTCGCCCACGAAATCAGCGGGAACGGAAACCTGCTCGTAGGTCTCGTTGTCCATGAAGATGAAGTCGACGCCGTCGTTGTAGAGATACTGCATCTCCTTGGTGAAGAGCTGGACGCTCTCGAACTTGGAGCCAGCGTTGCAGGTCTGCTCGACGACGCGGCCGGTCTTGATGTCCTTGGTCTTATAGCGGACGAACGCGCCGCCCTTACCGGGCTTGACGTGCTGGAACTCTACGAGGGTGCACACCTTGTCCTTGATGCGCAGACCCATGCCGTTCTTGAAATCAGCAGTGGAGATGGATGCCATGGAAGTGCCTTTCTCTGTACGGAACATGCCGCTGAGCTTATAACTAGTCGATTATACCTCATGCCGGCGCTCCCCCGTGAAGCGCACACACGATACGCAACTCGCAAGGAGCGCTGCCAAGGAATGAAACGAAGCGTATCTAGCAGTCGATGACGACGAGGTCGTGCGTGGAACGCGTAAAGGGCTCGAAGCCATCGGCGGTGACCACGCCGTAGTC
This sequence comes from Collinsella sp. BA40, assembly GCF_008014645.1. Taxonomy (GTDB): domain Bacteria; phylum Actinomycetota; class Coriobacteriia; order Coriobacteriales; family Coriobacteriaceae; genus Collinsella. The sequence goes on from NZ_VOWY01000010.1 coordinate 194,788, forward strand.
CTCGAGGCGCACGCCGCCGACGCCCGGCAGGTACACGCCGGGTTCAACCGTCACGACGGAACCCGCAGCGAGGACGTTGCTCGTGCGGCCCAGGTTGGGCAGCTCGTGGATGTCGATGCCAACGCCGTGGCCCAGGCCGTGACCGTAGTAGGCGCCGTACCCGGCGTCACCGATGATCTTCTGCGAGAGCTTGTGGATCTCGTGACCATCGACGCCCGCGTGGATGGCGGCGGCGCATTCCTCGTGCGTACGGCGAACCAGATCGTAGAGCGCCCTCTGCTCGGCGGACGGCTCGCCCATGACCACGGTGCGCGTCATATCGCTGCGGTAATCGCGGTAGCCCGCGCCGTAATCCATCAGGATGAAGTCGCCCTTTTCGACAACGCGGTCGCCGGGAATCGCGTGCGGGTTGGCCGTGTTGGGACCGGAGGCGACGATCGAGGAGAATGCAAGGGAATCGGCGCCGTTGTTGAACATGAAAGTCTCGAGCTCGGTGCGAATCTGCTTCTCGGTGAGGCCGGGGCGCAGGAAGGCGCACATATGCTCGAATGCGGCATCGGTGATGGACTGCGCATGGCGCATGAGCGACAGCTCCTCATCGTCCTTGACCGCGCGCATGCGCTGGATATCGCCATGCATGAGCGGCAACGCTGCGCAGATGGATACGTCCTCCAAGCTGCGCTCGATACCGCGGAAGAACGAAATCTGCATATCGTCCTCGACGGCGATGACGGAGCTCTTGGTCTCACGGGCTCGATCGGCGACCCAACGGGTCATCGCAACCTCGTCCATATCGAGCTGCCAAGCGTGTCCAGAGGGAAGGTTCTCCTCAAACGAGTTGAAGTATCGTGAATCAGTATGCAGGTAGCAGGAATCTTTGCTGATAAAGGCAACGTGCGGGAACTCGAACGTGTAATCGAACACGCCCATGGCGCCCGTCAGCCACCGCAGGTTGGCCTCGTCGCGCACGACGACCGCGTCGTATCCGCGCTCGTCCATCATCGCGCGCACGCGGGCGATGCGACCAGCGGGTCCATTCAGGCATTCAGTCATTACATCTATCCTTTCATCGAAACGACGGTAGGTAACAGCAACGGGGACACGGCGGCGCGCGCCTAACGCGGCCCGTCCATGAGCTCGGCGCGAGATGCCAGGTACGCCCGGGCGTGGCGCTCGAGCACCTCATCGTCGACAACCGAGAAACGAATGGTTCCAGGATGGCGGGGAAGCGAGAACATGAGACGATTCGATCGCTTGAAGCGCGTATCCTTGAGCGCCTCGATAAAACGACCGCAACCCAGGTCGAAGGGAACCTCGTCGATACCCGCCTCATCGAGCAAGTCGTCCAAAGTGAACACGTCGTCGACGTCGAAATCGGTCACATCATGGGCGAGACGAGCCTCGAAGCGCATACCTTCGGCAAGCAAGGCGTAGTCGGGCACGGCGTCGCCCAGGCAATGCTTGAGCGCACGCGCGGTGGTGCGCCCGAACTGTATCGCATTACGCGCCGAGGGATTTGCCGACGTGAGCACGCGAACACGGGCGGATTGCGCCATGCCGATAAGATCGTACAGCGGCACCTCCTCACCCGAAACGGCACCCGGGAGAATGGAATCCATACGCTCCCACTGACGACGGCTATCGATAAGGGCCGCCATGATGAGCTCGACGTATCCGGAACGCAGCTCGTCCTCGGAACAATCAGCCAGCAGGAACAGATCGCATACGGCGAGCGAAGCGCGCGGCTCCACATGAACCATCTGGGAAGACGACGAGGTATCAAGCGGGGTCATCGTCGTAGCCGAGGTGACCATGGCATCGAGCGTCGTGGGCAGCAACACATAGGTGGTTCCACCGCACCACGAACCCGCGCAATACGTCACCAGAGAGCATACTTCCACGCCGCCGAGGGCGACGATGACATCGTCCGCCGTGATCGCGCTGCGATCCAGCGCCTCGAACAACTGCATCGCATACGCGAGCGTCGATACATGCTCCCCGGATGGAAAAGACAGGTCCTCGACGGTGAAGCCGGCGTCGATCAACGCACGGGACACCTCGAGCCCGTGCGCGCTGGCAAGCGAGGCATCCGTTACGATGACGGCGCGCTTCGGGGTCGCGACTACCGCGGAAACCATCCGGGACAACTCGGACAACGCGCCGAATCCCATGCGGAAATCGGTGCTCCTGGTTCCAAAATTGATCAACTGGCGACGAATCACAGCAAACCACGCTCCAGCAATAACTCGGCTACGGCGTAAGAAACATCCAGGAAGCTCTTACCTCGAATATCAACGGTGAAATCGGCCGATTTTCGATACAGCGGACGGCGATGCTCGATCAGGCGAGCCGCATGCTCGGCAGAACGAAAATCGGGACGGGTATCGCTCCGCCTGATCTGGCGGAGGGAATCATCGATATCGCCATCAAGGTACACGCAATACCCCATCTCGTGCATAAGATCGATGTTGCGCGCGGTCTCAACGATTCCTCCGCCACAGCTCACCAACAGGCTGCGTTCGCTCCGCAGGCCCTCGAGAACACGCGTCTCCATGATGCGGAATTCGGGCTCGCCGTACGTTGCGAAAAGATCCGTAACGCTCATACCCTGCTGCCGTTCGACCATGCGATCGGTGTCAACGAACCGCCGATGGAACATCCCACCGAGGTTGCGGGCGAGCGTAGACTTTCCCGCGCCCAGAAATCCGATGAAGAAGATGTGGTCGCACCCGCGCTTGTCGATACGTTCCATAAGCACGCACCTACTCTTCACACGGCAGGTCGCGCAGGGCGCGTCGCTCGAAGACGCGAAAAACCTGCGTGTACCACAAATCGACAGAGGTCTGCGGGCGGACGAGGATGCTATCGATCCCAGCGAGGTTCGCCGACCATACATCGGTATAGAGCTGGTCGCCGATCAGGACCGTGTCCCGAGGAGCTACGCCGAGCTTTTTGCAGGCCGAACGAAGTGCACATGGCAGCGGCTTGCAGGCGAACGCGATGAAGGAATCGATACCGAGCTCGGCAGCGGATTGCGCCACCTCGGCGCGGTGCCAGTTATTGGAGATCATGCACAACGCGAAACCATGGCCGCGAGCTGAATCGAGCCACGCCTTCACGTCCTCTGGCGCACGGCTCGCATCACGTGGAACCAACGTGTTATCGCGATCGACAAGAAGAGCGCGCTTTCCCTGAGCCCAGAGTTCGGCAGGGTCCAGGAGCGGGACGGAAGCCACATATCGACAAGGAGAGAACAAGCGCATTACAACGACGCCCCGTACTCGTCGCGATACTTCAGGAACTCGTCATAGTCGATCGTAAAGCGATGGGTGCCATCCATAGCAGCAGATGCAACATAGTAGAGGTAATCCGTGCTGGCCGGCTGAAGCGCCGCCTTGATCGACGAAATGCTCGGCGAGCAGATCGGACCCGGTGTGAGGCCGCGATTCTTGTAGACGTTATACGGAGAGTCGATCTCAAGATCGGCATACGTCACGCCCTGGCTTCCGCCTCCACGGGCGTACACGATGGCAGCATCGATCTGAAGCGGCATATCCGCTTTCAGTCGATTGTAGATAACGCTTGCAACCAGCGGACGCTCGCTCTCCACAGCAGTCTCGCGCTCGATGAGCGAAGCCAGGCAGATGATCTGCTGCGCATCCAACCCATGGGCGCCCTTCGATAGCTCGAGTCCAGCGGTTTCCTTCTTGAACTGGTCCAGCAAGGCGCGGATAACGGAATCGACGGAAGGCTGCGCGCCCAAAGAATAGGTCTTGGGATACAGGTAGCCCTCGAGCGAGTCGTCGTACGCACCCTCGAGGAAGGGGTAATCGTCGACATAGTTGGATGCCTTCGCCTGCGCGATGAATTCATCTGCGGGGATACCATAGGTCGCCTCGACGTTCACGGCGGTCTGGGCGACGGTGAGTCCTTCCTGGACAACAAGCTTGACCCCCGCGACATTGGGTCCTTCGACGAGTTGGCAGACGACGTCTTCGGGATCCTGCGCCGTCTTGAACAGATAATCTCCGGGCTTGATGGCCATAGCGGCATCCAGACGCTCAACGGCTGCATAGTAATCCTTGGGATTATCGATCACGCGGGCTTCGGACAAGGCCGAGGCGATGGTGTCGCCCGACGCACCCTCGGGAATGGAAACCGAAACCTCGAGACCGGCTTCGATGGGCTCGCGCTGGTTGAACAGACGCGTGCCCAGGGCGGGGGCGATGAAAAACGCGATGACGGCAACCACGGCTACGACCGCGGCTACGACCGCCACGACCGCAAGAGGGGAACCCGAATGCGAGGAGCGGCGAGGAGTTCGAGATGCCGACCCCCGCGAATTACGGGAACCGGGGGCATAGCTCGAAGGACGAACGCGCGTAGCGCTACGCTGCGTTGCACGAGGCGCGGGCTTGGTGGCCTGGGGCTGCTTGAATCGAGTCCCTGCGGGACGTTGACCGCTGCGAGGTTCGCCGACGGGGCGCTTACCGCTATTCACACGCATCCTTTCCATTATGGGTATCGAGCCACGCCTGCAAGAACAGCGAGGCTGCAACCATATCTATCTTGCCGCGCATCTGCTTCTCGGAGAGACCCTGCTCGCGCAGGATACGCTTCGCCTCGCGCGAGCTCAGACGCTCGTCGACGAATTCGAGGGGCAAACCCAGCGCGCGGGCAACGCCCTCCCCCACATGTTTTACGCGATCGGCCTGGGGGCCTTCCTCACCAGCCAGGGTGCGAGGAAGGCCACAAACGAGAACATCGGGCTCATGGTCCTCGATAAGCAGGCGAAAAGACCGTGCAAGGGATACGACCTCCTGAGCGGGCAGCACCTTGAGCGGCATGGCCATGGTGCCGCTGCGATCGGATACGGCGATACCGATACGCGTTTCACCTATATCGAGACCAAGAGCGACCATGTTTCCTACCCCAGAATCATCTGAGAGGCCGCAGCAAGGGCATCGGAGAGGCCGGCGGCGTTCTTACCGCCCGCCTGCGCCATGGTGGGACGGCCGCCGCCGCGACCGTCGACGATCGGCGCGATCTCCTTGATAACGTTGCCCGCATGGAAGCCGGCTGCAGCAGCCTCATCGGTGCCGGCGGCGAGCAGCGCGGGCGTACCCTTCTCGGTTACCGTGGCGATAACGCAGGCAACGGGACCGGCGACCTTCTGACGCACGGTATCCCAGACGTTACGCAGGTCGGCAGCCTCGAGACCTGAAAGCTCGGCAAGAACGAGCTTGTAGGAGCCGGCATCCAGGGCGCCCTCGATAGCCGAACCGATCGCATCGGAGCTGCCACCGGTAAGGGCGGCCTTGAGCTTATGGTTTGCTTCGCGCAGATCGGACTGCAGGCCGGCGATGCGCGCAGGCAGCTCGTCGATACGGCACTTCAGAGCAGCCGATGCCTGCTCGGCGATGGCAGCGCGGCCCTCGAGCCACTCGATGGCTCCGGTGCTCGTCACGGCCTCGATGCGACGAATATTGGAGCCGGTGGAAGACTCGGAGACGATCTTGAACAGACCGAGCTCGGCCGTGTTGGCGGCATGGGTACCGCCGCACAGCTCACGGGAGAACGGCTGGTCCTCCTCGCCGACCGAAACGACGCGGACGACGTCGCCGTACTTCTCACCGAACAGCGCCACGGCGCCGGAGGCCTTGGCCTCATCGATGCCCATGATACGCGTGACCACGGGCTTAGCAGCAAGGATCTCGCGATTGACGAGGCGTTCGACCGCCTTGATCTGCTCGGAGCTCAGCGCCTCGAAATGCGTGAAGTCGAAACGAAGGTAATCATGGGCAACCAGCGAACCCGCCTGGTTCACGTGGTCGCCGAGAACCTCCTTGAGCGCTGCGTCGAGCAGGTGCGTAGCGGTATGGTTGCGACGAACAAGCGCCCGCCAATCGAGGTCGTAGCCGGCGAAGACGACATCGCCCTCGGAAAGCGTGCCGGAGAGCTGGCCCTCATGCACGTACAGGCCGCCCTTGGATACGGTGCTCGTGACGATAAGCTGGGCTGCATCGCAATCGATGAGACCGCGGTCGCCGGTCTGGCCGCCCATCTCGGCGTAGAAGGGGGTGCGGTCGAGGACCACCTGCACACTGGAGCCGCCTTCGGCGCTCTTCACGCGCTCGCCGTCGACGACGATAGCCAGAACGTGCGCGTCGTCGATGCTCTCATGGTCGTATCCGACGAACTGGGTAGCCGGCAGCTCGTCGGAGAGCTCGGTCCATACGTCGTTGAAAGAACCCCAGGCGTCGCCCTTCGCGGCGGCGCGGGCGCGGGCCTTCTGCTGCGCCATCTCGGCATTGAAGCCGTCGATATCGACGGCATGACCGGCGCCCTCGGCGATCTCGACGGTAAGGTCGATGGGGAAACCGAAGGTGTCATGCAGCATGAAGGCAGCCGTGCCGGGAAGCTGATCGCCCTCGGCGAGCGCAGAGAGCTGCTCGTCGAGATACACGCGACCGTTGTTGAGCGTGGTGGAGAAGCGCTCCTCCTCGGCGTTCACGATGCCCTTCACAAGGTTGGCGTTCTCGATGAGGTTGGGGTAGGCCTCGCCCATGACGTCGTTGACGGCGTCGATGAAGCGACCGAGGAACGCGTCCTCGATGCCCAGCAGGCGGCCATGGAAGACGGCACGGCGAAGCAGGCGGCGCAGCACGTAGCCACGGCCCTCGTTACCGGGAAGCACGCCATCGGAAATAAGGAAGTTCACCGAGCGGGCATGGTCGGCGATGATGCGCAGGGAACGGGAGGCGCCGGTGTAGTCGTTGTCGACATAGGTCTTGCCGGAGATGTCCACGCCGAGCTTGATGAGGCTCTGCATGACGTCGCCGTCGAAGAACGAGCTCTTGTGCTGCATGATAGCGGCCATGCGCTCGAGGCCCATACCGGTATCGAGATTGCGATGGGGCAGCTCGGGCATGGAGCCGTCTTCCTGGCGGTCGAACTGCGTGAAGACGAGGTTCCAGAATTCAAGGAATCGATCGCAATCGCAGCCGGGAGCGCAATCGGGGCACCCGCAGCCGACCTCTTCGCCGAGGTCGAAGTAGATCTCGGAGCAGGGACCGCACGGGCCGGTGGGGCCGGCAGCCCAGAAGTTATCATCCTCGCCCAGGCGCGTGATGTGGTCCTCTTCAACGCCGAGCGAACGCCAGACGTCATGGGTCTCGTCGTCATCGGTGAAGACGGTGAAGTGCAGGCGCTCCTTGGGAAGCTTGAAGACCTCGGTAATGAGCTCGTAGGCCCAGGCGCACGCCTGCTCCTTGGTCACGCCGCCGAACGCGAAGTTGCCGAGCATCTCGAAGAAGGAGGCGTGGCGGCCGTCGGCGCCGATAATGTCGATATCGTTGGTGCGAACGCACTTCTGGCACGAACAGGCACCGATCTCCTTCATGGTCTTCTTGCCCTGATAATACTCCTTGAACTGATTCATGCCGGCGTTGGCGAGGAGCAGCGAGGGATCATCGGGAACAAGGGACGAGGAGGGATACAGCTTGTTGCCGCGCTCCTCGAAGAACGAAAGGTACGCCGAACGGATCTCGGCGGTCGTCATAGTTGGGTAATCAGCGGTCATGGTGAAAACTCCCCTAGCGTGTATAGATAGCTCTAACCCGATAAATTATACCGAACTCCCCGAATCCCTTGGCATTGTTTTTGCTCCTGCACAGACTCCCGACCCCGCCCGCGCTATCGCGTGGCAGGCAGACGGCTCAGAATACAGCGACGGCCGCTCGCCACATATGCGAACGGCCGCGAGTCGCTCCTGACCTGTGCGACGAACTATTTTCCATCGTCTTCCCGTGCGTCCTCGGATGAATCCCCGTCGCCGCGGGCAAGGTCGGCGAACGGATTTTTGAACACGCCGGTGCTCCCCGGCTTGAGCGCGACGTTTTCGAGGAACTTCAGATCATGCCAAGGATTATCGAGCTTGGGCTTAGGCGCCACATTCGCCTCGGGCATAACGTCGGTATCGATAATCTGCGACTCGGTTACAAACGTGTCGTCTCCCAGCGCATCGAACGCAGGGACGGGCGTGCCGTTGTGATCGAGATACGGCGTCCCCTTGAACAGGGCACCGTCGTAGGAAACGATCTGCTTGTTCGTCTTCGTCTCGTAATAGAAGATGAACAGGCTCTTCAAAACCGCGGCGATGGGCAGCGCGATCACCATGCCCATGGTGCCGCCCAGCGTGGACCCCATGATGAGCGCGGTCAACGAGAGCACCGGATGCACCTGCATGGTCGACTGGTTGATCTTGGGTGCTATGACGTTATCGGTCACATTTTGGGAAATCATGGCGACGACCATCGTCCAGATTGCCATCATGGGGCTATAGAACAAGGCGATGAGCGAGGCGGTGATGGCGGAGATGCTCGGACCGACGACCGGAATGATGTTGAGCACACCGGAGAGGATACCCATAGCTGCAGCATAGGGATGTCCGACGAGCGCGAAGCCGAGAAACGCCAGGAATCCCTGGATCACCGAATTGATGAGCGTAGACCGAAGGTAACCGCCAACGGAACTCGACACAACGGCGACCATCAGACGATAATCGAGCGCTCGGTTCTCGCCAAGGACCGAGCAGATCTCCTCGTTGATGCGGGGATAATCGAGCACGAGCCAAAACGCGAAGACGAACGCGAGAAATACGATGAATACGGTAGATGCTATGTTGCTCACCATGGGGACGACGCCGTCGCGAAACGTCGATAGCAAACCGGAGAGGACCTGGTTGAACAGGTCGCCCAGGGACTTAAGCAGCGAGTCGAGCTGAACGGTATTGCTCAGATGCTCGAACACGGCGTATTTGCTCTCGAGTTCGACCAGCCACGATCCAAGCGCCGATAGCCACGAGGGCGCATCGCGAAGAATGGAAGCGACCTGAGCCATTGCGAACGGGATCGCGAACCCGAATAAGACAAGCAGCGCTACGAGGACGAACAGGATGCCCGCGAGCGCGGCGAAGCCGCGAGGGAGCCCGCGACGCTCAAGCAGGTTGACGATCGGGCTGGCGACAAAGGCGGCGATGGCGCCGATGGACAGAAAGAGCAGGGTGCCCGATAGCACCCCGAGCAACTTCAAGACGGCGAAAAAGATGATGGCGGCACCGATCACCGTCCATACGCTTACAAATGCAGCCTTTGCGGCACGTTCTCGGTCGTCCCTTGCAGTTGATGGGTTCATCGGGCTCCTTGTTACCTAAGACTTCTTGGTCATGATCCCCTCGGGATCGATCTTGTCCTGAATCTTCTTGAGCGTGCGCCTCAAAAGACGCGACACCTGCACCTGTGAGATGCCGAGTTGCTCTGCTATCTCGATCTGCGTCATCCCCTGGAGGAAACGTAAGTCGATGACCTCGCGCTCGCGCGGCGAGAAGCCCTTGAGCGCCTCCTCGATGATGAGGCGGTCCTCGGTGAAATTCAAGGCGTTATCCTCGGTCGCATAGCGGTCGATGACGCTGGGGGCGTCCTCGTTCTCGGAATTACTCGATCCCTCCAGCGGAACCGAGCTATACGCGGAAGACGATTCCATCGCCTCAAGCACCTCGTCGACAGACGCATCGAGATACGCGGCGATCTCCTCGATAGTGGGCGAACGCTGAAGCTGGACGGTAAGCGCATCAGTTGCCTGATTGACCTTTGCGGAAAGCTCTTGTAGGCGGCGGGGCACGCGAACGCTCCACCCCTTATCACGGAAATGGCGCTTGATCTCTCCCAGGATAGTGGGCGTGGCATATGTAGTGAATTCGAGGCCGCGACCGGGATCGAAGCGATCGATAGCCTTGAGCAGGCCTAGATAGCCAACCTGGACAAGGTCGTCGAGCGGTTCGCCACGGTTCTTAAACTTGTTGGCGAGGAAACGGACGAGGTTCATATGGGACATGACGAGCTTCTCGCGCGCATCAAGATCCCCCTCTTCCTTGAACTTGCGAAACAGCTCGTGAGTCCGCTCTTTATCCCACGCCGTCTTCGTAGAACGCGCAGCACGTGGCGACTCGGTCATGCCACATCAGCCTTCAGCGTGAGAACGAGCGCATTCGAGTCTTCGCGTTTCTCATAGGAATCGCAAACGGCAGTCAAGATAAGATCCGCATAGGCGGCGGTGGGATCGTCTGCGGTTGGCGTGGCGAAGGCCGCCTCGCCCAAATCGAACGTCATGGAAACATGCGAGCTGTCGTACTCGAACACGATATCGAAAGCGGAGCCGGGATAGGAGGAGCACGCGTACACGAACGCCTCCTCGGCAACCATGCGGATATCCTCCACGCGGTCGACGGACATCGAGGACAGCATGGCCACATTCGAAGCGGTCATGCGCACCAGGCGGGCCAGATGGGGATCGGCCGCAACGGTAAGAATAACGGGCTCGTTAGCACTCATCGCAATCATCTCCCTGAGCGGCATCGTAGGTGAAGTAATGAGCCGAAGAGGCGTCGAAGACGTCATCCTCGACCTCGATCGTACCGGCGGGCTCAGACGCCTCGTCCTCCGAAGGAACCAGGGCGCGACCGGGGAAATCGGTATGACGAACCTTTTTAGCGAAGAACTTCTGCACCTTTTCGGAGGCGGCGTCGGCGATACCGCTCACGGCGCCGGAAGCGGTAGACACCGTTCCGGTAACAGATGAAACATCGCGCAAGACGCCGTTGACCTCGATGAGGTCGGCAGAGAGGGCCTCGACGGCCACATTGGCCTGCTTGAGGAGCGGCTCGACCTGAGACAGGGCGGGACCGAGGTCGTCGAGGACGCCGTCGAGCTTCGAGATAACCGGACGGGCCTCGGCGATGGCGTCGTTCACCTCGCCAACCGTTTTATCCAACGTGTCGACGCTCTGGCGCGCCCGACGCACCGTCATGGCGATTTCCGCAACCGCCCAGATGCCGACGAGCACCAAGACGATGAGCACAACCTGCATGAAATCCATCTTGCCTCCATACGTTCCACAATAGATGCGACCGCGGCGCCCGCGGACGCGAGACGGTTACGATTCATGGTACCCCATGCCGTGCCCGTCTATCCAACGAGGACGGGCCTACGAATCGGCGCCATTCGCGCGCGGCGCGCGACCGGTCCTATCACGCGAGGTCTGCTCATAGCGCCACTCTTCCCATCCGCGGCCGGCGGGCTTCCAGAAGGCGCCGCGTTCGAGACCTTCGGGCAGATAGCGCTGCTCGACCCACCCCTCGGGGTAATCATGGGGATAGAGGTAGGGGCCGTACTCCTCGGAACCCGGTCGATGGCGATCGCGCAGATGAGCGGGCACCTCGCGAAGCCCGCTCGAGCGGACGTCGGAGAGAGCGGCATCGATCGCGGACTCGCAGGCATTGGATTTCGGTGCGAGCGCGTTGTAGATCGCAGCTTGGGCGAGATTGATGCGACACTCGGGATATCCGATGACCTCCGCCGCCTTGAACGCTGCCTCGGCGATAAGAAACGCCTGCGGATCGGCGTTGCCGATATCCTCCGAAGCCTGGATCATGATGCGCCGGGCAATGAACTTGGGGTCCTCCCCCGCATCGATCATGCGGGCGAGCCAATAGACGGCGGCATCGGGATCGCTGCCGCGCATCGACTTGATGAAGGCTGAGATAACGTCGTAATGCATGTCGCCGGACTTATCATAGGAAAGGCCGCGACGGGGGTTGGCGACGCGCACATCCTCCATGGTGATGACGAAGCGCTCCCCCTTCAGCGGTCGCGTGACGGCGATCTCGCTGGCAAGCTCGAGCGTTGTGAGCGCCGAACGCGCATCGCCCGCCGCCAGCGTGCAGATGGCGGATACGACGTCGTCGCCGGCGGCGAACCGATCCGCCAGGCCCTGCGGGGCGCTCAACGCACGGCGGACCAGCCGCTCGACATCTTCGTTGGATAGGTGCTCGAGCTCCACGACGCGCCCGCGCGAAAGCAGGGCGGAGTTCACCTCGAAATACGGATTCTCCGTCGTTGCGCCGATCATGACGATCGTACGGTTCTCGACGGCATGGAGAAGGGCGTCTTGCTGGGAGCGCGAGAAACGGTGGATCTCGTCTATGAACAAGATGGTGCGGCGGTCGTACATCAGCAATCGGCGCTTCGCCTCATCGATCTCGCGACGAAGGTCCTTAACCGTACCCGTCACGGCAGACACCTCGACGAACTCGCTTTTAGTAGTAGCGGCGATGATATGCGCGAGCGTGGTCTTACCCGTGCCGGCCGGACCGTATAAGATAACGCTCGACAACACGTCGTGCTCGATGGCGGAACGCAGCCAAGAACCAGGTCCTACCGCCTTTTGCTGGCCGACGTAATCGTCGAGCGTGGCCGGACGCATGCGCACCGCAAGAGGGGCGTTCCTAAGCTGCGTAGCGCGCTCTTGTTGAGAAAATAACGTATCCATGAAACCCATTCTAGCCGAAGGCGTCGAAGCGGACGAAGGCCGATGACGATCGCATGCTAGCGCTCATTGATGTACGTGCGCCGCGGTAAATCGACATCGGGCAGAAGCTTGGTCGCGAGCTCGGCGAAGTATCCATCGGTCATGCTGGCGATATAGTCGACCACCGTCTGGTGTAGATCGGATTGCCAGTCGTAGCTCGCACCATAATGAGCCAGAGAGCGGGAGATGCGGGCGATATGATGGCGGAAGATGAAGCTATCCTCGTTCCCCCGCCGCAGGTCATCGTAAAACGTATCGTACATCTGCTCGAACGCACCAGAGAGCACCTCGGCGCACTCGCCTTCTATGCCGCCCGACCGATAGATCTTTGCATAGTTTTCCGCCTTGGCACGGCGAAGCTCCTCGAACATCGGCTCGCTCATCTCGATACGGTTTTTACCATAGCTGTTCTCGATGATGTCCACGGACGCGCGCGATAAGATCCACGTGTTGTAGCGACCGCCCATCCCATCTTCGAAGGCATCTTCGTCAAGCAGACCGGCCTCGATCGCATCCTGCCGATCGCGGCCCACATAGGCGATGATATCGGCGATGCGAACCACGCAGCCCTCGAGCGTCATGGGCTTGAGATGGCCGATCGCCCGCCCGCCCTGCACCGAGCAGAGCTCGACCGTGCGGTCGAACTCGTCGAAATCGCGCAGCCCCGACAGATCGAATACGCGCTGCTCGTACTCCCCGTTATGGGTCAAGGCGCCATCGAGGGTCTGCAGGGACACGTTGCGGCCGTACAGGACGTCCATGACGCGAACGGAGTGTACGTTGTGGAAAAAGAAGCGCCCCGTCCGCTTCCGATAGGCCTCGTTGAGATAGCGTTCGCCTGCATGGCCGAACGGCGTGTGACCAAGGTCGTGCCCGAGCCCGATCGCCTCGATGAGGTCGCAATTTAAATCGAGGGCGCGGCCGATATCGCGTGCGATACGGGCCACCAGCTGCACGTGAAGGCCGCGACGCGACAGATCATCGTTGCTGCGAAAACTGAACACCTGGGTTTTGCCCGCATAGCGGTTATACGCAGGAAGATGCATGATCTTCTCGACATCGCGCACATATGCGGGGCGCCACATGCTGCTGCGATCTGAAGGCCGGTCATATCGACGGCAAGCGCCGTCATCGGGAGCACGATATGGGTTACGATGCCCCCGGGCGCGATCATGCTCGATACGCCTGACCAACTCATCGGAAAGGTGATCGGGCATGCGCTCCAACCGGGCCCGAAGGTTATCGCGATCGTCCATCGCCATCATGATTCGCCCCATCTCCTTCAATTCATCTGGACCTTGCATGTATCATCGCACAGCGCACCGACATCGCCCACCTGTTCAGACGCCCCGCCTCCATACGACAGAAGGGAGGCGACGGCGAACGCCCCGAACAAAAACGGCAAGAACGGCAGGGACGATACCCCGCGAAACGAAGCCGCGACAGCCAGGGCGAGCAGACCGACGGAAAATGATAAGAGCGCCAGCCCGGGATCGAGCACGAGCAGCGAGAACAACGCCTTGACGTCCCCCATACCCAAGCCCGCTGCACCATGCGAGCGCCTCCAAAGCAGCTCGAAGCACACGAGGAACGCGCTTACCAGCAGCGCGGTGCCGATACGTCCCGCCAGCATAGACGCTCCGCCGAGCCGGCCGGCATAGGCGAACGAGAACGCCGCGAGAACGAACGCGAGGCCGTTCGGCAAGCTGCGCGTGCGAACATCGACCACCGCCCCGATCGCGGCCGCGACCGCGTACAGCGCGCCGAAGAGAGTCAGGACCCAATCGTCCATGGTCCACCTATTCGTCCACCACGAGACAGCCCATGTTCAAACGACCCGTAAGCGCGCCGATCACCGCGGTGGTGCCGCAACGCGTGAACACGCCGGCGAAGCGACCGTTGAACAGGTAGAGTCCTTCCATGTTGGAGTGAGGCTCCTCGCGCTTGACGCCGTCAGCAACGCTGCCGTCGGCATTCATGGTGTAGAACTGGGGCGCGTAGGCCTGCACGGTACCCCCGCTGCGCGCCATCTCCTGCAGCACGTCCAGCCATTCGGCATCGGTGCACTCCGAACCCGCCTGAACGCCCTTGCCGTTGAAGCCGTCTCGAGGCTTCGCGATCCAACGCTCCCTTTGGGTGAAACGGGACAGGTCGCTCTGCGCATCCAACATATAGGTTGCCGGTACGTGCGCGCGAACGAACGCGAGCTCCTCTGCATCGAGGATCCGCTCGGCAAGCTCGTCGTGAAAGAGGGCGAAGACCGTCTTGGTCGCACAGGGCCACGTTCGAAATGCGCCAACCATGGGGACGCGCCCCTCGTTCGCGCAGGCGAGGAAGGCATCGACACCCGGGGACGGCCGACCTTCCAGGTCGGAAATAACAAGACGTCGCCACACGCAGTCGATAGGACCGACGGCATCGCGTAGAACGCCGTCCTCGTACGCCAAGTCACGAATATCTGCAAAGCGCAGGCTCGCGCCAAGCTCGGAGAAGACATCGACGAACCGCGCGATCTCCGGAGCGTTCACGCTTTCACGATAATCAATGGCGGCGACAACGGGGTGCTCGGCCGATCCGCCGGCGCTCCGATACGCATCCAAGATAGCATCGGCACACGCTCCGTAGATGTCGAACACGGACACCGCATGGTCGCGGGCGAACAGGCGCCCTGCTTCCGTTTCCAGATTGACCTGCGTGATCTCGGATGTGGCGAGCATGCCGGCAGAACCATCGGTATTCAGCTCGCAGAACTGGAAATCTCCTGTCTCCTCATCAAGGAAGATGTCGACGCGCGCAATGGGTATGGGGCGCTCATAGGGCACCGGCGCCCTACACGCCGCCTCAACGCGAGGATCGAATGAAAAGAACGCGCGAACCAACGGGTCTGCAACGTACGCCTCGGTGACCTTATCCATGATACGGCCCATCATCTCGGCGATCCATGCCAGATACGAGACGTCCGAGCGAGAAAACACCTTGGGAACCACGCTCCAGGGAACGGGCGCGCCATGATAGAGCGCGCCGCGTTGCACCAGCGCCTCGTCGGCTCGGCGGCGGGATTCCACGTCTCCATCCAGCGCGTGAACGATAGAGCGATACGTCTCTTGGTATCCGAGCGAGTCGAGCGGAACGCCATGGCTCGAAGAAGCGGCGACCGGGATATCCACCAAAGGATAATCGTTCATCATATCCCCCATCTCTTACGAATCTAAAGCGGCGACGGGTTGCGTCGCGCAGCGATGCCAGGAGTTATACCCAACCTATTCCGCGACGTTGCCGCAATCAACGAAATGAAGAGGATGCGGCGGCTCCAACAGAATTGTCCTCGTATAATATCGAGAATCAAACATGAAAGGAGACCAGTATGGACCAAGGCAAGGACAACGCACCGATCGCCGCGCCCAACCCGTTGAATGTTGAAAGCGCATCGGCTGGAACCGCTCCCCAGACGACGAAATCCAATTTTGCCTACGCGCTCACCGCAGGCGTGCTGGGCATCATCATTCTCATCGTATTCTCGCTGGTCATGATCGTATATGCTGCAGTATCGAGCTACGTCTATACCGATGGCTTCTCCACCGACGACACCTATTTCGACTACGACTACGGCTACGGTTACGACCATGACGACTGGGACCAGGACTACGACCTCGATTTTCACGATTTCATGTAGCCCCCGCACCAGAACCCATTGAAGAAATCCGCCCTGGCACCGCGCTTTCTATGCGATGCCGGGGCGGATTGCGATATCCCGTTCAAGCCTCTGCCCGAAAACGGACGGGAGTCGTTACTGAGCTCCCTCGATAACCTGGTCGAGCGTCACCGATACATCGTGCGGGGTGGGCACCCAATCGACCTTGAGGAAAAGCGCGGCCACGGTAAGCGGAATATAGGTGAACATAAACAGCGGGAACGTGAACAGGTTGGCGACGATGCGCCATGTTTGCGGGCAATGGATATGCTTGTGCTCGGTAACGGTCGTGACGACGCCGAGAACGAAGAACGTGAAATACATATAGAACAGCGTGATAAGTAGGGATCCGACGCACAGCTCAAGCTCGGCGTCGGTTGCCAGGAAGCCATGGGACAGCGAGCCCACGACCAAGAACGTGCTGTTCGCCAATAGCGAAACCAGAGTAAGGAGCATGCCGGGCGCGATGGTCATGAGCATGTCGTAGGCTGCGAAGCGATGATGGTGGAAGATCGACTTCAGCAAGTGCGAACCGTACGTGAAGAATACCTGGTAGAAGCCCTTCGTCCAGCGCATACGCTGCTTCCAGGAAGCCGACATGGTAACCGGCTGCTCATCGTAGAACTCGGCGGGCGCGTAACCGATCTGGATTCCATGCACGGCGCAGAACGTAGAGAACTGGATATCCTCGGTTAGGGTATGGAAATCCCAGCCGTGCATTCCCTCGACAATCTTCGACGAGATGAGGTAGCCCGAACCGGAGACCGCGCACGAGGTCCCGCAGATCATGCGGGCGTTATTGAGATAGCGCGCCTCGCGGAGAAACCAGGTGGCATAAGCCGCGGAGATCCATGAGCTACCGAAATTCTTGGAGTTGCGATAGCTCGTCAAGGCGAGGTAGCCTTGGTCGAACGCATCGTTCATGATGGAGACGTAATCGCGAGACAGCAGGTTATCGGCATCGAAGATGAAGAACGCCTCGTGCTTGCCGGGGTACTCGCGCAGAATGCGGTCGAAACCGTAATCCATCACCCAGCTCTTTCCCTTACGGGCGAGGTCGTTGCGCTCGTACACGATCGCACCTGCGTCGCGAGCGGCCTGGGCGGTGTTATCGGTGCAGGCGTCGGCAACAACGAAGATATCGATGAGCTCGGACGGATAGTCCTGGTCGCGGATGGACTGCACGAGGTTGGCGATCACCGCCTCCTCGTTGTGGGCGGCGATGAAGAACGCATACCGATGCTGCTTCTTCGCGGGCGGAATCTTGACCTCACCCCGAAACAGGCCGATGAGCAGATACACGGCCTGGTAGGCGAAGCACACGGTGAACAGGACGCCGAGTATGAAATTGAAGATAACGATAGGTGCCACGAAACATCCCTTGAGCAGACAGATAACTATGCTCAAGGTAGTGTAGCGCAGCCGCGACGACCCGCATCGCTTCGCCCGCGATATGCGCAAAAGGGGGACATATCCGCAACGAAGCAGGGAGACGAGGCCTAGTCCTCGAGTAGGCCGAGCTTCGGGATGATGACGGCGCCCGCCTCCGTACGACCGAGCGAGCGATCGGACAACTCGTCGAGCGCGGCAGCGAGGTCCCAGGGAAGCTCGTCGCGGCACTCGATCCGCTCACCGGTGACAGGATGATCGAAGGCGACGCGCCATGAATGAAGGAACTGGCGGTCGAGATCGAGATTAATACGGTCGCTTCCCTTGCCGTAAAGCGGATCGCCCACGAGCGGGTGGTTGATATGGCGCATATGCACGCGAATCTGATGCGTTCGCCCCGTATAGAGATGGCACTCGACAAGCGTGTACCCCTCGTCCCAACGCGTCGAATCGAAGCGTTCGAGCACCTTAAACGTCGTGATGGACTGGCGTGCGAAGGGATCGTCAGATACGGCCATCTTTACGCGGTCGCGCGTTGATCGGGCGATGCCGGTATTGATGGTGCCTTCGTCCATGGCGATATGACCGTGGACCAGGGTGATATAGCGACGATCCAACGTGCGCGTGCGGATTAGGTTTTGCAGCTCGCGCTGGGTGTCATCATCCTTGGCTGCAAGCATGAGCCCCGAGGTGTCACGGTCGAGGCGATGAACGATGCCCGGACGATCCTCGCCTTGCACGGTCCCCAGATGCTCGATACCGCAGTGGTAGACGAGTGCGTTGGCAAGCGTACCGGAATCGTGGCCGTGAGCGGGATGGCATACGAGACCGCGCTGCTTGGACAGTACGATGAGGTGGTCGTCCTCATAGCGGATGTCGAGCGGAATGGGCTCGCCGACGATATCGCCGGGCTCGCGCTCCTCGGGAAGCTCCGCGGAGATCCTGTCGCCGGCCTGGACGATATACTTCTTGGAGAGGCACGCTTCGCCGTTCAACGTCACGGCGCCGGCTTCGATGAGCTTCGCGCAGGCGCTCCTCGAGGGCATGCCATCACGAGCACCCAAATACGCATCGATACGAACGCACGCGTCTTCAGCCTGAACGAGATAATGAACGTCCTGCGCCATTACAGCCCGCCTCCCCTATTGTCATCCTTCGACCCGCCGGCAGCCTTTGCGCCGGCGTCGTCGCCTTCGAGCGCATTTGCCGGACTGAGGAACATGAATCCGAGAAACGCTATAACGACACCGCAGGTAATACCGATATCGGCCACGTTGAAGACGGGAAAGTCAATAAACTCGGTTGCCAGAAAATCCACCACGTAACCAAAGCATATGCGGTCGATCGCATTGCCGATACCGCCGCCGACGACCATGCCGAGGCCGATGGCCTCGATGCGGCTCACAAGCGGCGCGCGGCGAAGGTAGACCACCGCCGCGACCGTGACGAACAGCGCGACGAGCACGAAGAGCCAGCCGCTTCCCTCGCCCAGGCTGAACGCAGCGCCGCGATTCTCAACATAATACAAGCGCACGATGCCGGGGATGAGCGGAGCCTCGAACGAGTCGCCCGAAAAAGGCCGGGGAGACAGATGTGCCTGCACCAGCAGCTTGGTCACGCGATCGAGCACAACGAAGAGCAGGGCCGCCAGCCCCGCCGCTAGAAGGCGCCCACGTCGGCTCGGCGTATACCCGTCACTCTTCGATCTCACGTCGTTCCTCTCCAACAGCTAGATGAATGGACCCCCGCGCCGAACGCGAGACGCCCATGCACCCCGCAACGCAGGTGCGTTCGAAACGCGGTCCCGCCGTCAACGGCAACAGAGCCGCGCGCCGCACAAAGCGGCGCGCGGAACAAAACTACAGCAGGGCGGAAGCGCAGCGGTCGCAGATATGCGCATGCTCGCCATGGACGCCCGTACTCTCGCGGAGGTTCCAGCAGCGATCGCAAGCCTCGCCGCGCGCAGCCTCGATCTGGGCGGTGAACTCCTCGCCTTCGGCCAGCTCCACCTCGGAAACGATGTAGAACTCGGCAAGGTCGACGGCCTTGTCACCCGTGAGCAGGGCGAAGGCCTCTGCCGGAGCGGTCGCTTTCACGCGAACCTGCTGGCTCTTGGTGAAGGTGCCCTCGGCACGCGCGGCCTCGATGGCCTTGGTGACCACGCCTCGCAGCTCGAGCGACGCCTCGAGGACGCCGGCGAACTCGTTAGCCTGCTCGAGCGTGATGGGGCTCTTGTACCAATCGAGCAGCGCCGCGTAGTCCTGGTTGTCGCGGCAACCGGCGGGAGCGAACTCCATGGCCTCGTCGACCGTGTAGGACAGGATCGGCTGCAGATCGCGCATGAGCATGGAGAGCAGCTCGGCCACGACGGTCTGCGCGCTGCGCATCTCGTGGCTGCCGGGCTTCTCGCAGTACAGGCGGTCCTTCAGCGCATCGAGGTAGACGTTGGAGAGCTCGGTGACGACGAAGTCGTACAGCGTGCGGTACGCGCGGTTGAACTCGAAGCCCTCGTACGCGGCGTCGACCTCGGCCTGCACCTGGGTGAGGCGGGCGAGCATGAGCTTGTCGAGCGGCATGAGCTCGTCGAAGGCCACGCCATCGGTCGTGGGCTCGAACTGCCCCTCGAGCACGGACAGCAGGAAACGCAGGGTGTTGCGGAAACGGCGGTACGCATCGGACGTGCGGGCGAGGATCTCGGTATCGCACGCGACGTCGGTGGAGGTGTCCACGGAGGCGACCCACAGGCGGATGATGTCGGCGCCCATCTCGTCGCAGATCTTGTTGGGATCGATGACGTTACCGAGCGACTTGGACATCTTGCGGCCCTGGCCGTCGAGGGTGAAGCCCTGGGAGATGACGGCCTTGTACGGCGCGATGCCGTTGGTGCCCACGGAAGTCAGCAGCGAGGACTGGAACCAGCCGCGGTGCTGGTCGGAGCCCTCGAGGTAGACGTCCGCGGGGTACTTGAGCTCGGGGCGGTACTCGCACACGGCCTTCCAGGACACGCCGGAGTCCCACCACACATCGAGGATATCTCGGTCGGCCTTGAGGTGATGGCCGCCGCACTTGGGGCACACGCAGGCGTCACCGAGGTAGGACTCGGGGGCGTCGGTGAACCAGGCATCGGAGCCCTTCTCGTGGAACAGCGCGATGACCGCATCGAGCGTGTCGTCGTTCATGATCTTCTCGCCACAGTCGGCGCAGGTGAAGGACGGGATCGGAACGCCCCAGTTGCGCTGGCGGGAGATGCACCAATCGGGGCGCTGCTCCACCATAGCGCCGATGCGGTTGACGGCGTGCTCCGGATACCAGGACACGTGGTTGCGCACCTGGTCGAGCGCCTGCTCGCGCAGGCCGGTCTTATCCATGGAGACGAACCACTGGTCGGTGGCGCGGAAGAGCACCGGGTTCTTGCAGCGCCAGCAGTGCGGGTAGCTGTGGGTGATCTTGACCTCGGCCACGAGCATGCCGCGGTCGCGCAGGAACTGGATGATGTGCGGATTGGCCTCGTCGGTGTCCATGCCGGAGAACGGGCCGCCGGCGCCGAACTCATCGCCGTTGTAGAAGCGACCGTCGTCGTCGACGGGCATGCAGACGTCCATGCCCTCCTTCATGCAGACGTAGTAGTCGTCCACGCCGTGGCCGGGCGAGTTGTGGACGATACCGGTACCGTCCTCGGTGCCCACGTAGTCGGCCAGCAGGGCGACGCCCTCGACGCCGTCGAAGACGGGCTGCTTGTAATGCAAGTGATCCAGAACCTCGGCGGGCACCTCGTAGGGCTTTCCGTCGACCATCACGGGCGTGACGTCCCAACCGGCGATACCGCAGACCTTCTCGGCGAGGTCCTTGAGCATGATCTCGGCGCGGCCGTCGTGCTCGATGGCGGTATAGATCGCCTCGGGCTTAAGGGAGACCGCCTGGTCGGACGGGATGGTCCAGGGCGTGGTGGTCCAGATCACGAAGTCGACCGGGCCGTCGAAGGACTCGAGGCCGGCAGGCTTGCTCGTGAGCTCGAAACGGACGTAGATAGACGGGCTCGTCTCGTCGGCGTACTCGATCTCGGCCTCGGCGAGCGCGGTGTGGCAGTGCTTGCACCAATGGACCGGCTTGTGGCCGCGGTACACCATGCCGCGGTCGAACATGGCCTTGAAGGCCTCGATGTCGGCGGCGTCGTGCTGGTGGTAGAGCGTGAGGTACGGGTTGTCCCAATCGCCCAGCACGCCCAGACGCTTGAAGCCCTCGCGCTGCAGGTCGATGTTCTCGACGGCGAACTTGTTGCAGAGCTCGCGAATCTCGGCCGTGGAGGCCTGGTTGAACTTCTCGGTGCCCATCTGGGTCTCGACCTTGTGCTCGATAGGCTGGCCGTGACAGTCCCAGCCGGGCACGTACGGGGTCTCGTAGCCCTGCATGGCCTTGTAGCGGTTGATCATGTCCTTGGCGATCTTGTTCATCGCGTGACCGAGGTGGATGGGGCCGTTGGCGTAGGGAGGACCGTCGTGCAGGACGAACTTCTCGTGGCCCTCGTTCTTCTTGAGCATGAGCTCGTACACGTGGTTCTGCTGCCAGCGCTTGAGACGCTCGGGCTCGCGCTGCGCCAGGGCGGCGCGCATCGGGAACTTGGTCTTAGGCAAGTTCATAGTTTGCTTGTACTCGTTGGCCACGAATACCCCCTTCAGATCTTGGGCGCGATGAAAAAAGCGCCCGTCCTAGCTCAAGCTGGGACGAAGCGCTCTTGGAACACGCGGGGCTGCCCCGCACAGCGTTTCGCTATACCACCCAGCTCAAAGGCCCGCGCATCCACACGTGCCCGTACTCGGCTGGTCTGTAACGACGACCATCCCGGCGACGCCTACTGGGCGCGCACGCGCCGTTGGGGCCGCGGCTCCGGGGTGATATTCGAAAAGGTCGCACGCATCCGGCTCTCAGCTGCCCGGACTCTCTGTGCCGCGCGGATCCCATCTACTCGTCCCCATCGACGCCTGTGTTTATGAATGATACCACGTATGCCACGGGATGCGGCACCCCAGCGGATCTCCCCAAAGCTCGTGCACGCGAAAAACGCGCACGAGACCGCGGGCCAAAGGGGGGCTGGACGGCGGTGTCGCGCTAGAGGTCTGCAACATCGAACAGCTGGACGCCAGCCTTCGACAGGGCGTCTGCGAACAAGCCCCTTCCGGGTACCAGAACGCCCTGGAACGTGCCATCGTACACCTGATGGACCCCGCAACTCGGGCTGCGCGACTGCAGCACGGCCCCGGCAAGATCCCCTGCGTCGATCGCCGCGCGCAGACGACCCATCTCATGCGCAACGCCCCGTCGGTACGCGGCGTCGACCGAGACGCCCTGGTTGTTGACAACGTGTCCGTCGACCATCTCGGCGGGCGGGCGGGGCGTGGGCAGGCCGCCCGCAACCTCGGGGCATACGGGGACCACCTCGATTTCGGGATGACGCGCGAGCTGCTCCAACAGACGCTCGCATCGATTGCTGCCCCCGCTATATTTGCAGTTCTCACCAAGCAGGCAGGCGCTCACCGCCACCTTCATGTGTGCCTCCGATCGACTGTGGCAACCTCATTGCAACCGCCGGGCGCGCGATGCGCGCAGCGGACCGATTCTCCCCGCTGACGATGTTACTCGCGCAAACGCAGGTAGATCTGCCGATGGCCCGAATCGTCCTGCGGCTCTTCGAACTCATAGACCCCCAGCGACTTGAGGAACGGACGCAGCTTCTTGAATCCATAGTTGCGGACATCGAAATCGGAGAGGCGCTTACCGAGCTGGTCTCCCAGCTTTCCCAGGCTTACCCAGCCGTCGTCATCGGAAAACTTATCGATGATCGCGTTGATGGTCTCGCGGATCATACGCATATGGCGGCGGCGATCGGCTTTGCTCATCTCGCCAAACGCGACGTCGCCATCCTGCTCATCGAGCTCGTCATCCACATCCAAGTCGGCATCGGAATCGAGTTCGAAGCTGTTCGCTCCGACCAGCTCGTCGTCCTCCGCATCGCGGACGCCGGCGTCGGCGTGCCCGGCGCCACGGTCCCCCGGCCTGCGACGGGGCTTCGGCGCGTCGCCCTCGACCGGATCTGCGAGCGCGGCATCGGAGCTGTCGTCAGCGGCGTCGGCATGCGCCGCGCTCGCCGGTGCGGCATCCTCGAGATCCGCAGACAACGCCTGCTCAGACCTGCCACGATTCGCGCGCTTGCCGCCGCGGCGGCCACGACGGCGCCGGCGCGGCGCCTCCTCGGCATCGTCCTCGTCCTCCGACAGCTCCTCTTCCGCCTTGCGGGCCGCATAGAGCAGATCGAGATACTTGAACTGGTTGCACGCCGAGATGAACGGACGCGGTGTCTTCTGCTCGCCCATACCGATGACGACCATGCCGCTTTCGCGCAAACGAGCCACCAAACGGGTGAAATCCGAATCGGAGCTCACGATGGCGAAGCCGTCCACTGTACCGGAATACAGAATATCCATCGCATCGATGATCATGGCCGAATCGGTGGCATTCTTGCCGAAGGTATAGCTGTACTGCTGCATGGGGATGATCGAATGATCGAGCAGGCAGCTCTTCCAGCTGGCCAGTCGCGGGCTCGTCCAGTCACCATAGATGCGCTTGTACGTAGCCACGCCGGAATTCGCGACCTCTTCCAAGATCACCTTGATGTACTTCTCGGAAATGTTATCGGCATCGATCAGGATCGCAAAGCGAAGATCGGGTTCGTTGTTCATGGGGAATACCCTCCTCATTACGTATCATCCGCCTCATCTTACCCCAGAAGCGCGGACCGATATCCAGCAGGAGCCGTCGCATCGGACGGGGGCGCGCATGCGCGCGGCGCAACGCGACCGAAGGCGTGGATGCAAACGCCCCGTTCGGACGCAGCTCGGCAGCATACGAAAAGAGCCCGCACCCCGTTGCCGACGCACGAGACACGCGTGCGAACGGCAAGGGATGCGGGCCGGGGATCCGGGAGCGGGAGACGTTACTCCGCAGGCTTGGTCGGAGGCATGAGCGGATTCTCGCGTGTGAGCAGGCTCATGAACTCATCGCCGGTGATGGTCTCCTTCTTGTAGAGATAATGAGCGAGCTCGTGCAGCTTGAACTTGTTCTCCTTCAGAATCTGCATGGCGCGCTCGTGCGCCTCGGTGATGAGCTTGAGCACGGCGTCGTCGACGCGCTCGGCCGTACCGGGGGCGCAGGTGAGCGAGGTGTCCTGATTCAGATAGGCATTCTGAACGGTGCCCAGCGCCATCATGCCGAACTCCTCGGACATACCGAAGCGCGTGATCATATTGCGGGCGAGCTTGGTAGCCTGCTCGATATCGTTGGCGGCGCCGGTGGTCATCTCACCGAAGATGAGCTCCTCCGCAGCACGTCCGCCGCAGTAGACGGCAAGCTTATCGAGCACTTCCTGCTTGGTCGTGAGGAACTTCTCGTCGGCATCGACCTGCATGGTATATCCCAGCGCGCCCGAGGTGCGAGGAACGATGGTGATCTTGGTAACGGGCGCAGACTCCGTCTGGCTTGCCGCCACGATCGCATGGCCGATCTCGTGATAGGAGACGACCTGCTTCTCGTGGTCGGACAAAACGGTGGACTTGCGCTGCTGGCCCGCGATGACGACCTCGACCGATTCCTCGAAATCCTCCTGCGTCGCGCGCTTGCGACCAAGTCGGACAGCGCGCAGCGCGCCCTCGTTGATGATGTTCGCAAGATCCGCGCCGGAAGCGCCGGGGGTAGAGCGTGCGATAGCGGACAAGTCGATGGGCGGCTCGGTCTTAACGTCCTTGGAATGAAGCTCCAGGATAGCCTTGCGGCCGGCCAGATCGGGAAGCTCCACAGGGACGCGCCGATCGAAGCGGCCAGGGCGCAGCAGGGCCGGATCGAGGCTATCGGGGCGGTTCGTAGCAGCGAGCACGACGATGCCCTTCTGGTTGTCGAAGCCATCCATCTCGGTAAGGAGCTGGTTCAAGGTCTGTTCGCGCTCGTCATTACCCGAGAATCCGCCGCCGTCGCGCTTCTTGCCGATGGTATCGATCTCGTCGATGAAGACGATGCAGGGCGCCTTCTCCTTTGCCTGCTTGAACAGGTCGCGAACCTTGGCAGCGCCGCGGCCGACGAACATCTCGACGAACTCCGAACCGGAGATGCTGAAGAACGGAACGCCGGCCTCGCCGGCAACCGCCTTGGCGAGGAGCGTCTTGCCCGTACCCGGAGGGCCCACGAGCAGTGCGCCACGCGGAAGCTTGGCACCGATGTCCTCATAGCGCTTCGGGTTCTCGAGAAAGTCGACGACCTCCTTGAGAGACTCCTTGGCCTCTTCCTGTCCGGCAACATCCTTGAAGGTGACGCCGACGTCCTTGGAAGCAACGATGCGGGCGCCAGACTTGCCCAGGCCGCCCCCCATGCCGCCGAAACCGCCGCCGCCGAAGTTCATGGAGGGGTTATCGTCGCCCATAGCCTTCTTCATGCGGCGGTTGAGCCACCAGCCGGCAAGGAAGAACAAGCCGATGGGCAGCACCACGGTAAGCAGGATATAGGTCATGTATCCCGAGTTCTGGCTGGGGATATCGACCGTCGTATCGGCACCCGACTCTCGGATGAGCTGCCAGATACCGCTGTCCGTGGTGGGAACCGTGGTGCTGTACGCCTTGTCTTTCTCGCCCTTGAGCATATAGAGGGCTTGCGACGACGCATCCTGCGTGTAGTCGACCTGACTCACCTGCTTGTCCTCAAGCTTCTCAACGAACGTCGAGTAGCTGGCAGGCTCGACTTGTACCTGGTTTTTCATGCTGGGGAAGAGCAGCTGACTCATAACCAGGTACACGACGAATGCAATGAGCACGTAGAGGATCATATTCCTTCTACGCTTATGATCATCCATTTCCATATACCAAACTCCATCCCAAAGGTTTCACAATGGTGTAATAGTACCCACAGACGTATTTCGTAGACTTCCAGATACTTAAGGAGCCCCTAAGATGACGCGACTCGACGAAGGCAAGGTCCAGATCTACACCGGCGACGGCAAGGGCAAGACAACGGCGGCGCTCGGTCTCGCCTTCCGGGCGAGCGGCTACGGGCTCAACGTCCTCATGTTGCAGTTCGCCAAGAAGCTCCACTGCGCCGAGCACGATGCCGCCGACCGCTTCGGTTTGAAAATCGTACAGGCCACGCGCGATACGCCCGAGGCATGCGCGAGGCAGATCATCGAGCTCGCCCATCGGGCGCTCGGAGCGCCCGCCAGCACGGAAAGCGATGGCGCGACACCCCACGCAGCAGAGCCGGTCGATGTTTTGATCCTCGATGAGCTGGGAGAAGCGATGCGACGCGGCTTCGTGACCCGCCAGGATGTCGAGGAGCTCGTGAACGAGAAGCCCGCGACCACCGAGCTTGTCCTCACCGGACGCGGACTCCTTCCGATCGCCGACCTCGCCGACCTCGTCACCGAGATGCGCTGCGAGAAGCATTACTTCGACGAGGGACTGCTCGCGCGCAAGGGCATCGAGTACTGACGACACGACGGTTAGCGCCCGCAAGCCGGCTCCGCGATCAGGTCTCCCCTACAGCTGGACCTCCATGCGAGTGGCCTTCTCCTCGGCATGCGTCAGCCAATGGCCCCAATGATGATAGGCAACGAACAGCCCGGCCGTCAGGATCCAGGTGACCGGATATACCAGCAACATGGTCTCGACCGTATGATGCAGCGGAACGACGACGAGCAGCCAGATGACACGGAACACGCAGGTGCCCAGGATGGTGAGGAGCATGGGGCGGAAGCTCTCGCCCGACCCGCGGATCGCCCCCGACGTATTGTCAACGATGGAATAGAAGAAATAGAACGGCGCGATGAAATGAACCATCTTGGCCGTATAGCCCGTAACCGCGGGGTCGTCGATGAAGATGGCTGCAAGCGGTTCCACGAACAGCACGAGGAAGAGCGACAGCGAGCCGACGAGGAAGACGGTGATGAGCAGCGAGGTGTGGTACCCCTTGCGCATGCGCTCGTAGTTCCGCGCACCGAAATTCTGAGCGGAGAACGTGGTGATGGATACACCCAGGGCCTCGGTGACCATCCACACGATGGCATCGAGTCGGCCGGACAGACCCCAACCCGTAACCGCATCGACGCCGAAGGTGTTCACCGTCGACTGCATGATGATGTTCGACACCGAATAGACGCTGGCCTGAATGGCGAGCGGCAAGCCGCACGACAGCATCGAGCGGCAGATACGCGGATCGATACCGATGCGGCGCAGATCAAGGCGCCACGCGCCCTGAGCGCGCATGAGGCGCCACAGCACGCAGCAGCAGTTGATAAAGATCGTAGTTGCCGTAGCGATACCGCAGCCGAGGGCCTCGAGCCCCAACCCGGCCACGAGTATCAGGTCCAAGATCACGTTGATAACGCAGCCGCTCGCGATGATGAGCGCGGGCGCCCGCGTGTCGCCCACCGCGCGCAGCAGCGCCGTGCCCATATTCAGCAGCAAGGCGAACACCATCGCACCGAAATAGCAGCGCGAATAGGCAACCGCCTCCCACATGAGCTCCCGCGGCGTCTCCATGATCGAGAGAATCTGCGGCATGAATATGACGCCGCCGATGGAGACGACCAAACCGAGGCCCAGCGCGATGGCGATAGCGGTATGAACGGAACGCGAGAGGCGCTCATCATCATGCGATCCGAAAAACTGGCCGGTGATAACGGCGCAGCCGGCACCCAAGCCGACTGAAAAGCCAACCGCGAGTTCGGAGAGGCTCATCGTCGCCTGAATGCCGCCGAGAGCGAGCTTTCCACCGAACTGGCCCACGATGAACGCGTTGATAAGGGCATGCGACTGCTGGAAAAACGAGGCGAAGAAGATCGGTACGCATAGCGCAAGCAGCTGCCGCCAGATAACCCCCTGCGTCACATCGATAGAACCCGACGAGCCCCGTCCAGCCATATGCACTCCCCCGTATCTCATTATTGCAGCATATAGATCACAGCGTATGCAATCCCCCGCATAAAGGGTACGCCCTCGTATCGTTTGATACAAGGGGCGCGCTCAAGCAATCTATGAACGGAGGCTGAGGGTCGATGAACAGCGAGGACGAAGCCCGGCCCAAGGGGTCCGCAAGATCGAACGATGCACTCGACGGCTAAAAGCGGCCGGGCTGATAGCGGTAGCCGTTATCGACGTGGGGGCAAAGCTGCCAGAACGCGACGGCCGAGGCCGCGGCCACGTTGAGCGAGTCGACGCCGTGCGCCATGGGGATACGAACGGCACGGTCGCATCCAGCGATGGTGCGCGAGCCCAGCCCCTGGCCCTCGGTGCCCATGAAGAGCGCAAGACGCTGCTCCTCGAGCAGGGCGGGGTCGTCAAGGGAGACGGAATCGTCGGTCAGCGCCATGGCGGCGCAGGTGAAGCCGGCCTCCTTCAGCACGGAGAGGCCGTCACCCGGCCAGGCGCGGGCATCGGTGCCGATACGCGTCCAAGGCACCTGGAACACGGTGCCCATGCTCACGCGCACCGCTCGCCGGTACAGCGGGTCGCAGCACGTCGGACTCACGAGGATGCCGTCGACGTTCAACGCCGCGGCGCTGCGAAAGATGGCGCCCACGTTCGTGTGGTCGACGATGCCCTCGAGAACGCACACGCGGACCGGGCGGTCGCCGGCGTGCGCGCATAGGTTCGACAAGAACGCGGCGGCCGGCTCCAGCGGCGGGCGGCGCATCGCGCACAGGGCGCCGCGCGTCACGGCGAAACCCGTGAGCTCTTCCATAAGGTCCATGCTGCCCGTGAACACCGGTACGGGCTGTGCAGCTGGGACCTCTTCGATGAGGGGAAGCAGCGAGTCGAGCCAGCGCTCGCCCATAAGAAAGCTCACGGGCTCGAGGCCCGCGGCCAGCGCGCGCTCGATCACCTTGGCGCTCTCGGCGATGAAGATCCCCTTTTGCGGCTCGAGAACCGAACGCAGCTCGCGCTCCGTCAGCTTCGTATAGGCGGATAGGCGCTCGTCATCGAGGGATGCGATAGGAATGACCTGGTAGCTCATCGTCTACTCGTTCGCCTCGGGGGAATCAGCGGACTCGGCTCGGTCGGATGCGGAAGCGGCCTCGTGCTCGGGAGCGCGGTCGTGCTTCTTCTGCGCGCTCTTGTTGGCGATCTTCTTGGCGGAACGCTTGATGTTCGCCATGAGGCCGCCCGCGGGATGGGCGGCCGCCCAGGCCGCGCGCTTGCGCGCCTGCTCGTATTGATCGACGATGATATCGCCGTATTCGTCCATCAAACGCTGGTAATGGTCGATGGCGCCCTGGATGTCCTCGTCGTTGGGATGATCCTTCCACATACCGCCCATGAGCTTGTAAGGGCCCCAGGTATCGTAGCCGAGGCAGCCGTAGGAGGTAAGGAAATTGGCCTTGCGCATGCGGCACAGGCCGTCGATGTCCTTGCCATACCACTTGTCCTTGCCGCCATAGGTCATGAGAGCGAAAACCTGCTGGCCCTCGCACAGCGTGTTGGCGAGGACGCGCGCAAGGTCCTTGTCGATCTCGCCGTAATAGATTCCAGTACCTACGCCCACGAGCGGATACTCGGACAGGTCGGGATACTCGTTCTTGCCAAGCGTGGCAACATCGATGGCCTCCACCTCGGGAAACGCATTGACGACGGCGTCGACCAGCTTCTTGGTGTTGCCGTGATGCTTGGAACGATACAGAATCATGGTTTTCATGAACGAGGCCCTTCAACAAAGCCGGGCCCCAGCGGGCCCGGCAGGAATGCAATGCTCTCCATGATACCCCACCACGCTGCCGTTTAGCACGCAGCGGGCGGGTTGGCCCTATACGCGGACGTAGGTGGCGAAGGTGTAGTAGACACCTTCGTCGCCCTCGCCCTCACCTACCTGCTCGGGTTCGGTCTCATCAACAAGCCGCCATGCGTCATCGCTATCAAGGTCGTCGAAGAACGCATCCGCAGGACGGATGCAATGATTCTTCGTGACGATCGCCGTCGAGCACAGGGGAAGAAACTGCCGATATACCTCCGCGCCGCCGATAACCCATGCCTCCCCATCGTCTGCAACGCGCCCGAGCGCTTCGTCGACCGATCGCACGACTTCGGCTCCCGCGCAATGAAACAACGGATCGCGTGTAAGTACGATGTTGCGGCGATTCTTAAGCGGCTTGCCGCCGGGAAAGCTCTCGAGCGTCTTGCGGCCCATGATGACCGGATGCCCCGTGGTCATCCGAACGAAATGGCGCATGTCGGCCCTGTTGGCAACGACCATATCTCCGGCACGGCCGATTCCCCAATCATCGCAAACGGCGACGATCGCCTTCAACTCACAGCTCATAACACTCCAATCTGTACGCACACGGGATGCATCGCCCCATGTACGCGGACCCCCACGGTGCTCCTTTAGACCGCGATGGGGATGTTCTTTACCTGGGGACCGTGCTGGTAATCCTCGACGATGAGATCGTCGGTGGTGAAATCGTAGAAGTTGGTCACCTCGGGGTTGAGGGAAACCTTGGGCGCCGCGTACTGGGGACGCTCGATGAGCTCGCGCACGATATCGACATGGCGGTCGTAGATATGGGCATCGACGATCACGTGCAGCAGCTCGCCGGCGACCATGTCGCAGTGGCGCGCAACCATCATAAGCAGAATGGCGTACTGGCAGACGTTCCAATTGTTAGCGGCCAGGATATCCTGGCTTCGTTGCATGAGCACCATGTTGAGCACGGGCTTATCGTAACCCGGCTCGGCCGTGACGTTGTAGGTGACGCTGTACGCGCACGGATACAGATGCATCTCGGAGAGATCGGCGAACGTGTACATGTTCGTCATGATGCGTCGCGAATAGGGCGTATGCGTCAGGTCGTACAGAACGCGGTCCATCTGGTCGAAATCGCCCTCGGGGTAGTGCGAGGTCTGCGCGATCTGATAGCCGTACGCGCGGCCGATCGAACCGGTCTCGTCCGCCCACTGGTCCCAGATATGCGAGTTCAGATCGTTGATGTTGTTGGACTTCTTCTGGTAGATCCACAAGATCTCGTCCATGGCCGACTTGAGGGCGGTGCGGCGCAGCGTGAGCGCGGGGAACTCCTCGCGCAGATCATAGCGAGCCGTCACGCCGAAGTTCTTGATGGTGTACGCGGGAGTGCCGTCCTCCCAAACCGGGCGCACCTTCTCCCCTTCCGTCGTGGTTCCGTGATCCAAGATTTCGCGGCACATGCTCACGAACTGCTGGTCGGCCTTGCTCATATCCGGCTCCTCTCGCACGCAGCCCGCGCGCGTCGAATAACGTACTTGCTGCTGTGTACCCGCCGCGTCCCCCTTGATGACGCGGATGGCGGCCCATCACACGATGCCCAAACGATATGCACGAAAACGGCCCGCCGGAGAAACGACGGGCCGTATGCGCTACCGCTTGTTGCGCATCTGCTGCTCCATAGCGCGCAGCATATCCATCTCGCTTCCGCCGGAAGCGCCTCCGAAGGGGTTCGCGCCACCCATGAGCTGGTTCATGTTCATACCGCCCATGCCGGGGATGCCGGGCATACGCATCTTCTTGCCCTTCTTGCCCTTTTTACCCTTCTTGCCGCCACAGGCCATCTGCTGGGTCATGGAGCGCATCTTGCCCATCATCTTGTTCATCTCGCCCCACTGCTTCATAAGGGCGTTCACGTCGGCAGGCGTGGTTCCGGAACCGCGGGCGATGCGCGCGCGGCGCTGGCCGTTGATGATGCTGGGCTTCTCCCGCTCCTCCTTCGTCATGGACATAATCATCGCCTCGTTGCGCTCGAACACGCTCTCGTCGAGGTTGCCGCCCATCTGGTTGAGGGCGCGCTGGCCGCCGGGGAGCATGCCGAGAATGCCCTTCATGCCGCCCATCTTCTTGACGGCGCGCATCTGCTCGAGCATGTCGTTCATGGTGAAGCCCTCGCGCAGCATGCGCTCGGCAGCTTCGATCTGCTCGGCGTCGGCCATCTCCTGGGCCTTCTCGATGATGCCGATGACATCGCCCATACCGAGGATGCGCTTGGCCATGCGCTCCGGGTTGAAGACCTCGAGCGACTCGGGTTTCTCGCCCATCGAGACGAACTTGATGGGCTTGCCGGTCACCTGGCGCACCGAAAGGGCGCCGCCGCCGCGGGCATCGCCGTCGAGCTTGGAGATGATGACGCCGTCGAAGTCGGTGCGCTCGGCGAAGGTAGAGACCACGTTAACGATGTCCTGGCCGGTCATGGCGTCGACGACCATGAGCACCTGGTCGGGCTTGACCGCCTTCTTGATATCGACGGCCTCCTGCATCATCTGCTCGTCGATCTGCAGGCGACCGGCGGTATCGACGATGACCACGTCGCGCATGTGGTCGACGGCCTCGCGGATGGAGGCGCGGGCGATCTCGACGGGATTCTTGCCGTCGCCGCGGAACACCGGCACGCCGATCTCGCCGCCGAGCGTGGCGAGCTGGTCGGCAGCGGCGGGACGATAGACGTCGCAGGCTGCGAGCAGAGGGCTCTTGCCCTGCTTCTTGAGCATGTAGGCGAGCTTTACGGCCGCGGTGGTCTTACCGGAGCCCTGCAAGCCGACAAGCATGATGACGTTGGGGATGCGGCTGGACAGCACGAGCTTGCTCTCGGTGGCACCGAGCAGCTCGATGAGCTCGTCGAGGACGATCTTCACGACGTTTTGCGCCGGGGAGAGCGACTCGAGCACCTCGGCGGTGAGGCAGCGCTCCTTCGTCTTGGCCACGAAATCCTTGACCACCTTGTAGTTGACGTCGGCCTCGAGCAGCGCCATGCGGATATCGCGCATAGCCGAGGTGATGTCTGCCTCGGTGAGCTTGCCCTTGCCGCGCAGGCGGTCGAAGGTGTCGTTCAGGCGGTCGGAAAGGCTGTTGAACATTGGTCATCCCCTTGGAGAGTCGAACATACTGCATAGAGCCGGTATCGCCGCGGTCTTGCCAGGCGAATCCGGCATGGAATCGGGCGCGGGCGAGCGCCGGGAACGCGCACGGGCCCGCGGGTCGTGCGGGCTACTCCTCGCCCACCAGCGCGCGGGCGAAGTCATCCGGGTCGAACTCCTGCAGGTCATGCACCTGCTCGCCCACGCCCACGCGATAGATGGGCAGCTTGAGACGCGAGGCGACCGCCAGGGCGATGCCGCCCTTCGCCGTGCCGTCGAGCTTGGTCATGATGATGCCGTCCAGGCCCAGGGCATCGTTGAACTCGAGTGCCTGGTTCAGACCGTTCTGCCCGGTGGCGGCATCGATAACGAGCACCACGTGCACGGCCATGGGTCCGCGCTTCATCTGCTCTGCGCGCTTGCGCGTCACCTTGACGACCTTGGCGAGCTCGCGCATGAGCTCGGGAGAGGTATGGAGTCGGCCGGCGGTGTCGATGAGCACGAGGTCGCTGCCAAGACGGTCGGCTTCATCGAGGACGTCGTAGCACACGCTCGCGGGGTCGCTGCCGCGCTCGCGCTTCACCACGGGAACGCCGGCTCGGGTGCCCCACACATCGAGCTGCTCGATGGCGGCGGCACGGAAGGTATCGGCGCTGCCGATGACGACCTTCTTGCCGCGATGGGCCATATCGCTGGCGATCTTGCCCACCGTGGTGGTCTTACCCGCACCGTTGATTCCCACGAACAGCACGCAGCTGGGTGTATCTCGGAAGATATCGCGATCGGGGCGCACGAATACCCGGGAGAGGCGTTCGGAGAGCGCACGGCGGAGCTGGCGCGCAGTGCGCAGGTTCTTCCGTGCGGCCTCGTCGCGAAGGTCATCGGTAACCTGCATGGCGATCTCGGCGCCCATGTCCCCCATCACCAGCGTATCCTCGAGCGTCTCCCAAAAGTCTTCGTCGACCTCGCCGCCGAAGTAGAAAACCTCGTTCAGGGCCTCGCGGCTGCGCTCCAGTCCGCGCGACAAAGCATCAAAGAATCCCATTATGCGTTCACGACCTTTCCGGTTTCGCGATCAAGTTTCTGACTGACCACACGGCTCACGCCGTCGGCCTGCATGGACACTCCGTATAGCACGTCGGCCTCCTCCATCGTGCGGCGCTGATGCGAGACGACCAACAGCTGCGTGCTCTCGCGCAAGACGTTGATGGCGCCGATGAGCTTCGAGAGATTCGAGTCATCCAGAGCCGCCTCGACCTCATCGAGGACATAGAAGGGAACCGTGCGCGTGCGGTAGACGGCGAAGAGCAGCGCGAGCGCCGTGAGGCTCTTCTCGCCACCGCTCATGAGCATCATCTTGGTGATGCGCTTGCCGCGCGGCTGAGCGACGACCTCGATTCCCGTATCGGCGGGATGCTCGGGGTCGGTCATTTCGAGATGGGCCTGGCCACCCGGGAAGAGCATGGAGAAGACCTCGCGAAAGTTCTCATCCACCTTCTCGAACGTCACGAGGAACTGGCGACGCATCTTGCGATCGATGGCCGAGGTGATCTTCGTGAGCGCCTTGCGGGCGCTCTCGAGGTCGGCAAGCTGGGTCTCGACGTAATCGGCGCGCTCCTTCAAGCGCTCGTACTCCTCGAAGGCCACCTGGTTCACCGGGCCGAGGTTGTTGATCTGGCGCGCCAGGGAAGCGAGTTCGCGCTCGGCCGCGGCGCGGTCGGTGGGAGCGGGCAGCTGCAGCGCCTCCTCTAGAACCGTCTGGCCGTCGGCCGTGATCGACTGCACGGCGTTCTCGACTTGGACCTCGAGCTTTCCGCGGGCGACGCGAGCATCGTTCACCTGCACGTTAGCAGCCTCGACCTCGGCTTTGGCCCGCATGACCTCGGCCTTGGCATCCTCGATGGTCTTCTTGAGCGAAGCGGAATCGGCCTCTTCGAGCGATGCCTGGTCGCGCAGGCGCGCCGCCCAGTCCATCGCGCGTTCGGAGAGCGCCTCGTAGCGGCTGTGCAGCGGGTCGACACGCAGGCGCAGGACCTCGAGCGACCGCGACGCCTGCTCGGTGGCATTGATGCGCCGGTCGATGCCCTCGAGCCTGCGCTTGAGCTCGGGCTGCCTGCTCGAAAGGCTACGCAGGCGCTCCTTGGACTGCGCGAGCCTCACCTTGGCGTCGGCGAGCTTGCCGGCGGCCTCGCTATCGTCGCGGCGAACGCGGTCCAGCTCGTCGGTCGCATCGGCGATCTGGGAGGCCAGGCCATCGAGTTCCGTGCGCGCGGCGTCGCGTTTCTCGGTCAGCTCGTCCACCTTCGGCTGCGCCGCGCGAACGGCCTCGGCGGCCTCCTCGCGACGGCGCTTGATCTGCTTCTGCTCGGCGAATGCCTGCGTGAGCGAATGCTCGAGGCGTCCCACCTCGGAAAGAACGGAGCTGCGCTCGCCATCGAGGCGCGCGATATCTCCCGCGCAGCCCGACTCGAGCGCGCGCGCGTCCTCAACGGCTTTAAGCGCCTCCTCGACCTGGGCGGAGGCTCGTTCGAGCACCGTTGCAAGATCGGGCTCCACGCCTTCGAGCTCGCGAATGCGGCGCTTGCGCTCGAGCGCGCCGCTCGTCTGGACGGCTCCCGATCCGATGCGGACCACGCCGCCATCGCGCACGCGGGCGCCGTCGGCGGTCACATACGTCACACCGGGGAGCGAGGGGGCCGACAGGGCGTCGTCGATGGACTCGACGACGTAATAGCCGCCGAGCAGCGCTCCGACGACGCCGGCGAATCCATCGCGAACGGACAAGCGCTCCACCAGACGGTAGCCCGCGGCATCGGGCAACGAAGGAGCGACGCGAAGCTCACGTGAGAGCACCACGGCCTCGCCCGTGGTCTTGGCCTCATCGATCGCGAACGACGAGACGCTTCGGAGCGAACGCGCGTCGTCGACGACGAACGCCTCGATGTCGGATGCGAGCAGTCGCTCGACGAGCGGCTCGAGCTCCACCGGGGCTTCGATCACATCGCCCAGACGCGCCGCGATATCGCCCGAGCGCTGCTGGGCGATGCGCGAGACCAGCGGGGACGAATCGGACAGCTTCTCATCGAGCTTTTCGAGGCTTGCGAGCTCGGAACGGACCTCATCGAGCTTGCGGCGCGCCTCGCGCTCGCGATCACGCAGCCCCTGCAACGCAGCCTGGGCGCACTCGATGCCGGCGCGGGCCTCCTCGCGACGAGCACGAGCATCGGTCAGAAGCTCCTCGATTTCGTCGGCGCGCGAACGACGGCTCTCGAGGGAAGCCTGGACGTTTTCGATGTTGGAGTCGATCTGCTCGAGTCGAGAGGCGTACATGGAGTCCTCGATCTCCGCATTGGACAGCGACTCCTTCACCTTTACCAGCGACAGCGAGGCCTCATCGATGGCGCGCTGGGCGTCTCGCTGCGCGCGGCTGAGGCGGGAGATGCGCTCGTCGAGCTCTACGCGGCGCGCATGGAGCTCGTCAGCCGCCGGCAGGAAATCGTCGACGTCGCGCTGGGCGATATCGGCGGCGGCGCGCACCTCGTCGAGCTGGCGCTCGGTGTCCTCGAGCTCGGCGGCGACGCGGCGGCGCTGGTGCTCGGAACCGGAAAGGGTGCCGCGCATCTCGGAAAGGCGCGCGACCATGTTGCGGCCCTTCTCCTCGAGCAGGCGCATATCGGAGCCGATGCGGCCCACCACATCCTGCATATGGCGGCGGCGCTCGCCCAAGTCGCCCACGAACAGGCCCTTTTCTTCAAGCATGACCTGAAGCTTCTCGAGCTCGCGCTCCTTTTCGGCAACGCGGTAGCGGGCGAGCTCCAATGAGGCGGCGGCCTCGCGCGAAGCCGATTCGATATCCTGCCACTGCGCCTGCAGGCGGCGAAGCTCGTCTACCGCGAGCATCTGCGTAAGCTCGCGGGCGCGCGTGGAAAGATCCTTGTACTTTCGCGCGCGATCGACCTGGCGCTCGAGCGGTTTAAGCTGGCGGGAGATCTCGCGGTTGATATCGCGTGCACGGGTCAGATGCTCATCCATGGACGCGATCTTGCGCAGCGCGCGCTCCTTGCGGCGCTTATGCTTGGATATGCCCGCGGCCTCCTCGATGAGCGCGCGGCGCTCCTCCGGACGACTCTGCAGGATGGCGTCGAGCTTGCCCTGCGAGATGATGGAATGCGTCTCCTTGCCCAAGCCCGAATCATGCAGGATATCCTGGATATCCATAAGGCGGCAGGGGCTGTTGTTGATAAGGTACTCGCTCTCACCCGATCGGTACATGCGACGCGTGACGGCGACCTCGTTGAAGTCGACGGGCAGCATGTGATCGCAGTTGTCCAAAACGAGCGTCACCTCGGCCACGCCCACGGGCTTGCGCGCAGAGGAGCCCGAGAAGATGACGTCCTCCATAGCCTGTCCGCGCAGCTGCTTGGCGCTCTGCTCGCCCAGGACCCAGAGGATGGCGTCGGAGATATTCGATTTTCCCGACCCGTTGGGACCCACGATCACGGTGAGACCGGGCTCGAACGTCATATGAGCCCGGTCGGCAAACGATTTGAACCCCTTGAGGGTGAGAGACTTGAGATACACGGGGCCTCGCTTATTTACCGGGCTTTTTCTTTAGGATAACGCCGTTGTGCGTGTAGCCCATGCGGTTGAGCGCGTCGAGGGCCGCTGCAGCCTCGGCCTCCTTCTTGGAGGAGCCCGTGCCGCGCCCGCGGCGAACGCCGTCGACGAACGCGACGGCTGTGAACGTGGGCTCGTGAGCGGGGCCATCGACGCCGATCAGCTTGTACGAAGGGGCCTCCATATGGTCTGCCTGCACACGCTCCTGCAGGTAGCTCTTGGGATTGGAAGGATGCTCGGCACGCTCGGTGGCCAGATGGGGCTTGAGCGTGCGCGCGATGAAATCGGCTGCGGCCTGCCAGCCGCCATCGAGATACAGCGCGCCCACCAGGGCCTCGTACACGTTCTCGAGCGCGGAATGCAGGCCGCGGGCGCCGGTGCCCGTTTCGGAAGCGCCGAAGACGATGCACTCGTCGATGCCGAGCTCGAGCGCGACCTCGGAAAGCGTCATGCCCGAAACCAGGGATACCTTGAGGCGCGTGAGCTTGCCCTCGTCGAATCCCGGATAGGTGCGGAACAGCGACTCCGCTACCACCGCACCCAAAATGGAATCGCCCAGGAACTCGAGACGCTCGTAGGATGCCGAGACCGGCTGGCCCTCGACGGCCGAGGGATGTGTGAGGGCGCTTTCGAGCAGGCTGCGGTCGCTAAAGGAATACCCGCAGATCTGCTCGGCGCGCGATGCTTTCTTAGCGATGGACACGAACGACTAAGCCTCCTGGGCGGACTCGATAGCCTCGATAGCATCGGCAACGGAGTTGATGCTCAGCAGCTTGTCCTCTTCGATCTCAAGGTCGAACTCGTCCTCCATAGCCGTTACGAGCTGCAGGCGGTCGAGGGAATCGGCATCGAGGTCATCGAAGGACGTGGTCTCGGTGACCTCGTCGGCGTTGATCCCCAAAACGTCGCTGGCGATCTCGGCGACCTTCTCGAAAATCTCAGAGCGATCCATGAATGAGCTCCTTTCAGCTCGCAGCAGGCCGCGCGGACGCCCTGCCGTATCGACAATCGGTTAGTAGTGTACCCGCTCGAGCAGGGCTGCTCAACACGAGGGCTCACGCTACCGAACAATACCATCCATAGAAGCCGCCACGTTGTCGACAAGACCCGCTCGCACGGCCTGGGCCGTGGCCAGGGCGCCGTTCTTCACGGCCTCGACGGAAGTGGCGCCATGGCCTATCAGCACGACGCCGCGCAGGCCCAGCAGGATCGCCCCGCCCTTGGCGTCGCCGCTCATCTTATCCTTCAGCTCCTTGAGGTCGGATTTGATGAGCATGGCCGCGATCTTGCCGCGCAGCGAGCTCTTGAGAGAGGTTTTGAGCTCGGCCATGAGGAACTTCGCAGCGCCCTCGGTGGCCTTCAGGGCCACGTTGCCCGCGAAGCCGTCCGTAACCACGACGTCGAAATCGCCGGAGACGATATCGTTGCCCTCGCAGTTGCCGATGAACCCGGGGACATGCTCGCGCATGAGCGGGAAGCACGACTTGGTAAACGCGGAGCCCTTGCCCTCCTCGGTGCCGTTGGAAAGCAGGCCGATGCGGGGGGCGGAGACATTCAGGACCGTACGGGCATAGGCGGCGCCCATCTGCGCGAATCGCACGACGTCCTCGGGATCGACGTCCGGGTTCGCCCCCATATCGCAAAACACCGTCAAGCCGCCGCGGCGATTGGGGAGCGTAGAGGTCAGGCACGGGCGGATGGGGCGCTTCTCCCCCGTCGACGCCTGGAACTTGAAGGGGGTGACGTAGGCCACGCCCGCGGCGGTGACGGCACCGGTGGAGCCGGCTGAGAAGAAACCATCGACCGAGCCTTTCTTAACGGCACGACAACCCAGCACGATGCTGGACTTACGCTTCCTCATGACCGCCGCGATCGGATCGTCCTCCATCTCGATGACGTCGGGAGCGAACAGCGCCTCCGCGCGCTCGTGCTCGTTGCAAAACGGCTCGATCTGCTCTTGGGGGGCGGCGACGACGATCTCGAGCCCCTCATCGGCCTCGAGCGCGGCCTCTATTCCACGCAGCACGACCTCGACGGGTTCATCTCCGCCCATGGCATCAACGCAAACTCGAACAGTACTCATGATGTCAAACCCCCAACGGAACCATTTGCCCTCTATAGCGAAATGGCCGACTCACCGAGCCGGCCATGCATGTTTCGCGATAACGTCACGATAGCTCATGAAAGCTACTCGGTAACGATGACCTCACGATCCTTGTAGAACCCGCAGTTGGGGCACACGTGGTGAGGAAGCTTCACGGCACCGCAGCGGGGGCACGCGGAGCGTGCGGCGGCGGTGATCTTCATGTTCGTGGAGCGACGGGAATGCGTCTTCGCGCGACCCTTTTTTTGCTTAGGTACTGCCATGTTGACCTTCCTTATAAACTAATCTTGAGCACAATTACGCGCAAGTAGCGATATTAGCATAGATACGTCCTGTGTACAGGGGAGATTTTGATGAACGCCAGCTGCGTAGAGGAATTGTGAACGAAGCTTCACAATCAAGCAGCCTAGTCGTCGAACTTAAGGTTCTTCAAGGCTGCGAAGGGGTTTTCATCACTCTCCACCCAGCGCTCCTCGGCGCCGGCGGCGCAGTCGCACTGCTCGCGATTGAGGTTGACCCCGCACACGGGACACAGGCCGGCGCAATCGGGCTGGCACAGCACGACGTAGGGAACGTCCATAACGACGGCATCGTTGATGGCGCCCGCCAGATCGATGAGGCGGTCCTCGCCGATGAGCTCGAAGCCGTCTTCGAACTCCTCCTGGTCCTCGGGCGCCTCGAAGAGGTAGTATTCCTCGATCTCGCCCGCGATCTCCACGTGCGCCTCATCGAGGCAGCGGTCGCACGCACCCGTAGCGGTGGCCCGAACCATGCCCGTCACGAGAATACCGTCGCCGGCGTTGGTGAGGACGACATCATAGGAGATGCCGTCGGCAAGTGCGAAGTCCTTATCCCCCACCGTGAAGCTCGAGACCTCGACGCGTCCGTTCACCGGAAGCGACTCACCGGGGTTCTCGAGCTGGCCGGTAAGGTCGACCACGACTGGAATCAACTCGTCCATGGCTACCAGGCACCGTTCTGGGACTGGCTCGCGCTCTCATTGAGCTGGGAGCGGCAGCGTGCAACGGTAGAGGTAAGGCTCTTGAGGTTCTCCTCGAGATGCGTGAACACCTGCTCGGCGTAATCCTCGGCGGCGTAGCGCGTCTCGCGCTCGTACTGCTGGGCGCGGTCGCGGATATCATCGGCCTGCTGCTGGGCAAGGCGAACGATCTCCTGCTCGCCGGCGATGGTGAGCGCCTGCTGGGCGGCATCGGCAACGATGGAGTCAGCCTGGGACACGGCGGAGGCCAGGAGCTCATCGCGCTCGCGCAGGATACGGCGGGATTTCTGCCACTCTTCGGGATAGCTCATGCGGATCTCTTCGAGGATGTTGAAGAAGACCTCGGTCTCGATCACTTTGAACTGCGCGCCCTTGCCGAAAGGCGGCTTGGCCTCCTCGATGATGCCCTCAAGCTCATCGACCAAGCTCTCAATCCTCTCGCCAGGAAGGTACTCGCCCGGCATCCGATCTCCTTTCAACGGTTTCATGTCAATCGGTAATGGTACCACATGCTGCAAGCGACTTACCGAAAGCGGTCGCGCAGCGCGCCAACTACGCACGCGGGCACGAAGTCCGACACATCCCCTCCAAAGGAGGCGATTTGGCGAACGACCGATGAGGAGAGGTAGCCGTACTGCGGAGAACTCATGACGTAGATGGATTCGAGCTCGGCATCGAGGCGGTAGTTGAGCTCGGCCTGTTGCAATTCGTACTCGAAATCCGTCATGGCGCGAAGCCCCTTGACGACGGCGCCGGCATGCTGCTCACGGGCGAAATCGACGAGCAGCCCCGTAAAAGGCAAGACCGACACGTTGTCGATATCCGACAGCGCACGGCTCGCCATCTCGACGCGCTCGTCGAGCGTGAAGACCGTGCCCACGCCGTTTTTTCCAAGGGATTCGGCCACGGCGACGGTCACGCGCGGGAACAGGCGGCTCGCACGGCGCACGACGTCGATATGGCCGAATGTGATGGGATCGAAGGTGCCGGGGACCAGGGCATGCTCGATGCTACTCATCGGCGCCCGCCTCGCACGCAGCATCGCGATCGGGCGAAGCGGAGCCGTAGCGAAGCAGCTGGACGGATGTTCCACCATATCGCTTATCGCGCACCTCCGCGAACCCGCGCGCAGACGCGCCCGCCGAACCGCGCGCATGCTCGTAGAGCGCCACGGCGCCCTCGCGCAACAGCCCGCGGCTCCCAAGGTTATCGAGCAGGGAGCTCACCGTGGCG
This sequence comes from Collinsella sp. BA40, assembly GCF_008014645.1. Taxonomy (GTDB): domain Bacteria; phylum Actinomycetota; class Coriobacteriia; order Coriobacteriales; family Coriobacteriaceae; genus Collinsella. The sequence continues at coordinate 237,153 of NZ_VOWY01000010.1, forward strand.
ACATCGAGCGCATACGGGGGATCCAGCACGACGACGTCGAACGGGGCGCCGGGAACGCGTCCGCGCTCTGCGGCGGCCAGGATATCGCCACCCACGACGGAGCCGCGCGAGGCGGGGCACGAGAGCGACTCGAGGTTCTTTCGAACGAGCTGCGCAGCGCCGCGGTCTACATCGAAGAAGACGGCGCGATCCGCACCGCGCGAAAGCATCTCGATGCCCATGGCACCCGACCCCGCGAAGGCGTCGAGAACGCAGGAGCCCTCGATGCCCGTCTCGAGAGCGGAATCGATCATCGAGGCGCAGGCCTCGCGCACGCGATCGGTCGTGGGGCGCGTGGTCTCGCGGCCCTTTGGTTCTGCGAGCTTGCGCCCGCGCCAGTCGCCGGCAATGATTCTCATCCGCCGCTGACCTCCTTGAAAACATCTCCGTATCGATCGATCACCTCGTGGCGCAGGGGCAACGTGGCGGTCGCATGAAGCCGCGGAGCATACCGCAGCAGCTCGCAGGCATCGTCATGGGCCGCCTCGACGATATCGACATCATCATCGAGGTCGACGAAGCGAAGGCTCACCCCGCCGTGCTGCCGCAGACCGAGAATCTCCCCTTCATGACGCAGACGAAGGTCCAGCTCGGCCAATGCGAAGCCGTCGGCTGTCGATTCGAGGGCTTCCAGACGGTCGAGCGAGACGTTGCGCTTAGAGCGAGAGCGCTTGAGCGAGCACATGACATAACACGAGCCAGATAGCTTACCACGTCCGACGCGGCCCCGCAGCTGATGCAGCGCAGCAAGGCCGAAACGCTCTCCATTCTCCACGACCATCACCGTGGCATTGGGCACATCCACGCCCACCTCGACAACGGTGGTCGAAACGAGCACATCGATGGCGCCGGCACGAAACGCCTCGATGACTCGATCCTTCTCGCGCGGCGGCATCTTGCCATGGAGCACGTCTACAACACGATCGGGAAACATGCGGGAAAGCTCTTCGGCTTCGCGTTCCACGGATCGCAGCGGCGGCCGCGAACGCCGCCCGCCGCCATCCATCGCCTCGACCCCGGGCACGTCCTCGAGCTCGTCTTCGGGCTCCTTCTCGTTGACGAGAGGACAGATGACGTATGCCTGCTGTCCGGACTCGAGCGCGGCGCGAACGGCCCCCCAGGCGATATCGCGGTTGGCATCGTCGAGCACACGCGTCGAAACGCCGGCACCTGGCACGGGCCTGGTGCGAATGATGCTGGTGTCCAAATCACCATAGACGGAGAGGGCGAGCGTGCGCGGAATAGGGGTCGCCGTCATGACGAGCAGATCGGCGCCGGGCCCCTTGGAGCGCAGGATGTTGCGTTGCCCCACGCCGAAACGATGCTGCTCGTCGATCACGACGAAGGACAGATGCGCGAAGCGGACGTCATCGCTCAGGACCGCATGCGTGCCGAACAGGACGTGGAGCGAGCCCGAAGCCAGGTCGTGCAGGATCCGCTCGCGCTCCCGATGCCCCGTGGAACCCGTGAGCAACGCCCATCGAATTCCGGCGGCGTCGAGCAGCGGACCGCATTTCACCGCATATTGCTGCGCGAGAACGCCGGTGGGAGCCATCACGCATGCCTGGGTCCCGGTGTCGACGACCAGCGCCAACGCCGCGCTCGCCACAGCGGTCTTACCCGTACCCACATCGCCCAGAAGCAAGCGGTTCATAACGCGCCCGGGATTCATCATATCGCGCTGGATATCATCCACGGCCGCGCGCTGCTCGGAGGAAAGCTCGAATGGAAGCGCGGCGATGAGCGCGGCGGCATGTTCCCCCCGAACATGGGCGACGGGCCGAACCTCCAAAAGATTCGCGTCGTTTCGCAAGCGGAGCGCGAGCTGCAGGTACAGGACCTCTTCATACGCCAACCTGCGGCGAGCCAGCTTGACCTGACCGGTCGAGGAAGGAAAGTGAATCTGGCGAAGCGCGCGGGAGAGGCTCATGAGGCGCCGGCCGGCGCGAAGCCGAGCCGGTATGGGATCGCATAGATCGACCGCCTGCTCGAGCGCGGTCGAAACGATACGTCGCATCCAAGCTGCGGTAAGCCCCTCGTGCACCCTATGCACCGGCAGGATAGAGCCGGTTTTCGCACTCGCATCAAGTTTCTCGAAATGTGGCGACGCCATCTGCTTGAAGCCGTACGAGAACTCGACCTTACCCATCACGGCCAGCCGGTCACCACGTTTGATCTGCTGGGCGATCCACGGTTGCTTGAAAAAGGCGACGTTCATGACGCCGGTATCGTCGACAAGGGCAACCTCGGTAACCGTGAGGTTGGGGCGCGGACGCTTTTGCAGCACCCGATCGACCACCGCGACGACCGTGCAGACCGACCCGATGGGCGCGGTTTCGATGGAATGGGCATGGCTGAAATCTAGATACCGATATGGAACGTGAAAGAGGAGGTCCCCCACCCGATGTACATCGAGCTTGCGAAGGGCCTCCTCACGCGATGCCGAAACATATGGAAGACGCGCCACGTCTGCACCGAGCAGCGAGGTGCGCGAAAGTCGCGCGGATGCGTCCGGCAGCTGCACGCCGCGCGACATGATAAGCCGTCCCTACTCGATGGAGAAGATGATCGGATACAGGGGCTGCTCGCCACGCTGGGCGTCGATCTCAAGGTCGGGCTGGGCCTCTTCAATGGCATCCAGAATCTCCTGGAAAGCCTCGTCATCAAGCTCTTCGCCGGCCAGGATGGTGAGGGAATCGCCCTCCTCATCGCCCATCATGCGATTGATGCAATCGACGGTGACCTGCTTCACATCGGAACCGACGATATCGATCGAACCCGAGATGATGCCCATGACGTCGCCGTCGTGGATGGGCGTGCCGTCGGAAGCGGAGCTATCGCGGACGGCGCGCGTGACCTCGCCATCGCGAACCTCGGCGAACGCCTCGACCATGGCCTCGACGCACTCGTCGAGATCGGCGTCGAGCATAACGGCGAAGAGCGCGGAGAACGCCTGCGGCACGGTCTTGGTGGGGACCACCGCGACGCGCTTATCCTTGCAAGCGGAAGCAGCCGCATCGGCGGCCATGCGAATGTTGGAGTTGTTGGGCAGGATGATGACGGCCTCGGCATTCACCTGGGAAACCGCATCGAGAAGATCGGCGGTGGAGGGGTTCATGGTCTGACCGCCCGACACGACCACGTCGACACCGAGAGATTTCAGGATGTCGGCCTCGCCGGATCCGGCCGCAACGGCAACGAAGCCCAGGGGCTTCGCAGGCTCGGAAGCAGCCTGCTGGTCGGCATGGATCTTCGCGGTACGCTGGGCCGCCTCGATATCCATGTTATGGATGAACACCTCGTATACCTGGCCGTACTGCAGCATGTGCTCGAGCACCAGGTTGGGGGTATTGGAATGAACGTGGATCTTATAGTCGGGATACGCACCCACGAGCAGCTCGCAGTCGCCCATGGAAGCCAGGAACTGCAGCGCCTTGTCCTCGTCGAAGCGCTTCTCGGCCTTGAAGAGGAACTCGTTGCAGTAGCGGTACTCGGAGCCCTCCCAGTCGTCGTTCGCCTCGATCTCGACGCGTCCGAGCGCGCCGGCCTTGGCGGAATCGGCGTCGAAGGTGGCGGAGAAGTTCTCCACGGCGCTCGCGCGGCCCAAAGCGGCAGCGACGAAGTTCTCGAGGAAGATGGCGAACCCGAATGCGCCGGAATCGACGACGCCGTTCTCCTTCAGAACGGGCAGCAGATCGGGGGTGCGAGCGACGGACTGGTATGCCTCGACGACGATGGCATCAAGCGCCTCCTCGATGGTGAGACGCTTGCGCTCGCATTCATCGGCCTTGGTTGAGATGTCGCGCAACACGGTGAGGATCGTGCCCTCCACGGGCTTGCGAACGGCCTGGAACGCGACCTTCACGGCACGGCGAAGGGCCACGGCGACGTCAGACGACGTGGCCGGCTCGGTCGCGCCCACGAGGCCCTCGGCAACGCCGCGCAGGATCTGCGAGGTGATGACACCGGAGTTGCCGCGCGCGCCCATAAGCGAGCCGTGGGTGATGGCGCCGGCGATAGCCTCCATATCGGCGTCGCCGGGAAGGGCTGAGAGCTCCTTCACGACCGACTGCAGGGTAAGGGACATATTGGTTCCCGTGTCACCATCGGGTACGGGGAATACGTTGAGCTTATTGATCTCTTCGGCCTTCTCGGCAACCGCGCCGGCGGCGATGGGAAAGCAAGTGCGAACGGTCTTTGCAATCATGAGGCGTGCGACTCCATCTCGAATATAGCCGCTTAAGCGCGGGACTTCATGCCATCGATATGGATGGCGATCTTCAAACGGGCGGGATCGATCTGCGCGATCTCCTGCAACGTAAACGTTACGGAACTAGCCAGGTTCTGGCAGACGGACTTCATGTTGACGCCGGCCTCGATAACCACATGAAGGTCGACCGCGAGGCCCTCCTCAGAGGTGGAAACCAAAACGCCCTTGCGCAGACGCTGACCGGGCGAGAGGCGAACGCTCTCGGCACCCTGTAGCTGCTCAGCCATGCCGACGACACCGTAGCAGGACATGGCGGCGTAGCCCGCGATATCAGCGATCACATCGTTAGAAACGCTGAGGGCGCCCTTGATAATCTCAGACATGTATCTCCTTCCGCGACGGGCTCCATGCCGCGCCAGTTCTTGGGAGTATTCTTAACTATGTTACTACGCAGCCCTGGTGGCGCGCCGTGAAAACAGTGTCTCTACATGGACGCACAACGAATCCACCGCGTTCGCGTGCAGATGTTTCCGAATAGGCCCATCTGGACCAAGGCCCGGTCGCGGCCGCACCACGGGGCGTCACATCCCCCGATGCCCGCAGCCATCAGCCGTAGCGGCGCACGCAGGCAGCAGGAAAAAAGTTTTAGAATCTCGCTTGTCATCGCGAAACCCCTGTGTATAATTCTCTTTGTTGCGAACGCAACTACCATTCCTCGATAGCTCAATGGTAGAGCACGCGGCTGTTAACCGCGCTGTTGTAGGTTCGAGTCCTACTCGAGGAGCCATGAATATTTACCCTGTCAGTTTTCTGGCAGGGTTTTTTATTACCTGCCCTCACGATTGGCGCTTTCTTCGCATCATCCCCCGAGAACCCGAACGATCCCCCATCGCCCCTTCCCGCCCCTTCTCTTGCGGGTCGTTCTTTCACACCATGTTTCCATGCAACAACGGCGCACCTTACTTCGTCTTTAGAAAAATCGAATTTTGTTCTTGCAATCCATTCGTCAGCGCGTATACTAAGATTCGTTGCTTAGCCGCAACCGAATTCCTCGATAGCTCAATGGTAGAGCACGCGGCTGTTAACCGCGCTGTTGTAGGTTCGAGTCCTACTCGAGGAGCCAGATTTCTATATCCCCGTCAGCTTGCTGGCGGGGATTTTTTATGCCGTCGATTGCCGTCCGATCCGATATATGCGAAAGGATGGAATCGCCTCTGTCCCCGAGAACGCGAACGCATGCATAAGCTCGAGAAGCAGCAACCACGCAGAGCGCGCCGAGCGTTGCACGCACCAGGTGCGCAACGTCATAGAAAAGGCCCCGGCGAACCGGGGCCTGAACAACAAAGGCGATAAACGAGAATCGCTAGCTCTCGATATAGTCCTTGAGCTTGCTCGAGCGGCTGGGGTGGCGCAACTTGGCGAGCGTCTTGGACTCGATCTGACGGATACGCTCACGCGTCACGCCGAACTCGCGACCAACCTCCTCGAGGGTGCGCGGATGCCCATCAACCAAGCCGAAGCGAAGCTCGATAACCTTGCGCTCGCGATCGGCAAGAGAATCGAGCACCTGGGTGAGCTGCTCCTGCAGCATCGAGAAGCTCGCCGCCTCGGGCGGCACGACCGCCTGGGAGTCCTCGATGAAATCGCCCAGCTGCGAATCTTCCTCCTCACCGATGGGCGTCTCCAAGGAAACGGGCTCCTGCGAGATCTTCTGAATCTCGCGAACGCGATCGGCGCTCATGTCCATCTCGGCGCCGATCTCTTCCGGAGTCGGGTCGCGACCAAGGTCCTGAAGCAGCTGGCGCTGAACGCGGACGAGCTTGTTGATCGTCTCGACCATGTGCACGGGAATGCGAATCGTGCGCGCCTGGTCGGCGATGGCGCGGGTGATGGCCTGACGAATCCACCACGTTGCATACGTGGAGAACTTGAAGCCCTTCTCGTAATCGAACTTCTCGACCGCACGGATGAGACCGAGGTTGCCCTCCTGGATAAGGTCGAGGAAGAGCATGCCGCGGCCCACGTAGCGCTTGGCGATGGATACGACGAGGCGGAGGTTCGCGCTGATAAGCGCCTGCTTGGCTTCGAGGCCAACCTGCTCGACGCGCATCAGGCGACGCATCTCGGCACGCGTGAGCTCGAGCTCGCCCGTTTCGGCCGCCTCGAGCTTATTGGAGGCTTCCAGGCCCGCCTCGATCTTCATAGCAAGATCGACCTCGTCGGCAGCGGTGAGCAGGTCGACCTTACCGATCTCCTTGAGGTACATGCGCACCGGGTCACCGGTGAGCATAACGGTGGATGCATCCATGCCGCGGCTGCGCGAACGAGAGCGGCTCGTGCGCACACGAGACTTCTTCTTCGGCTTCTCCGAGGCCATCTCGGCATCGGCCATCTTGGCGACCTTGCGATCGTGATCCTCGTCGCTGTCGGAACCAAGATCGCTATCGAAATCGTGGTCGTCAACGTCGAACGCATCATCGTCGTCGCCCTGCGAGACGATATCGACACCGCGGTTACGCAAAGCGTTGTACAGCGTGGTAAGCTGCGAATCGCTTACATCGACATCCTTAAGGGTGATCTGGATTTCATCTTCGGTGATCGAGCCGTTCTTCTGACCCTTATCAAGGAGCTTCTCGAGATAGGAGTAGAGCTCGACATCGGTGCTCTCCGACTTTTTAGGCACAGACTCTCCCTTCATAGCACATAGGACACATTACTTTAGCACAAATTAATGTAGATGAGCAGCGCAAATCGTCTAACGATCGATCATTTGTCGTGAAATGACCACATTCCAACCGTAAGGCTCGATGTTTCGACTATGGCAGCCCATGCGCATTCATGCGACCTCCCTATTCATACCCCGTTTGAAGAGCCATCGGCTACAAACGGAAAGGATCGGCAACACCCTCCACGGCAGCAGCGAGTTCGCGAGCACGGGCGGCATCGCGCGTCGCCTGAACCGTCAGCGCACGCCGATCATCGGCGGACAGCGATCGGTCGCTTCTCAGCTTCGCCTGGGCAGAACGCATGCGGCGACGAACCGTATACAGCTCGAGCGTATCCAGCAGAAACACGATCGTCGTCTGCGTGGGATGCGAGCTCGTCGAAGAAAGCGTACCGGTGCTCACGAGTTGAGCGGCCTCCGGGCACACGGCTCGTGCCGCAACCATCACGTCCGCGGGGGAAGACCCCTCGGGGGTCGCCAGGACCGCCCACGCGATGGCCTCGTTGCGCGCATCGACCCATTCGACTTCGGTTATGCGCTCGGCGCATGCGCGGAACTCATCCGGATAGGCGGTGAGCAACGTGAGCAGCTCCCGTTCGCATGCGAGCGCGCGGCGCTCGAGGTCGGTCAGCATGGTGAACATCGAGGGAGCCGGGGACGCGAGCGCGCCGGGATCGGCCTCGGCATCGGAATCGAAGGCATCGATCGGCACGTAGTCGTCGGGAACGGCGAAACCCTCGTCGTCGTCATCCATGGATGGCGCCGGGTGAGGATGATTCGCAGACGCGGTCGCGGCCGCAGCCGACCCGCGCAAGCTCCAGCCCGCCCGGGTGTTCCCCGCTCCCCCGCCATCGCGCGACTCGCGCTCGCGAGCGGAGCGCTCATAGCGCTCGGTTCGCTTGGCCGCCGCCTCCTCGCGCTTTTGGACCGCGCGAAACACCCGGGGCGCCATCTCGCGCACCATCTCGACGTCGACGCCCACGCGATCGGCGATCTGGATGTAATAGGAGTCGATCATATAGCTTGAGCGGAGCGGATAGATGAGCGCGCACGCATCCTCGAGCGCCTTCTTGCGCCCGCCCGGGGTCGAGACGTCGCTGCGCTCCTCGAGCTTGCGAAAAACGAAATCCATCAGCGGCTCGCTTTGCGCCAGCAGGTTCTCGAGCGCCTCTCCGCCGAAGCGGTGAACGAAGTCGTTGGGATCGAGGTCGTCGGGCAAGGTCACGCAGCGAAGGTCCACCGAGTCGCGCTCGACGAACTGGATGGCGCGCTCGGCCGCCTTCTGGCCCGCCGCATCGCCGTCGAAGAGATACACGATTCGGCTAGCGAACCGCGTGAGCGTCTTGACGTGGTGCTCGGTGAGCGCCGTGCCCAAGGTGGCAACCACGTTGCCGAGCCCGGCTTCCCAGCACGCGATGCAGTCGGTATAGCCCTCGACGACGACGGCCTCGCCGCGCGCGACGATATGCTCTTTCGCCCAGTTGAACCCATAGAGGTTGCGCTTCTTATGGAACAGCGGGGTCTCGGACGTGTTGAGATACTTGGGCTCGCCCGGACCCATGATGCGACCGCCGAACGCGATGCACTTTCCCTGCTCGTCGAAGATGGGGAACATCACGCGCTCGTAGAAGCGGTCGACCAGGCCGCCGCCCTCGGAACGACGGTAGGCGACGTTGGCGTCGATCATCTCCCGCGGGGTGAAGCCCTTGCTCCCCAGATACTGCACGAGCGAACCGCGGCCCGGAGCATAACCCAGTCGGTACCGACGGCATACGTCGCCACCGAGCTCGCGTTGCTTGCAATACTCGCGGCCGCGACCATCTTTTCCCCGCATGAGCATGGTGTGGTAGAACAGCGACGTCTCCTCGCACACGTCGACGAGACGGGAACGCTTGGTACCCTGGCGCGCGGAGCGCGTCTCCTGGATCTCGATGCCCGCGCGGTCAGCGAGATAGCGGATGGCGTCGGGAAAGCTGAGGTTCTCGCGCTTCATCACGTACGTGAACGCGTCTCCCCCCTCGCCGCAGCCGAAGCAATGCCACACCTGCGTCGCGGGGATAACGTGGAACGACGGGGTTTTCTCTCCGTGAAACGGGCAGCATCCCCATAGGTCGTTGTTGCCGCGCGGTTTAAGCGCGACGGTCTCCTGGACGAGCTCGACCAGATCGGTGGCGTCGCGGACGCGATCCTTCTCCTCGTCGCTAATCACGGACGATCACCGTCCGGGCATCACCGAGCAGCGCCCGCGTGGTATCGATATCGCCCTTGACCGTTGCGATGAGCTCGTCGACCGACGCGAACGAACCGGACAGGCGCAGCCGGCGGTCGAACAGAATCGCGATCTCGCGACCGTAAAGGTCGCCCGAATAGCCAAGAAGATTCGCCTCGAGCCCCGCCGACAACGAGCTCGTCGAGAACATGGGCGGAATGCCGACGTTGATGGCGGCGGTCCACACCTCGTAGCCAGCCTCCTCGTCCAACACGGCGAACCCGGCGTAGACGCCATCGAGCGGCATGCGAATGCCGCGGGGAACCTCGATGTTAGCGGTGGGAAAGCCCATACCCGTTCCCTGCCCGCGGCCGGCGCGAACGCGGCCGCGCACCAGGTAGCGGCGGCCGAGCTCGGCGGCAGCGGAGCGAACGTCGCCGTGTGCGACCAGCTCGCGGATGCGCGTCGCGGTAACGGCGGACGCGCCATCGCGAACCAAGTCGTGGCCGACGACCTCGATTCCGCGCTCGGAGCCCCATGCCGAAATGACGTCGACGGTCGAGGCGCCGCGCGCACCCAGGCGAAAGTCACTGCCCACGTGAACCGCGCGGACATCGAGGGCCGGCGCGAGCACGTCGCCGAAGAACTGTTCGTGGCCCAGGCCGGCAAGGGGCATCGTGAACGGGACGACCACGACCGCGTCGACACCGCTCGTGGCAAGGGCGCGTAGACGGTCGCAGCGAGCGCTCAGCTTGAGCGCCGGATGGCTGCTAACGACCTCATCGGGATCGGGATCGAACGTCACGGCGACTGCAGCCACGCGATGGTCGCGGGCATAGGCTACGGTGCGGCGAAGAAGCTCCTGATGGCCGATATGGCAGCCATCGAAAGCACCGATGGCGACGGCGCACGAAACGGGCTCGGACGGAATAGACGGCGCCTGCGCACCGGGCTCGCCATAAGCAGCAAGGCGGTACACCGGCGCAGCGGGGCGCAGGCAGCACAGATCGGCAGCAAGCGAGGAGGCATCGACCACTATGAACGCACCCCCTCGATCCCCTGCGGAAACACCTGCTCCATAACGAACCAGCCAGCCTCCACGCGCGCGAGGGCGCGGAGCTGGCGGTCATGCACCAACCCGACGCGCGATCCATCTTCCAGGCGGCTGGCATTCGAGCAGGCAACGCGTCGGCCGAGCAGCACATCTTCAAGCATGGAGTCGGAAAGCGCCACAGGATCCAAACCCAATACGAACACGGGGTCGAGGGCCCGCTCGCGCGCAAGCTCGGCATCGAGCACGTCGACCGGCAGGCACGAGCCGAGCCCGACGCCGCCCGAAGCCGTACGGCGAAGCGCGGAGACGTGCGCCGCTGAACCCGCTGCGCGGCCGATGTCGCGGGCGAGCGCGCGGATATAGGTGCCCTTGCTCACCGTAAACGCAACCGTCCAGGTAAACCGGCCATCCTCCTCGTCGCGAAGAGCGATGAGGTCGGCGGACCGAACCTCGATGGGACGTGCGGGCAGCTCGACCTCGTCGCCTGAGCGGGCGCGCTTGTATGCCCGGACGCCGTCGACGGAAATCGCGGAGAAGGCGGGGGGAACCTGCTCGGAACGGCCGAGGAACCCCTGCAGGACGGCACGGGCAAACGCAGCGTCGCGCAGGCGCGGGTCGACGGGCGCCGTGCGCGTGGGCTCGCCCTCGGCGTCGTCGGTATTGGTCTCGAAACCGAAGCCGATGTCGGCGATATAGCTCTTTTCGTCGAGCGTGAGCTGGCCGAGCAAGCGCGTAGCCTGACCGATGCCGACAAGCATCACGCCGGTGGCCAGGGGATCGAGCGTGCCGGCATGGCCGACGCGGCGCTCGGACACGCTACGACGAACGCGGGCCACAACGTCATGCGACGTGCAGCCCAGCGGTTTATCGAGTGCGAGAAGCAGATTGAGTTGCGATGGTTTGCGTTTAGCCATGGACGTCCCCTGTGTCGCAAGCGCTATCGGGCGCGCAGACAAGCGCCTCGAGCTGTGGAAGAATCGAATCGAGCACATCTTCGACCGACCTGCCCTCGACCGTGAAGCCCGCAGCGGCGGAATGGCCCCCGCCGCCGTGTTCGACGGCGATGGACGAGATGTCCCAATGCCCCTTGGAGCGAAGGTTTCCGCGGATCACGCCGGGCTCGGTCTCCTTCAGGAACAGGCACACCTGGCTCCCCTGAACCGTGCGCACCACATCGACCAAGCCGTCGCACTCATCGGACGACACCCCGCAGCTCGAGAGGTCGGCGGCGTACGCGTAGCTAAACGCCACGCGTCCACCCACGCGGGTTCCGATGCGTCCCATGACGATCGACTCGAGGCGAAGGTACTCGATGCGCTGGCTCTGGTAGACCTCGAGCGCGATGCGCGCGGGCTCGGCGCCGGCATCGACCAGGCGCGAAGCGCAGGCGAACGCCGACGGGTTGGCATTCTGGTACTGGAACCTACCCGTATCGGTAACCAGGCCCGTCATGAGGCAGGTTGCGATCTGCGGCGTGCAGGGGTACCCCGCGGCCTCGAGCAGCTCCTCGACGAGCACGGCGGTGGCGGCTGCGCTGGTGACGCGCACCGACGCGTCGCCGAATTCATCGTGAGAAGGATGGTGGTCTATGACGACGCGACCGAGTGCGCGCTTTGCAACGGCGGCGGAATCGGCAAGTCGGCTCAGGACGGGAACGTCCACCGAGATAAACAGATCGGGCTTCTCGGTATAGCGCGACGCGGGAACCATATCGCAGGTGCCCTCCATGAAACGGTAGACGCGCGGAACCGGTGCGTCATCGGCCAATAGGAAGACGATCTGCTTGGAAGGAAACGCCATCCTGAGCGACAGACCCAATCCAAGGGCGGAGCCCAGCGCATCGCCATCCGGGTTGGTGTGACCCGAGATGGCGATGGAGCGGGCTCCTTCGATGTGCTCGATGACCATATCCCACATATCGGGAGTGGTGCTGCGCGCCATGCACCGCGAGGTGCTACTCATGCGACTCCTCATCGATAGCGTTCGCAACGTCCCCATCGGCCACCGCGGACTGAACGGGATAGCCCTCCTCGTCCTTCTCGACGGCGAGCGTCTCGGGAACGTTCTCCAGGGCGCGGGCGATGCGCTCCGCCTCGTCCGTCGAGCGATCGATCCTGAAATCGAGCTCGGGCGTCACGCGCCAGTCGAGCGTTCGGGCCAACAGGCTGCGCATGCGGCCCTTGGCAGAGGCGAGCGCCTCGAGCACCTCCTCGTAGCGATCGCCATCGCAGGTCACGAAGATACGCGCGAACGAGCGATCGATGGAGACCTCCACCCCGGTGATGGTGACCAGGTCGAGCCGGGGATCGGAGATCTCGAACAACAGGATATAGCCGAGCTTCTCGCGAAGCTGTTCGCCGAGCCGGCGGGTTGCATTGTTCTGCTTCACGGTAGCCCTCCTTCGCTACTCGGTACGGGCGACCTCGATGATCTTGTACGCCTCGAAGACGTCGCCCACCTTGATGTCTTGGAACTTCTCGATGCCCAGACCGCACTCGTAACCGTTCTTGACGGTCTTGACATCGTCCTTGAAGCGGCGCATGGAACCGAAGACGCCGTCGAAGATGACGACGCCGTCGCGCACGACGCGAACCTTGTCGTCGCGGCTGATCTCGCCCTCGGTGACCATGCAGCCCGCGATGAGGCCGGCCTTGGGGACGCGGAACGTGTCGCGGACCTCGGCGCAACCGGTCTGGACCTCTTCCTCGGTGGGAGCCAGCATGCCGATACGGGCGGCATCGATGTCCTCGATCGCCTTGTAGATGATCGAGTACGCCTTGATCTGCACGCTCTCCTTCTCCGCGGCGTCACGGGCCTTGCCCTGCGGGCGCACGCCGAAGCCGATGATGATGGCGTTGGACGCGGCTGCCAGCGAGACGTCGGTCTCGGAGATGGCGCCGACGGCGGAGTGGATGATGTTGATGCGGACCTCGGACTGGTCCATCTTGCCGATGGAGTCGGCCAGAGCCTCGATGGTGCCCTGCGTATCGGCCTTGACCACCAGGTTGAGCTCCTTGAGCTCGTTCTGGCTCATCTCCTCGAACAGGGTCTCAAGGGTGACGTGCTTGACCTTGTTCTGCTCCTCGATGCGCGCCTTGAGCGAGCGCTCGTCGGCGAGGTTGCGCGCATCGCGCTCGTCCTCGAAGACGCGGAACTCGTCGCCGGCGGCGGGAACGGAGTTGAGGCCCAAGATCTCGACGGCATCGGAGGGACGCGCCTCGTCCTTGTGCTGGCCGTGCTGGTCGAGCATGGCGCGGACGCGACCGTAGCTCGTACCGGCGACGATGGTGTCGCCCACGCGCAGGGTACCGCGCGTCACCAGGACGGTGGCGACGGGACCGCGGCCGCGATCGAGCTTGGCCTCGATGATGTTGCCCGAAGCGAACGTATCGGGATTGGCCTTGAGCTCGAGCACGTCGGCCTGCAGGATGATGGTTTCGAGCAGCTCGTCGATGCCGATGTTCTTCTTCGCCGAGACGTTGACGAACATGTTCTGGCCGCCCCACTCCTCGGGGATGATGCCGTACTCGGTGAGCATCTGGCGAACGCGGTCGGGGTTGGCCTCTTCCTTGTCGCACTTGTTGACGGCGACGATGATGGGCACGTCAGCCGCCTTGGAGTGGTTGATAGCCTCGATGGTCTGGGGCATGACGCCGTCGTCGGCAGCGACGACCAGCACGACGACGTCGGTGATCTTGGCGCCGCGGGCACGCATGGCGGTAAACGCCTCGTGGCCCGGGGTGTCGACGAACGTGATCTGGCGGCCGTTGATCTCGACCTCGGAAGCACCGATGTGCTGGGTGATGCCGCCGGCCTCGCCGCTCCACACGTTGGTATGGCGGATGGCGTCGAGCAGGCTGGTCTTACCATGGTCGACGTGGCCCATGACGGTGACCACGGGCGGACGGGGCTTGAGGTCCTTGGGATCGTCGTAGAAGCTGAAGGAGTTCTCCTCCTCGGCGGTGACGATGCGCACCTTGCGGCCCATGTCGTCGGCCACGAGCTCGACGAGGTCGTTGCTCATGGTCTGCGTCATGGTAAGCGGCGTGCCCAGCAGGAACAGGCGCTTGATGATGTCGTTGGCGGAGACGTCGAGCACCTCGGCCAGCTCGGCTACCGTGATGCCCTCGGAAACCTTGACGGCATCGAGGTCCTCGGGGTTGATGCCCTGGGCCAAGGCCTCCTCGAGCTTGCGCTCCTCGGCAGCAGCGGCGGCCTCGGCCTGACGCTTCTCCTTGCGCTTCTTGCGGCGGCCGGTGGACTCGCGCGAAGCCTCCTCGACGGCGGCACGCGCCTGCTCGAGAACCTTCTCGCGGCTATATTCCTCCGCCTCGCGCGCCATGCGCGTGTAGCGGTCTTCCTCGACGTGCTGGGCGCCCTTGCGCTTCTTACCGCCCTTGGCGGCCTTGTCGGGGTTGGGGAAGTCGACGCCCGCGGGGACGGACGGCGCCGCGCTGGAGCGACGCGGGGCGGACGAGCGCTCGGAGCGGTCGTCGCGACCGCCGCGCTCGCCGCGAGCACCGCGACCGCGACGGGCGGGACGCTCGGCAGCGGCGGCGGACTGCTTCTTCGCGTCCTCTTCCTTCTTCTCCTTCAGCACGACCTCCTGGGCCGCGATCTGGTCGAGCAGGGAGCGGAAACGCGAACCGGAATCGGAAGCGGGAACGGCGCGGCGCTTAGCCTCGAGCTCCTCCTGCTTGATGCGCTCGCGCTCGCGGCGGGCGGCCTCGCGGGCCTCCTCCTCGGCGGCTGCGCGCGCGGCCTCCTCGGCGGCCTGGGTGGCAAGGGAGAGACGGCGCTCTTCCTCGCGACGGGCCTCGGCGGCCAGACGCTCCTCCTCGGCCTTCGCCTTGGCAGCAGCCTCCTCGGCGGCAGCTGCCTCCTTCTCGGCGTTCTTCGCGGCCTCGATCTCGGCCGCGCGGGCCTCGAGCACCGGGGCGAGCTTCTTCTTCACCATGGAAACGTATGCGTCCTCGAGCGCGCTCGACGCCGACTTCGCGGGGATCTTCATCTCGGCAAGATGGTCCAGGAGCTCCTTGGACGTCATGCCGAACTCTTTGGCCAGGGTTGAAACGCGAACTTTCGCCATACGCCATTCACCTACCTCTCAAGCACATGCGTGCTCATACAAAACAAAACGGGCAGCGCATAACACGCTAGATGAGGTCGTCAGCCTCGTCGATGATGTCGGACGCGGAGTCGACGAGCTCGATGTCGTCGTGGACGCCGCAGAAACGAGAGCCGGGACGGGCCTGGTTGCGGCAACGGATGCCGTCTTCGCCCACGTGCGCGCAGCGCTCGGGCTCGTCATCCTCGACCGGAGCCAGCAGATCCTCCTCGGGAGCGGCGGGCACGGGCACGTTCTTGAGGATATCGGCAGCGAGCGTCTCGTTCTTGATATCGATGTGCCATCCGGTAAGACGCGCGGCAAGACGGGCGTTCTGGCCCTCCTTGCCGATGGCGAGCGAAAGCTGGTCGTCGGGGACGATGACGCCGGCGTAGCTCTTCTCGGCATCGATGAGCACGCGGCTCACCTTAGCCGGCGACAAGGCGTTGGCAACGTAGACGGCGGGGTCGGCATCCCACAGGATGACGTCGACGCGCTCGCCGCGCAGCTCGGAGACGACGGCGCGCACGCGGCTGCCCTTGGGGCCGACGCAGGCGCCCACGGGATCGAGGCGGTCGTCCAGCGAGTGGACGGCGACCTTGGAACGCATGCCGGGCTCGCGAGCGATGGACTTGACCTCGACGGTACCCTCGTAGATCTCGGGAACCTCCTGCTCGAAGAGGCGGCGAATCAACGCGGGATGGGTGCGGGAGACCACGATGGGCGGACGGGAGTGCTCGCCGCGGACGGGCTGCAGGTTGGAGTTGGGGTCGCGCACGTCGATGATCACGGCCTTGAGGCGCTGGTTGTGCGAGTAGCGCTCGCCCTGCGGACGCTCGTTGCGCTCGCCCTCGTAGCGGCGCTGGTCGAAGTGCGGAAGCTCGGCCTCGACGCCCTCGCGGATCTTCACGATGGTGAAGTCGGGCGTGGACTGCAGCACGGTGCCGTTGATGATGTCGCCGATACGGCCGGAGAACTCCTCGAAGATCTGCTCGCGCGCGGAGTTGCGCACGATGGCGTTGATCTCCGCCTTGGCATGCTGGGCGGCGATACGGGAGGTGTCGCGCGGGGTGACGTCGATCTCCTCCCACTCGGTGTAGTTGCCCTCTTCGTCCATGGAATCATCGATGGGGATGAGCTTGTAGACGTAGATCTTGCCGGAAGAGCGGTCGATGGTAACCTTCGCGCCCCAATCGAGATGCAGGATCTCGGCGTAGCTCTTGGCCAGCGACTGCTCGAGGCGGTCGATGAGGTAGAGCTGGTCGATGTGCTTCTCCTGGCAAAGCGCCATCAGCGCGTCCATCATATCGGATGCCATTAGTTCTCCTCCTTCTTGGACTTGAAGTCGAACACCGGCTTCAAGACGCACTTCTTGACTTCTACAAAGGGAATGGTGACGGTGTCGGGGTCCTCGCCGTCAAGCGAAAGCGTGACGTCATCGGGCGTCACCGCTGCGATGGCGCCCTTGAAGGCGCGGCGACCCTGCGTGGCCAACGTGGTGAGCTCGACCTGCTCGCCCGCGAAGCGCTCGAAATCGCTCGGACGGCGCAGCGGGCGCGCCATGCCGGGGCTCGACACCTCGAGCGTGTAGGAACCCGAGATGGGATCCAGGCCCTCGACGCAATCGGATACCCAAGCGTTCTGCGCGGTCACGTCGTCGAGCGATATGGCCTCGCCGTCCAAGCGGTCGATGCGAACGCGAACGCACGGCGCCTTGGTGGCGCCCACAACCTCGACATCGACGATATCGATGCCGTGCACGGATGCGACCTCCTCCAGCGCGTCGATGATCGACTGCTCGAGCTTGCTCTTGACCATGCAACACCTCCTCATACAAGAAAGGAAGCGGGGCCGAAACCCCACTCCCTCTTACGGAACAGCTTCAATTACGTGATAACTGTACCATGAACGCCAACTACGTGCAAATATTCGGCGAAACCACCCGGTTTTCAGGATGAACGGAGTGGAACTCATCACAAAGTAAACACGTACAGCAGCTCTCGTGGCTTATTTGACAACCAGGTTGACCAGCTTGCCGGGCACGCAGATGGCTTTGACGACCGTCTTGCCCTCGATATGCTTGGACACAGCAGCTTCAGCGGCGGCCTGCATCGCGGCGGCGTCGGCACCGGCCGGCACCATCACGCGGGCGCGCATCTTGCCAAGCACCTGGACGGCGATCTCCACCTCGTCGGCTGCGGCCTCGGCGACGTCGAACTCGGGCCACGGGGCGGTGTAGACGCTCCCCTCGCGGCCGAGGGCCGCATGCCACAGCTCCTCGCACGCGAACGGGCAGATCGGCGCCAGGACGGAGACGATGTCGGTAGCGATCATCTCGGTGAGCGCGGCGTCGCGTTCGTGGACGGCGACAGCGTTGAGATAGGCGTTCGCGGCGTTCACAAGCTCCATCATGGCCGAGATGGCGGTGTTGAACTGGCCGCGGTCAAAGTCCTCGGTGCAGCGGGCGAGCGTGCGATGGCGCTCGCGGTAGAGCTCGAGCGCGGACTTGGAAAGGGCCGCCTTGTCAAGCGCGGCGCCGTTCCCAGCCGTCTCGACGAGCTGCCAGACCGTACGCCAAGCGCGCTTGATGAAACGGTTGGCGCCCTCGACGGCCTTGGGGTCCCAGTCGAAATCCTTCTCGGGCGGGGCGATGAACAGAATCGCGAGGCGCATGGTATCGGCGCCGAAGGGCTCGATGACCGAGCTCGGGGGCACGACGTTGCCCTTGGACTTGGACATGGTGTCGCCGTTCTCATCCTTCACCATACCCTGGCACAGCAGGTTGGTGAAGGGCTCGTCCACGTCGAGCAGGCCCATGTCGCGCAGCGCCTTGGTGAAGAAGCGGCTGTAGAGCAGATGAAGGATGGCGTGCTCGATGCCGCCGATATAGTTGTCGACCGGCATGAAGCGGTTGGCCGCCTCGCGCGAGAAGGGCAGCTCGGTGTTGTGCGGGTCGGTATAGCGCAGGTAGTACCAGCTGGAGCACGTGAAGGTGTCCATGGTGTCCGTCTCGCGACGGGCGGGGGCGCCGCACACGGGGCAGGTGCACTCGTAGAACTCGCGGCACTCGGCAAGGGTCTCGCCGGCGCCGAGGTCGAGGTTCTCGGGCAGCGTCACGGGCAGCTGATCGGCGGGCACGGGAACGATGCCGCAGTGCTCGCAGTGGATGGCCGGGATGGGGTTGCCCCAGTAGCGCTGACGGGAGATGAGCCAGTCGCGCAGGCGGTACTGGACCGAGCGCTTGCCGGTGCCCGCGGCCTCGAGGTCGGCCACGATGGCCGCCTCGCCCTCGGAGTGCTTGCCGCCCGTCATACCGGTGTACTTGCCGGACTGGACCAGCGTGCCCTCGCAGGTGAGCGCCTCGTCCCAATCGACGGAGGTCACGCGGGTGCCCTGCTCGTCCTTGAGGTCCTCATAGAGCGGGTCGTCCTCGGAGAGGATGATCGGAACGATGGGCAGGTCGTACTTCTTCGCGAAATCGAAGTCGCGTGCATCGCCGCACGGAACGGCCATCACGGCACCGGTGCCGTAGTCGGAGATGACGTAATCGGCAACCCACACGGGCACCTTGGCGCCCGAGACGGGGTTGATGACGTAGCGGCCCGTGAAGGCACCGTGCTTCTCGAGCGTGCCCTGGGCGCGCTCGACAGCGGAGATATGCTTGGCGCCCTCGACGACCTCGCGCACGCCGGCCTCGTACTCGGTACCCTCGACCAGATCCATCAAACCCTTGTACTCGGGAGCAAGCAGGAAGAACGTGTTGCCGAACAACGTGTCGGCACGGGTGGTGAAGACGGTGATCTTGCCCTCGTCGCCGGAGATGGGCTCGCCGCCTGCATCGCACAGGGTGAAGTCGACCTCGGCGCCCTCGGAGCGACCGATCCAGTTTGCCTGCATCTGCTTGACGCGCTCCGGCCAGCCGGGGAGCTTATCCAGGTCGTCGAGGAGCTCCTGGGCGTACGCGGTGATCTTGATGTACCACTGCTCGAGGTCGCGCTTCTCGACCTCGGAGTCGCAACGCCAGCAACGGCCCTCGGTCACCTGCTCGTTGGCGAGAACGGTCTCGCACTTGGGGCACCAGTTGACGGGGTTCTTCTTGCGATAGACCAGCCCGCGCTCCCACAGCTTCTCGAAGATCCACTGGCCCCAACGGTAATAGTCGGGGCTGCAGGTCTTGACCAGGCGGTCCATATCGTAGGAGAAGCCCATGCGCTTCATGGTTGCAAGCGCCTGGTCCATGTTCTTGTACGTCCAGGCGGCCGCTTGGGTATTGTGCTTGATGGCGGCGTTCTCGGCGGGCAAGCCGAAAGCATCGAATCCGATGGGGTGCAGTACGTCGTAGCCGCGCATACGCGCCTGGCGCGCCATGGCGTCGCCGATGGTGTAGTTGCGCGCATGGCCCATGTGCAGGTCGCCCGAAGGATACGGGAACATCTCGAGAACGTACTTCTTGGGCTTGCTGGAATCGGTGTCCACGGCGAAGAGGTTCTGCTCTTCCCAAGACTTCATCCACTTGGTCTCGATAGCCTGCGCGGCATAGACGGGTATCTCCCCCGCCGGGCGCGCGGCGTGATTATGCTCGTGGCAATCGCACATGGTTGGCTCCTTGCTCTTGAAACGGCTTGGTTTGCGAAACAGTTAGTTCGTTATTCTATCAGCAGTCTTATGAAGGTGCATGGTCTCGCAAAGAATGAAGTAGATCGATGCGAGCCGCACTGGCATAACGGCCGGCGTCACGGCATATCCTCCTACCACCGATCTCCCCCGATGATGCCGTCGACGACGTCATCGAACGGAGGAATCACGAAGCGACGCCATAAAACGTAGCGCCGATACCTGGCTTCCATAAGAATCCGCCGGCTTTCATGGGAATCAACCGATGTCCTGAGGGCCGGTCGCATCGGCCTGCCCAACACCTTCCGGATCTGCTCGGCCAACGAGCAGAGATACTCGAAGTTATTCGCATCGGCACTCGTCAGCGCAAAATGCGGCAAACCCCGCACCGTAGCCAAATCGTTACGGCGATGCATGTCGAGCAACATCTTGGGGTCGCCGGCATGGGTCGAGAAGGAGTCGTAATCCACAGCAACGACGCGCCTCTCCCCCGAGCGCGATGTCGCCTCCAGCAGGATGTCTGGTATACGATTTTTACTTTTTCTTCTTCCATAGCGATCGATGCCATCGATCGTTGCAAATGCTCGGTTGAACGAGAGCCGACCCAGATCGAAACCGCCGTTTCGACTCGGAAGGCTCAAGAGCATCCCTAGCGAGCATTCCCTCGGCGAGCGCGCGTCATCCGCAACATAACGAAGCGCGCGGCGCGCCTTCTCCGAACCGCGCACGGGACCGATGCCATCGAGGAACGCTTCGATCCTCGGGCGCTTCGTCAACGCGCTATCGCCGCGCTCGCGAAACACAACGCCACCCTGCGCAACTGGTTCAAGCCGAAAATCCGAACAGAGGGCCATCCCGCAATAGATCGCGTCCTCGCACGACGACGATGCAGCGATCTGCACAAACGTGAACTCGGGGGAACAAATATACAGTTGCATGTCCGCAAGCGGACTCGGAACGGGAATGAGTGAGCCCGCTGGAAGATCGTTGGCGCACAGATGGCACCTGACGGCAGCGGCATGCCGACGCCTGGAAGGCTCGCCGACCAGACAGTCCAGCGGACCCCGAATACCGAAAACATCAAGAAGGAACTTTGCATCCTCGCTACTGGGACACAGCGCACCCGCAAGCGTAGCCCGGCTCTTTGTCGAATACCGATGTCTCGGGTTGAAGTCCGTCAACAGTTTCCGAAGCGCCGAGAAGTGTGAAATCACGATTTTTCGCATATGCCCCCCATCAAGACTCCCCCTGCACCCTCAATGGATACACTCTTCCCGATTTGGCGAGAGGATATCTCGCAATACGGATGCCATACATGCAATTGGTCTCGAATACGCCGCTCACGTTGGAAGGAAGACGTAGGTGCCGCCGGCCTTCTTTATGGATGAATTGGGATATCCAGCACGCAGCAAGAAACGAGAGAGATATACCTCGTATAGAACCTTCCCAAGATCAGAGATGGCAGGGAGCGCAGGCGCTACATCGGGTGCAAGGACACACGACTCCCGGGCCCCACGCGCGAAATGGCAAAGACGGCGGGATCGGCAGCCTATCGAGTCCGCAGCGACAAGCACCATATGAGATGAGTCCAAAGCCATCACGTCGATTCGCTATAGGGAGTTGACTGCATCTATTGGGATTTGTACGGCATGCAACAAAATTGATGCCGATCGAGGCTGAATTGCCATGCATCATCAGGTCTTATTGTTCTGTAAAAGGCCGACAGCAGCTTTAAGGGCAAAAGAGGCGAACAGATCCCTCATTATGCAGTCATATGGACGCGCGGATCGAACACGACTGACTCCAGGATTGCTCACGGCTCGGATTGAAGCGGGGATTCTAGAGACGCGAATTACATGGCGATGGTCTTGGGAGCCGAGCGGGAATCCAAACGATTTGTACCAGGATGCGCCATAGGGGCTGCGATTGACCCGGCATGAAAGACGATATGAGTTGAACATTGGAGCCCCTCCCCTTGTAGCTCTATCGTGGGTCGGGCGA
>NZ_VOWY01000011.1:0-62226 GCF_008014645.1 Collinsella sp. BA40
GGTGGACGGCACTTCGGTGCATGGAAGGGGTCCTCCCGCGGGGGAGGGCCCCTTCCTTCGTTTCTTATGACTTTTCAGCGCTCGTCCTCCTACGGGATACAATAGACATCCTGATAGTGTTTTGGAGGTACCTATGGGCGCTACGAGCATTGGGGTCGATATCGTCGATATATCCCGCATGGAGCGGGTCCTTGAGCGCACGCCGTCTTTCGCAGAGCGCGTGTTCACGGAGGAGGAGCGTGCGTATTGCGACGCTTCCACGCGTCCCGCCGCTCATTACGCTTGTCGGTTTGCAGCCCGTGAGGCGGTTCTCAAGGCGCTCGGCACGGGATTTTCCCAGGGCGTGGGACGCAAGGATGTGTCCGTGTGCAGGGATGAGTCGGGGAAACCCCAGGCCGTGCTTTCGGGTCGTGCGCTTGAAATCGCCACGTCTATGGGTATTCTTGAAATCGCTCTTTCGCTCTCCTTTACGTCGGATGTCGCTGTTGCCAACGCTATGACAATCACGGCCGATGCCCGTCCTAAGCAAAAAGAGGACAAGGAAAGCGAGAAGCAGCGGATCGCCCGCTCGTTTCGTGAGGCGCGTTCCGTATTGGACGAACTTGAACGCGTCCAGCTTGATGAATTGAACCTGGAAGCGTAGAAGTAGACAAAAGGGGATTGCGATGCGTCCTGTTCTGGGCACCGATGAAATTGCACGTCTTGAGGACATTATTGAAAAAGAGGGCACGTCTCGCGCAGAACTGCTCGAGCTAGCCGGCGAATTCGTGGCGGGCATCGTGTGGGATATGCATCCCAGCCGCGTGCTCGTGGTGAACGGATTTGGCAACAACGGCGGTGACGGCTGGGTCGCTGCCGATATTCTGCAGCAGAAGGGCGTTCAGGTGGACGTCGTCTCGCCTGTCGAGCCCGATGAGATACCCAGCGCGCTTGCGCGTCATGTTGCTCGTCGCACTGCTGGGCGCGATGTCACCGTGCACGTGGGTCCGTCTCGCGATGAGCTTATCGAGCTCGCGCGCGAAGCCGATGTCGTCATCGACGGCATTTTGGGAACGGGTTTCCACGGCTCCCTGCGTGCTCCGTTTTCTATTTGGATCCCGGCGCTGAACGAATCGGGTTCTCGAATCGTCTCCATCGATGTGCCGTCGGGCCTTGATTCCCAGACGGGTCACGTCGTTGAGGCATGTGTTCGCGCTGATGTGACGGCTACGATGCTTGCGCCTAAGATCGGCCTGTATAGCGGAGACGGTCCCGAGTACGGCGGCGAGCTTATCTGCGGCGAGCTGTACGACGATATCGATGAAGTAATAGGCGACGTGGACCATGCTGCCGAGATAGTCGAGGCTGTTGACCTGGTCGACTATTTTACCGAGCTGCCCTCTAACGTGAACAAGTACTCGCGTGGTTCCGTTTTGGTGGTTGCCGGCTCCGCTATGTATCCCGGCGCTGCCATGATGGCTGCGAAGGCCGCCGCTCGTGCAGGCTCTGGCTACGTGACCGTCGCCGCACCTGACGCGTGCGCGAATCTAATTCGCATGGCGCTTCCGTCGGTGCCCGTGATCGGTATTCCGTCAGACTCGCGTGGCTGTTTTGGCGCGGCGGCGCGTTCCGTTATCTGCGAGATCGCCGAGAAGTACGATTGCGTGCTATGCGGTCCCGGAATGACCACCGCTTCGGGCTGCATGAAGGTCGTTACCGGACTGCTCGAGCAGGACGTTCCCTTGATCTTGGATGCCGATGCATTGAACTGCCTGTCGCGTGCGAGCATCGATGGCGTCGACACCAATCCCGACTTGTATCGTCGCGAGTCGGCGTTGATCTTGACCCCTCATTATCGAGAGCTGTCGCGTCTGGTCGATTGCGACGATATCGCCGACATGGGCGCTGCCATCGATGCCGCCCAGCGCATCGTGTGGGCCGCGGGGTCTGATAACCTCGTGGTCGTGGCGAAGGGGCCTTCCACCGCGATTGTCGGCGTCGAGTCTGTTTACGTACCCATGTCGGGTCCCGCTTCGCTCGCTACCGCTGGATCTGGCGACGTGCTCGCCGGCATCCTGGCGGGAACCGTTGCGGCCTCGCATGGGAATGTGGACGACTGGGGGCTGCTTACCTCGTATGCGGTCGCGATCCATTCGTATACGGGATATGCCGCCGCGGAGGCCATGGGCTCGCGTAGCGTGATAGCTACGGATCTGGTCGACCTGGTTGGCAGCGCGATGCAACTGGTCGAAGACGAGGCGTATCGCGAGGTGCGCCAGGCAGCGGAAAAGGGTGAGTGAAGATGGCGTTGAGCAAGGAGCCTGCGACACGTTGGGCGTGGGTCGAGATCGACCAGGGTGCGTTGAGGCGCAATGTTCGGGCGTTTAAGAACCTGCTTGCGCCCGGTCAGCGCCTGTGTTGCGTGGTGAAGGCCGACGCCTACGGCCATGGCGCCCCTCAGTGCGCCAAGATCATGCAAGCCGCCGGCGCCGACATGTTTGCCGTTGCCACGCTCGATGAAGGCATACAGCTGCGTCAGAGCGGCGTGAAGATCCCCATCCTCATGTTGAGCGAGCCGCCTGCCAGCTCGGTGGACCTGCTGCTGCAATACGACATCATGCCTTCGTTGTATACCGCTGAGTTCGCGTTGGCCTATGGCGAACGCGCAGTCGAGCTCGGCGTGGTTGGCCGCTACCATATGGCCATCGAGACCGGTATGAACCGCATCGGCGTCCACTATGCCGACGTGCTTGAGTTCCGTCGTAGCATCGACTTCCATCGAGGTATCGAGTGCGACGGCGTATTCACGCATTTTGCCACCGCGGATGATCCCGATAGCTGGGAGTACAGCCTGCAGCGGAGGCGTTTCAGGGAAGCCGTCCAGGCGATGAAGGACGCCGATTGCGAATGCGGTATCGTGCATTGCGATAACACCCCGGCGTCGATCTTGGACCCCGCTACGCATTTCGATATGATTCGCGCGGGCATCGGGCTGTACGGCTTGCAGCCCTGCGAGCGCACCGCACCGATATTCCCGCTCGATCCCGTGATGAGCGTGCGCGCACGCATCACGCGTGTGACGCACCCGGCCATGGGCGAGGGCGTCGGCTATGGCTTCACCTTCCGCGTGCCCCGTGCAAACGTGCAGATCTGCACGTTGCCCATCGGATACGCCGACGGTCTTGCGCGCGTGCTCTCCAACCGCATGGAGGTGCTTTATAAGGGTCGTCGCTTGCGCCAGGTGGGCAACATCTGCATGGACCAATGCATGGTCGCCATTCAGCAGATGACCGCGCAGCCGGTCGAGGACGCCGAGATCGGTGAGCTGGTTACCATCGTCGGTCGCGACGGCGATGCGGTTATCACGATGGACGAGATGGCCGCGTTGCGCGGGACCATCAACTACGAGGTCGCGTGCGGCTTCGGTATGCGTTTGAAAAAGGTATACCTTTAGGAGTTCTATGGGTGTAATGCACATTCCCGGCCACGAGCACCAGGGGCCGCGCGAGGTCTCGCTCGACGAGGTCCGTTCGGTCTTGGGGGATTGCCGACGGTGTCCGCTGTTCGAGACGCGCGGCAACATCGTGTTCGGTACGGGCAATCCCCGGGCGCGCGTGCTGGTCGTGGGTGAAGCGCCGGGCAAGAACGAGGATGAGCAGGGCGAGCCGTTCGTAGGGCGCGCAGGCGCGAACCTTAACGGCGTGCTGGCGCTCGCGGGTCTCGAGCGCTCGGATGTCTACATCGCCAACGTGCTGAAATGCCGTCCGCCGGCGAATCGCAATCCCAAGGCCGACGAGGTGCTGGCCTGTTCGCCGTATCTGCGCGAGCAGATTCGAAGCATCTGGCCGGATATCATCGTGACCCTGGGCAATCCAGCGACGCATTTCATCTTGAAGACGGAGATCGGCATCACGAAGCTGCGCGGTCGTTTTCATCAGATGGGGCATTTCCTGGTGATGCCCACGCTGCATCCGGCGGCGGCGCTGCGCAATCCAGCATGGCAGAGGCTGCTGGAAGAGGATTTTAAGATGCTCGGTGAATACCTGGCCGAACATCCGTCGCGCGCAACCGGCGAGGCCGCGGGGCATTCGGACGCCCTGCCGCGTTTGGAGGACTAGCCATGGCGTTGAAGCGTAAGGCGGCGGGCCGGTATGAGAGCGCGGCCGTCGAGGACACGGTGCGTTTCGGCGAGCTGTGCGCGGGCGCGTTGCAGGACGGCGACGTGCTCATCTTGACCGGCGGCCTGGGGGTGGGCAAGACCCACTTCACCAAGGGCGTGTCGCACGGCCTGGGCGACGAGCATCCGGTGACGAGCCCCACATTCGCCCTCATGTCGGTGCACGACGGGGGCAGGATCCCGCTCTTCCATTTCGACCTGTATCGCCTCGAGCACGCATTCGAGCTGGAGGATACGGGCATCTTCGACGTGTTGGGCTACGAAGGGGCATGCCTGTTGGAATGGGGAGAGCAGTTCCAAGACGAACTGTGCGACGAATTCTTAACGGTGAAGATCGAGCGCCGGGGCGATAACGGCCGCGAAATCGCGCTCGAGCCGCAGGGTCCGCGCGCTGCGGAGCTCGCGGCGGCGATCGATGCGGCGGTGCTGGCGGCGTGCGCATAGCGTGCCGCGAGGTGCGGTGAGCGCGCGGGTGCGCGCAGGTACTGATAATCGATGCGGTGAATGCCGCGTATGGGATACGGATGTTCGACATGCTTGTTGTTGCCCTTGATACCTCGACCGATATGCTCGCGTGCGCGGTCGCCGCGTGGACGCCGGGCCGCGATGGCGCCCGCGCCGACGTGGAGCTGCTGGCGTCGCGCGACCACCTGTGCCGCCGGCGAGCGAACGTCGAGCTGGTGGGCACGGTGCAGACCGCGCTCGAGGACGCGGGCAAACATGTTTCGGATGTGGACGCGTTCCTGGTGGGCCGCGGTCCCGGTTCGTTTACCGGCGTGCGCATCGGTATCTCGACGGCCAAGGGCCTGGCGCGCGGCGCCAATGTTGCGCTGCAGGGCGTCTCGACGCTGGACGCATGCGCCTGGACAGCGTGGCGCGCCGGCGTGCGCGGCTTGGTGGGCGTTGCAGGCGATGCGATGCGCGGCGAGGTATATCCGGCGCTCTATGCGGTCGAGGACGAGGGTCCGCGCCGCCTGTTCGAACGCGAGCGCGTGGTGAAGGCCGCTGCGGCGGTTGAGGAGTGGGCGGACCGAGCCGATCGCGGTGAATTACAGCTTACTGGTGACGGACTGGTGCGTTATGGCAGGCTGTTCGAGGAGGCGGGCCTGATGGCGCGCGCCCTGCCGCGCGAGCTGTGGTGGCCGTCGGGCGAGGGCTTGCTGCTGGCTGCGGCGGACACCGGCATCGGCGGGGGCGTGGAGGCAGGCGACCCCGCGCTGGTATTACCCATTTACACGCGCCTGTCGGACGCCGAGGAAAACGAGCGCAAGCGTCTGGGCCTGGCGCAGAGCGCCACGAGCGAGGTGACGGGCGTGGCCGACGAGCTCGCCGGGCGTCATCTGCAGCTGCGCCCCATGGGTTCGGCCGATGTGGAAGCGGCAGCGGCATTGGATGATGCGTGCTTTGCCGATGCGAACCATGCGCCGTGGTCGGCCCAGCTGTTCTTGTCCGAGCTTTCCGACGATGTGGCAGCGCCTCGATCATGGTGGGTGGCGCATGACAACGGCCAGATCGTGGGCCTGGCGGGCGGCATGGTCGTGGACACCGATGTGCAGATCCTCGACGTGGCGGTGGCTCCCGAGCGCCGTCGCGAGGGTATCGCGCGCAAGCTGCTGTCCCATGTGAGCTATGACGCGCAGATGCTTGGCTGCACGAGCGCCTCGCTCGAGGTGGAGGCCGGCAACGAGGGCGCTATCGCGCTCTATGAGGCGCTAGGCTTCGAGCGCTGCGGCCTGCGCCGCGGCTATTACGGTCCCGGTGCCGATGCTTGCGTGATGGTTGCGCAGCTGCCGCTCGTGCTGCCGGTCGATGCCGCATCGCCCGAGCCCACGGCCGCCGCTGCGCGCACCTGGCCGCTGTCCGCGTCCGCGCGCACGCCCGAGGAGCGCGAGCGCATAGCCGCGCGCGAGCTGGTGTTGGCTATCGAGAGCTCGTGCGACGAGACGGCGGTGGCCGTCATCGACGTCGACGGCGCGCTTTTGGCCAACCAGGTTTCCACGCAGATCGATTTTCACGCCCGTTTCGGCGGCGTGGTGCCCGAGATCGCCTCGCGCAAGCACGTCGAGGTCATGGTGGGTGTGGTGGACGCCGCGCTCGAGGAAGCCGCGGCCTCGTTGGGGCTCGCCGATCCGATTGCGCCGTCCGAGCTCGCCTGCGTGGGCGTCACGCAGGGACCCGGGTTGGTGGGCGCGCTCGTAGTGGGCGTCGCCTTTGCCAAGGGCTTCGCATTCGCCGCGCAAAAGCCGCTGGTGGCCGTGAACCATCTGGAAGGGCATCTGTTCGCCAACAAGCTCACCACGCCCGATCTGGAGCCGCCCTTCATCTTCACGCTGGTGTCCGGCGGTCACACGATGCTCGTGCACGTGCGCGCCTGGGGCGATTACGAGGTACTGGGCGAAACGCTCGACGACGCGGTGGGCGAGGCGTTCGACAAGGTTGCCAAGGCGCTGGGGTTAGGGTATCCCGGTGGCCCCATCATCTCGCGTCTGGCCGAGACCGGCGATCCCAAGGCCATCGACTTCCCACGCGCCCTCAACAGCCGCGGCGACTACCGTTTTTCGCTTTCCGGGCTTAAGACCGCGGTGACGCTGTACATCGAGAACGAGGCGAAGGCGGGCCGCGCGCTGCATCTGCCCGATTTGGCTGCCTCCTTCGAAGCGGCCGTCTTCGACGTGCAGTACAAGAAGGCGAAGAACGCGCTGCGCGAGACCGGTGCCAAGGAGTACTGCATCGGCGGCGGCGTGGCTGCCAATCCGCATCTGCGCCGCATGATGATCGAGAAGCTCTCGCGCCAGGGGATCCGCGTGACGGTACCGCCTACCAATGCGTGCACCGACAACGCCGCGATGATCGCCGTAGTGGCCCGCGAGCGCTATCTGCGTGGCGAGTTCGCGGAGCTCGACATCGACGCCGACCCGAATATGACGCTGTAACGTTCGGTCGAACCGCCTGTTTGCGCGCCCTGCGCGCGCCCGGAGCGTCCGCGCATCGGGCGCGCACGGGGCGTTGTTGTGGCGCGCGTAGGCGCGCGACGCCCGGTATTCAAGAGCGGCTGAGGCATCGAAACAAAGAGGAAACCTGAAAGACCCAGCATTGACACTATCTCAATAAAGCGCAATACTTCCGTTCGTCAACGTTTTCAGATGGGGCGCGAGCTTCCATCGCGATTGCAGAGGGTTTTGAGCCATGAATCAGCGCCAGCTATCCATTATTTGCATTATGAGCTAGCACGGGTTGCGCTGATCACGCCGCTCGTGCTTTTCGCACGGGCGGCTGATACCGAGACGAGGGCCGTCGAGAAGGATCGACGGCCCTCGTTTTTTATGGCTTGCAAGTTTTCGGGGGAGAGGAGAGATATGAACGGCGTGGTATTGATGGTGGTTGCCGCGGTGGTGTTGGCGGCGGGCTACCTTGGTTATGGCAGGTGGCTCGCCAATGCGTGGGGCGTGGACCGCGACGCGCTCACGCCTGCGCGCCGCATGGAGGATGGGAAGAACTTCTCGCCCGCGTCGGCGTTTACGGCGTTCTCCCATCAGTTCAGCTCGATCTGCGGCGCGGGCCCCGTGACGGGAACCATCGTGGCCATGGCCTTCGGTTGGCTGCCGGTGGTGCTGTGGGTGCTGGTGGGCGGCATCTTCTTCGGTGCGGTGCATGACTTCGGCGCGCTGTACGCTTCGATGAAAAACAACGGCAAGTCGCTTGCCCAGCTCATCGAGAAGTACATCGGCAAGACGGGTCGCCGCCTGTTTCTGCTGTTCTGCTGGCTGTTCTGCCTCATCGTGATCGCTGCGTTTACCTCGATGGTCGCGGGCACTTTCAAGTTCACGCCCGATGCCGCCGGCGCCGTCGATTTCACGAAATCCTATGCGGCGGGTTGCGCGGGCACGATCTCGATCCTGTTCACCTTCGTTGCCATGGGCTTCGGCTGGGCGCAGCGCCGCTTCAACCTCGCCGGTGCACGCGAGTTCGTCACGGGCATGGTGCTCATGGTCCTCATGTTTGCCGTTGGTATGCGCTTCCCTATCTATTTGGACCTGAACGGCTGGATCGCCGTCGTCATGGTCTATCTGGTATGCGCCGGCGCGATGCCCATCCAGGTGCTCAAGCAGCCGCGCGACTACCTCACCTCCATCATGATGATCGTCATGATCGCCTGCGCGGTGCTGGGTATCGTGGTGCTGGGTATCGGCGGTCGGGCGACCATCACGGCTCCGGCGTTCACGGGCTTCACGGCTGCTTCGGGCACGATGTTCCCCGTCCTGTTTGTGTCCGTTGCCTGCGGCGCGCTGTCCGGATTCCACAGCCTGGTATCCTCGGGCACCTCGTCCAAGCAGGTTGAGAACGAGGTCGATGCGGTCAAGGTCGGCTTTGGCGCCATGGTGGTGGAATCCTTCGTGGGCGTGCTGGCCATCATCGTTGCCGGCATCATGTTCTCGGATATGAACACCGCCGGTACGGGCGCCTTGAACGGCGGCGTGGCTTCGACCCCGTTCGCGATCTTCGCAACCGGCGTGGCGCGCGGTATGCAGGCGTTCGGCGTCGATGGTACGGTGGCGACCGTCTTCATGACGATGAACGTGTCGGCGCTCGCGCTTACCTCGCTTGACGCCGTAGCGCGCATCGGTCGTACCTCGTTCTCCGAGTTCTTCGCCTCGACCAACGACGCGCTGGCCGTTGAGGGTGCGAAGGCCGGCGCGATGAAGGTGCTGGGCAATCCGTGGTTTGCCACCGTGGTGACGCTGCTGCCCGGCTTGGCGCTCACGTTTGGCGGCTACCTCAACATCTGGCCGTTGTTTGGCGCTTCGAATCAGCTGCTGGGCGGCATGACGATGATCACGCTCGCAGTGTTCTGCAAGTGCACGGGCCGCACGGGCTGGATGCTGTATGTTCCCGTGGCGTTTCTGCTGGTGTGTACGTTCACCTCGCTGGGGATGAGCATCCTGGGATGCCTGCAGGCGCTGCAGGCGGGCGGCGCAGCGGCGATGGCGACCTCGGGCCTGCAGCTGGTGTTTGCCGTGCTGCTGGTGGCGCTCGGCCTGATCGTTGCCGTGAACTGCCTGAAGGAGCTCGTGGGCAAACAGGTTGGCTCGATGCCGGACGAGGAGCCCGAGTGGTCCGAGATGGGTCGCGCCAAGGTGGCGGCCGCCCGCCACGCGGCGGCAACGGCGGATGCGGAGGTTGCGAGCGCATAGCATGAACGGAGCCCGGTCGCTGCTGCAGCGTCCGGGCTTTTGTATGGGTACCGACTTTGCGGGACGCATGGAAAAACCCAGCTACCGGGAGATAGCTGGGTTGTCATTTGCATGGCTGGGGCAGAGGGATTCGAACCCCCGTAACCGGCACCAAAAACCGGGGTCCTGCCGCTGGACGATGCCCCAAGATGGGTTGCTCTGTCGAGCTAGGCATTTAGTGTAGCGCACTTATTCGGCAAATGCATCACAAACGCCGTCGAGAAGGCGGATCGCCAGGGTTTGGGCATCGCTGGATGTGAAGGTGCCGCAGCTCGTGAGGTCGGACAGCTCGAGGCGGATGAGCGCCGGGCGCTGCTTGGATGCCATGATGGCGGTGCGCAGGCGCTGCGCGAGGTTGTGGCACTCGGCCAGCGCGATGGTGGCCTGGGGCTCGGCGTCCTCGGGCAGCTCGCTGGTCGAGAGCATCAACACTACATCGGTATCCTCGGGGATCTCTCCCTCGTACAGCATCACGCCGCTGTTCTCGGTGGTGGCGGTGGCGATGTTCCAGATGCGCGACGCGATGTTGCGCGTGAGCGCGTCCTCGCCGCCTACCGCGAAGCGAGCGCGTTCGAGAGCGCTGGCGGCGCGGGCGAAACCAGTGCGCGCCTCGCCGTTGGCGGCCACCGCGGACGGCTTGTCCTTCCATACGTGGTGCAGGCGATTGATGTAGTTGAAGGTGTCCTGGAAGGCCATGCCGTCGGCAAACAGGCCCACGTTTTCCTGGAACTGCTTGAGTGCGGCCTCGGTATGCGGGCCGAAGTAGCCGTCGTCAACGCCGCAGGCGAAGCCCAGCGTGTTGAGCGCCTGCTGCAGTGCGCGCACATCGGCGCCATGGAAATTGGGCAGGCGCAGGTAGAGGGTGCGGTCGCCGAGCTTGTAGGAGGCGTCTACCAGGGCAGACCAGCAAGCGGCGTCTACGAAATCGCCGTCGGGCAGCTGGTGCTCGGTGCGGAACGCGCGGACGGCGGCGCAGGTGGTGGTGTCGAAGCGCTGCTGCGAGAGCTCGCCCTCGTCGATGGCGAAGCCAAGCGAGACGAGGCGCGTTTGCACGTCGTCCACAGCGGGGCCGGTCATGCCCTGCATGATCGATTCCATCGAAACCCCTTTCGAGTATACGGTGCGCGCCCCGCGTCGGCGCGGGGCGAAACAGTTGCTTTCCGTACCAGTGTAGCAAGATGGCGCGCATATGCCCGCGGCAAACCGTCCCAGGTTGCGGACGAGAAGAAAGAATCCATCCAGAACAGCGGCGTCTGTAAAGACGTCAAATGGTGACACAATGTAGATATTTGCAGCGCACGATAGCATGCGGACCTATTGTGCCAACGACGAGGAGTGCCGAATGCAGACAAGGGACGGCCGCCCGCAGCGAACGATTCTAATCGTCGACGACGAGGCGGCGATCGCAGGTATGCTGGCGGACTATTTCACCATGGAGGGCTATCGCACCCTTACGGCGTCGAGTGGCGTCGAGGCCTTGCAGCGTGCATCCGAGCCGGTCGACGTGGTGTTGCTCGATGTGAACATGCCGGGGATGGACGGTTTCGAGGTGTGCCGCCGCCTGCGCGAGCACCTCGCCTGCCCGATCATCTTCCTCACGGCCCGCATCGAGGACGTGGACCAGATCGACGGCTTCGCCGCCGGCGCCGATGACTACGTGCTCAAGCCGTTTTCGCTGGAAGTGCTGGGACGGCGCGTGGCCGCGCATATCGCGCGCGAGGGCCGCCATCGCGAGCGGGAGCAGTCGGTGAAGTTCTTCCAGGGGGTTACCGTGGATTATGGCGAGCGCCAGGTGACGGTGAATGCGGGCGGGGGCGAGCGCCGCGTCGACTTCACGCGCACCGAGTTCGACATCGTGGCGCTGTTGAGCAAGAGTCCGGGCCGCGTGTTCGACCGCGATCTTATCTACGAGCGCGTATGGGGTTGGGATGCTGCGGGCGACCCGTCGATCGTGCGCGAGCACGTGCACCGCGTGCGCAAGAAGCTCACCGCGGCCGGCGCGCCTGCGGAATGCATCGAGACCGTCTGGGGCGTGGGGTACCGATGGTCCGCCCGGTAGCGGTCGCGCGCGAGCGCGTGGCGCGCTGGTGGCGGGCTCGGCCCCTGGGCACGGTGTTCGTGGCATATCTGGCCAGCTATCTCGTAATAGCCACGGCGGGTACGGCCGCGGTGCTGAGCGTGGTGGATGCGCGCCAATCGGTCTACTACACGGTCGAGATCGAGGCGGGCGACGGAACGCTCACGCGCGCTTCGATCGAGACGGGCCCGTACATCTACGACGCACGACGAGACGAGCTCGTGCCGGCGACCGAGATCAACCTGCCAGGCGACAACCCCTACGCCGTGTTCGTGGGCGTGCAGCGCGAGATCGAGCCCGAACGCGAGCCGATCGAGTCGTACGAGGAGTCGCCGGATGAGCGGTATCCCGAGGCCGATGCGACGATGGGGCTGGTGCGCGCCGGCACGGTCGATCTGTATGACTGGGGCCTCAACTACAACTACGAGCCGGGCTTCACCTCGGAGGATGTCCTGGACGACCGCGGCGTCATCGCGCCCGACCGCCTGTCGGCCTATGATCGCGCCAACCGGGCGGGCCGCGTGGATGCCGTGGCCCTCTTCGAGCAGGCGACAGGGGTCGATCTGCGCCAGGCGTTCGGTCCGGACATGGTCTCGAACGTGGCGTACTACGCGGACGGCATCCCCGCGGACGCGGCTCCGTACGCGCTGGGCATGCTGCTCAACCTGGCGGCGCCGTTCGTGTTCTACGGCGGCTTGGCCTGGATCATGTTCCGTCGTTTCTACCGGCTGCATATCGCAGGGCCGTTGGGCTCGCTGGCGGGCGCGGCGCAGCGCATCGCCAGGCAGGATCTGGATTTTGCCATCGAGCCCGTACGGGGCAGGGAGCTGGGGTCGCTTGCGTGCACGCTCGAGGATATGCGCGCATCGCTGCTGGATGCCCAGCGTGAGCTGTGGCGTACGGCCGAGGAGCGCCGTCGGCTCAACGCTGCTTTCGCGCACGACCTGCGCACGCCGGTGACGGTGCTCAAGGGCACGGTCGAGATGGCGCGCTTGCGGGCGAATCGCGGCGAGCGGATAGACGAGGCGACTTTGGAGGTGCTGGCGAGCCAGGTTGCGCGTCTGGAAGCGTATGCGACGGCCATGGGCGGCCTGTCGAAGCTTGAAGACCGCGCCATCGTGCGCGAGGCGGTCGGCGCGGCGGAGGCCTGCGGGCGCATCGAGTCGGCGGCGCGCGACGTCGCGATGGCCCGTCGGCCCGGGCTCGAGGTTTCCTACTCGCGGCAGCTGGAGGGCACGGGCGAGCTCGCCCTCGACATGCCGCTGGTAGAGGAGGTCCTGGGCAACATCGTGAGCAATGCCTGCGTGCACGCGGCGAGCGGGGTCCACGTGGGTCTCCGCGTCTACACGGAGTCGCTCGGGGCCGCTTTGCGCCTGAGCATCGTGGTGGAAGACGACGGGCCGGGCTTCACACCCGAGGCGCTGCGGCGCGGGTGCGACCCGTTCTTCAGCGAGAACAAGTCGGCCGAGCATTTCGGCCTGGGGCTCAACATCTCCTCAACGCTCGCGCGCCTGCACGGCGGGGCGATCGAGCTGGCCAATGGCAGCCAGGGCGGCGCGCGGGTGCGCGCGGTGTTCGATGCGGACGGCGGCGCCGAGCCTGCTGGGGATACGGTGAAAACCGCAGCGTCCCCTGGGAAATCTCAAAGGGATTCGTCGCGTTGACAAAAGGTTGACATGCGTTTGGGAAGCTGATGCTCACGATAGGAAGGGAGTCATCATGCTTTCACGAGGACGAGGCGAAGGCAGCGCGTCTGCGGCGGCGGCAGCCGGGGAGGCGGCGAGCGTGCGACCGCTCTTCGGCGGGGCTGCGTCTCCCGAACGCGAGTCCGCGCTGCACGGACCCGCGGCTGCGGGCGGTGCGCCCGATGACGGCGGAGGTCCGCGCTTCAGCCGCGCCCTGCGCGCGAGCGCCGCGCTTGCGGCGGTGGTGGCGGTAGGCGCCGTGCTGGCTGCTGGTTGGAGCGTGCTGCCCCAAGCGTATGCATGGCTATCCAGCCCGGACGCGGTACATGCGTTCGTCGATGACCATGCGGTGCTAAGCCGCCTGGCGCTCCTGGCGATCAACACGTTGCAGATCGTGGTGGCGGTGCTTCCCGGCGAGCCCATCGAGCTGGCGAGCGGCTATGCGTTCGGGTTCTGGGAGGGCACTGCGCTGTGCCTGCTCGCCTCGGCGATCGGGTCGTCGCTGGTATATGGGGCGGTGCGGCGCTGGGGCTGGAAGGTTGTCGGCCTCTTCTGCAAGCGCGAGCAGATCGAGCGCTTTGGGTGGATGCGAAATGCGCGGCGCCTCGAGCTGATCATGCTCGTCGTGTTTCTGATCCCCGGGACGCCCAAGGACGTGCTCACCTATGTCGCGGGGCTTACGTCGGTGCGCTTCGCCCCCATGCTGGCCATCGCCACGCTGGGCCGCATACCGTCCATCGTCACGTCGACCATCGCCGCCGCGGCCTTCGGCACGGGGGAGTACGGCGTCATGGCGGTGTCCGTGGCGGTGGCGGCCGTGCTGGTGCTGGCGGGCGCTTGGGTCTACCGTCGTTTCGAATCGCGCTGCAACAACGAGTAGGCGTGCGGGCCGGGTGATCGCGTCCCGCTAGCATCGATTGCGCTCGCATATGAAAGCGGCCCCGGCCCGGGATGCGTTCCGGGACCGGGGCCGCGTTCTTGTACGTATGCCCTTGTCGTTATACGTATGCTTTTTCGCCGCTTTGGAAGCCGTAAGCGGTCGGTTTCCATACGCACGGTGCCCAGCGCGGCGTCCGCCGGTGCGTTCGGGGCGCCGCAGGCCCTGGACGGCGGCTATCCCGCGAGGTTGATACCGTTGGCCCAGCCCCAGCGCGGGGTGACGACGTCGCCGTAGTAAGCGATCCACGAATCCACGTTGATGCTGCGGATGTAGCCGATGTTGTCCATAACGGTGTTATCGCCCACGTAGATGCCCACGTGTCCGTAGATGCGGCCCGCGGCGGTGTGCCCGTGGGACGATACGGCGATAATCATGCCTACCTGCAGGTTTGCCTTGTTTGAGCTGTTGCACCAGGCGTAGTACATATCGTCGGCGTTGCCCGAGACGCGGCAGATGCCCGCGCGCTCGAAGACATCCGATACCCACCAGGCGCACAGGCCCAGGCCGGGCGACGGCGTCTTGTGGCACCACGAAACCACGAGCTGCTGGCGGTTGCCGGCGCTCGCGGAGCCCTGGCCGCTGCCGGGGATGGAAGTGGTGGGTCGGTTCGCGGCCTCCTGACGCGCCGCCTCCTCGGCCGCGGCCGCGGCGAGGATCTCGGCGTCGCGCTTGTTGATGAGGTCCTTGACATCCTGGTCCAGGCCGTCGATGAGCGTTTGGACCTCGTCCTTCTTGGCCTTCATCTGCTCGAGCTGCTGGGCTGTTTGGGCCTTGAGCTCCTCAAGGTCGTGCTTCTGCAGCTCCAGGGCGCCCTTCGTCTCGCGGAGCTCCTCCTGGGCGCGCTGGACGTCGTCGATAGCGCGTTCGTCGCTGGCGTTGACCTTACCGAGGTAGTAGCTGTTCGAGATGAGCTCGTCGAGCGAGGCAGAGGAGAGCAGGATGCTCAGGGGGTTGCCGCCGCCCTTCTTGTAGCTGCTCGAGACGCGCTCGGCGAGAACCTCCTGCTTCTTCTCCAGCCGGCGCTGCTGCTCTTCGATCTGCTCCTGCGTGTCGTCGATATCGGCTTGGACCTCTTCGATCTGGCCGATGGTCTTATCTTGGGCGATGCTGAGTTTCTCGAACTCGCCCGCGAGTTCGTTCATCTGCGCCTGCGCTTCGTCGAATCGCTGCTGGGCGGCGGCGAGCGCATCGGTGGTCTCCTTGCTGGCGGTGGCGGCGGAAGCGCTCCGCGGTCCGCCGAACAGCACCGCGGTGCCGGCCAGCGCGAAGAGCGCCTTCATGGCCTGGCGGCGGGAGAGGTCTTCCTGATAGGAGATGCTCAGGAGCGCGTCGAGTGCGGACTGCTGCTCCTGGTCGGTGGTGTGTGGCTGTGACATATGGGCTCCGTCTGATGTGTATGTATATGTCGGCCAAATTGCCTCCAACAAAGGATACCCCACTCTTGCCCGTTCCATGAAATAACAAGGAAGGAAATCCAAGGGAGGCGGCGGTGCGCCGGCCGCGTCGTAGGTGTGCGCTATACTTTTCCCTGCTTATGAATCGAGAGGAGATTTCCATGGCAGATAAGCTTGCTCCGAAGGATACCTGCGTCCTCGTTACGGGTGGCGCCGGCTTTATCGGATCCCACACGTGCGTCGAGCTGCTGGCGCGCGGATACCAGGTCGTCATCGTGGACAATCTGTCCAACTCCAGCCCTGTCGCCGTCGAGCGCATCAAGCAGATCGCCGGCGAGGAGGCCTCTGAGAACCTGACGTTCTACGAGGCCGACGTGCTCGACCGCGATGCCCTGAACGCCATCTTCGACGCGCATCGCATCGACCGCGTGATCCATTTCGCCGGATACAAGGCCGTGGGAGAGAGCGTGCGCAAGCCGCTCGAGTACTACCACAACAACATCGAGAACACGCTGGTGCTGTGCGACGTCATGCGCGCGCACGGCTGCAAGTCCATCGTCTTCTCCAGCTCGGCCACCGTGTACGGCGATCCGGACAACCTGCCGGTGAGCGAGACCGATGAGAAGAAGCCCGCCACCAATCCGTATGGTTGGACCAAGTGGATGATCGAGCAGATCCTTACCGACCTGCACACCGCCGACCCTGAGTGGGATATCGTCCTGCTTCGTTATTTCAACCCCATCGGCGCCCATTCCTCGGGCTTGATCGGCGAGGACCCCAAGGGCATCCCCAACAACCTCGTGCCCTATGTGGCGCAGGTCGCGGTGGGCAAGCTGGAGGCCGTCCAGGTTTTCGGTGATGACTACGACACGCCCGACGGCACCGGCGTCCGCGACTACATCCATGTGGTTGACCTTGCGACCGGCCATGTGGCGGCGCTCGACTGGATGAACGGCAGGACCGGCGTCGAGGTGTTCAACCTGGGCACCGGCACGGGCAGCTCGGTCTTGGACGTGGTGCGCGCGTTCAGCGCCGCGTGCGGCCGCGACCTGCCGTATAAGATCTGCCCGCGCCGCGAGGGCGACGTGGCCGCCGTGTACGGCGATGCCTCCAAGGCGGAGCGCGAGATGGGGTGGAAGGCGCGCTACGACATCTCCGACATGTGCCGCGATTCGTGGAACTGGCAGTCGCGCAACCCCAACGGGTTCGCCTCGGAATAGCTTGACCTGCCCGCAGGAACGTTATGCCGCGCGTCCGCTCGCGCCAAGGCGCGGGCGCGGCGCGCGGTTCGTTGTAGACCCCCGTGTAAAGGATCGATGATTCACCGTGCAGACCCCGTTCACCGGCTTTCTCAACCGCCACTTCGATGAGATCAACGATTATCTGGCCTCGTTCTTCCGCGACCAGACGCAGAGCGCCGATGTCGACGCGTACCTGTACGCCCCCCTGGGGCGCTTCACGGATAACGCCGGCAAGCGCCACCGCCCCCTCATCTGCATGCTGGCATGCAAGGCCGTGGGCGGCGATTTCCTTTCGGCCCGTAGCGCGGCGGCGGCGATCGAGCACTTCCAGACGGCCGCGCTGATCCACGACGATATCGCCGATAACGGCCAGCTGCGCCGCGGCAAGCCGTGCATGCACATCGCGGAGGGGGAGGGCATCGCCATCAATTGCGGCGACCTGGCGCTCTCGCTGGTCACGGGTACGGTGCTGCGCGACGACACGCTCGACGATCATATGCGCGTGCGGCTGCTGCGCGAGCTCGTGGATATGACCACGCGCACCATCGAGGGCCAGGCGCTCGATTTGGGCTGGGTGCGCGACGGCCGCTTCGATCTCGCCGTCGATGACTACCTGCAGATGGCTACCTTGAAGACGGCGTATTACAGCGGCGCCACCCCGCTGGCCTGCGGCGCCATCATGGGCGGCGGCACGCCCGAGCAGATCGCCGCGCTGCGCGCCTT
The DNA here is from genome assembly GCF_008014645.1 of Collinsella sp. BA40. Taxonomy (GTDB): domain Bacteria; phylum Actinomycetota; class Coriobacteriia; order Coriobacteriales; family Coriobacteriaceae; genus Collinsella. The sequence goes on from NZ_VOWY01000011.1 coordinate 17,448, forward strand.
CGGCCTCAACACGGGCCTGGCCTTCCAGATCCAGGACGACCTGCTCAACCTGGTGGGCAAGAAGGAAGCATCCAATAAGGACTACCGCACCGATATCACGGAGGGCAAACGCACGCTCGTGGCCGTCCATGCGCTCGCGCACAGCGGGCATCGCGACGAGCTGGTCGGTATCCTGCAGGCCGGCACGAGCGATCCGGCGTTGCTGGCGCGCGCGGTGGAGCTGTTCGAGGAGGCGGGTTCCATCGAGTTCGCGCGGGATTACTCGCTCGAGCTCACGGCGGCGGCCAAGGAGCTCATCCGCGATATCGAGCTCGACGAGCACTGCCGCGAGCTGTTCATGAGCATGGCCGATTTCTTCGTCGACCGCTTGAATTAGAGGATGGCCAGGACGCCGAGATAGACGGCGACCAGCGCGATGAAGGGCCCGTCGCGGCGCACGTCGAGCTTGAGCTCGTGGTAGTGCGTCCGCGCGGGCCCGCTCATATAGCAGCGGGCGTCCATGGCGCGGCCGAGGTTGTCGGCATGACGCAGGGCGCTCGAAAAGAGGGGCACCACCAGCGGCACGCAGGCGCGCGCGAAGGCCAGGGCCCCTTTGTTCTCGAGGTCGGCGCCGCGCGCGGTCTGCGCGGCGAGGATGTGCTCGGCTTCGCGCGAAAGCGTGGGAACGAATCGCAAGGCGATGGACAGGATGGTCGATGCCTGCCCGACCAGCACCCCCAAGCGCTCGAGGGGCGCGAAGACGCGCTCGATGGCGTCGGTGATGGCCGTGGGCGTGGTGGTGAGCATGAGCAGCGAGCCGGCGAGCAGCAGCAGGAAGAAGCGCGCGGTGTACAGGACGGCCGCCTCGACGCCGCCCGCGTGTATGCTCACCGGGCCCCAGGCGGCCACGACGGCGCCGGTCTGCACGAAGAACAGGTTGACGATGGAGGTCACCACCAGGAACAGGGCTATTGGCTTGATCTGGGAGAGCAGCCGGCCCATGGGCACGTGCGCCGCGCAGATGGCTGCGAGCACCGCCGCGGCGGCCAGGACGAGCTGGGCGCCCGTGTGGACGAAGAAGCAGCTTGCCATGAAGGCGACGGTGGCCGCGAGCTTCGCGCGCGGGTCGAGCCGGTGCAGGGGCGACGAGGCCGAGTAGTATTGGCCGATGCTAGCGCGCAGCGCCATGGCGAATCACCTTCTCTACAAGATCGGCCGGGACGAGGGAGGCGTCGAGGTTGACGCCTTCGTCCGCGAGCAGGCGGGTGAGCACGAGGGCGGCGGGGGCGCCGAGGTCGGCGAGGACCGGGGTATCTTGCAAGAAGATGTCGCGCGGGGCGCCGTCGGCCACGACGCGTCCGGCGTCGAGTGCGATCACGCGGTCGGCCAGCGCGGCCACGTCGTCCATGGAGTGGCTTACGAGCAGAAGCGTGACGCCCGCTCGCTTGAGGCGGCCGAGGAGGCGGGCAAGCCCCGCACGGCCGATGGGGTCGAGTCCGGCCATGGGTTCGTCGAGCACGACAACCTGCGGTTTCATGGCGAGAACGCCAGCCAGGGCGACGCTGCGCTGCTGGCCGCCCGAGAGCGCGAAGGGCGACCGCGCGAGGAGCGCTTCGGTGGGCTCGAGTCCGCAGGCGCGCAGCGCTTCGTGAACCAGGCGGTCCGTCTCGTCCGGCGCGCAGCCGAGGTTGCGCGGCCCGAAAGCCACGTCGTCGTAGACGGTTTCGGCGAAGAGCTGGCGCTCGGGTAGCTGCGACACGTAGCCCACGCGGCGGCGGAGTTCCCGGCGTCGCTCGAGGTCGGCGGTGTCGATGCCCTCGACGTCCACCGTGCCGGCGACAGGGACCTTGAGCGCGCAGGCGAGCTCCATGGCGGTCGACTTGCCCGAGCCCGTGCGGCCGATGAAGGCGCAGGTGGTGCCGGGGGCGATGGTGAAGCTTGCATGTTCGAGCGCGAACGTGGTTGGCGCTTCGGCGCGGCGCGTGCGGCCGAACAACGGCGCGCGGGCGCGTTTGCGCGGCGAGCGCGCGGTGGCGTACGAGAACGAGACGTCGTCGAAGCGTACAGCGGGAGCCGCTCCGGCCGCCGGGGTCCGGAGGGCGGCGGCGGTCCGAGGTCGCGCGACCGACGGGTCGATGATGGCCTCGCGCTCGCCGCGCCCGACGCGCAGCGCTCCGGCTATGGAGCGCGCGAGCTCGTGCGGGTCGCCGGTCTGCGCGACGGCGAGCCCCGCCTCCTGCAGGCGCACGGCGATATCGAGGTAGGGCGGCAGCTCGAGCTCCAGGCGGGTGATAAGCTCCGGCTGGGCGAACGCCTCGCGCGGGTCGCCGTCGAACGCGATACGGCCCCGCTCCAGGATGATGGCTCGGGTGGCGCGCAGCGCCTCGTCCATGAAATGCGTGACGTGGACGATGGTGATGCCCTTGCGGTTGAGCTGGGCGACCGTGCGTTGGATCATGCTCCGGCCGGCCGCGTCGAGCATGGCGCCCGGTTCATCGAGTAGCAGCACGCGCGGGTGCATGGCAAGCGCGCCGGCGATGGCCACGCGCTGCTGCTGGCCGCCCGAGAGGTCGGCGGGGTCGGCCTGCGCGAAGGCCGCCATCTCCACGGTGGCCAGGGCGTCGTCGACGCGCTGCGCGATCTGCTTGGAGGGGATGCCCAGGTTCTCGGGTCCGAAGGCCACGTCGTCGGCCACGATGCTCGTGGTCATCTGGTCCTCGGGGTGCTGGAACACCATGGCCGCCTGCTGGCGGATGGGTGCCACGGCGTCGGGGAGGGCGGTGTCCAGTCCGAAGACGGTCGCCGTTCCCGCGCAGGGGACGAGCAGGGCGTTCATGAGCTGTACGAGCGTGGATTTGCCCGATCCGTTGCCGCCCAGGACGCAGACGTGCTCGCCTGTCTCGATGCGCAGGCAGATGTCGTGCAGCGCCGGCGCATCGCCGTCGTCTCCGTAGTGGAAGTCGACGTGCGAGAGCTCGATGCAGCTGGTGTTCGAACGGGGGGCTACGGCGGCGGGCATGGCGGGGCTAGCGCTTCCTGCGGTCGCCCGTGCCGGCGCCCGGGCCCGCCACGTTGAGGCAGGGGCCCAGCAGCGCGCTGCCCGCGGCCACGTTGATGACCATCTTCATGGTGTTGAAGGGCAGCAGGATGGGGATGATCATACCCGCCACGGCTTCGATGCTGATGGGCGTGTAGAGGGGCGTGACCACGAGGTTCATGGCGCAGGAGACCGCGATGGAGAGCGCCGCGCCGGCGAGCATGCCGATGAGCGACGCCTTGCGCGTGCGGCCGCCGGCGCGGTAGATGAGGGCGGCGGGAACCACCAGCGCGCAGGTGGACAGGATGCCCATGGGCGCGCCGAAGGGATCGAGGAAGACGCGGGGGATCCAGGAGATGATGGCCGCTGCGGCGCCGATCTTGGGCCCGAAGATGAGGGCCGCGATGAGGCAGACGATGCCCGAGGGGTCGTACATGAGCCACGGGGCGGCGGGGAAGATGGGGATCTGGATGAAGCTCAGCGCCAGCGACGCGGCGGTGAAGAGCGCGGTGAGCGCGATGGTCTTGGTGTTGGTGGTGCCGCTCATGAGGCATCCTCCGTTTCTTTCATCCGGACTATAACCGTCGGTTCCGGAATCGCACCGGATCGGCCGCTGTATGCGGTTCGCGGACTTGCAGCGCGTGGCCGCTCACCGCCGGTGGGGAATCGCGCCCCGCCCTGAAACATATGCAAGCGCCACTATACCCGCTTTATGGAGCGGTATGCAAGGTTCGGGCCGCTGGGTATGATAGGCATCGTAAAGAACGCAACGACGAGGCGGTGCCCCATGCATGAACACGAAAGCTTCAATCCCGACCTGATGTGCGCGCTGGGCGGCATCGTGGGCGAGGACGACGTCCTCATGGTCGAGCCCATGAAGCTGCATACCACCTTTCGGATCGGCGGTCCCGCGGACTTGCTGGTGCGCCCCCATTCGCCCGAGGAGCTCGTGCGCGTGCTCGATACCTGCACGTTCGCGGACGTTCCGGTGACCATCGTGGGCAACGGGTCGGACCTGCTGGTGGGCGACCGCGGCATTCGCGGCGTCGTGGTGCTGCTGCGCGATACCATGCAGGCCATCTCGGTGTCGGGCACCCGCGTGACGGCCGAGGCCGGCGCGCTGCTGCGCGACGTGGCGCTCGCGGCGGCCGATGCGGGCCTGTCCGGCATGGAGCCCCTGTGGGGCATCCCCGCCACGGTGGGCGGCGCATGCTTCATGAACGCGGGCGCCTATGGCGGACAGACGGCCGATGTGCTGGAGTCCGTGGAGGTCTACGTGCCCAGCAAGCGCGGGCAGCGCGGTTCGGTATGCACGCTCGAGGCGGACCAGCTGGCGTTCGGCTATCGCAAGAGCCGTATCAACTCCGATGGCCTCGTCGTGCTGCGCGCGACGTTCGCGCTCGCGCCGGACAGCCCCGATGCGATCCGCTTCGCCATGGACGACTTCCAGGCGCGCCGCGAGGAGAAGCAGCCGCTCGAGATGCCTTCGGCCGGATCGACCTTCAAGCGCCCCGAAGGGTACTTCGCCGGCAAGCTCATCATGGATGCGGGGCTGCGCGGCGCCTCGGTGGGCGCGGCGCAGGTGTCGCAGAAGCACTGCGGGTTCGTGGTGAACACGGGTGGCGCCACGGCGGCCGACGTCTGCGGCCTCATCGAGCACATCCAGACCGAGGTCAAGCGCCAGTTCGGCGTGGACCTCGAGCCCGAGGTCCGTCGCATCGGCGAATTCTAACGCGCCTCGGAAAAGGGACCGCCTCGGAAAAGGGACAGGCACGAATCTGAGGCGGCGGCCCTCTGCGGGCTTCTCTCGCGTCGGACGACGCGTTACCGGGAGGGCGGGTTGTATGGCGCCGCCGTCCTATGCTTTAAAATCCGTGAGCTCCTGCCAGGAGCTGCTCTCGGCCGTCGAACCATCTGTCTTGATGAAGTAGGCGGCCGTCTTCTCATGCGCGTCGGCCAGGGCGGCGCCCTCGCGGCTGCCGGCTACGAACAGCGTGGTGGAGAGCGCGTCGGCGGTGGCGGACGAGGGGCACGCCACGGTGACGCTGGCCGTGTCGGTGGCCACCGGCATCCCGGTGCGCGGGTCGAGGATGTGCCAGTACGTGACGCCATCGAGCTCGAACGTGCGCTCGTACAGGCCGCTCGTCACAAGCGAGCCGCCGGCGAGGCGCGCGGTGCCCACGGTGCGGTTCCCACCGGGGTGGTTGGGGTCGCGGATGCCCGTGTTCCAGGGCGATCCGTCGGGCTTCGCACCCAGGTAGGCGATGTTGCCTCCCAGCGAGAGCGCGGCGGCGGAGGCGTTGGTTTCGCGCTGCAGCAGCTCGCAGAGGCGGTCGGCTATGTAGCCCTTGGCGATGCCGCCCATATCGAGGCGGGCCTCTGGGTCGAGGAGCTGAACGGTGCCGGCCGCCTCGTCCACGACGACCTTTTGCCAATCCACATGCGGCAGCGCGGCGGCGACCTGCTCGTCGCTCGGACGCGCGCCGGCCTGGAAGTCCCACAGCGTGGAGACGGCTCCGATCGTTATGTCGAACAGCCCGCCCGCCTCGGCGCAATAATCGAGCGCGTATCGGACGAGGGCGACGGTGTCGGGGTCGACCGATACGGGGGCGCCGCCCGCGGCGTTGATGCGGGCGATATCGCTGGCGGGGTCGTAGAGGTCGAAGAGCTCGTCGAAGCGCGCACAGGCCGCTGCGAGCCGGGCGGGCGCGGCGTCATCGCCGTATACGGTGAACGTGCAATAGGTATCGAATGCGAAGGTCGAGCCCGTGACGGGTTCGACCGAGCGTCCCGCCGCCCCGCCGCCGGCGTTCGTCGCGCATCCGCAGGTGCCGAGCAGGCTCCCGGCGGCGGTCGCCGCGGCGGCCAGAATCGAGCGGCGGCTCGCGGGCCGCATCAGCGCGTCATCTGCCATATCGCATGCCTTTCTGCGGAAGGGCCGCGTCCACGGCGCGCACGAGCACGCCGACCGCGGCGCCGCAGAGCACGCCTGCCACGAGCAGGAACGGCGCGTTGACCCACGCGACCCCCGGGGATAGCAGCGCGGCCACGGTGAGCAGCTGGCCCACGTTGTGGGCGATGCCTCCCAGCACCGAGATCGCTACCAGCGAGAACGCGCCGCTGCGTTCGGCGGCTGCCATGACGAGCCAGGAAAGGGCGCCGCCCGCCAGGCTGAAGACGAACGTCTGGGGGTTGGCGAAGAGGATGGTGGACGCCACCACCTTGCAGAGCATGAGGATGGCTGCTGGGCGCGCGCCGAGGCGCCGGAGCGCGAAGAGGACCACCGCGTTGCCCAGGCCGAGCTTGATGCCGGGCACGTTGACGGGAAGCGGCAGGAGCATCTCCAGGTAGCCGGCGACGAGCGCCATGGCGGCCAGCACGCCGTAGAGGGCGGCGCGTCGTCCGGGCGAGTCGTGGCGGTGGCGTTGTGGTGCGGTTCGTTGTTCCATGCGCCTAAGTATACCGAACGGTTGCCGGCGATGGCGCCATTCGCATGCGCCCGCGCGTTCGCCCGCGCTGCTCGGAACGGGCGGCATCGCTATGCTTCGGCGCCCGGTCCGAGCTCGGTTTCGAGCAGTTCGATGAAGCGCGCCATGGGCGGGGTGATCCATTTTTGCTTGTGATGGATGAGTTGGGTCTCCATGCGAACGGGCTGCAGGTCGGTCTGGATCGCCACGAGCGCGCCGGCGTCGAGGCGCCGCCGGGCCGAAAAGCGCGGAACGAAGGTGGCGCCCACGCCCGCTTCGGCCAGATGGACCAGCGTCTCGGTGTTGCCTGCCTCGACGAGGGGGTCGATGCGCAGGTCGAGCGCGTCGAGGGCGCGATCGAGTTCGAGGCGGTAGCTCTCGCCGTGCTCGGTGAGGACGAAGGGGAGCTGGACGAGCTGCTCGGCGCCCAGGGGGTCGCCCGCGTCCGCCGCGACGTCGCATGCGGCCAGCAGCTGCGGCGCCGCGGCGAAGACGACGGGCTCGGGCCTCAGCGCGTGCGTGACCAGGCCGGGCAGGTGCAGGTGGCGTTCCATGGTGAGAAGCAGGTCGAGGGTGTTGTTGCGCAGGCCCTCCACCATGAGGTCGCGCGGCGCGCTCACGACGACGGCCTGCACGTGCGGGCAGACCTCGTGGTAGCGGATGAGCAGATCGGGCAGGATGGCGGTGGCGATGGACTCCACGGCGCCGATGCGCAGCGTCCCCGTCATATCGTGCGAATCGAGCGGGTCGGCCGCCACCGAGGCCCGAGCCGCCCGCGCGGCGCCCATGAGCTCCTGGGCGTGGAAAGCGAATGCGCGGCCCTGGTCGGTGAGGACGGCGCCGCGGGGCACGCGGTCGAACAGGCGCGCGCCGAGGTCGTGTTCGAGCTGCTTGACCTGCGTGGTCACGGCGGACTGCGAGTAGCCGAGCTTCTCGGCCGCCTTTGAAAACGTGCCGCAGTCGATGATGGCGAGGAAGGTCTCGATCTCGCGTAGCTCCATGCTTCCTCCTTGGGCGCTGTGATGAAATGCCTTCTACCTCTTGGTATAAACAAAATCGAACGATGCTTCGAATAGTTTCATTTTACATATGCATCGCGTGTTGCGACGATGGGCCTCGCTGTGAATATCGCTTCCGGCGCGTCTCGCCCGCCCGGCGCGGAGCGTTATGCGCCTTCGACGCCGCCAACCAAGAAAACGAGGAATGCCATGTACGCTAAGGGAACGGCCCAGGAGGCCGATGTCGAGCTCGCCGCCGTGCGCTTCGTGTGCGAGCTGTTCTCGCGCAACCGCCATCTGTCCGAGGGGCCGGTGAGCTGCGAGGCATCGCCCGAGCAGCTGCGGGCCATTGCCGAGCGCGGCATTCCCGCGCAGGGCCGGCCGCTCGACGAGGTGGTCGAGGAGATGCAGCGCGACATCATCGGCTACGGCTACAACATCGACCATGCGCGCTTCATGGGCTTCGTTCCCGGCCCGGTGAACGCCCTGTCGTGGCTGGGCGACATGATGGCCTCCGGCTACAACCGCCATGCGGGCAGCTTTGCCAACTATCCGGCGGGCTGCGTGGCCGAGCACGAGCTGCTGCGCTGGTTCTGCGACAAGGCCGGTTTTCCCGAGGGCGCCGGCGGCGTCTTCGTCTCGGGCGGATCGATGGCCAATATGACGGCGCTCGTCGCCGCGCGCGACGCCAAGCTCGCCGAGGACGAATGGTGCCGTGGCGTGGCCTACGTGTCCGAGCAGACGCATAGCTCGGTGGCGAAGGGCCTGCATATGATCGGCATCGCGCCGTCGCGCATCCGGGTGATCCCCTGCCACGACGAAGACTTCACCATGGATCTGGGCGCTCTCGAGCGCGCGATCGTGCAGGACCGCGACGCCGGCCTCAAGCCGTTCGCGATCATCGCCACCGCCGGCAGCACCAACACCGGCGCGGTGGGGCCGCTGCCGCAGATCGCCGACATCGCCCGGGCATACGACCTGTGGATGCACGTCGACGGCGCTATCGGCGCGTCGGTGCTGCTCACGCGCTACCGCGACATGCTGCGCGGCGTGGAGCGCGCCGACTCGCTGAGCTGGGACGCACATAAATGGCTCTTCCAGACCTATTCGTGCGGCATGGTGCTCGTGCGCGACGAGCGCACGCTGCTGCGCAGCTTCAACGCGCATCCCGAGTACCTCAAGGACCTGGAGGAGTCGGCGCAGATCACCAATCCCTGGGACCTGGGTCCCGAGCTCACGCGCCCCGCGCGCGGCCTCAAGCTGTGGTTCACGCTGCAGGTCATGGGGTCCGATGCGCTCTCGGCTGCCGTCGAGCACGGTTTCGACCTGGCGCGCTGGGCGCAAGACGAGTTGGAGCGCGACGAGCGCGTGCAGATCGTGTCGCCGGCGCAGATGGCCATGATCAACTTCCGCTATGCGCCCGCGGGCTTGGGCGAGGAGGAGCTCGACCGGCTGAACGCCCGCATCTCGCGCCGCATGGTGGCGAGCGGGTTCGCCGGCGTCTTCACCACCGAGCTGCGCGGGATGAAGGTGCTGCGCATCTGCTGCATCCATCCCGAGACCACCGAGGACGACATGCGCGAGACGGTGCGCCGCCTGGGCGTCCTGTGCGACGAGGAGCTCGCTGCCATGCGCGATGCCTAGGCAGGCGCCGCCTGGGCGCGCGGTGCTGCTTCCAGCGCCGGCGCGGCGCCGGGAGACCGTTCGTCTGCGCTGCGGCCTCTCTCGTGCGCGATGCCGTGCGAACGGGGCGCGCCGCGGGTACAATCGTCTTCGCACGAAATGAAAGCGACCAAGAGGAGACGCACGCCCTATGTCCACCATGCAGAAACTGCTCAAGATAACCAGCCTGGTCATGCTCGCTCTGGGCGGCTTGTTCATTCCCTTCACCGTGATGAACTTCATCAATGCCGACACGCTGGCGGGTATCCTCATCGCCGTGCTGACGGCGCTCATGACCCTGTTCGACCTGCTGCTGGGCTTTCTGGGCTCCACCGCGGCCAACGTGCCGTCGCGCGTGACGGGCATCCTGCCCATCGTCGTGATCGCGCTCATCGTGAACGCGGCGTCGGTGTTCTACATCATGTTCATGCAGGGGCTGTGGATGCCCGTGGTGGCCAACGCCGTGGTGGGCGTGGTGTTCTCGTTTGCAGCCCATAAGGTGAACAAGCAGGTCATGCTGTAGGTTCGCAGGCAGTGGCGGCGTTTGCGCCGCATGTGCGTCCGGCCCCGCCCCATCGGTGTTACCCGATGCGGCGGGGCCGCCGCGTTCGCGTGGTAGAATCGCTGCACGAGGTCGCTTGCGCAACGGCGGGCGACTGCGTGACCATACGAGGAAAGGGGCGATGATGTCCGTCCTGTTTATCGAATACCCCAAGTGCACCACGTGCAAGCGCGCCAAGAAGTGGCTCGACGAGCACGGCGTGGCCTATACCGACCGCCACATCGTGGAGGACAATCCCACGGCCGCCGAGCTGAAGGCCTGGCACGAGCGCTCGGGGCTGCCGCTGCGCCGCTTCTTCAACACGAGCGGCATGAAGTATCGCGAGCTGGGCATCAAGGCCAAGCTCGACGCCGGCATGTCCGATGACGAGGCGTTCGACCTGCTGGCCACCGACGGCATGCTGGTCAAGCGCCCGCTGGTGGTGGGCGACGATTTCGTCCTGGTGGGCTTTAAGGAGCCCGCATGGGAAGAGGCCCTGCTGTAAGCGATGGTGCGCGCCCGCAGCCCGCTCCGCCCGAGTGGCGGCCGCGCTGCGGGCGTTTTTTAGTGAAAAGGGGACGAGATGGATGCGGATGATCTGCGCGCGCTCACGGCGCGTGTGGCGAACGGCTCGATGTCGCCCGACGAGCTGGTCGAGCGGGTGCACCTGGACGCGGTGGCCGACCTGGGGTTCGCGTCGGTCGATTGCGCCCGGGGCGCGCGGACCGGCGTATCCGAGGTGGTGTACGGCGCCGGAAAGACCGCCGAGCAGATAGCCGCCATCGTGGAGGCCCTGCGCGGCCGCGGGCAGGAGCGCGTGCTGGTCACGCGGGTGGATGCGCCGAAGGCGCGCCGCCTCGCCGACCTGGGGTGCGCGTGCGCGTATCACGATGAGGCGGCCGCGGTCGTGGCGGGCGAGCTGCCCGATCCCACGGGCAACGGCGAGATCTTGGTGGTCACGGCGGGGACGAGCGATGGCCGCGTGGCGCAGGAGGCCGCGCTCACGGCGCGCTTCCTGGGTAACCGCGTGCGCGTCCTGCAGGACGTGGGCGTGGCGGGCATCCATCGGCTGCTCGCGCATGTCGAGGATATCGCCCGCGCCCAGGTGGTCATCGCGATCGCCGGTATGGAGGGCGCGCTGCCCAGCGTGGTGGGCGGGCTGGCCTCGTGCCCGGTCATCGCGGTTCCCACGAGCGTGGGGTACGGAGCCAACCTGGGCGGTCTTACGGCGCTACTCGCGATGGTGAACAGCTGCGCGAGCGGGGTGTCGGTCGTCAACATCGATAACGGATTCGGCGCTGCCTACCAGGCGTCGCTGATCAACCATCTGCCGGGCCGCGCGTTCGGCTGCTATACGAGGGAGGGGTAGCCATGGCTGTGCACGGTGCGCCGCGGACGCTCTATCTGGATTGTCCGTTCGGCATCGCGGGGGACATGCTGGTGGGCGCGTTGCTCGACCTGGGCGGTGCCGAGGCGGAGGCGGCCGTGCGCGCGGCGGTTGGCGCCTTGCCGGTGGGGGGCTTCTCCATCGAGGTGGCGCGCGTGGAGAAGGCGGGGCTCTCCTGCTGCGATTTCGACGTGGTGCTCGACGCGGCCCATGATGGGCGCGACCACGATATGGCCTACCTGCACGGGGGCCGCGTCGGCGCAGGCGGCCCACGCGGGCACGAGGGCCATGGGCGCGGACCGCACGGGCATGGACCGCACGGGCATGGACCGCACGAGCATGGGGCGCACGAGCATGGGGCGCACGAGCATGGGGCGCACGAGCACGATGCGCATGGGCATGAGCATCGCTCGCTCGCCGACATCCGGGAGCTGCTCGACGCCGCCCCGCTTGCGCCCGGCGCTCGCGACCTCGCCCGCCGCGCATTCGAGATCCTTGCCCGAGCCGAGGCCCGCGCTCACGGCGTGGCGGTGGAGGACGTTCATTTTCACGAGGTGGGGGCCGTCGACTCCATCGTGGACATCGTGGCGGCATCCGTGCTCCTCGACCACCTGGGCATCGAGCGCGCGGTCGTGCCGGTGCTGCGCGACGGCCATGGCACGATCCGCTGCCAGCACGGGGTGATCCCCGTGCCCGTGCCGGCTACGGTGAACATCTGCGCGGCGCACGGGCTGCCCTTGGCGCCCGCAGGCGTGGAGGGGGAGCTCGTCACGCCCACCGGCGCCGCCCTGGTGGCGGCGCTCGGCCCATCCTTCGAGCTCCCCGCGCGCTACACGGTCGCGCGATGCGGCCTGGGCGCCGGTAAGCGCTGCTACGAGGTGCCGTCGTTCGTCCGCGCCCTCCTCATCCGCGAGGAGGCGCCCGCATCCGCCTGCGACGGGTCGGCGGTGAAGCTCGAGTGCGATATCGACGATGCCTCGGGCGAGCAGCTTGCGTACGCCGCCGAACGCCTGCGCGCCGCGGGCGCCTGGGAGGTGCACTGGCTGCCCGTCTTCACCAAGAAGGGTCGCCCCGCCTACCAGCTGCAGGTGATCTGCGCGGTGGATGCGGCGTCCGATCTCGAGCGCGTCGTCTTGCGCGAGACCACCACCATCGGCGTGCGCCGCCAGGTGGTCGAGCGCACCGTGTTGCCGCGCTGCGCCGAGCAGGTCGAAACCGCCTGGGGGCCGGTCGCGGTGAAGCGCGTCGAGCTGCCCGACGGCTCGTGGCGCGCCACGCCCGAGTACGAGGACGTGGCCGCCGTCGCACGGCGCGAGGGGTTGCCGTACGGCGTCGTCGACCAGGCCGTGCGGGCGCGCATCGATGCCGGCGGCCCCGCGGTACAATAAGCGCACGCGCGCATCGTCCGCGATGGACGTTGGCGCGCCCGGGCTCTTTGCTACGGAAAGGAATCCCATGAAGGTGCTCATCGCTTCCGATATCCACGGGTCGGCCTACTGGGCCGATCGCCTTATGGCCGCTATCGAGCGCGAGGATCCCCATAAGGTCGTCCTGCTGGGCGACTTGCTCTATCACGGTCCGCGCAACGACCTGCCGCGCGACTACGCACCCAAGCACGTTATCGGCTTGCTCAACGACCTGACCGCCACCGGCCGCGTCCTGGCCGTGCGGGGCAACTGCGAGGCCGAGGTGGACCAGATGGTCCTCGATTTCCCCTGCATGGCCGACAGCGCGCAGCTCGTCGACGAGGCGGGTCGCACGCTCTTCTTCACGCACGGCCACGTGTTCGGCGCCGGCTTGCACAACAGCGTGGACCGCGTGCCCGCGCTGCCGGATGGCTCGGCGCTCGTATTCGGCCACACGCATATCAAGGTGAACGAGGCCTGCGCGCAGCGCGAGGGGCTTTGGCTCTTCAACCCGGGCAGCGTCTCCATTCCCAAGGATGGGACGCACAGCTACGGCATCTACGAGGATGGCGCGTTTCGCCACGTGGTCCTGGAGGAGGAGTAGCCCATGGGAGAGTGGAAAGCGGTGGCGGGCGGCAGCCTTGCCGGCTTGGTGCGCGATACGGCCACGCTCGCGGATGCGCGCGAGGCGATGCAGGGGCTCGTCGAGACCATCTGGCGCCTGCGCCAGCCCGACGGCTGCCCATGGGACCGCGAGCAGACGCATGCGTCCATCGCCAAGAACATGATCGAGGAGGCCTACGAGGCCGTCGATTGTATAGAGGCGGATGATATCGTGCACCTGCGCGAGGAACTCGGCGACGTGCTCATGCAGGTGGTGCTGCACGCGCAGATCGCGGCCGATGCGGGCGCGTTCACGCTGGAGGATGTCGCCAACGATATCAACGAGAAGCTTATCCGCCGCCACCCGCATGTGTTCGGCGAGGCGGCGGCCGACGGCGCCGACGAGGTGCTGGCGTTGTGGGATTCGGTGAAGGTTGCCGAAAAGGCCGTGAAGGACGAGCGGGCCGCCAGCGCGGGGGAGCGCCCCGAAGGCCTACTCGACGGCGTCCCGCGCGCCCTGCCCGCGCTCATGCAGGCGCAGAAGGTGTCGCGCAAGGCCGCGGCGCTCGGCTTCGAATGGGAGTCCGTCGACGCCGTGTGGGAGAAGGTCGCCGAGGAGCGCGCCGAGTACGAGCGCGAGGAGCCGGGCGGCGCGGCGCGCGAGATGGAGTTCGGCGACATGCTGTTCGCGCTGGTGAACGTGGCGCGCAAGGATGGAATAGACGCCGAGAGCGCCCTGCGGGCGAGCACGGCGAAGTTTCGCGCGCGCTGGGCGGCCATGGAGGAAGCGGCCTTCGAGCAGGGCGTCGCGCTCGAGAGCCTCTCGACCGACGAGCTCGACGACCTGTGGGACCGCGCTAAAGTGCGCGAGGTATAGGCGCGGGGCCAAGGCGGCCGCGCCCAGAGGGAAAACGGGACGGCCCGGGCACGATCGCCCGGGCCGTCCCGCGTCCGTTTAGAATGCGATGCCCAGCGCGAAGGTGGTGAACGCCGCGGCCGCGATGGCGCCGACGAACGGCGCGATGCCCGGGACCACCAGGCCGTAGATCCAGTTGTTGCTGGTCTTGGCGGCGATGGGCAGCAGCTGGTAGGCGATGCGGGGGCCAGGTCGCGCGCCTGGTTCATGGCGAAGCCGGTCACGCCGCCCAGCCCCATGCCGACGGCCCACACGAGCAGGCCGACGCCGATGCCCAAGGCGAGCAGGTTGTCGCCCGCCTGCGCGGCGATGCACAGGATGCCCGTGAGGAAGACGAACGTGTCGAACGCCTCTATGAGGAAGTTGCGCACCAGGTTGTACGATTCGGGCGTGGGGTTGGTGGAGAAGATGTTGCGGATCGCAACGGGGTCGACCTCCCCCTCGGATGCTTTGAAGTCGTCGGCGTAGATGAGCCAGGCCATGCAGGCTCCGGCGATTCCGCCGAGCATCTCCGCCAGAGCGTAGGGGGCCACGAACGACCATGGGATGATGCCCACGAGCGCCTGGCAGAGCGCCATGGCGGGGTTCATGCAGACGCCGCCGAATATGAACAGGCAGACGCTGATGCCGAACGACCAGGTGGTGATGGCGAACATATGGCCCGAGTCACGGTACTTGCTGCCCTTGAGGGTGACGTCGCAGTGCACGCCCACGCCGAAGACGATCATGAGCGCGGTTGCGGCGAATTCTGCAAAGAGATGATTGATCATGAGCGATTCCATTTCATGTGAGGGGGATGGTGTCGTGCGGCGCCGTGTCAGCGGGCAACCACGACGCCCAGGCCGTCGGGGATGATGGCGAAGCGGGCGTCGCCGTCCACCAGCGTGCGGGCGAGCGCGACCGCCTCGTCCACCGTATTCGCGGGGGTCATATGCATGGCGCGGATCATGTCGTGGTCGCAGCGGTCGCTTACGAGGATGACCGGGTGGTGGGCGAGGATGCGCGCGAAGATCTGCGCCGTCCACTGATCGGGCAGGGTTTGGTCCGCGGGGCGCTCGATGCAGCTCGCCTCGAAGGCGGCCGGATCGCCCTCGGCGATGTTGCGGAAGAAGCCCTCGCCGCCGTGGCCGTCCTCGCAGGCGGCGATAGCGATGATCACGCCGCCATCGGGCAGCGTCGCCTCGGCGGCCGTCATGCCCTTGACCGCCTGGTAGATGTTTTGGTTGAGCGGGTAGCCGCCGTTGGTGGTGATGGCCACGTTGCAGTCCACGGCCGAAACGCCGGCCAGGTCGCGCACGAAGGAGCAGCCCGCCTGGTGGGCGGCCTGGATGTCGCCGGCGAATGCGCCGATGACCTCGTGGTCGCCGTCGAGCACCACGTTGAGGATGAAGGCCAGGTTCGCCATCCGCGCCGCCGCCATCATGTCGCGGTGCACCGGGTTGCCGTGCAGCACGCCGGCGCGAGCGCGTCCGTCGTGGACGAAGCCGCCGTTGTGGTTGTATGCGATCGTTTTGTACGAGGCGACGCCCGGCAGGACCGATTTGCGCGACCCGGAGAAGCCGGCGAAGAAATGCGGCTCGATGAATCCTTCGGCGATGAGCAGGTCGGCCTGGGCGGCGATGGCGTTGATCTCGCAGTCGCCGCCCGACGGCAGCGTGCCGATGCGCACCATGGCGTCGTCGTCTGTGGCCACGTGCATGACGATCTCTTCTTCGGCCACGATTTCTTCGCCATATTAGTGGAGAAGCTCCTCATGTGTGGAGGAACGGTGCATGCCGGTGGCCACGAGGATGCGAACGCGGGCATCCGGTGCCGCCTCGTGAATGCGCCGCAGCAGAATGGGCATGGTGACCTTCGAGGGGACGGGGCGCGTGTGGTCGGAACTGATGACCACGATGCCGCGTTTGCCCTGCGCGAGCTCTTCGAGTGTTGGAGAGGCGAACGGCGCATCGAGTGCGCTTTCGATGAGTTCTTCCTGCGTACCGTCCCGTTTGTATTCGTTTTGGTGCCCCCGGAGCACGCCGGCTACGTCTTGTTCGGGTAGCCGGACGCGCAGATGCTCCCGCGCGTAGGGCACGTCCAGTTCAAACATACGCGATCCCTGTTCTTCCCTTGCTTGCAATGCGGATATGACGCCTTGCAACTATGGGGACGGGCGGCGGCGCATGAGGTACCTGATGTAGATATCATTTGTTACCGACCGCCGCGCTGGGCTCGCTACAGTTCGAAACCGTGAGGTTTCGAATGAAAGGGGAGGTGAAGCCCATGGCGGAGAGCCATGACTACCTCGTAGATTATTTGAAGGAGAAGGGGTACCCCGAAGTGCGCAAGACGCGCCACGAGTACCTCTCGTATTACGGGCTCGACCAATCCTCGGTGTGCATTCTCGTCTCGGGCGTTGTGAAGGCGAGCGTGACCCTGCGCGAGGGAAACGAGTTCAACATCGTCTACATTCAGGGACCCAGCCCGGTTTCGCTGCTGCGCGACGAGGTGAGCTGCCAGGCGAAGTCGCCCTTCAGCGTGCGCGTCGAGTCGTCCGAGGCCGTTTGCATGATGGTGCCGCGCGTGACGTTCTGGCGGTATGTGAACGAGGATCCCAAGCTGCTCACGTACGTGAAAGACTACTACCGCAACAGCCTCGAGGACTCGCTGCACCGTATGCGCTACCTCACCATGAACGGGAAGATCGGCGCGGTGGGCGGGCTGCTGTTCGACCTGAATAGCCGCTACGGCGTGGCATGCGAGGACGGCTCGATGATCTCGTTGGATGTGACGAACGAGGATATCGCGCAGTTCTGCGGCATCTCGTCGCGCAACAGCGTCAACCGCATCCTGCGCGGTTTTCGGGAGAAGGGGGTCATCTCGACCCAGGGCCACGACGCGCACATCGTGATCCACGACCCGAAGTACCTGGAGCGCTATGTGATGGATTAGCTCCGGCCCGCATGCTGCGCTCGCATGCTGGCGCCTTGCCGGAGCAAAGGAAAAGCGCCGGCCGCCCGAGAGGAAGGGCGGCCGGCGCTTTCGTTCGGGGCGCAGATGGGCCGATTAGTTGTTTCGGGCGGGCTTCAGCAGGAAGAAGGCCAGGACGGCCACGATGGCGCAGGAGAGCGCGACGGCGGGGACGGTCTCCATGCGGATCATGGGGATGCCTACGAGCAGGCCGATGATGTAGGGGACGAGCCACAGCAGCCAGACGATGGTGCTGAAGCGATGGAAGGTCTGCTCCTGGCGGATGGCCTTCTCGTCATGACGACGGCCGCGGACGTAGACGACGGTCGCCCAGCCCGCATGGAAGAGCATGAGCACGATGGCGAGCAAGCCCGTGATGCCGTGGATGGCGGGCGCCGCCTCGCCCGCCGCGCCGCTGCGGGCCATGATGGTCATGACCGTGGTGCCCGTGGTGTCGCAGGCCAGGCCGATCCAGAACAGGGCGAGGTGCTTGCCGGCGAGGTGGCCGGCGCGGCGCTCGGCGAAGACGCCGATGGTGTAGAAGACGAGAGCGGCCGTGATGGCGATGCTGGCGATCATAAGAAGCGGTGACATGGGGGTTCCTTTCTTTGTGCCTCTCGATCCTAACTGTGAACAAGGTTCATCTGAACGCGGTTCATCATAGTGACGGAATATCACCGATGCAACGGCGGGGTTGTATCGTTTGGTATTGGCATGAATTCTTCACAGCGTTGTTCACCTTGGGTAAGGTTATGATGAACCGAGTTCATTTGGGGCCCGAGGGAGGAACATATGGGAAGCAAGCCCGCGATAACACGGGAGGCCATTCTTTCGGTCGCGTACGAGCGCGCGCAGCGGGAGGGGATGGCGTCGTTGGGTATCCGCACGATCGCGAACGAGTGCGGCGTCGCCATCGGCACGATCTACAACTATTTCCCCGATAAGGCGTCGTTGGTGACGGAGGTCGTGGCCCGCTTCTGGCACGCGGCTATCGAGGAGGCCGGCGTGCTCACGCAGGCCGAGGAGCGTTCCGAGGGCTCCGAGGGCACGCTGATGGTGTACTGCCGCTGCCTCGCCCAGGGCCTTACGGAGTCGCTCGACCGTTTTCAGGCGAGCTGGCTGCGCGAGGCGGCGAACCTCGACGCACGCTCGCTGAAGCGTTCGCGCGAGGCCGAGGAGGAGTGCTTCCGCAGCATCTGCGAGGGTATCGCGCGCCATATCGAGGGCGACACGGCGATCCGTGCCCGCGCCCGCGAGGAATTCGAGACCGAGCAGCTGGCGAATTTCATCTGGAAGGGTATGTTCGCCTCCATCAAGATGGGCGATCCGTCCTGCAAGACGCTGTTCACGCTGCTCGAGATGGCGCTGTACGACTAACGTTTCGAAGGGGCGGGCGCCGAAGGACCGGGCCCGCCATCGCCTGCGCCGCCGTGCTTCGGCGCTTCGCGGGCACGATCGCCGCGTATTCGGTCCGCGTGCCCGGTGCGGCGCGGACGGGCCGGCCCTCGGCCCGGCGCAACGACCGCGAAGCCTGCACACTTCCCGGGCGGGTGCATGGTATAACAGGGAGACCATACTTGCGCACAAACACCTCAACCGAACAAGGCGCCATCATGAGAACTTCCACCAACAACAGGGGCGGTTTTTCCGTCTACCAAAGCGCGCGCGATGCAGGGCGCGCCTCGCGTCCCGATGATCGGGAGGCGGACGGCCGCATGCCCCGTTCGGGTGCCGGCTCCACCGCCGTCCCCCGTGGTCCGCGTACGGTGCAGCTCACATCGGCGCGTCGCCCGGTGACGGGCACCCCGTACGCTCGCGATGCATATGATGGCGGTCGCTCGCATCGCGAGGGCGATCATGCGCGCGCTGCCGGTGCCGACCGTGCGGAAGCGGCGGACCGCGCGCCGCGAGGCGCGGCGGGCGCTCGGCGGACGCCGGATCGCGCGGGGGCGGGTCGGTCGCGCGGGGCGTCCCGGTCCGGCCGGCCGGCCGCCGTGCCGATGGCCGAGCGCGTGGCCGCTCGCGCCGCGAGCCGGCGTCGAAGCGAGGCGCAGCGCAACAACCTGATGAAATACGCGGGCGATAACGCGTTCGTCCAGCTGGTCTACGACATCGTCGCCGGGCGGTTTCGCTTCGTCTTCTACGCGGCCGTGGCGGCGGTTATCCTCGTGAGCCTGTACGGGCCGGTGGCCGACCTCTATGCCGCGCATCGCACGAACGCGATCCTGCAGGAGCAGCAGGCCATCGGGCAGCGCTATACCGACGATCTGCAGGGCCAGGTCGACAAGCTGCTGTCCAAAGAGGGCATCGAGAGCGCGGCGCGCGAGCAGGGGATGGCCAAGCCGGGCGAGCAGCCCATCATCATCGAGGGCCTTCCCGACGACGGCGAGGATTCCGGGATTCCCGGGAGCGCGAGCGATGTCGAGCGCGCCCAGCGCGAGGTCCTCGACAAGGCGCTCAACGAGGCGCCTTGGTACTACGAGGTGCTCGATTCGTTGTTCGGTTATACGGGGCCGGTGGGTCAGGTGCCCTCGGCGCCCAGCGAGTAGGGGGCGTGGCTATGATGCGGGGACGCACCATGCGCGTGGCGACGATCGATATCGGAACGGTCTCGTCGCGCTTGCTGCTGGCGACGCTCGAGGACGGGCGCATCGCGTCATCGAGCAAGCGCACGCATATCACCGATCTGGGCGAGGGCGTGGATGCGACGGGACGCCTGCTGGACGAGGCGATCTCGCGCGTTCTTGCCGCTTGCGCCGAGTTCGCCCAGCTCATCAACGAGTTTGATCCGTGCGCCACCGTGCTCACGCTCACAAGCGCCGCGCGCGATGCGAGCAACGGTGCGGTACTGCTCGATGGCTTGAGGGGGCTGGGGTTTTCACCCCAAGTCATTCCCGGCGAGGTCGAGGGCCGTCTTACCTTCCTGGGCGTGGCGCGCGATTTCGAGGGCGAGCGCATCGCGGTTGCCGATTCGGGCGGCGGGTCGACGGAAATCGTCGTTGGCAGCTATGTCGAAGGCGAGGCGCTTGCCGTGGAGGCGCTGCGATCGTTGGATGTGGGATGTCGACGTATAACCGAGCGCTTCGCGCTGGCAGGGCCCGTGGACGAGGCGTGCGTAGAGGAGGCCGCGCGCTGGGCGCGCGGGGAGTTCGATGGCTATTGGGCCTCGCTGCCCGTGCGACCCGACCGTTTGGTCGCCGTGGGCGGAACCGTGACCACGCTGGTGGCGATGGCGCGCCGCATGGCGGCGTACGACTCGTCGCAGGTGCACCTGTCGGTGCTCGCCCTCGACGAAGTCGAGCGCGCGGTCGAGCGCTTGCGCGCGCTGGGCGCCGAGGATATCGCGCGGCTCCCGGGTATCCAGCCCAAGCGCGCTCCGGTGATCCTCGGAGGCGCGCTGGTGGTGCGCGAGCTCATGCGCGCGGGTGGCTACCGCGATCTTACGGTGAGCGAGAACAGCCTTATGGCCGGTATGGCCGCTACCGTGTTCGAGACGGTCGAGGGTGCATCTCCTACAATCGGATGGAGTCCGGCGATATCGCGCTAACAGCGTGCGCGGCGTGGTAGACTCTCTCATCACGGGGGCGTGGCGGAATTGGCATACGCAGGAGACTTAAAATCTTCGGCCGAAAGGATTGTGGGTTCGAGTCCCACCGCCCCTACCATGGAATTTAGGCCCTCCGGCAACGGAGGGCCTTTTCGTTTACGGGCGCCTTGCGGCGGACACGACCCCGGGAGGGCGCGGAGCCGAGCGAAAGGGGAGGCTGTCGGCCTCCTTGCCGTCACCGTTCCGCGTCGAGCCCCCCCGTCGCTCCTCGCCGCCACCGTTCCGCGTCGAGCTCCTCGTCGCTCCTTGCCGCCACCGTTCCGCGTCGAATTCCCCGTCGCTCCTTGCCGTCGCCTTTCCGCGTCGAGCCCCCCGTCGCTCCTTGCCGTCACCTTTCCGCGTCGAGCCCCCGTCGCTCCTTGCCGTCACCTTTCCGCGTCGAATTCCTTGTCAGCGACATTTCCTGACGTAATTATTCGGCGGCAGGGCCCTTGCGTCAGATATTCGCGAGGATGCGGCTGGCGTGCATTATTTCTGACGAGGACAATCGCTGCCCGCGCTTTTCTCTCGCCAGCTAGCAGAATTCGGCCCCCTTGGCGTCAAAAAACCGCGCTCCGCACACCAGGCGTCACGTTTTGACGCGTCCCACGGGTTTCGGCGCGTTTTCCGACGTGAGCGTCCTTGGCGATTTGCTTTACGTCGGGAATCCGCGGGAAATCCGGCTTCCGTGCGCTTTTCGGACGTAAAGGCTTGGTGCTTCGTTTGCTTCGGCACGGCCCCGTGTCGATCCTCGCGCCGGTCGCCTTTCCCGATGCAAGCCCGACCGGCGCCTCATGATACGTTGCAATTGCATGTTTTGTTGTGCTTTCGTTGGCGTTTGTGCATGAAGGCGGTACACTTAGGGGCGCTATAGTGCCATGAAAGGAGACTTCATCCATGAAGAAGATCGTTCTTGCTTGCGGTTCCGGCGTCGCCACCTCCACTGCCGTTGCGAAGAAGGTTGAGGCCCTGCTCGACGCGAACGGCTACGAGGGTGCCTACACCATCGTCCAGTGCGCCATCGCCGAGGCTGCTGCCAACTGCGCCGATGCCGACCTGCTGGTCGCCACCACCGTGGCTCCCGAAGGCATCACCTGCGCCTATGTGAGCGGCGTGCCCTTCCTCACCGGCATGGGCAAGGCCGATGCCGAGAAGCAGATCCTGGACGTCATGGCCCAGTAAGATCGCTGCCGAAATCGATCTGGTGTAAGCCCGGGCCTCTGGCCTGGGCTTTTCTTTGTCACCGCTCCCTCGCGGAACTTTTTCAAAAAAAGTTGGAAATTCTCGCTTGTATCGCGCAGAGTTATTCGATACTATAAGACAGCACGCGGGCGTGGCGGAATTGGCAGACGCGTATGGTTCAGGTCCATATGGGGGCAACCCCGTGAAGGTTCAAGTCCTTTCGCCCGCACCATCAAATGTAAAAGGCTCCTTCGGGAGCCTTTTTGCTATTGAAATCTTATAGTGCCTCCCCTTTGTTGCCCTATACGACCCGCGGAGCGTAGTTTCTCGCGCATGCGTATGGTCCTCTCTTTATGCGTATGCGTTTGTGTCGTTTAACGCCTCCATGGCGGTCCAACTGTATACGCATAATCAATTGGATGGCAAAAGGCATACGCACAACGGGGGTTGTAGGGATAAAAATGTGCTCGGTATCGAAACACGCTTTGAGTCCTATAACCCGGATTGGCCTTTTCGTCCTCGGCGCACGGTGGAATAACCGCTATGGCGCCGGCGAGGATGCCTAGGGTGTGCCCTACTCCTCGCCAGCATTCTTATCCAGGGACTCGGCGGCGGCATCCGAGGGGTCTCCCTTGCCGAACAGCCAGCCGGTAAGCAATCCCACAAGCGGCATCAGCCATTTGGCGAGCATTGGATAGCTCGCCGCAAGCACCAGGAACGCGAGGATGTTACCGCTCAGCAGGACAAAGACCATGGGCAGGCTGAAGATGAAGATCGC
This sequence comes from Collinsella sp. BA40, assembly GCF_008014645.1. Classification (GTDB taxonomy): domain Bacteria; phylum Actinomycetota; class Coriobacteriia; order Coriobacteriales; family Coriobacteriaceae; genus Collinsella. The sequence goes on from NZ_VOWY01000011.1 coordinate 39,942, forward strand.
GGCGCGACCAGCGGTGCTTTTCCACGTATGGCGCAGGTAGATAACGCCGGAGTGCCAAAGAAACGCGAGCAGGAACATCGCGACGCCCCCGAAGAGCGATAGGCCGATCGCCGCGACCAGACCGTCCGTCTCGATGAACGGTGGGATTGCGTTACCCCAATCGTCGACGCGTTGATCCAAACAAAACGACCAACTCCAAGCGAAGCCCATGACGCCGAACGCGACATCGATGAGGCACCCAATCTTACCGGTGCCGCGCCGCAGCGACCTGCCAAAAGAAACGTCGAACTTCGTCGGTATGCCCATGACCATCCCCCGATCGTATTTCTGCGTGTCGGAACCCTATAGCTGGTGACCCGCTATAGGGACGAGCTGCTTTTCCAGTAGTCTAACCCGGCAGGAGGAAGAGCTGGTGAAAGCCATCGCTGAACTCGTTCTCGTCGAGGACCCAGCTGCCGTCCTCCTTCGCGAGCTTTATGGTGACGAACGCCATGTCCGTCTTTTTGGAAGAGAACGCCTTATCGTAGAACGAGCGCAGCTGCGCTTTTTGCTCATTGCTCAGCGCTCCGTCGTTGGTGTAGACCGATAGGCCGATATCACGTAGGTAGCGCTTGGCCTCATTCTCGAAATCGAAGTACATCTCGTAGATGCCGAGCACCTGGGCGTCGATGCGGACCGTTGCATACGGATTGTCGGAATCAGAGAAGGCGGACGCGCTCGAGATGTCAAAGGAAAAGGCTCCGATTGCGAGCTCTGCGATCGGCTGCACATCGATGCCGAGTTCTTCGGGCGTTCGGGAAAAGTCGTCAAGGACGCTCTTTTCCATCCAGCTCGTGATGCGTTGGACGGCGTCGCTGTGCTGCGGGGAGTCAGGCGTCGTGATGTCGGAAAGCCGGTCCTCGACGAGGGTGCGGCATATCTCGGCATCCTCGCTGTGGAGTGGATCGGTGGGCACGTATTCGTCGCTTGGGGGCTCAGCGGAGGTGGAGCTGAAGAACGATTCATATATGATGCTTCCGGCCTTGAAGGCTATGAGCATGAGCATGAAGATGAGCAGGGACTGGATGGTTAGTCGTTTCACGGTTGCTCCAGGGGGTGGGGTGCTGGGGTTGCTTGCCGGTGTGCTGCCTGAAGGCGCCTCTTTGGGGTGGCGCTAGGCGGGCATGCCGAAGGCGTAGTCGCAGTAGCGCTCGAAGTCGTCCTCATCGACCCTCCAGGTTCCATCCTGGAGGGTGAGCCTCACGCACATCGTCGACTCGCGCGACCCCGTCTCGACCATCGCTGCCTGCAGGATGCCGGCGATATCGGTTTTCTGGGCATCGTCGAGCTCCTTGCCCTGCTTGATGTCGAGAAGGTAAAGCTCCTGATCGCGCAGGTAATCGTATAGATTGCTTTGGAACTCGAAGTACATGGTCATCATCGAGCATGACTCGATATCGAAGTAGACGGAGGCATGCGGATCTTCGGCTTCTGGGAACGCGTTCGTGGAGCTCTCCTCGTAGACGAGCGAGCTTATGACCCATTCGGCGACGATTGAGGGGTCGGTTCCCAGCTCGTCGGGTGTGCGGCCGAAGTCCGTCTCGACGCGCTGGGCGAAGGCCGCCGCGATGCGGCCCGCCTCCGCGTCGTGCTCGGGGGAGCCCGGGAGCATGAGGTGCTCCAAGCGGGTGCTGGCGAGCTCGAGACTCTGGGCTTCGGGGGAGTTCTCGTCTTCTTCGAAGGCGGGTATGTCGTATGCGGGGACGTCGTAGGGATCCTCGGGCGTGCTGGGCGCGAAGGCGCCCGCCACGCAGCTCACGATGCCGCCGCCGATGGACAAGAGGAGGGAGAGCAGCCAGATGCCCAAAAACACTTTGAAGATGCGGCCCGCGGTCCTGCCGGCGGACGTGCCGCGTGCCTGCTGCACGCGGTCGCGGCGGGAGGTCTCGCGCTCCTGCGCCGCCGTCGAGCGCTTGCGTGCTCGTCCCTTCGTCCGCTCGCTGCCCGATTCTCCCCGGGAGGTGGTCCCGGATTCGTCGGCGTCCCAGGGCCCCTTCGCTTCTCCGGCGTCGCGGCGTGATTCCTCATGAGGTTCGTCTGCGACGTCGTAGGCCTCGGAGTCGGGGTCTTGCCAGGGGAGCGTGGGCTCGCCCGCGTTGAACGGGTCGGTGTTGGAGTCGCGCTTGGACATGGTGCCTCCCCGGCCGGAAATATGGATGGGCACAGTATAGCGTGGTGGCTTCGGCGGGGTTCCAAGCTTCGGCAGACGTTCCTTGTTGGTCTGCCTGCGCGGTTCGTGCGAAGTAACCGTGCCCCCTGGGGCCGTCGGCCGCCCGGCGCTTCCCGTCGTACCCCTTTCCTCGTAAAAAGGGCGTAATCGGGCGAAGCCCGTGCATGTAAACGACCGCGCTTGGGTAGCGTATGGGCATATGTGACCCTCGACCGCACCGCTATGAAAAGGAGCACCGCATGATCGCATCCCCTTTGAGCGTCGCCGATCCCGCCGTCGCAACGGCCGTTGCCGATGAGCTCGTCCGCCAACGGCAAACCATCGAACTCATCGCGTCCGAGAACTTCACCAGCCCCGCCGTCATCGAGGCCGTGGGCAGCGTCCTTACCAACAAATACGCCGAAGGCTATCCGCGCCACCGTTACTACGGAGGTTGCGAGCGCGTCGACGTGGCAGAGGACCTCGCGCGCGACCGCGCATGCGAGCTCTTTGGCTGCAGATTTGCCAACGTCCAGCCCCACTGCGGCGCCAACGCCAACCTCGCCGCCTACGCCGCGCTCGTCGAGCCCGGCGACACCATCTTGGGTATGAGCCTGGACCAGGGCGGCCACCTCACGCATGGCAGCCCGGTCAATTTCTCCGGCAAGCTGTATAACTTCGTGCCCTACGGCCTCGACCTCGCCACCGAGACCATCGACTACGACGAGCTCGAGCGCCTGGCGCGCGAGCACCGGCCCAAGCTCATCGTGGGCGGCGCGTCGGCCTATCCGCGCACCATCGACTTCGAGCGCATGGCCGCCGTCGCGCACGAGGTGGGGGCGCGCTTCATGGTCGACATGGCGCACATCGCCGGCCTCGTCGCCACGGGCGCGCATCCCTCGCCGGTGCCGTACGCCGATGTCGTCACCTCCACGAGCCACAAGACCCTGCGCGGTCCGCGCGGCGGGTTCATTCTCACCAACGACGAGGACCTCGCGCGCAAGATCGACAAGGCCGTGTTCCCGGGCACCCAGGGCGGCCCGCTCATGCACGTCATCGCGGGCAAGGCCGTGGCGTTCGGCGAGGCCCTGCAGCCGGCGTTTGCCGAGTATATCGACCGCGTGGTGGAAAACGCCGCGGCGCTGGGCGAGGGCCTGGTCGCCGGCGGTCTGCGCCTCGTGTCGGGCGGCACCGACAACCACCTGTGCCTGGTCGATCTTACGCCAGCCGACGTCACCGGTAGGGACGCCGAGCGCTTCCTCGACGAGGCGGGCCTCACGGTCAACAAGAACTCGATACCCGGCGAGCCGCGTTCTCCGTTCGTGACCAGCGGTATCCGCGTGGGCTCGGCCGCGGGCACCACGCGCGGCTTCACAGCCGACGAGTTCCGCGAGATGGGCGGTCTTATCGCGCGCGTCGTGTTCGCGCGAGGCGATGCCGCCGAGGTGGCCCGCGCCCGCGCCCGCGTCGACGAGCTTCTGGCAGCCCACCCGCTCTATCCCGAGCTGGGCTAGGGGCGCGGCAGAGGACGCGCGCGGGGCCGCGACGACTTGTCGAGGCGCGCTCGTCCGCGGTCGGGTCCGCGGGCTGCGATGGCGACCTCGCATCGCGCCGCCGGACCCGCGCGTCCGTTCATCCGCCTATACTGGTGGCTCGTACAACTCACACGTAGGAAACGGGAGGCAGCATGCTCTCAGTGGAAACGGCCAAGATCGGCTTCATCGGTTTCGGCAACATGGCGTCCGCGATGGCGGACGGCTGGATCGCATCGGGCCGCGTGCCCGCGGGCAACCTGTATGCGTGCGCCAGCCGCTTCGACACGTTGCAGGCTCGCTGCGAGGCGCGCGGCATGCGCGCACTCGAGACGGCGCGCGAGCTGGTCGAGGCGGTCGACGTCGTCGTGGTCGCCATCAAGCCGTATCTTATCGAGGAGGTCCTCTCTCCGTTGGCGGACGTTCTGGCCAACCGCGCCGTCCTCTCGGTCGCCGCGGGCTGGAACTGCGAGCGCTACGGCGCGCTGCTTCCGGGCGTCGGCACGCTGTCCACGATCCCCAACACGCCGGTTTCCATCAACGAGGGCGTTATAGCGTGCGAACGCACCACCACGCTCGACGAGGACGGCGCCGCTCTCGTTCGCGGGCTCCTCGGGCTGCTGGGTTCGGTGGTCGAAGTCGAGAGCCGCCTGCTCTCCGTCGCGGGTACCGTGGGCGGCTGCTCCCCGGCCTTCATCGCCATGGTGATCGAGGCCCTGGCCGATGCCGCCGTCAAGCACGGCATCCCGCGAGCCACGGCGTACACGATGGTGAGCCAGATGGTGGCCGGCACAGCGAAGCTGCAGCTCGCAACCGGTGCGCACCCCGGCGCTATGAAAGATGCCGTCTGCTCGCCCGGCGGCACCACCATCCGCGGCGTGGCGGAGCTCGAGGCCGCGGGCATGCGTTCGGCGTTCATCCGCGCGATCGACGCGATCGAGGGCTAGGAATCGCCCCGTTCGTTCGCCGGATACGGAAAAGCGCCCCTTCTCGCCTGCGGCTGCAGCGAGAAGGGGCGCTTCGCGTAAGGCGTGGGAGCGTGCGATGAGCCTGGGGCGGGCTGTGGCGCGCAGCCGGATGCGCGGGCCGGGTGTACCGGCGGCCGATGGGGCGTTCGGCTGATCGGCCCGCTGCCGGCTCGAGGCATGTCGGGCCTTCGGGCTAGTCCCAGAAGCTGTCGTCGCCGTCCTGCTTGGGTCCACGGTCCACATAGAGCTTGTGCGTGCGCTTCTCCATCACAAGGGCGATGATGCCGAAGAGCGCGATGCCGATGAGGAAGAGCGCGGCGAAACCCTCGCGCGTGCCGAACAAAAAGGAAAAAATAGCGTCCATATGATGCCTTCTCGCCTTCTCAAGTAAGGAAAAACTCTCACAAGTATATACTGGCGAGAGCGGCGTTTCGGCGCCACTTGGAATTGCACATGAGCAGCGCGTGAACCGGAGGAACCATGCTCGATATCAAATTTGTCCGCGAGAACCCCGATGCCCTCGATGAGGCTATGGCGAATCGCCAGGGCTCTTGGGATCGCGAGAAGTTCTTCGAGCTCGATGGCGAGCGCCGTGCCGTCATCACCGAGGTTGAGGAGCTGCAGGCCCAGCGCAACGCCGAGTCCAAGAAGATCGGCATGCTGATGAAGGAGGGCAAGCGCGAGGAGGCCGACGCCGCCAAGGAGGCCGTGCGCTTGGTTAACGAGAAGATCGAGGGCCTCTCCGGCCGTCGCGCCGAGCTCGAGGCGGAGCAGGCCGACTTCATGGCTCGCATCCCCAACATCCCCGGCGAGGCCACGCCCGTGGGCAAGAACGAGGACGAGAATCCCGAGCGCCGTCGCGTGGGCGAGCCCCGCGATTTCGCCGCCGAGGGCTTCGAGCCCAAGGCTCACTGGGACCTGGGCGTCGAGACCGGCATCCTGGACTTCGATCGCGGCGCCAAGCTGTCCGGCGCGCGCTTCACGGTGCTGTCCGGCGCCGGCGCAACGCTCGACCGCGCGCTGCAGAACTTCTTCCTCAACACGCACATCTCCCGCGGCTTCACCGAGTTTATCCCGCCGGTCATCGTCAACCGCGAGATCATGTACGGCACCGGTCAGTTGCCGAAGTTCGAGGACGACGCCTACCATACCGGCGAGGACCAGTTCCTGATCCCCACCGCTGAGGTCGCCCTTACCAACCTGCACGCCGGCGAGACGCTCGATGCCTCTCAGCTGCCGCTGCGCTATACCGCGGGCACCCCGTGCTTCCGCGAGGAGGCGGGCTCTGCCGGTCGCGACACGCGCGGTATCATCCGCCAGCACCAGTTCACCAAGGTCGAGATGGTCAAGTTCGCCCGCCCCGAGGAGTCCGATGCCGAGCTCGAGAGCATGGTGGCCGAAGCCGAGTTCATCCTCCAGCAGCTCGGCCTGCCCTACCGTGTGATCTCGCTGTGCACCGGCGACCTGGGCTTCTCCGCCCGTCAGACCTACGACATCGAGGTCTGGCTGCCGAGCTACAACGCTTACAAGGAGATCTCCTCCTGCTCCAACTGCGGTGACTTCCAGGCCCGTCGCGCGAACATCAAGTACCGCGACCCCGAGAACTTCAAGGGCGCGCGTTTCGTGCACACGCTCAACGGCTCCGGCCTGCCCACCGGCCGCACCATGGCCGCCATCATGGAGAACTACCAGAACGCCGACGGCTCCATCGCGGTGCCCGAGGTCCTGCGCCCCTACATGGGCGGTATCGAGCGCATCGAGCCGATCGCGTAGCTGTCTCATTGTAGGTATTCGATAGGCGCATCTCTTCCATGCGAAATACCTAGGGTAAAAAGAAGCTGCTCTTGATAAGTGAACTGCCTCCCATTTCCTGGACGTAACAGTCGAAGTCTCGGAGATGGGAGGCTTTTCATGATGATCTGTAACGGAAATGATAGGGAGTTGGCCAGCGGGTGCTCTTACTGCGGAATCGGCCATGGGGCCGTTGTTTCGCAAGGCGGGCCGCGTCGTGTGCAATCTTGCCGACTTTACGCATCTATTTCTAGAATTGCAGTGTATACAGTTCCGGTATCAATTAAATTACCTGGGATTTTGCCATCTAAACATGTGGCCCTACTCGGCGTTTTCCAACAAGCCTGTGAAAAGTCGGCAAGATTGCGCAGCAAGTTGCTCCGTGGGCCCTGCGCGCGGGCGAAACGCGGCGCCGGCTTATAGGTTCGAGAAGAAGCGAAGCGCGTTGTCGCCGCAGAGCTTGGCGGTGATCGGCTCGCCGAATCGGGCATCGAGGAGCTTTTGGAACGTGGGCATGTCCGCGGCCGTGGCGATGCAGGCGGGGGTATCGCAACCATCGAAGTCGCTGCCCAGGGCCACGACGTCCTCGCCGTCGCGCTCGAGCCAACGGTCGATATGGCGCGAGATGTCGTCGAAGTCGGGCGCGCCGTCCGCGCGCAGGAAGTCGCGGCAGAAGTTGAGGCCCACGAGGCCGCCCCGCTCGCGGATCAGGTCGAACTGCGCATCGGTGAGGTTGCGCGGATGCCCGCATACCGCGCGGCTGTTGGAGTGGCTGGCCACGAGCGGCGCATCCGTGCTGGCCGCGACGTCTGCGAAGCAGCGGTCGTTCAGATGCGAGACGTCGATTGCCATGCCAACCCGTGCCATGCGCGCCAGCGCGGCTCGTCCGGCCTGCGTGAGACCCTCATCGGTGTCGTGGCCGCTCGCCAGCGGCCCGGCGGCGTTCCAGCTCAGCGAGGCCATCAGCACCCCGCGCCCTCGCGCCTCGTCCACCAGGTGCGGATCGAGTGCGAAAAAGCGGGCGTTTTCGATGGTGCGCACGAGCGCTGGGCAACCGTCGGCCAGGATACCCGGGATGTCGCGCCCATCGGCGGCCGGGCGAATCCGTCCCGCGCATTCGTCGAGCTGCCGGTCGATATCGGCCTGGATGTGCTGGTAGAACCCGAGTGCCTGCTCGGGGGAGAGCTCGTCGGGGATGAAGCACGCGAAGCACTGCGCCCATGGCATGTCGCCGATCGCGTCGAGCGAGATGTGGCAACGGTTTGATGCGAGCGAGCGACAACCGTGCGGATCGAGCTCGTCGCCCGGGCCGTAAAACGCCAGACCCGTTGCCTCCTTGTACGCGCGGGGCAGCGTCTGCCACGCCAGGCGGTCGGCGGTGTCGCAGTGCAGGTCGAAGACGGCATGCATGGCTAGCGCGCACCTCCGTGCGGATGCTCGGCATCCTCCATATCGAGGTGCAGCGTCTGCTCCACGACCTTCATGAGCTCGTCGTCGCTGATGGAGGGGTTGAGCTTGAGCAGCCCGACCATGCCGAAGATCACGACGCAGAACATCTCGTACACAAGGTCGATTTCCACGCGATGGAATTGGGCGTACTCGCTGGCAACGCAGGCGTTGAGCGCGTTGACGGTTTCGCGTACGGCGCGCACGTCGAAGGCGTCGCGTATGCCCAGCTCCTCGACGACGCGGATCATGGGGCGGCTGTTGCCGGCTGCATCGTAGAGCGTTCGGCGAAACGTTTGGACGCAACCGCGGAGCGACTGCTCGGTTTTGCCGAACTCGCGCCCCTCGTTCCATACCATGGCGCTTTCGACCAGGTCCTCGATGTAGTCGTCGACGACGGCCTGGGTGATTTCCTTCTTGCCGTGGAAGTAGTAGTAGATGAGCTCGCGCGTCACGCCCGCTTCGGCGGCTATGTCTTTAACGGTGGTCTTGGCAACCCCCTTGGCTTCGTAGAGGCTGCGTGCCGCCTGGGTGATCTGCCCTGCCTGGCCTGTCAGGCGCTTGCTTTCGACGGAGAGGCGGCTGGCATGGCCGTCGACTCGCCGCGGCTTGATGTGTTCTGATGAGATCATGGAAAGACCTTCGGGCGAAAAGAAATATGGGCACCCCATGTAAAACGGGGTGCCCATATTATACGGATCCTGTGAGTTTCATGATGCGCGGCGGACGGTTTTGTCGACAGAAGTACACGTATCGTGTCGCGCGCGTTGGGGGTTCCTAGCGGTTCTCGGCGACGACCTGCTGATAGGGCTTGGTGTCGGCGTAGAGCTCGTCGCGCATGGGGTTGAGCTTGGCGCGGCGGATGCGCATGAGCTGGTAGACGGCCACGCCGATGTTGAAGGCCAGCGCGATGGCGCTCACGATGAAGAACGCGGTGGGGTTGTGCGTCGTGGGGATGGGCGCGATGCGGTCGGCGAACTGCGGGACGGTCATGATGAACATGATCCACAGGCCGAGCGTCTGCGCGCGATGCTGCAGCCATGCGCCGCGCTTGATGAAGAACGTGGGGATGGTGCAGGAGAGCAGCAGCGCCAGACCGCAGTAGGCGGAGTGGTCGGAGATGCAGTTATAGGTGTAGGCGAAGTTCCACAGGTCGTAGGCGATGATCCAGGGCCAGATCATGTCGGGCCAGATCATGTCGCGGGTCTTGTCCTTCGAGACGAAGATGCCCAGCCAGCCGCAGATGGTCACGATGTTGAGGATGCCGGCGATGCCGTTCATGATGTTCCAGGGGCCGGAGATGGTCCACAGGTTCTCGACGGTGCCGCCGGTCCACAGGCCGAAGCTGAAGACCTGGAAATCGCGCAGGACGGCCTCGGCGATGTTGACGGCGAGGATGAGCGGCGGGAAGCACAGGGCCCACTTCTTCTCGTAGAGGTGGTGGACCTGGCCGTCCTTGCCGGTCCACGTGATGTAGCGCAGCGCCATGAAGCCGAGGCAGCCCGCAAGCGCCGAGTAGGTCTTGACCCAGTTGAACCAGGTGCCGGTGCCGTACTCGTTGCCGGGCGCGGCGGTGGTGGGCCATACGAAGATGGTGAGCAGCAGCGGCACGATGCCGAAGAGCGTGATGCCGGCCCAGGGCTTGGAGCGGCCGAGCTCGTTGAACGCCATGAGGGCGAACAGGATGAAGAGCCAGATGGCCCAGTACGACATGTCACCTGCCGTGTAGAGCAGTCCCATGGGACCTCCATTCGTTGCGGGCTCAAGTGCCCCGTTTGCATGATGCGCTCAGTATAGGTACGGGGAACCTCCGGTGTTTTACGCGCCCGGCCGGCATGGGCTAACGCCGGGGCCCGAAATGTAAAACCCGTGCAACGCGCAAAGAAAAACAAAAAGATGCGAACATATGTTCTGAATATGGGTAGACTATCGGCACGACGCGCATCGGAGAAGGGAGACGTGCATGGAAAACGCGGTAAAGGACCAGGTGGTTCTGTATCGGGAGGAGGTGGATGACGAGCGCCTGTGCATCGCCTGTGCCTTCACGGAGGAGGGGCAGCTCGAGGTGATGCAGGTGAGCGAGGGGCCGCTTACATATTGGTGCTTCGAGGAGAGCCCTCATTACGTATCGACGATGTTCGATCGCGAGGCGATTGAGGGGATGCTCGCCTACTTCCATGTGGAGGAGGATCGCGACCTGCTGCACATGCTGCGGGCGTCGTATGTCGGGTGCGATGCCGGGCGGCGCGTGCGAGGGCTCGCGCGGCGTCTCGGGTGCATATATACGGTGCACGAGAACGCTATCGTACGGTAGCACGGGGTCTGCGTTCCCGTCTGTACCATAGGTACGGCGCGGAATACGGGTTGGGATGGCGATGGCTGATTTCGCTGTCGCCGTCCCGATCTGCTCGTGCGGTTCGCGTTATGGTTGAGAAAACAGTAGGAATGGGGAGGCATCGTATGAAGACATTCGATGGCAAGGTGGCGCCATGGTATATCGCGCTGTTCGCGGCGATGTTGATGGCGATTGCGGGGCTGTACGTATGGGTGGTTCCCGGTGCGGGTGCGGACCAGTCGTTTGTGGCCGGCCTGATACTCATCGCGGCGGCGTGTTGCGGCGTGGTGACGGGCGCGCCCATCGTGCGCAATCGCGTGGAGGTGCGCGTTCCCGCACCTGGCAGACCATCCGAAGGCTCCAGCGAGTCGCGCGGCGACTCACGTGAGGGGGACGAGGAAAGAGATGCTGTGTGGAGCGCGGAAGCGCTGGCTGCCGACGTGGCGGAACCCTGCATCGATGTGGTGTTCGGAGTCGTGCGCACCAGAATCGCGGTTACGGATATCAAAACGGTGGAGCGTCGTCGCTCGTTGATCGTTTTGGGAACGCAGGTCGCCGCGTGTTCGGGCGATTGCGTGCGCATCGTCACGAGCTCGGGTGGCGCTATCGTCGTAGCGCTTAAGGACAACCAAGGTTTCGTAGACCTGCTCCAGGGACTTATGCAGTAACAAGAAGCGAGTCACGAGGACTCGCTTCTTGGTTTCATACTGGCGGAGAGCTGGGGATTCGGGGCGGCTGCGGGCCTGGCGGCCCTTGCGTGCTGCGCCGGCAAACGCTAACGCGTTTACTCGGCTCCGCACCCTTGCGGGTTCGAATCCATGCTGCGGCAACAAAAAAGCGAGTCACGAGGACTCGCTTCTTGGTTTCATACTGGCGGAGAGCTGGGGATTCGGGGCGGCTGCGCCGCCGATCGCTGCGGGCCTGGCGGCCCTTGCGTGCTGCGCCGGCAAACGCTAACGCGTTTACTCGGCTCCGCACCCTTGCGGGTTCGAATCCATGCTGCGGCAACAAAAAAGCGAGTCACGAGGACTCGCTTCTTGGTTTCATACTGGCGGAGAGCTGGGGATTCGAACCCCAGATTCCCTTTTGGGGAATACTCGCTTAGCAGGCGAGCACCTTCGGCCTCTCGGTCAGCTCTCCGTAGCAGCTTGATAAGGATAGCGCAAAAGGGCATGGGAATACAAGGGGTAAGTCTTGACTTCTTTTCCGATCAGGAATGGTGCTTTCGGGATGTCGGTGCCTGCAGGCTGTGATCGGGAAACATGGGTGGAAGAAAAAAGTTCCTTAGAGATATAGGCTTTGACCTTGTGATTTCGTATCGAGGAAAAGATTTCTTCAAAATCTTCGATATTTTGGGTTGACGTATGAGGGGCTGCGTGCGAATATAGTCCTCGCGTTGCGGCGTTACCTCAGCTGGATAGAGGGTCTGACTACGAATCAGAACGTCACAGGTTCGAATCCTGTACGCCGCACCAGTTGAATCTTAAAGCTCCCTTCGGGGAGCTTTTTTATTACCATGTCTTCGATCATAGATATACGCGCGGGGAAGAGCCTCCGTGCGCGCGGCGCCAGGCGGGTCTTGCCGCGTGCTGGATTGAATGGACGCTGGCTTTGAGGCGGGGCCGCCGATCGATGCGCGGGGCGAATACGAAGAATCTTCCACTTTGGATCAAGATTTCGCGGCCCTCATCGCCGTGCGGCCTTCGCTTGAACTGGGTGCCTGTTCCCATGTGGGCAGGGGATTGGGCAGTATCAGGGTGATCAAAAGATTCCAAAAACTTTTTCTAAAAAGCGCTTGACGCCAGTGGGGTGGAGTGCGATTATATTGCTTGCGTTGCGGCGTTACCTCAGCTGGATAGAGGGTCTGACTACGAATCAGAACGTCACAGGTTCGAATCCTGTACGCCGCACCAGTTGAATCTTAAAGCTCCCTTCGGGGAGCTTTTTTATTATCGACAATCTATATGCGCATGCTCCGCGCGTGATGAGTCAGATGGATGGATATCGAATGAGTTGCGAGTTCGCAGGATGAAAGGCGAGCATCCATATGGGTGCTCGCCTTTTTGTGTATAGGAGCGGGATTCACCTGGGCGCCTGCCCGCGATGGGCTCGGTGTCGGCCTGTCGCGGGCATCGGCTATCGCGGTCCGTCCGCCACCAGGTTCGCGGGATGCCGGCGCACGGCCTCCCAGCTGAAGAGCTCCACAAGGTCACCCGCGCTGCGCGGACGTGCGTCGGGCGCGATGCCCGCTGCGTGCGCCACCATGCCCAGCAGCGCCTCGGGCGTGCCGAAGCGCGCTCGCAGCTCGCCCAGATCGCAGTCCCGCTCGCGCTTGGAGAGGCGCCTGCCGTCCGCGGTGACAAGCAGCGGCACGTGCGCGTATGCGGGATGGGGGAGGTCCAGCAAGTCTTGCAGGTACATCTGGCGCGCGCTCGACCCCAGCAGGTCGCGCCCGCGCACCACTTCGTTCACGCCCATCTCGGCGTCGTCGACGCACACGGCGAGTTGGTAGGCAAAGACACCATCGCTGCGCCGCACCAGGAAGTCGCCGCAGTCGCGCGCAAGCGTCTCGTGCTGCGGGCCGTACACGCGGTCGGTAAATGCCACGTCGCCGCGCGGGTCATCCGCGCTCGGCACCCGTAGGCGCCAGGCGCCCGGGCGCTCCGCCCGCCGCCGTGCGACGTCTTCCGCCGATAGCCCGCGGCAGGTTCCCGCGTAGATGGGCGTGCCGTCGCTTGCGTGGGGCGCGCTGGCCGCATGGAGCTCGGCGCGTGAGCAGAAGCACGGATAGAGCAGGCCTTGCGCGCGCAGCGCTTCGAAGGCGCGCTCGTAGCGATCCAGCCGGTCGCTCTGGTAGACGGGGCCCTCGTCCCAGTCGAGCCCGAGCCATTCCAGGTCCTCGATAAGCAGGGCGTCCCATCTTCCTCGGCGGCAGCGGTCGTCGAGGTCCTCGATGCGCAGCACCATGCGCCCGCCCTGGCTGCGCACGGAAAGCCACGCCATGAGCGCGGCGTAGACGTTGCCCAAGTGCATGCGGCCGGAGGGCGAGGGGGCAAAGCGCCCCGTCACGGTCGGGCGCGCGGGCTCGCCGTCCGCGATGTGCGCTGCGGTATTCGTGCCGGTCATCGAATCGTTCTCCAAACTCCTGCCCATCCATGGGAAACGGGTGGGACGCGGCCGGTTTCGTGTCGCGTCCCACCCGTATGCGGTGCGATATGCGCGATGCGCCCTACATGGGCAGCGCGGTCTGCGGCGTGTACACGCGCGCCTGGTACTCGCGGTCCAGGTCGTAGAGGCCCTTGGGGTCGCTACCGAAGAGCTTCATGTTCGAGACCATCTCGCGCGCGTTGGCCTCCTCCTCGCCCTGCTCCTTCACGAACCAGTCGAGCATCTGCATCGCGCGGATGTCGTGTACCTCGAGCGCCGTCTCGTAGCAACGGTGGATGAGCCCCGTGATGTACTCCTCGTGGGCCAGGCCCGCCTCGAGCGGCGCCAGGTCGTTGTCGAACGACAGGTCGGGCTGCGCGATCGCCTGCATCGTGGGCTTGTAGTCGTTGTCGAGCAGGTAGCGGCGGATGGCGAGCGCGTGGCTGGCCTCTTCCTTCGTCTGGATCATGTACCAGTTGGCGAAGCCCTTCAGGCCGCGGTCGTCGTAGTAGTCGGCAAAGGTCATGTATAGGTATGCGGAATACAGCTCGGCGTTGATCTGCTTCTCCAAAACCTCGGCCACCTTCTGATTGATTGCCATCTTCTCATCCCTCTCGAATACGCCCGGCTTAGCGCGGATGCGCTTGCCTACGAGTATACTCGCGCCGTTCGCGGCGCGCACGGGATGGCCGCCGCGAACGAGTACAATGGGCGCACTGCTTTTTTCCGAGGAGAGGATCCCCATGAAGCACGTTTCCCTGGTGCGCGCCTGGGCCGCGTTCGTCGCGCTTGCCTGCTGCCTTTGTGCGCTTCCCGCAACCGCGCTCGCCGCCGCCGAGATGCCGCAGACGAGCATCTTCGCCGTCGTCATGCGCAACGGCGACCTCTATGTGAGCGAACGGCGCACGTTCTCGTTCGAAGACGATGCGAACGGCGTGTTCTGGACGATACCGCACGCTGAAAACGCGCAGGGCGTCGCGGGATCGCCATCCCTGGAGGCGGTGTCGGAGGTGGCGGAAGACGGTTCGCTGCGGCCCTACAGCCTGGTGTCCGCCGCGCATAACGGGGACGCCGGGGCCTATACGGTCGACGCCTCCGACGACGAGACGACCCTCAAGGTGTTCGCGCCGCGCGAGGAGGGCGATGAGCTTACGGTCGCCATCGATTACGTGCTGCCCGGCGCGGTGATGGCCTGGTCGGATACGGCCGAGCTGTATTGGAAGTTCGTCGGTCCGGAGTGGGACGAGCCTTCCGAGAACGTGTCGCTTGCCGTGGGCTTCGAAGGCGACGAGGGGGCTGTTGGCGGTCCCGAGGCCGACGCGCAGGTGCGCGCATGGGGCCATGGACCGCTGGACGGTGCCGTCGACATCGCGCGCGGCAACGTCATCGTGAACTACAAGATGCCGCGTGTGGCCCCGGGAGAGTTTGCCGAGGCCCGCATCGTGTTTCCCGCTGCCTGGGTGCCGGGCCTTGCCGCTTCGGGCGAGGCGCGTCTCCAGACCGTGCTGGATGAGGAGCAGGCCTGGGCCGACGAGGCCAACGCGCGCCGCGAGCGGGCGCGTATCGAATCCGCTCTCGCTGCGTCTGCGCAGCTGGGAGGTGGCGCGGTGTTGCTGGCGGTGGCGCTGTGGGGCCGCTTCAAGAAGTATGCCAGCCCTGCTCCCGTATGTGCGGAGGAGTATTTCCGCGACGTCCCCTCCGCGGATCATCCCGCGGTCCTCTCGGCGTTTATGGCCGACGGGTCGGTTGAGCCGCGCGCGTTCGTGGCCACCCTCATGAAGTTGACCGATGACGGCGTGGTGGCCCTTGCGTCCGAGACGCGCGAGAAGAAGGGCCTGCTCGGCACGAAGCAAGTCGAGAGCTACACGCTCACCCTGAAGGCGCTGGAGCGCATCGACAATCCGGTGGACCAGGACGCCGTGGCGCTCTACTTCGGCGCGAATCCCGCTAACGGCGACACCATCGCTTTCGATCAGGCCCTGTTGGTGGACGACGGCGACGAGGGGACGAGCGCGCTCGATGATTTCAAGGCCACGGTTGCCGCACAGCTCGAGGTGCGCAACCTTACGAGCTCGGTGCCGCCCGCCTATGAGATGGGCATGGTGGGCGCGGCGTTCGCGCTCGGCCTTGCATCCCTCCTGTTCTCGCTGCTCATGGAGCTTACCTCCGTGTTCGTGTTCCTGGCATCGGCTGCCATGCTCGTCAGCTCGGTGATCGTGGTGGCGCAGACGAAGTGCTTCGAGCCCGAGGCGGTCGAGCTGCGCGAGCGCTGCCGGGCGCTGAAGCGCTGGCTCGAGGATTTCACCAATCTGGGCGAGGCCGTGCCGGGCGACGTCGTGTTGTGGAACAAGCTCTTGGTGATGGCCGTCGCTTTCGGCGTGTCCGATGAGGTCCTGCGCGAGCTGGCGGATGCGGTCCCGCGCGACGTGCGCGGCGACGATGCGACCGGCTATATCTATCCGGTGTATTGGTGGTGCTATCCGCACGGGCGCTTGGGGTCGCCCACCAGCAGCCTTGACCACGCGTACCGAGAGACGGTCGCGCAGGTCGCCGAGAGCGCCAATAGCTCGGGTGCCGGCTTTGGCGGCGGCTTCTCCGGCGGCGGGGGCGGCGGCACGGGCGGCGGCGGGGGCGGCACCTTCTAGCTGGTCGTTGCGAGCCCATGCCGCGAACGAGCTCGTGTTCGCGGCATATCCCGGCCGGAGCGCCGGCGGGTTCCCCCGCCCCCTCGTCGTCGCGACATGAAAAAGGCCCCGTGCGGGGCCTTTTTCATGCGGGGATGCTATCCGCGTATGCCTGTACGCCAAGGAAGGCCGCGTATCGCCGGCATCAAGCTGCCCTCAAGATGCCGGCAGGGTCCTAGGCGGAAAGGTCGAGTCCGTACAGATACATTTCGCGCGGAAGCAGCTTGCGCTCCTCGCGCGTCGCGCGATACTCCGCAGCCCGCTTGAGACCGCGGCGCTCGTAGAACTTCCACGAGCAGTCCGTATCGGTGTAGAGGAAGGCGCCTTTTGCGCCGCGCGACGATATGTAGGATGCGGCCGCGTCGAGCAAGATGCTGCCGATGCCCATGCCGCGCGTGGTCTCGCTTACCGCGAGCAGGGTGATCTGGTCTGAGCCGGAGATGCCGCTCTGCTCGAGCAAACGGCCGTTGACGCGCTCCTCGTTCTTAAGGAAGGCGAGGTAGCCCGCCGTGGCACGCTTGTCGATGGCCCACATCTGCTGCAGGATATCCTCCTTGGCGTGGTCCCAGGCGGCGGCGTAGGGAAGGCGGTCGCTGGCTGCGCGCGCCAAGACGACGCCGCGCGGTTCACCGTCCACCAGCACGACCTGAGAGAAGCTCGAGATCGAAAGCGCGTGGGCGAGGTCGTACGTGGCCTCGAGCTTGTTGTATTCGTCGTTCGGGGTCTCCGAATGCCATGTTGCCTGCATGATCGCGGCAAGGGCATCGAAATCGCCCTCTTCGAACGGTCTGTAGATAACGCGTGATACCATGCGTGCCTCCTTTAGTAGGTTTCTACCACGCGCGGCGTCCCGATATATGGTGTCCGTATGTCACCACAGGCTCCCCGCGAATTCTTCGCGGAACGCCCACCGAGTCTCGGCATTTTCTTCAAAAAGGCAGGGCTGGTGTGAACGCATGCGCGCGTTTGCGCTACATTAGAAAGATGTATATGAGGCCGCGCGGGAGCCTGCCGCCGCGGCTCGACACATGAAGGAGGAGTGCTGCATGGGCACAGATAGGAAGATCTCGCGCGCGCTGATCTCGGTGACGGACAAGACGGGCATCGTCGAGTTCGCCCGTTCGCTGGCAGACGAGTACGGCGTCCAGATCATCTCGACGGGCGGCACGGCACGCGTGCTGGAAGAGGCGGGCATCTCCGTCACCCCCATCGAGGAGTTCACGGGCTTCCCCGAGATGATGGACGGTCGCGTGAAGACCCTCCATCCCAAGGTCCACGGTGGCCTGCTGTGCCGTCGCGATTCCGAGGAGCACATGGCCGAGGCCGTGAAGCACGGCATCGAGCTCATCGACCTCGTCTGCGTGAACCTCTATGAGTTCGAGAAGACCGTGGCCGCGCCCGACGTCACGTTCGTCGACGCCATCGAGCACATCGATATCGGCGGTCCCTCCATGCTGCGCTCCGCCGCAAAGAATAACGACTCCGTCACCGTGGTGTGCGACCCGGCCGATTACGCCTCCGTGCTGGCCGAGATGTCCGTTCACGCCGGCTGCACCACGCTGGGCACGCGCCGTCGCCTGGCCGCGAAGGTCTATACCCGCACCGCCGCCTACGACACCGCCATCTCCACGTGGCTCAACACCTACCTGGCCGCCGAGGATGCCAAGGTGAACGGCGAGGACGGCGTCTCCTTCGTGCCGCCCGCGGCGCTGCAGCTCCACCTCGAGAAGAGCCAGGACCTGCGCTACGGCGAGAACCCGCACCAGACGGCCGCCGTGTACCGCTTCACCGACGGCTTCGGTACCCTTGCCTCTTCGGGCAGCCCGCTGGTGGGCGCCGAGCAGGTGCAGGGCAAGCCGCTGTCGTACAACAACTTCCTCGACGCCGACGCCGCCTGGAACG
This sequence comes from Collinsella sp. BA40, assembly GCF_008014645.1. Classification (GTDB taxonomy): domain Bacteria; phylum Actinomycetota; class Coriobacteriia; order Coriobacteriales; family Coriobacteriaceae; genus Collinsella. The sequence continues at coordinate 57,935 of NZ_VOWY01000011.1, forward strand.
CCGTGCGCGAGTTCGACGAGCCCGCGGTCGTGATCCTGAAGCACCAGAACCCCTGCGGCTCCGCCACCGCCGACGATGTGACCGAGGCTTACGACCGCGCCTATGCGTGCGATCCCAAGAGCGCCTTCGGCGGTATCGTCGCCGTGAACCGCGAGGTTCCGCTGTCGCTCGTCGAGCACTTCGCCGACCGCGACAAGCTCTTCGTCGAGGTCCTCATCGCCCCGTCCTTCACGCCCGAGGCGCTGGCTCGCCTGGAGAAGCGCCCCAACCTGCGCGTGCTGGCAACCGGCGGCGCCGAGGGCCATGCCCAGCTCGAGGCCCGCACCGTGGACGGCGGCCTGCTCGTCCAGAGCGTGGACACGGTCGAGGAGGATCCCTCGACCTTCACCTTCCCCACGATGCGCAAGCCCACGGACGCCGAGATGGAAGACCTCATCTTCGCTTGGCGCGTCTGCAAGACCGTGAAGAGCAACGCCATCCTTATCGCCAAGGACCACGCCGGTATCGGCATGGGCCCCGGCCAGCCCAATCGCGTGGACTCCGCGCTGCTGGCATGCCAGCGCGCCGAGGAGGCCTGCGAGCGCATGGGCATGGAGGCCGGCGGCTTCGCCTGCGCGAGCGACGCCTTCTTCCCGTTCCGCGATAACGTGGACGTTCTGGCCGCTCATGGTGTGACCGCCATCATCCAGCCCGGCGGCTCCGTGCGCGATGACGAGTCCATCCAGGCGTGCGACGACCACGGCATCGCGATGGTGTTTACGGGCACCCGCCACTTCCGTCACTAGTCCGTTTTCCGGTCGCCTCGCCTCACCTCTCGGTCGTCGGTCGGCGCCCGGAGGCATCCTTCCCTGTGTTTCAGGGCGGTCTGCGGCACCTGGGAAAGCCTTGGGTCCTGTGGACTCCGATATACCGTGCCGTTCAAGCGGGGGCGCGCCACCTTGGGGTGTGCGCGCCCCCGCCCCGCTCTCGCGTATGCCTTCGGCCGCCCGCCCCGCTCTCGCGTATGCCTTCGGCCGCCCGCCCCGCTCTCGCGTATGCCTTCGGCCGCCCGCCCCGCTCTCGCGTATGCCTTCGGCCGCCCGCCCCGCTCTCGCGTATGCCTTCGGCCGCCCGCCTCGCTCTCGCGTATGCCTTCGGCCCGCTAAGCGACGTTGTGACGGTCCATTTCCATACGTACGGACAAGCTGGCATACGCACAAGATCAAAAAGGGGGACGTGGCTCGATGATGCGTCGACCCCCGCGTCGTCTACGGTGCCGGAGCCATCCTTTTGCCGCACATGGCCCGTGGTGCTATGGGGTATAACAAGAAGATATATGTGGCTACGTGCTCTCGCGGGGCGAGGGCTTTTTGTTTCAGGAGGTGCCGGCATGGCGGACGAGGGTTTGACGGGGCTGTTCGACGACCCCGAGGAGCAGCGCGCCTACGAGGAGTTTTGCGCTAATCAGGAGCGGGGGCTGGAGCCCTTCGACCTCAATGCACCCGCGCTCGTGTGCCGCTGGCGCATGCATAACAAGCGCGTGCCGCTGCTCAACCGCCATATTCGCGCGCTGTCGCAGCGCGTGGTGCAGGGCGAGCCGCTCACCCACAACATGTTGTCGTGGGCGAAGCAGCACGTGGAGTGGTCGCTCACCGAGGGGTCGTATACCCAGCGTGACGGCGTGCTCATGTTGGTGATCGACGTGAACGGTAACGCGGCCATGTCGGTGGGCGAGTACGAGCCCTTGGCCGCAGCCGACCGCGCATCGCTGGCTGAGCGCGCCCGCCTGTCGCAGGTCGAAGAGGGCGAGACGGGCGTGGCGCCCGAGGTGCTGTGCGCCGTCGATGGCGAGCGCCTGCTCGTGGCCGCGGGCGAGCACGGCTGCGGCGCGCTCACCCTGGTGGAGCAGCTGGCGGCGACGCGCGGCATGCAGGTCGAGCGCGCATCGCTCGACGTGGTTTCGGCTGCCCCGGTCGTGTTGCTCGTCTCGGACGAGCACGGCGTGGTCGTTGCAGGCGATCTGGACGCTGCCGCCCAGGTTTCGGCGGGCGCGGATTTCGCCCGCTTCCTGCACGATGGCGTGGCCAAGCTATTCTAAGGTTGTCGCGCCTCCATCGTGCGCGCGCCGGTCAGCTCGGCCTTCTCCATCATGCGGTCGACGCCCTGCGTTGCGCTGCGTCGACGGGCGGCTCGACTCTTACATTGCTGTAACGATGGCGGTTTCCTGGCCCGGTCATTGGTCCGCGGCGGCATACTGGTGATGGAGGGCGACGCGTGCCGACGGGCGCGCACAAGGCTGCGGGCGCGCGCCCGCATTCGACGGGAAGGGCGGTTGCCATGGCGCAGATTTTCGTAGTCGAAGACGATGCCGCGATTCGCAACGAGCTGCTCGAGGTGCTTGAGCGCAATGGCTTCGAGACGGCATGCTGCCTCTCATTCGACCGCGTGGTGGCCGACGTGCTGGCAGCCGATCCCGACCTGGTCCTGCTCGACCTTACCCTGCCCGGCACCGACGGACAGTTTATCTGTCGCGAGCTGCGCGAGGTATCGCAGGTGCCCATCGTGGTGCTCACCTCGCGCGTGACCGAGATCGACGAGGTCATGTCCATGACCATGGGCGCCGACGACTTCGTTCCCAAGCCATACAGCTCGCGCGTTCTCATTGCTCGCATCACGGCGTTGTTGCGCCGCGTGGGTGCGGCCGAATCGTCGCTGCTCAGGCATAACGGCTTGGAGCTCGATCCCGCGCGCTCGCTTGCTTGCGCCAACGGCAAGCAGGTGGAGCTCACCAAAAACGAGATGCGCATCTTGTCGCTGCTCATGTCCAAGGCAGGCACGATCGTCTCGCGCGACGCCATCATGCGCGACCTGTGGGACTCCGACGCGTTCGTGGACGACAACACGCTCACCGTGAATATCAACCGCCTGCGCGCGACGCTCGAGAAGATCGGTGTGACGGGGTATCTCACCACGCATCGCGGTCGCGGCTATTCGGTGTAGAGGGGGCGCGCGGTGTCTTTTGGAAGCTACCTGCGTTCATCGTGGGTCGGTATCGCGATCTTTACAGCGCTCGATATGATGGTGTGCATGGTGCTCGCGGTTGCCGGCACGCGCCCATCGATGCTCATGTTGGTGGGATGCATGATGGTGGGGGCGACGGTGCTCGTTCCGATCGTCGATTACCTGCGGAAGCGCCCGTTTCTGGGGCAGCTCACCCGCATGGCGTCGGGAAGCGAGCCCCCGCTGTATGCCAACGAACTCATGGACCGCCCGGATTTCATAGAGGGCTCGCTGGCCTACGACGCGTTGCGCGCCGTTTCGAAGGCGGCGAACGACGAGGTGGCGTCGTTCCGCCGGCAGACCATCGATTACCGCGAGTACGTGGAGACCTGGGTGCACGAAGCCAAGTCTCCGCTTGCGGCGGCCCACCTCATGCTCGAGAACATCGAGGACGAGCTGTCGGCAGTGGGGGAGGAGCCGCTGAATGAAGAGCTCCTGCTTGCCCGCGTTCGTTCCCTCGATGAAGAGCTCGATCGCATGGAGGGCTACGTGGAGCAGGCGCTGTTCTACGCTCGATCCGAAGCGGTGGAGCGCGATTACCTTATACGCGAATACAGCCTCAAAGACCTGGTTTCCGGCGCCATACGGGCCAACTCCCGCATCCTTATCTCGGGCCACGTGGCGCCTCTTCGCCGCGACCTTGATTTCCAGGTGTTCACCGACGAAAAATGGATTCACTTCATTTTGGGCCAGATCATTCAGAACAGCGTGAAATACGCTCGCGAGGACAACGCCTTCGTGGAGTTTTCTGCACGCCTGCGCGATGAGGGCCGAGCCACCGAGCGCGTCGAACTCTCTATCCGCGATAACGGGTGCGGCGTCAGCGCCGCCGATCTTCCCCGCGTGTTTGAAAAGGGATTCACCGGCGAGGCGGGCCGCACGGGCAAGCGCTCGACCGGCATAGGCCTCTACCTTGTAAAGCGCCTGTGCGACAAGATGGGCGTTGGCATCGAGGCGACCTCGGCTCAGGGCGAGGGCTTTTCCGTGACGCTCGCCTTCTCAACCAACCGATTCCATTTTTTCGAATAGCAGACAATCGTCGAACCGCGCACCCAGGTAAGCAGTGCATATCCTTAGTGGCGCGACGCGCGAAGCGCGGAGCGATTCCGGGTCGTATCCGTAGCGACCACAAACATCCTTCGCACCCCCCCAAGGCGCGCGACGCGCGAAGCGCGGAGCGACCCCGGATCGTGGCCGCTTCAACCAAGTCCTATGTCTCTACGTGCTGCAAGCAGGTGAGAGCAGGAGGGGGC
>NZ_VOWY01000011.1:62292-147348 GCF_008014645.1 Collinsella sp. BA40
CCGAACCTATTTCACAACCAGAATGTCGCAGTCCGTGTTCCGCAGCAGGAACGTGGAGATCGACCCCAGCAGCGCGTACTTGATGGATGACAGCCCGCGTGCGCCGCACAGCACGAGGTCCGGCTGGATCACGTCGAGCATCTCGTCCTTGAGCGTCTCGCGGATGCGTCCAGCGCGGATGACGACTTCGACCTCGGGGATGTCCGGGTTGGCCTCGGCTTCGGCCACCTGGTCCGCGATGGAGCTGCGGAAGGCGGTTTCTAGGCCGTTGACCAGGTCGACGGGGTAGGAACCGGCGGATTCGAGCGCGGTCGAGTCGATGACGTGGCCGATGACGAGTTTCGCGTTGTTGTTCGCCGCGACCTTGATGGCGCGTGCCAGCACGAAGTCTTGCTGCTCGGTGCCGTCGAGCGAGACAAAGATCTTGGAATACCCTTCGTTCATAAGATCCTCCTGTCAACCGGTGGCCGGCGAGCGTTTGCTGGTCACCAACGTTTGCTGACGCTTTACCTAGCTAAACATATACCCATATGTTGCATGGGAACCTCTCTATTCCGTGAACGAATCCGCATTTTTCTTGCAGCGGCTCCGCCTGGGCGATAATGAATGACACGTTCAAACATATTGTGCGGGTCCGCATCGCTGGGTATTCGGGCGCGCCGTCGATTGGAGGCGCCGATGGACATCGTCGAGCTGCTTAAGTCTGCGTTCCTCGGCTTGGTCGAGGGCATCACGGAGTGGTTGCCCATCTCGTCGACCGGCCACATGATCTTGGTCGACGAGTTCATCAAGCTCAACGTGACCGAGGAATTCTGGAACATGTTCCTGGTCGTCATTCAGCTGGGCGCCATCCTGGCGGTGTGCGTGCTGTTCTTCCGCGATCTCATCCCCTTCGGTTTCGGCAAGGACCGCGAGGAGCGCCGCAGCACTTGGAGCCTGTGGGGCAAGATCATCGTGGGCTGCCTCCCCGCGGCGATCATCGGTATCCCGCTCGACGATTTCATGGAAGAGCATCTCTACAGCTCGACGGTCGTCGCCGCCGCGCTCATCGTGTACGGCATCGCGTTCATCCTCATCGAGAACTGGCGCGCGAAGAAGCTCGCGGCGCGCCTCGCCTCTGGTCGGCCTGCTCCGGGCGCTCGCCCCGCCGGCGCGCATTTTGCGGCGTCCCCTGCCGTCGCCGACGCCACGCCCGAAAGCGACTTCGGTTCCATCACCTCGCTGGACGACCTGTCGTATAAGACCGCGCTGGGCATCGGCTGCTTCCAGGTGCTCTCGCTTATCCCCGGAACCTCGCGCTCCGGTTCCACCATCATCGGCGGCCTGCTGCTGGGCACCACGCGTTCCGTTGCGGCCAAGTTCACGTTCTTCCTGGCTATACCCGTCATGTTCGGCGCTAGCTTTCTCAAGCTCGTGAAGTTCTTCCTCAAGGGCGGCGTGTTCGACCCCAGCGGTCTGGCCATCCTCGGCGTGGGTTGCGCCGTGGCCTTCATCGTGTCGCTGCTCGCCATCAAGTGGCTCATGGGCTTCGTCCGCCGTCACGATTTCAAGGTGTTCGGTGTCTACCGCATCGTGCTGGGCGTGATCGTGCTGGCGTACTTCTTCGGCATCGCGCCGGCGCTCGGGTTGGCGTAGGCGCTCTTCATACGGGAAAGCGCGAACGAGCGCGCGGGGCCGCAGGACGTAAGGTGCCTGCGGTCCCGCTGCGTTTGGGAGTCTTTTACAGCGTGTAGCTGCTGTTATACTTTTACGAGTGTTTTCCATACGAGGAACACAATGTGCCCGCGTTCTGCTATGGTGAAGCAGTTTTTTGTTCGCCATAGAAGGGTAACGCATGGACAAATTCTTCAAGTTCACGGAGCGTGGCTCCAGCCTGGGCACCGAGGTCCGCGCTGGTATCACCACGTTCCTCGCGATGGCATACATCATCGCGGTCAACCCCGCGCTGCTCTCGGCGGCCGGCATCCCGGTCTCCGCAGCCGTCACCTCCACCTGCTTTGCCGCGGGTATCATGACCATCCTCATGGGCCTGTTCTCCAACCGTCCGCTCGCCTGCGCCTCCGGCATGGGCATCAACGCGGTCGTGGCGTTCTCGCTCACCGCTGCCGCCGGCGGCGACTGGAAGGTTGCCATGGCCGTCATCCTGCTCGAGGGCCTGGTTATCCTGGCGCTTGTGCTGTGCGGCCTTCGCGAGGCTATCATGGACGCCGTGCCCGTTTCGCTGCGCCACGCCATCGCCGTGGGCCTGGGCATCTTCATCGCCCTGCTCGGCCTTATCAACGGCGGCATCGTGGTGAACGATGAAGCCACCCTCATCACCTTCGGCTCGGTGTACGACCCGGTCTTCCTCGTCGGCATGATCTCCGTCGTGGTCACCTTCATGCTCTATGTGTTCAAGATCAAGGGCTATATCCTGTGGGGCATCATCATCGCTGCCGTCGTGGGCATTCCCCTGGGCGTCACCGCCCTGCCCGAGGGCATCGTCTCCATGCCCGATTTCACCACGTTCGGCGCACCCTTCCAGCAGGCTGCCGATGGTTCCGGCATGGCTATCGTCAAGGTGTTCGTGAACCCCACGCTGCTGGTGTTCGTCTTCTCCATCATGCTTTCCGACTTCTTCGATACCATGGGCACCGCCGTGGCCGTGGGCAAGCAGGGCGACTTCCTCGATGAGGACGGCAACGTCAAGGACATCCGTCCGATCCTGATCGTGGACTCGCTGGCCGCGTCCGTGGGCGGCCTGCTGGGCGCTTCTTCCTGCACCACCTTCGTCGAGTCCTCCGCCGGCGCCGCCGACGGCGGCCGCACCGGCCTGTCCTCCATCGTGACCGGCATCATCTTCCTGCTCGCTGCGTTCTTCTCGCCGCTGGTGGGCATGATCGCCGCGCCCGCGACCTGTGGCGCGCTGGTCATGGTTGGCTTCCTGATGATGAACGTCGTGGCGGACATCGACTTCACCAACCCGCTCGACGGCATCCCCGCCTTCATGACCATCATCGGCATCCCGCTGACCTACTCGATCTCCATCGGTATCGGCTTGGGCTTCCTCACCTACACCGTGATGGCCGCCTGCACCGGTAACATCAAGAAGATCAAGCCGCTCACCTGGGTGGTCGACATCGCCTTCATCATCTCGTTCATGATCGCCTAGCAAGCGCGAACAACGAGTTACACTCCGTGCCCTGGCACGCCCTTCTGCGGCGTGCCAGGGCTTCTTTTGCGATAATGGGCGCTATAGTTTCGTTTGGTTGATTATCATTCGCTTGATCGCTGCAGATAATATACAGAATTCTCTATATAACACTATTGCGTAAGCAATTCGTAAAGTGTTATTCGCGTAGACGCCATTGGGACTCTACTGTGATAAAGTGACCTCACTCGTTAATGATTGGAGGTCAGATTGATTCGCTATCTTGAAAGCAATCTCTTAAGAGACAGGGGCATATGGATAGGCGTGGTGATTTTATGCGTAATTGGACTTATGCCGTTTCTTCTTGCTACTCCGACGAGCAATTATAATTTTTCGCCAGAGCGCTTTAAAATGGAGCAGCAGATCCTATCGGATGGGATGCTTGCGGGCGCATATGATACTGCTCCCTCTGGTCTGCAGGAGCTGCTTGGGCGTGAATCCGAGGCGTACGGTAGGATTTTGGCGCAAAGTCCAGGGTCTGTTCTGTATTACAAGGCTGTAGACGACCTGGAGGGGCTCCAGGCTGAAGAGCGTGGTGCGGGGTATCTTGTCGGCGACGATGGCGTGGGCGATTTCTGTGCCTCTATTGCTGGGCGCCTTTCGGATATGAGAGAGCCTGGGTTGTTTGCCTCGGCTCGAGAGCTGCCTGCAGCGTATTACCTTTCTTTCTTGTTTTCACAAGTGCCGTCACCGGTCTTCTTTTGTCTTGCATTTTTGGTTTGCTGGAAGAGTCGGTCGGTTTGGATGTCTACATCCATTCTGTTTCGATCTCCAATACCGGCAGGCAGGCGGTATTTCACGTACCTCTTGCTATCGATAGGGAATTCTGTCGTTTTATATAGCGCGGTCGTCTTCATCATCTGCCTTCCGGCGTTGGCGTATAACGGAATCGGCTACCTTGAGTACCCGGTGGCTATGCTCCAGGGCGGCGGGGTGACCGAGAGTACCGTCGGACTCTCTCTTGCCCAATCTTTTACGTCAGTTTTGCTGGTTTCCAGTTTGAGCGCGGCTCTGATGGGCCTATTTCTCAGGTGCGATGGCTGGGCTTTTGTCTCCCTCCTCATCCTTGTAGGTTTTTCTTTGCTTCCAATGACCCCTCTTTTCTTTGGTCTTGGAGATGCAGCGATGGGGGCTTTTTATTCTTCTCCTCTTGCTGTGTTTGATTTCAACCGAGTGTTCGGCGGCTTTTCGTATGTTGCTGATATCGAGAATGCTCACATCTTGATCGACTTGGATTTGATCTTGTTTACCGCCTGCGCATTTGTGATTGCATGTGTTCTGCTTGGGGTGGTTGTATGTGCTGCATATAAGGGGGGTCGTAGAAATGCTGCTACTTGAGGATGTTTCCATTAAGCGAGGCGGTCATTCTTGTCATGTGGAGAAGCTTCATTTGAAACCAGGTACCGCTCTTGGGCTTGTAGGTCCAAATGGATCGGGTAAAACAACCTTCATGAACGCGCTCGTCGCCGCTCCGGGAATTCGGATTTGCGGGAAAGTCGAAGCCGATGGAGCTGGTTACGGAAGCTATTCGGGCTATCTTGCTCATTTCTTTTACTCCGCAGGAACCGGACGCGATTTATACCGAAGGCTGACCGTGCGGGAGACTCTGGAGCTAGTTCGATCTGCCTGGAAATCGCATTCCGATGTTGATAGTACGCTGCAGCTGTTCCACATGGAAGCGTACTCCAACAAAAGGGTCGAGGCTCTTTCGCAGGGGCAGGAGCAGATTCTCTACCTGTCTCTAGCATGGATATCAGATGCGCCGTACGTGCTGCTTGATGAGCCGATGAATGCACTGGATCCCATTCGATCTCGGCTCGCATGTCGGATCGTTCTCGATTTAAAGCAGCAGGGGAAGGGCGTGATCATTTCATCGCACATCATGAGCGATATCGATGCGTTATGCGATTCTGTTGCTTTTCTAGTGGATGGCGAACTCCGCTTAGAGGAGGTGACGGACAGCAGGGAGCGCTATCTACAGCTGTACTCGTAGATGACAATCATCTTTCTATGGAAGAAGTGACAACAAGTGTGAGTACAGGGTCTGGTGAGCGGGCTCGGTGGGACCTGGGCGATATAGCCTGCCGCACGCATCTTCTGAAATGAGAGCTCTTGTAGACGGGATGGCTGTCAACGGACGGTCATCCCGTATTATTTCAAAAGAGTAGAAATGCATCGCGACCGTAGGTGTCGCCACGAAGGAGGGAAGACTGTGAACATCCAGATCTTCGGGACCAAGAAGAGTTTCGACACCAAGAAGGCGCAGCGCTGGTTCAAGGAGCGCCGCATCACGTTCCAGTTCATCGACCTTAAGGAGAAGGGGATGAGCAAAGGTGAGCTCGAGAGCGTGATGCGCTGCGTGGGCGGCATCGACGGCGTGCTTGATGCAGGTGCCAAGGACCAAGACACCGTGGCGCTCATCACCTACCTGGCCGAGAGCCAGAAGTTCGAGAAGCTGTTGGAGAACCAGCAGGTGCTGCGCGAGCCCATCGTGCGCAATGGGCGGCAGGCCACCGTGGGTTACCAGCCCGATGTATGGGGCGGCTGGGAGTAGCTCGCAAGTGGGACGCGTGCGGGAGCTGTGACGAACGGGCGCGGTGCGCGAGACGACGGGCGCGCGGGCATGGCGTTGGCGCGGGAGCCGTCGCGGCGGAGGCGGAGTCGCGTGGGAAAACGGTAGGCGCGCCCGCGTGCGGCGGACGCGTTGGTACGGCTCGGTATACTAAGTGGGTTCAAATGAGGGGTCTGCTCGCATGCGGGCGGGCCGCGTGAATGAGTCCAAGGAGTGTCCATGCCTCGCCAGCCGTATCCGTGGGAGAAGAATATGAGTGCCCAGCAGGGCGAAGCCGAACAGCCGACGCGCCCCGCGTATCCGTGGGAGAAGGCCTCGCCTGCGTCGCCGTCGCGTCCTGCTGCCGCCCCGGCGCCCCGGGCGGTTCAGGGCTCGCTGTTCGGCGATGCAGCGCCCTCGCCGACGCCCGAGCCGCTGCCGTGGCAGACGGCTGCCCCCGCGCCTGCTGCGGCTCCGACGCCGTTACCGTGGGAGGCGCCCGCGCCCGTGCCGGCGGCCCCGGAGCCCGACCTCGTGCCGCTCGATGCCTATGGCGCCGCCCCCGAGGCAGCCGCGCCGCGCCCGCGCCCGCAGCTGCCGAAGGTGGATATCGACTCGCTCAACCCCGCGCAGCGCGAGGCCGTTACCACCACCGAGGGCCCGCTGCTGGTGCTCGCCGGCGCCGGCTCCGGCAAGACGCGCGTGCTCACCTTTCGCATCGCGCATATGATCGCCGACCTGGGTGTGCGCCCCTGGCAGATCCTCGCCATCACCTTCACCAACAAGGCCGCGGCCGAGATGCGCGAGCGCCTGGGCGCCCTTCTGCCCGACGCCACGCGCGGCATGTGGGTGTGCACCTTCCATGCCATGTGCGTCCGCATCCTGCGCGAGGACGCGGACCTGCTGGGCTACTCCGGGCAGTTCACCATCTACGATGATGACGATTCCCGCCGCATGGTGCGCGAGATCATGCAGGGCCTCGACATCGACCAGAAGAACTTCCCCATTAACATGATTCGCGGCAAGATCTCTGCCGCCAAGAACGCCATGGTGGGCCCCGAGGAGATGCTCGAGCGCGCCGACGATCCCAAGGAGCGCAAGGCCGCCCAGGTCTACCTGGAGCTGGAGCGCCGCCTTCGCGCCGCCAACGCCATGGACTTCGACGATCTGCTCGTGCGCACGCTCGAGCTGTTCCGCACGCGCCCCGAGGTACTGGAGAAGTACCAGGAGCGGTTCCGCTACATCAGCGTCGACGAGTACCAGGACACCAACCACGTCCAGTACGAGATCGCCAACCTGCTTGCCGCCAAGTACCAAAACCTCATGGTCGTGGGCGACGACGACCAGTCCATCTACAGCTGGCGCGGCGCCGACATCTCCAACATCCTCGATTTCGAGAAGGACTTCTCTCAGGCCAAGGTGGTCAAGCTCGAGCAGAACTACCGCTCTACCGGGCACATCCTCAACGCGGCGAACGCCGTGGTGCGCAACAACTCGCGCCGCAAGGACAAGCGCCTCTTCACGGCGCTGGGCGACGGCGAGAAGATCCAGGCGTACCAGGCCGGTGACGAGCGCGACGAGGGCCGCTGGATCGCGGGCGAGATCGACAAGCAGCACGACGCGGGCGTGAGCTACGACGACATGGCCGTGTTCTACCGCACCAACGCGCAGTCGCGCGTGCTGGAAGATATGTTCCTGCGCGCCGGCGTGCCGTATAAGATCGTGGGCGGCGCGCGATTCTTCGACCGCGCCGAGATTCGCGACGTGATGGCCTATCTCAAGATGATCGTGAACCCGGCGGACGAGATGAGCGTGAAGCGCGTGATCAACACGCCGCGCCGCGGCATCGGTTCCAGCTCCATCGAGAAGATCGAGCAGCTTGCGGCCGAGAACGGATGCTCGTTCTTCCAGGCCTGCGAGCTCGCGTGCGCCGAGACCGGGCGCTTCACGGCCAAGGTGCGCAACGCTCTGGGCGCCTTCGTGAACATCGTGCGCGAGGGGCGCCGCATGGACGGCGAACTCAAAGACGTGGTGGATGCCATCGTCGATCGTTCCGGTCTCATCCAGGCGTTTCGCGCCGAGGGTACCATGGAGGCCGAGGGCCGCATGGAGAACATCCAGGAATTCCTGGGCGTTGCGGCGGAATTCGAGGAGACGCACGACGACATCGAGGGTACGCTGGAGAGCTTGGCCGAGCTGCGTGCCGCGGGCCTGGCCGATGTACCGCAGGACGTTCCCGCAGGCGCGGTTGGCGCGGTGAGTGCCGCGGCGCTGCCCACGGGCGCCGGCATGCCGCTCAACGCCGCCCTGGCATCGGCGGGCTCCGCGCTCGGGGGCGTACCGGCCGATCCCGCCATGGAGCCGGCGGGCGAGGGGCCCAATGCGGCCGTCATCGCCGCGGCCGAGCTCGAGCGCACGTACGGACCGCTGGCGTGCAAGGCGCTGCCGGCGCTGCTCGAGTGGTTGGCCCTTCGTAGCGACCTCGACTCCCTTGCCGGCGACTCGCATGCCATCACCATGATGACCGTGCACTCGGCCAAGGGGCTGGAGTTCCCCGTGGTCTTCGTGGCGGGCATGGAGGAGAGCATCTTCCCGCATGTGGGCGGTTTCGGGGGAGACGACGATCCGGGCAAGCTCGAGGAGGAGCGTCGCCTGGCCTACGTCGCTATCACGCGTGCGCGCAAGCGCCTGTTCCTCACCTACGCGGCGACGCGCCGTACCTACGGTTCGACGCAGGCGAATCCGCGTTCGCGCTTCATCAACGAGATCCCCGCCGAGGACATCGAGTTCTCCGGCGTTGGTTCGGCCGGTTTCGAGGGCGTGGGCTGGGAGAAGCGCGGCGATCGTCGCGGAACCTACGGTTCCGGCACCGGCAGCGAGTACGGTGGCAGCGTCTTTGGCTCGTATACGCGCTCGACCGGTCGTACGCAGCGCCGCACGGGCGTGAGTCCGGACGCCGGGCGCAAGCCCGCGACCTTCGGGTCGGGCTCCGGCGCCGCGCGGCCGCGCAAGGCTGCCGCCACGCCCGCGGTCGAGCAGCGTCGACCCGATGCGGCGAAGGCCGCCGAGACCTTCGCGCCGGGCGACCACGTGAGCCATAAGACGTTCGGTCCGGGTACGGTCGTGTCGGCATCCGGCGACATGATCGAGGTGCAGTTCGAGAAAAGCGGGCAGACGAAGAAGCTTATGAAGGGGTTCGCTCCCATCGTCAAACTCTAGGGCGGCTTCCCCGGGCACCGCATCTCGGCCTTCAAGCGGGGGACGCGCCACCCTAAGGTGCGCCCCCGCTTTCGGACCGATCCGCGGCACCTAGGAAACCTGCTGGCGTTACGGGTGGGCGGTTTCTGATACCGTTTGTGGAACCAGTAGGGCCTTTCGCCGAAAATGTGCATTGCTATCTGCTTTATACCAATAACCTAGATTGGATTACCTATGTGAACGCTGCGCCCTGGAGGGTGGGGCGGTGAGGTGTTCGCAGATTGGAGTAAGGCATGCACATGTCTGGAAAGGGCGCGCGTTTCTCGCTGACGCGCATGGTCGCTGCGGTTGCAGTGGCTGTGGCGTTCGCGCTGCTCGCCGTTCCGCTCGGGGTGGCCTACGCGGCTGACACCGTAGTGGACACGGTGGGCGTGAACCACGTGCGCACGGCCACGATGGAGGCAAGCGCTTCCGAGGCGCCGACGCTCGGTGCCGAGAAGGCCAACGATGGAAGCAAGGAGAAGGCTTCCCGTTGGTCCAGCGGTACCCAGGTGCCCGCCAAGGACGACAAGACGTTCCTTTCGGCAACGTTCAAGGTCCCGACGCTCATCAAGCGCGTCGAGGTGACGTTCGAGAACCGCGACGTCGACATCAAGCCCAGCAACGTTAAGGGCTTCGAGCTGCAGTATCAGGATGCGAACAGCTCCGAGTGGAAGACCGCCCAGGTTGTGAGCAACAAGACCAGCGGCTCGACCGGCGGCTTCGCCACCGAGGTCACCGTCGACCTCAAGACCGCTATTACGGCCAAGGCTATCCGTCTGACCAAGTTCGATGTTGCTGCCGGTTCCACCGAGTGGAACGGCGTGTCCGTCGTCGAGCTCGAGGCGTATTCCAACGAGAAGCTCGATATCGAGGAGACTGCCGACGTCAACCACGTTCGTAAGTCCACGATGTCCGCAAGCGGCCAGGAGGCCCCGACCCTCACCCCCGACAAGGCGGGCGACGGCGACAAGGGCACCCGTTGGTCCAGCGGCGAGCAGAAGCCCGGCAAGGACGAGCGCACCTACCTGGTCTCCACGTTCGAGAAGGCCACCAAGGTCCGCTTCTTCAAGGTTCAGTTCGAGGATCGCGGCTCCAACCCCGTTGCCCCCAGCAACGTGAAGGCGTTCGACATCCAGTACAAGGCTCCCGGTAGCGATGCCTGGACGAAGCTCCAGACCGTTACCAATAAGAAGAGCGGCGAGGGCTACACCCCCAACGTCGACGTCTTGCTGAGCGAGGACGTCGTCGCGACGGCCGTCCGTCTGACCAATTTCGATATCGCTGCGGGCACGAGCCCGTGGAACGGCGTGTCCGTCGTCGAGCTCGAGGCGTACTCGAACGACCGCACCGCCGTGAAGACGCTCGACCAGGTCGTATCCGAGATCGCCAACAACGTGACCGTTGAGGCCGATGCCGCGCAGCTGCCGAAGCCCGTCGTTCCCGAGGGCTTCACCGTCGCGCTGAACGGCTGCGATTTCGAGCAGGTCGTCGCTGCGGACCGCACCGTCGTGCATCCGCTCACCGACAAGGACGTCAAGATCTCCTGGACCGTTACGGAGACCAAGACCGGCGCCAAGAAGACCACGGGCGACCTCAACTACGTGATCAAGGGCAAGAATACCCAGGCCGAGGGCAAGAACGCCCGTCCCGTGGTGGTCCCCGAGATCCAGGAGTGGTTCTCCAACTCCACCGCCAAGGTTGCGCTGAGCAAGCTCACCAAGGTGACCTACCAGGCTGACGAGCTCGAGGCCGTCGTCGAGGAGTTCGTTGCCGACTACAAGGACTTCACCGGCACCGAGCTCAAGGTCGTGAAGGGTGCCGCCCAGGCCGGCGCCTTCAACTTCACCTTCGGCGCGCCCGAGGGCGATAAGATCCTCGGCGACGAGGGCTACACGATGGACATCCAGGCCGACCGCATCAACGTGCAGTCGCAGTCCGTCACCGGCAACATGTACGGCATGCAGACCATCCTGCAGATGACCAAGACCGAGACCGATGGCTTCCCCGTCGGCCAGATGCGCGATTATCCGCGCTTCCCGATCCGTGGTTTCATGTGGGACATCGCGCGCAAGCCCATCTCGCTCGAAATGGTCGAGATGACCGCCCGCACCATGCGTTACTACAAGATGAACGACTTCCAGCTTCATCTGTCCGACAACCTGATCTTCCTGGAGAACTACAAGTCCGACGACGAGGCTCTGGAGAAGGCGTACGCTGCGTTCCGTCTGGAGAGCAGCGTGAAGAACGAGAAGACCGGCGAGACCGCTACGGCGAAGGACTACTTCATCACCAAGGATGAGATGCGTTCCTTCATCAAGACGCAGCGCTCCTACGGCATGAACATCGTTCCCGAGATCGATATGCCCGCGCACGCCGTCGCGTTCACGCGTGCATTCCCCGAGCTCGCCGTTATGGACGCGACGGTCACCACGCGTCCTGCCGACCGTTGGGCCGTCGACCACCTGGATCTTCGCAACCCGAAGACCATGCCTTTCATCAAGAGCATCTTCGACGATTACACCACGGGCGATAACGAGGTCTTCGACGACGAGACCGTCGTGCACATCGGTGCCGACGAGTTCATCATCCCCAACGGCCGTCCGGTGTACTGCGAGTTCTACAACGACCTCGTTCCGCACCTGCAGGCTAACGGCAACACGCCGCGCGTGTGGGGCAGCTTCGACAGCTCCTGGCTCGCGGGCGGCGGCACCGAGCCGGCCGACGGCTCCGTGCTGTGCACCGGTGTCCAGATGGATATCTGGTCGCTTGGCTGGGCTAACCCCATCCGTATGCACCAGAAGGGCTTCTCGCTCATCAACATCCTGGATAGCTACGGCTACATGGTTCCCAACGGCGGCGGCAACCGCGGCGCCTATGGTGACTACCTGAACACGAAGAGCCTCTACAAGAGCTTCGATCCCAACAACTTCGGCGGTAGGGTCCTCCCCGCCAGCGATCCGAAGATCCTGGGTGCCGAGTTCGCCATCTGGAACGACAACATCGATACCAACGCCTGCGGTCTCACCGAGGCCGACGAGTACGCGCGCTTCTTCGATGCGATGCCGGTCTACGCCGAGAACAACTGGGCTCCCACCGGTCAGGAGAAGGGTGCCGGCGACGAGGGCTTCAACAAGCTGTACGAGATCGTCGAGACCACCGGCGATGCTCCGCGCGTGAACCCCTACAGCAAGGTGTCCAAGAAGGGTGACACCTACGCCGAGTACACCTTCGAGAACGGTCTGAAGGATTCCAGCCAGAACGGCCGCAACCTCACCGAGGGCGCCAAGGCACAGGTCAAGAAGGGCGAGCTCGTCCTCGAGGGCGGCGCTTCCTACGTGACCTCCCCGATCCAGAAGATCGCCACCGGCACCGAGCTGTCCTTCGACATCACGCTCGATGAGCCCGCCTGCCCCGGCGACGTCCTCTTCGAGGCCGACGCCCCGTACGGCACCCTCGACATCCGCGTGATGGACAACGGCAAGCTCGGCTTCACCCGCGAGCTGTACGATTACTACTTCGATTACAAGCTCCCGGTGGGCAAGAAGGTCAGCATCATGCTGCGCGCCGAGACCCAGAAGACGACGCTCTTCGTTGACGGCGAGAAGGTCGGCACCGCAACCGGTCGCTTCTTCGATCACGACATGGTGAAGAAGGACGGCATCGAGCACGCCACCCTGACCATGCCGCTCGAGCGCATCGGCTCCAAGGAGAACGGCATCGCCGCTCGCATCGACAACGTCGTGGTGAAGCCTGCTCAGGCTGAAGAGGCTGTCGACCAGTACAACAAGGCTGCCTGGAAGGGCAAGACCAACTCCCAGACCCTCACGGGCGAGAGCGCTGGCGGCCACATCGAGCATGCGTTCGACAACAATGCGTCTACGATCTGGCATTCCAACTGGAAGGCCGCCACGAGCGATAACGTCAACGGCAGCCTGAAGGTCACGCCCATGATCTGGGCCGAGATCGACTTCGGCAAGGGTTATGAGATCAACCAGTTCTCGTTCACCCCGCGCCAGGACGGCACCGGCAGCGGTCGCATCACCAAGGCCAGCCTGTTCCTCAAGAAGTCTGCTGACGGCGAGTTCGAGAAGGTCGCTACCGATCAGGTCTTCGCAAATGATTCCAAGAAGAAGGTCTTCACGTTCGACACCCAGAAGGTATACGGCGTGAGGCTCGAGATCACCGATGCCAACGAGCACGGTAACAACAAGTACGTTGCCGTCTCCGAGTTCGATATCGCCAACAAGCCGGTTCCCACCAACACCGTCTACGTTGCCGCTAACAGCTACGCTGCGGCCGAGGACGGCACGCTCGATCTTGCCACCGGCAAGCCCGTCGACGGCGTCGTGACCGGCACCGGCAAGGACCTGGACGATTCCAAGTCCGTGTACCGCGCCGAGGTCAAGGCCGGCAGCGAGCTCACCATGACCGCGAAGCCCGGCGAGAAGCTGGAGTTCGTGGGCTGGTTCGCTCCGTGCTCCGATGAGCCCGTGTCCGAGGACCTGGCCTACAAGGTTCCCACCGCCTACAACGTTGCGCTCGAGGCCCGCTTCAAGCGCGTCGACGGCGGCGTGACCCCCGAGCCCAAGCCCGAGACGTTCACCGTGACGTTCAAGGCCGACGGCAAGGTCGTCGAGACCCAGACGGTCGAGGAGGGCAAGGTCGCTACCAAGCCCGCAACCGATCCGGTGAAGGACGGCTACACGTTCGTGGCCTGGCAGCTCGACGGCAAGGACTTCGACTTCTCCACCAAGGTGACCTCCGACCTGGAGCTCGTCGCCAAGTTCCAGAAGAACGAGGATCCGAAGCCTCCGGTCGACCCCGACAAGCCGGTCGATCCCGACAAGCCCGTGAACCCGGACAAGCCCGTGAACCCGGACAAGCCGGCCAAGCCCGGTAAGCCCGACGGCGGCAACAAGGGCGACTCGCTCGTCCAGACCGGCGACGCCTCCATGGCCATTGCAGCCCTCTCCATGCTGGGCGGCAGCGGCCTGCTGGCAGCTGGCTACGCGCGCGCTCGTCGCCGCAAGTAAGCCCAGCGCCTAGGCGCCGTGCTTATATAAAGCAATAGGGATGGAGCCCTCGGGTTCCATCCCTATTTTTATGGCTCGCGGTCCTGCGAACATCCCCTGCATGCGAATCCTCTTCGTGGTCGCCCAACATGGCGGCGATGCGAAAACGAGCCGCGCCCGCATCGCGATGGCGACATGCGGGCGCGGCTCGTATAGTCCCGTGCGAATGATCGGGGGGCGTTATCGAAGCGGGCGGGTCGTCGCGGGTCTTACAGGTCGTCGACGAGCGCCGTGGACTTTGCGTAGGCGGTCGACTTCGCCTCGAAGAAATCGGTCTTCACCATGTTAGCGTTGCTGTACTGCGAGACCCAGGCCATATCGGCGGGCTCGCGCTGGTTGTCGTCGAAGAGGTAGCCGTACCCCAGCGAGCTCCAGCGCAGGTTGCCCAAGTAGCGGATGTAGTCCGTCACCATCTGCTTGGTGAGGCCGCGGATGTGGTCGCCGATGACGTAGTGGCCCCACGCGATCTCCTGGCGCACGCCCTCCTCGAGCATGGCGCGCAGCTCGGCGACCGCCTCGTCGGTGAAGAGCCGGGGCTCCTCCTTCTGCAGCTCCAGGATGATGCTGCGGAAGAGCCAGAGGTGCGTGTTCTCGTCGCGGTTGATATAGCGGATCTCCTGCGCGCTACCGGGCATTTTGCCCATGCGCGCGAGGTTGTAGAAGAACATGAAGCCCGAGTAGAAGTACACGCCCTCCAGGATGTAGTTGGCCATGAGGACCTTGAGCAGCGTGGCGCCGTCCTTCTTCTGCTGGAACTCGTTGTAGCGCTCGCCGATGAAGGTGTTGCGCGCGAGCAGGCGCTCGTCGGTCTTCCATTGATAGAGGATGGAGTTGCGCTGTTCGGGGCTGCAGATGGTATCGAGCATGTAGCTGTAGCTCTGGCTGTGCACGCACTCCTGGAACGCTTGGATGTGCAGGCAGAGGTTCACCTCGTTGGCGGTGACGTACTCGCTGATGTTGGGCAGATTGGCCGTCTGCAGCGAGTCGAGGAACACCAGGAACGACAGGATCTTGTCGTATGCCGCGCGCTCGTCGGGCGACAGGTTGGGGTAGTCCTTCACGTCCTGCATGAGGTTGATTTCCTCAGGGATCCAGAAGTTGTTCATGGCCTGGCGGTACCAGCTGGAGACCCAGGGGTACTTGAGGTTGTTGAAGTCGTTGAGGTTGGTGGTGTCGCCGCCGATCATGCGGCGCGCGGCGACGTCGGTGGGTCCGTCGGGGTTGAAGAGCGGCTTGGGCGCGAGCCCGGCTGCGGGGTCGATGGACATGGGTCCTCCTTCTGCGTGCGGTGCTGTCTGATGGCGCGGGGGCTAGCTGGAGCAGCTCTCGCACTCCTCGACCTCGAGGGACTTGCTGCGTACATAGTAGATGGTCTTCACGCCGCGCCGCCATGCCTCCAGGTAGAGGTCGAGCACCTGGCGCATGGTGTAGTCGTTGGTGATGTAGAGGTTCATCGACTGGGCCTGGTCGATGTGGCGCTGGCGCACGCCGGCGGCGCGGACGCTCCAGGTCTGGTCGATGTGGTGCGCGGGCTTGTAGTACCAGTAGGTGGCGGGGGAGAGCTCGGGGGCCACGCGCGGCAGCATACTGCCCTTCTTCTCCTCGAGGAAGAACTTGCGCATGACGGGATCGATGCCGGCGGTGGTGCCCGACAGGATCGAGGTCGAGCTGGTGGGGGCGACCGCCAGCAGGTAGCCGTTGCGCATGCCCTGCTCGCGGACGCGCGCCGCCAGGGCGTCCCATGCCTCGCCCGTGTAGCCGCGCTTCTCGAAGTACGCGCCGTTATCCCAGTCGCTGCCCTCGAAGAGCTGGTAGGCGCCGCGCTCGGCGGCCAGGTCGCACGAGGCCTCGATCGCGAAGCGGTTGATATCCTCGAAGACGCGGTCGACGAACTCCAGATGCGCGTCGCTCTCCCAGGCGATGCCGTTGACGGCGAGCATATGGTGGTAGCCCGAGACGCCCAGGCCGATGGCGCGATAGCGCTTGGTGGTGATCTCGGCGTACGGAAGCATGTAGTAGTTGAGGTCGATTACGTTGTCCAGCGCGCGCACCACGGTGCGGACGGTCTCGCGCAGCTTGGGCGCATCCGCCACGGGCAGGCGGCCGAGCGACAGGCTCGCCAGGTTGCACACGACGAAGTCGCCGGGGCGCGTGGTCTTGACCACCACGGTGTCGCCGTCCTCGGTGCGCACCTCGCACGAGACCTCCTCGATGGGGCTCATGTTCTGCGCGATCTCGGTGCAGAGGTTCGAGCAGTAGATGATGCCCGCCTGGGGGTTGGGGTTCGCGCGGTTCACGGCGTCGCGGTTGAAGGTGAAGGGCGTGCCGGTCTCGACGGCGCTCTTCAGGATGAGGCGGACGATGTCCTTGATCGAGAGCGTGCGCTTGGGTATGCGCGGGTCGGCCACGCAATCGAGGTAGCGGCGCTCCCACTCCTCTCCGTAGTAGTCCTCGAGCGCGTAGCCCTTCACGGTGAGGATGTCGTGCGGGCACATGAGGTGCCAGGACTGGTCGAGGTCCTCGTCGGCCATGCGCCAGAAGAGGTCGGGATAGCAGATGGCGGGGAAGACGTCGTGCGCCTTCATGCGGTCGTCGCCGTTGTTGGTGCGCAGCTGCAGGAACTCGGGCAGGTCGCGGTGCCAGGCGTCGAGGTAGACGGCGACGGCCCCCTGGCGCATGCCGAGCTGGTCCACGGCGACGGCGGTGTCGTTGATGACGCGGATCCAGCGGATCACGCCGCCGGCGACGCCGGAGAACCCGCGGATCGAGCCGCCGGTCGCGCGGACCTTGCCGAGGTACATGCCCATGCCGCCGCCGTACTTGGAGACCTGGGCGAAGTTGTCGACGCTGCGGTAGATGCCGGCGAGGCTGTCGGGCACGGTGTCGATGAAGCAGCTGGAGAGCTGGTGGTAGGGCTTGCGGGCGTTGGAGAGCGTGGGCGTGGCCATGGTGACCTCGAGGCGCGACAGCATGTCGTAGAAGCGGCGCACCCATCCCAGGCGGTCGACCGGCTCGCGCATGGCCAGGTGCAGCGCGATGCCCAGGTACATCTCCTGCGGGCTCTCGAGCACCTCGTGGTCGTGCGAGCGAACGGTGTAGCGCTTGAGCACGAGGTCAAGGCCGGCGTAGGTGAACAGCTCGTCACGGGAGTCGTCGATGAACCCTGCCGCCTCGTCGATCTCGGCGCGCGCGTAGCTCTCGAGGATATACGGGCCGTAGAGGCCCTCGTCGGTGAGGAAGCGGATCTTGTCGTACAGCGACGCCAGGCCCCGGCGCGCCTCGGCGCGGCTGAGCGCGCGGTGCGCGGAGAATGCGAGCAGCCGTCCGGCGATGAGCTCCCAGCGCGGCGCCTCCTGGCAGGTGAGCTCGACGGCGGCCTTGGTGAGGGCGTCGAGCCGGTCCTCGATGGACATGCCCGGCTTCGCGAACGACTGGAAGCGATGGTCGAGCTGGTCGAGGCTGTAGGCGGGTTCGGGGAAGTCGCGGGCGATGCGCTCCAGGACGGGCTCGAGTCCGGAGTCGCCGGCCGCGCGGGCGATCCCCGCCCGGAGCCCGCGCTGCTCGGCGCGCTCGTGGCGGTAGAGGATGTAGGCTTTTGCGACGTCGTAGTAGCCCTGTTCCATCAGCGTGCGCTCGACGAGGTCCTGGATCTCCTCCACGCTGCGCGCCCCGGTGCGCCCCATGGCGTCCTCGACGGAGGAGAGCAGCTCGTCGAGCTGCTCGTCGGCAGCCTGCTGGTCGATGTCGGCGAAGGCGCGCTGCATGGCTACGCGGATCTTGCTGCCGTCGTAGCTCTCGACGCGGCCGTCGCGCTTCGTGATCTGCGCGGCACGCGGTCCGGTTGCGGTGGATGCGGTTTGCTGCATGCGCGTGGTTCCTTTCAAGCGTATTGGTTCGATTCGTTTCATGTGGCTAACTATGCTACCAAAACTATCTCATTTATAGGACGCGAAACGGCGGGCGATGGTCCCTTCTTATTAACAACGGGAGTCATCGAGAAGTTTGTACCCATCGCGCAGGGGGAGTTTGATAGAGTACATCCCTAATACGCCGGCGCAATCTCGACGTGAATGGAGCGGCCATGGAAAAGCAGGCTTTAAGCCCACGGCAATCGGTTCTTGTGGGCGTCACGCTGTTCTCGATGTTCTTCGGTGCGGGAAACCTTATCCTGCCTCCGCTCGTCGGCTTCCAGGCGGGCTCCGAAGGCGTTCCCGCCATGGTTGGATTCCTGCTGGCGGGTATCGGATTGCCCGTGCTCGGCATCATAGCAGTGGCGCTTGCGGGAACCATTCGCGATTTAGCCTCGCGCGTGCACCCCGTATTCGCAAGCGTGTTCGTGGCCGCCGTCTACCTGGCGATCGGCCCCTGCCTGGCGATCCCGCGCACCTCTTCGACGTCGTTCGAGATGCTACAGCCCCTGCTTCCCGTCGGGGTTCCGCTCGAGGCGGGCCGCCTGGCGTTTTCCATCGCATTTTTCGTGGCGGCGTACCTGCTGGCCATGCACCCTGGGCGCCTGACGCATCTTTTGGGCCGCGTGACCGGTCCCGCGCTCATCGCGCTCATCATCGCCGTCACGGGCGCCGCGCTGCTCAGCCCCGCCCCCGAGGGCGTGGCCGCAGCCCAGGGCGCGTACGCGCAGGGTGCGGGCATGCAGGGATTCCTGGTGGGCTACCAGACCATGGACCTGCTGGCCAGCCTCACGTTCGGCATCGTGATCGCCACTAATATCCGCGAGCTCGGCGTAACGAGCGACGCCGGCCTCACGCGCGAGGTGTCGCGCGCGGGCCTGTTCGCCGGCATCCTCATGGCGCTCATCTATTGCGGCCTCGCCGCGGTGGGCGCCAACCTGAGCGTCGCGCAGCCGGAGCTTACCAACGGCGCCGCCATCTTGAGCGCTTCCGCGTCCCTGCATTTCGGCACCGTGGGCTTGGTGCTTGTCGCCGCGATCTTCCTGCTTGCCTGCTTGAACGTCTGCATCGGCCTCATCAGCTGCTGCGGAACGTATTTCGCCGGCGTGTTCCCCCGTGTTCCGTACAAGATGTGGGCGCTTGGCTTCGCGGTGTTCTCCTGCGTGGTTTCCAATTTCGGCCTCGATGCCATCCTGGCGTTCTCGGTGCCGTTGCTCAATTCCATGTACCCCATTGCCATCGTGCTGGTGCTCATGGGGTTGCTGCATACGGCGTGCGACCGGCTTCCGCAGCTTTGGCCCTGGGTGGTGGGCCTTACCGCTTTGGTGAGCGTGGCGACGAGCGTGCGCGATGCGTTCTTCACGGGCGCTTGGCTGCCGTTCGACGCGATCCCGCTGGCGTCGCTTGGCATGGGATGGGTTCTGCCCGCGCTGCTGGGCGTGGTTCTCGGTGTAATTCATGCGCGGATCGAAGCTGCGCGCGAGAAGGCGTAGCCGGACGCACCGTTCGGCATCGCCGGTGGCAGTAAAAGCAATAAATGAGTCTTTCGAAGACGCGGGCCCCCGAATGTATATTCGGGGGCCCGCGTTTTGCTCTACACATGTGAAATAAAAGGTATGCTTCGGCGGCTAAAGCTCGAAATGCGAGGGCGTTTCGCCGTCCGGGTGGCAGGGCGGGGTTCTCCAGGTGCCCGCAGGACCCCTTCGCAACGCTGCCATGGACTCAAAATTTGCATTTTCTGCCATTGCATCCGGCGTTCAGGGCCTTGTGGTCGACAATGAAAACGGATGTCCATTATCTATATGCAGAAGATGGGAATTATTATTCAGTTTCGCCGTTGGAAACCAAAACCATTGCCAATAGTCCGAAATCGGACATATGGAGCTGTCGTGTACTCTGCTGGTCGAGCCTTGGTCGCATTTTTCTCGTTGGATACGCTGGAAGGGCAAACCATCGTAGGGGGATTATCGTCATGGGACAGGCTAGGGATATGCGCCGCCTCCGTGCGGCGCGCTTTTTGAAGAAGCTGGCCATCGTGCTGCTGGGCGCTGCCATCTTTACATTCGGCGTCCACAACATTCACGAGGTCACGGGTATCACCGAGGGCGGCGTTATCGGTTTCATGCTGTTTCTCAACAAGTGGTTCGCCGTTCCCTCGTCCATCGCGTCGCCGGTTTTGGACATCATCTGCTATGCCGTGGCGTTCAAGCTTCTCGGCGGCGGGTTTCTGGGTTGGTCCGCCATCGCCACCACGGCGGTTGCCGGGTTTTATCGCGTGTGGGAGAGCTTTCCGCCCATGCTGCCCGATTTTAGCGGCGACCCGCTGATCGCGGCTATTCTGGGCGGTCTGTTCGTAGGGGTGGGCGTCGGTCTGGTCGTGCGCCAGGGCGGGTCGGCCGGCGGAGACGATGCCTTGGCCCTGTCCATCTCGAAGGTGACCGGCTGGCGCGTGGGGCGCTGCTATCTGTTTACCGACCTGTCCGTTCTCGCGTTGTCGCTCAGCTATATCCCGGTCGAGCGCATCGCCTGGTCGCTGATCACGGTGACGATCTCGTCGGCCGTTATCGACGTTGTGGGAGAGATCTCGTGGAACCACGTGCACGAGCTGGGCGAGGCCCTGCGGGAACGCCGCCTGCCCCGCTTTGGCTCGGTGGAGGCGCTCCAGCCATGCGAGGAACGATCGGAATAGGGTAGGGGATACGGCTGCGTCGGAGTAGAATCTGATGCAGCCGTTTTTGTGTGAAGGAGAGCGCATCATGCAGGACATGGAAAAGATCGCCAGTTTCACCGTCGACCACCTGGTGCTCGAGCCGGGCGTGTACGTATCGCGCGTGGACCGCGATCCCGCAAGCGGGGCCGTGGTGACCACGTTCGACCTGCGTCTGACGGCGCCCAATCGCCAGCCGGTCATGAACACCGCCGAGCTCCATACGATCGAGCACCTGGGCGCCACCTATCTGCGCAACCATGCCGAGTGGTCGAGCCGGGTGGTCTATTTCGGTCCCATGGGGTGCCGTACGGGCTTTTACCTGGTGGTATTCGGCGAGGTCGCTTCTCGCGATATCCTGCCGCTGGTCACGGGCCTGTTCGAGTTCGTGCGCGATTTCGAGGGCGAGATTCCGGGCGCCCGCCCCGAGGAATGCGGCAACTATCTTGACCAGAACCTGCCCATGGCGCGCTGGCTCGCCCGTCGCTATCTGGATGAAACGCTGCTCGTGGCCGACGACGCGCACCTGGCGTACTGATCTTGTGCTAGCGCGGTAGCTCCGCTTCGCTTCGACTGAGCGCGGGCAGCTTGGTACGAGGGAGCGCGTGCAGCAGAAACGCCTCGCTGCGCGCCCAGTTGCCGGCGAAGATGCGCGCGAAGAGCGAGTCGAGCACGTATTGCACGGCTATATGGCTGGCAAACTGCGTGATGCGCTGCTGGAGGTCCTCGCGGTCGCTGACATGCAGGTAATGGGCGAGGCCGGGGTTGAGCCGCGCGGCGCGGGGCGTCCCCACGAGCACGGCGGGGACGTGGCGCTCGGCGAGGACGGGTAAGAGCGTGGCGAGATTGGGGGCCATGCCGGAGTACGAGATGAGCAGCGCCGCGCTTCGATCGTCGGAGGCGAGCGCTCCCCAGATCTGGCGCTCCACGTCGGCGTGGCAGGCGGCGGGCATGCCGCATGAAAGCAGGCGGTTGCAGAACATCTGGGCGGGATAGAGGTTGTGCGACTGCGTGTAGATGTCGATACGGTCGGCTTGGATGAAGAGGGCCGCCGCGCGGTCGAGCTCATCGGGGTCGAGCAGCGCCCGGGTATCGCGAAGGGTTTCCTCGTATACGGAATTCATGCGGTCGAGGATGGCGGCCGCGTCGTCGTGTGCCGCGAAGGGGAAGTTGATGTCGACCGGTGCCTCGCGAGAGTCGCGCCCCGTCCGCGCGCGGGCGAACTCGACTTTGAGCTCCTTGTAGCCCGAGAGCCCGATTTTCTTGCAGAACCGATGCACGCTGGGGATGGAGGCGTGGGCCGCTTCGGCGAACGCTTGGATGCTGTAGGCTTCGAGGCGGTCGGCCAGGGAGAGCGCCGTGGCGGCGAGTTGCTGCTCGACCGGCGTGAGGCCGCGTGCATGCTCGATGCGGTGCAGAATATCCATAGGGGCCGCCTTTCATCCTACGGTGGTATCAGAATGTATCAAAAATATCATGCCCATCATCATGAGCTTGGAAAATAAGTATCGGATTCGATGATCTCTATTGCGGACACAGGGTCGCGCTGGCACGATGTGCGATGAAGGGCGGCCGAAAGGTGCGGCCGCGTCCGAGCAGCCAAGGAGGACTGCCATGCGGTTTCCGAAGAACTTTTTCTGGGGCGGTGCCACGGCGGCGAACCAGCTTGAAGGGGCCTGGAACGTCGATGGCCGGGGGCCGTCGGTCGACGATCATTTCACCGGCGGCGGCTACGGAAAGCCGCGCGAGATCACGATCGACATCAAGCCCGACGTGCTGTATCCCAACCACGATGGCGTGGATTTCTACCATCGTTACGAGGAGGATATCGCGTTGTTCGCGGAGATGGGCTTCACGATGTTCCGGATGTCCATCGCATGGAGCCGCATCTTTCCCCAGGGGGACGACGCCGCGCCCAACGAGGCCGGTCTGGCGTTCTACGACCGCGTGTTCGAGTGCTGTCGTGCTCACGGCATCGAGCCGCTGGTGACGCTGTCGCATTACGAGATGCCCTACCACCTGGTCGAGCTCTATAACGGCTGGGAGAGCCGCGAGCTCATCGGCCTGTTCGAGCGCTATTGCGCCACGGTGTTCGAGCGCTATCAGGATAAGGTGCGCTATTGGCTCACCTTCAACGAGATCAACTGCGGCACCTCGCGCATGGGGGCGCTGTTCGAGACCTCGATGATCCGAGGCTACGAGGGCCCGGGTTCGAAGGTCGTGGTCACGCCGCAGCAGTGCTATCAGGCGCTGCACCACCAGTTCGTGGCGTCCGCCCGCGTGGTGCGCCTGGCGCACGAGCGCTATCCGCAGTTCAAGATGGGCAACATGGACTGCTTCATCCTTTCCTACGCGGCCACGTGCGATCCCGTCGACGTGCTGGCGACGCAGCAGGAGATGAACCGCATGAACTGGTATTGCTCCGACGTGCAGGTGCGCGGACGCTATCCGTTCTACGCGAAGCGCTATTGGGCCGAGCACGGCATCGAGCTCGATGTGCGCCCGGGCGATCTTGAGGATATCGCTGCGGGCACGGTCGATTTCTATACGCTGTCGTACTACATGTCGGCAACCGTGGGCACGCATGGGGACCACGAGCAGACGGCGGGCAACATGTCGTTCGGCGGCAAGAACCCCTATCTGGAGAGCACCGACTGGGGATGGCAGATCGATCCGACGGGCCTGCGCATCGCGCTCAACGAGATCTACGCGCGCTACGAGATTCCGCTTATGGTGGTGGAGAACGGTCTGGGCGCCTTCGACGAGGTCGAGGAGGACGGGGCGATACACGATCCGTACCGCATCGCCTACCTCGAGAGCCACGTGCGCGCCATGGGCGAGGCCGTGGCCGACGGCGTCGACCTTATCGGATACACCTGGTGGGGGCCGATCGACCTGGTGTCGGCGGGCACCGGCGAGATGCGCAAGCGCTACGGGTTCATCCATGTCGACAAATACGATGACGGCACCGGTACGTACGAGCGACGCCGGAAGGATTCGTTCTATGCGTATCAGCGCATCATCGCGACGAACGGGGCCTGCCTGGATGGGTAGGGCGGATCCAACCGCCCGCCCGCCGGCGATGTCCGCGGAGGCGTTCCGTTGCGCGCGGCGCAGATCGCGACCGACGGGCACGGGGCGGCGTGCGTCCGTTCGTCGTGTGCTAACATACCGCTCGCCGTGAAATACCTACCGTTTACGGTGTGATATACCGAGCGATTGCGGGCCCTGTTCTACCATCCATGGCTGCAGCAAGGTTGTTACTCCTCGGGAGGCATCACTTGCGCACCAAGATGCGGGGGCCTGGTGGCTCCGGTTCGTGCGCAGCGATGTTCCGAGGAGTTTTTTCATGCTCATCCTGAAGAAAATCAACAACAACGTGGCCCTGGCGTCCGATGGCGCCGGCGAGGAGATTGTTGTCTTCGGCAAGGGCGTCGGGTTTCCCCGCATGCCGTATGAGCTCGAGGACGAGTCGGTGGTCGAGCGCGTGTTCGCGCACGTGGACGAGGAGTATCGGGCGGTTCTGCAGTCGGTGTCCGACGACGTCTTGCTGGCGGCGTCCGATATCGCCGCCATGGCCGCCGAATCCCTCGATTGCGCGCTTTCGGGCAACCTTGCATTCACCCTGGCAGACCACTTGCAGTACGCCATCGAGCGAACCGCCGACGGTATCGTGTTCGAGAATCCCCTGGCGAACGAGGTCCGCTTCGTGTACCCCCGCGAGGTCGAGCTCGGCGCCCGCGGCATCGAGATCGTGCGCGGGCGCACGGGGGCGGAGCTCCCTGGCTGCGAGGCCGTCTCGATCGCGCTGCATCTGGTGAACGCCGAGCTCGACGGCATGGGGTCCGTGCAGGATATGGACGTCGTCATGAAGAGCACCGCGGCGATCGAGCGCGCCACGCAGATCATCGAGCGCCGTTTCGGCATCGAGCTCGATCGCACATCCTATGCATACGTGCGCTTCGTCGCGCACATGCGCTTCCTCATGCGCCGCCTCATGCAGGGCGGCGGCAAGCAGACGCAGAACTCCAGCCTGTTCCGGCGCGCCTCCCGGGAATTTCCCGAGGCATACGCATGCGCGCGCGATATCGACGAGCACCTGTGCTCCGCCTACGGCTGGAATTGCTCCGATGAGGAGCTCCTCTACCTCATGATGCACGTCAACCGCCTGCGCTAGCGCGGCGGGCTCGCAACATTTGTTTGGTCTCATATCGCCGGCGCCGGGCCCGTGCCGTGCGGTCGAGCATAGTTCGTAACGTATTTTCCTTGATGAGAAAGGAACGTATCCATGGCAGGAACGTACGATGACCTCGCACGCGTCATCCTTGAAAACGTGGGCGGCAGCGCCAACGTGGACAGCATCGGCCACTGCATCACCCGTCTTCGCTTCAAGCTCAAAGATGAGGCGAAGGCGAACGACGAGGTGCTCGAGGCGACCGACGGCGTGGTGAAGATCATGCACGCCGGCGGCCAGTACCAGGTCGTCATCGGGCCGCACGTGAACGAGGTCTACGATGCCGTGGTCGCGGCGGGCGATTTGAACGCCGGCGGCTCGGTGGACGAGGACGCGCCCGCCAAGAAGCAGACCTTTATGAACGTCGCCATCGACCTCATCTCGGGCATCCTCCAGCCCGTCCTGCCCGTGCTCGCCGCGGGCGGCATGACCAAGGGTTTGCTGAGCCTCGCCGCTTTCCTGGGTTGGATCAGCAAGGACTCCGGAACCTACACCGTGATCTGCTCCTTTGCCGACGGTATCTTCTACTTCCTGCCGATCTTCTTGGGCCTTACCGCCGCTCGCAAGTTCAAGATCAACGAGTTCGTGGGCGCGGCCATCGGCGCCGCGCTGTGCTTCCCGGCCATGGTGAACATCGGCGCCACCGCCGAAGCGCTGGGCTCCGTGCTCGCGGGCACGCCGTTCGAGATGAGCTACTACGCAACGTTCCTGGGGCTGCCCGTGATCATGCCGCAGTCCGGCTACACCTCGAGCGTCATCCCCGTCGTCCTGGCCGTGTGGTTCGCCTCGGTTCTCTATAAGAAGCTCGAGTCCGCTACGCCGTCCGCCATCCGATTCTTCGTGGTGCCCATGGCGACGCTGCTCGTGACCGTGCCCATGACCTACCTCGCGATCGGTCCCGTGGCCTCGATCGTCACCAACGGCTTGTCGCTGCTGCTCCAGAGCATCTACGAGATCCCCATGGTCGGCGGCCTGCTGTGCGGCGCGTTCCTGGGTGGCGTCTACCAGGTCATGGTCATCTTCGGCCTGCACTGGGCATGTGTTCCCATCGTCCTTACCAACCTTTCCGTCCTGGGCTTCGACGCCGTGCTGTCCGGTCGCGAGGTGTGCACCTTCGCCCAGACCGCCGCGACGTTCGCGATCTTCCTGAAGACCCGCGATTCCAAGCTCAAGCAGATCGCGCTGCCCGCTGCCATCACCGGCTTCTTCGGTACGACCGAGCCCTGCATCTACGGCGTGACCCTGCCCAAGAAGAAGCCGTTCATCATCAGCTGCATCGCTTCGGCTATCGGCGGCGGCTTCGTGGGCCTGATGGGCGTCAAGAAGTTCACCTCCGGGTTCTCCGGCATCCTGGGCCTGCCGATCTTCGTCGATCCCTCGGGTGCCGAGGGCGTCACCAACGTGATCTGGCTCGTGGTGGGCATCCTTATCGCCATGGCCATCTCGTTCGTGGGCACCTGGCTGACCTACCGCGATGAGGATAAGCAGGCGGCTGCTGCTCGATAGGAGGCCTGCCGTTCGGTTGCGGTTCGCGGGAGAGCCCGCCGTGCAGGAAAAACGGTTCATATGATTGGGGAATGTGCCATGGGTTTGTTCGATGTGTTCAAGAAGAAGGACGCGCCGTCGAAGCGCGAGGAATCTCGGGTCGCCATCGAGGCGCCCGCGACGATCGAGGTCCAGGCGGGGGCGGGCATCGTGTGCGCTCCGGTGACCGGAACGCTCATCGCGATGTCCGAGGTGCCCGACCCGGTGTTTTCCAGCGAGGTGCTGGGTCGCGGCTGCGCCGTCTGGCCCGCGTCCGATGTGGTACGCGCGCCCGTTTCCGGCGAGGTCACGGTCACCATGGGCCACGCGGCCGGCATCAAGTCGGACGACGGCATCGAGGTGCTCGTGCACGTGGGCATCGATACGGTGAATCTCGAAGGCAAGGGGTTCACGGGGTATGTGGCCGCTGGGGACCGCGTGGTGGCGGGCCAGCCGCTGCTGGCGATGGACCGCGCGGCGATCGCCGCGGCGGGGTATAAGGACTGCGTCATCGTTGCCGTATCGAACTCCGCCGCCTTCTCGTCGGTCGAGCTCGCGGCCGATGCGAACGCCGAGATTCAGGCTGGCGCCGCCGCGCTGCGGGTCACGCGCTAGCATATCCTTCGAAAGGACGCCCATGCAGACGTTTGTCTATGAAATCACCGATCCCGCGGGCTTGCATGCCCGGCCTGCCACGAGCATCGCCGCCGAGGCGAGCAGATGGCCGTGCGAGATCATCGTAGCCCTCGACCGCACGCGGGATCGCGTCTCGGCGTGCGACCTCATGGGGCTTATGGGGCTCGATGCGCGCCAGGGCGACCGCCTGCAGGTGAGCGCGGACGGCTCGCGCGCCTCCGAGGCGCTGGCATCGCTGCTGCCGGTGTTCGATTTCTAGCCGTCTTGCCCGGGGCCGTCGCGCCCGGGTGGTCAGCGGGTCCCATCAACCGCCCCTTTCGTTTCCGTACGGAAATGGATGGGGCGGTTTTTTGCGCCCGCTGGGGGCGCGCGACCCAGCGGGCCATGCGCCGCGACGCGCGCGATGCCCGTGCTTGCTCCATCGCAATAAAGCGGCCGCCATATGTCTATAATGGTGAACATTCGTACGCAAGCGGAAGGAGCGCCTATGGCACTCACCGAAACGGACGTGCGCGGCATTGCGGAATATGCGCGCATCGCCCTGGATACCGACGAGCTCGCCGAGATGACGGCCTATCTGAACGATGCCGTGGCCATGCTCGATCCCATATTGGAATATGCCGATGCAGACGTCGAGCCGACGTTCCATCCCATCGGGGACCTTGCGAACGTCGTGCGCGCGGACGCCGCGGACGCGGGGCGCTCGCTTCCGATCGACGAGGCGCTCAAGGATGCGGCGTCCACGCGCGGGCGCTCGTTCCGCGTGCCCTCGATTCTGGGCGAAGGGGGTGATTGCTGATGGCGTGGATCGATTCGCTTTCGGCGGCCCAGATCGCCGCGGGCGTGGTGGCGGGCGAGTTCGGCGCAACCGAGGTCGCGCGCGCTTCGCTCGATGCGGTCGAGTGCCGCGATGCCGAAGTGGGCGCGTTTTTGCAGGTGTCGGCAGACGCCGCGCTCGAGGCGGCGGCGCGCATCGATGCCTCCCGCGCGGCCGGCGACCCGCTGCCCCCGCTGGCCGGCGTCCCGCTGGCCATCAAGGACAACATGAACCTGGCCGGGACGCGCACCACATGCGCCTCGCAGATGCTGGCATCGTATGAGAGCGTCTACACGGCCACGTGCGTGCAGCGCATGCTCGATGCCGGCTGCCTGCCCATCGGCAAGGTGAACATGGACGAGTTCGCGTTCGGCTCGTCCACCGAGAACTCGGCATTCCACCCCACCAACAACCCATGGGACCTCGAGCGCGTGCCCGGCGGGTCGTCGGGCGGCTCGGCTGCCGCGGTGGCGGCGGGCGAGGTGGCGCTCTCCTTGGGCTCCGATACCGGCGGCTCCATTCGCCAGCCTGCATCTTTCTGCGGCGTCGTGGGCATGAAGCCCACGTACGGCGCGGTCTCGCGCTACGGCGTGGTGGCTTTTGGCAGCTCGTTGGATCAGGTGGGCCCGTTCGGCCGCACGGTCGAGGACGTCGCGCTCGCCATGAACGCGCTCACCGCGCCCGGCCGCGATCCGCTCGACGGCACCTCGCAGGAGTTCGCCGTTGATTTCTGCGAGCACCTGGATGACGGCGTGACGGGGAGACGCGTGGGCGTCGTCCCGGCGCTCATGGAGGCCGAGGGCCTCGCGCCCGAGGTGCGCCGCGCCGTCGAACGCGCGGCCGCCCAGCTGGAGCAACAGGGCGCGCAGGTCGTTGAGGTTGAGCTTCCGCATCTCGACGCCGCTATCGCCGCTTATTACGTGATCGGGCCCGCGGAGGCGTTCTCTAACCTGGCCCGCTTCGACGGCATTCGCTACGGCTATCAGGAGGAGGACTGCGCGAACCTGGCGCAGCAAAGCGCGCTGTCCCGTGCCCACGGCTTCGGTAGGGAGGCGAAGCGTCGCCAGATGCTCGGCGCCTACCTGCTGTCCAGCGGCGTGTACGACAAGTATTACTACGCGGCCCAGAAGGCGCGCACCATGATCACGCGCGATTACGCTCGGGCGTTCGAGCAGGTGGACGCCATCCTCATGCCCGCCGCGCCGCGTACCGCGTTCAAGCACGGCGAGCTGTCCGACCCCACGCAGATGTACCTGTCCGACCTGTATACGATCTCGCTCAACATCGCGGGCAACGGCGGTATCTCCGTGCCGCTCGGCCTGGGCGAGGATTCGGGTCTGCCCGTGTCCGCCCAGCTGGTGGCGCCCGCGTTCCACGATCGCGAGCTTCTCACGTATGCCCGTGCACTCGAGGTCGCGTTCGGTGCGGCGCCCGTAGCGCCCGCTTGCGCCCAGAAGGGAGGTGAGCTTGCATGAAGGAGCTCGCCGAGGTCCTGAAGGACTGGGAGGCCGTGATCGGCCTCGAGATCCATACCGAGCTCACCACGCTCGATACGAAGATGTTCTGCGGCTGCACGCTCAGCCATGACGACGAGCCCAATGCGCACGTGTGCCCGGTGTGCCTGGGCCTGCCCGGCGCGCTGCCCGTGCCCAACGAGCGCGCGATCGAGTATATCGTCAAGGCGGGCCTGGCAACCAACTGCCAGATTCAAAAGCGCTCGATGTTCTATCGCAAGCACTACTTCTATCCCGATATGGCCAAGAACTTCCAGACAACGCAGGGGCCCGTGGCGTTCTGCATGCACGGCAGGTTGGACCTGGACGTGCGCGGCCGCGGCGCCGCCGAGCGCCCGGAGTGCGCGTTCGGCGAGGGCGAGGCGAGCAGCCTCGCCAGTGCGAGCGCCAACGCCGTGGGCCTGTCGGCGAGCATGGGCGAGCAGATGCCCGAGGGCGCGTCGTGCGGAGGTGCGGGCGAGCTGGGGCTGCCCGAGCGCTTCGACGACGGCAGCTACCGCGTGCCCATCCGCATTCTGCGTATCCACATGGAGGAAGATGCGGCCAAGCTCAACCACCTGGGTGGCGAGGAGGGCCGTATCACGGCGGCTGCCGAGAGCCTGGTCGATTACAACCGCTGCGGCACCCCTTTGATCGAGCTGGTGACCGAGCCCGACCTGCGTACGCCCGAAGAGGCTCGCCTGTTCATGGAGAAGCTGCGCCGCATCTTCCTGACGCTGGGCATCTCCGATTGCTCGATGGAGAAGGGCTCCATGCGCTGCGACGGCAACGTGAGCCTGCGCCGCCGCGGCGAGACGGCCCTGGGTACCAAGACCGAGCTCAAGAACCTCAACAGCTTCAAGGCGTTGCACGACGGCTTGGCGTACGAGATCTGTCGCCAGGCCGAGGTGCTCGAGGAGGGGGGCGTCATCTACCAGGAGACTCGCCACTGGGAGCCGAGCCGCAAGCGCACCGTGGTGATGCGCGTGAAGGAGACGGCCGACGACTACCGCTTGTTCCCCGACCCCGATCTGGCTCCGTTCGACTTGTCGGATGAGTTCATCGATCGCTGCGCATCGGAGCTGCCCGAGCTGCCCGATGCGAAGCGCGACCGCTTCGAGGGCGCATTCGGCATCAAGCGCGCGGACGCCGAGCAGATCGCCGGCGACCCGGCGACCGCGGCGTTCTTCGAGCAGGCGGCCGACGGTCTTGCCGGAAAGGCGGCGCAGGTGGTGGCCAACCTCATCGTGAACGAGCTGGCAGGCTATCTCAAGGCCGCGGGGGCGTCGTTGGAAGAGAGCGGCATCGCGCCGACGCAGGTTGCCTCCCTGGCCCGCCTGCTCGCCGAGGACGCGATCTCGAGCAACCAGGCGCACGAGGTCTTCGAAGCCATGGCGGAGAGCGGCGACGACCCCGAGAAGATCGTGGACGAGCGCGGCATGCGCCAGGTGAGCGATGCGGGCGCGTTGCAGCCCATCGTGGACGAGGTGCT
Organism: Collinsella sp. BA40; assembly: GCF_008014645.1. GTDB lineage: Bacteria > Actinomycetota > Coriobacteriia > Coriobacteriales > Coriobacteriaceae > Collinsella. Next base: position 93,157 of record NZ_VOWY01000011.1, read on the forward strand.
TGCGCGATGCGCCGACCAGGCCCAGCAGTATCGCGACGGCAACCAGAAGGTCATCGGCTTTTTGGTGGGGCAGTGCATGAAGGCGAGCCGTGGTAGCGGCAACCCCAAGCTCTTCAACGAGTTGCTGCGCGCGAGCCTGTCGTAGGCCGGGGCGCGGTGGCGCCGGGCTGTTACGATGGGAGTCGCCATCACGTCTGCACGTTCGCGGCGCGCGGTCGGCTCCGTGGTTTAGCAACGACGTAAACGTGGTAGAATACGTAACCCAGCCATCGCGTTGCCGCGAGGGCGGTGTACTTTGACAGGTCGATGCATGCGCGGCGCATGGCCGCGGTGCCCAGACCTCTCGCACGAGGGGGCGACTGGTTTCGACACGATAGCTCTGAGAGAGGAAGCAAGCCGTGGTCTCCTCGCCCACGTTAAACTGGGGTACCGTCAAAATGAATTGACAACAATAATTTCTCTGGGCAGTATGCCCTCGCTGCTTAATTAATTAGCGGCGCGTCAAACCGGGGATTTCCCCGACTCCGGGGCGACGTCATGTTAGGGGAATGCTCCCGTGCACGTAGCCGGTATGGCACGGGATAAGATCGAACCAGCTAGGAACCTGCGAGCGCGTTGCCGCGCGCAACGGTTCCGAATCTAAATCGGCGACTGAGCTTGGAGATGCCGATCAGGGAGCTTTCGTGGACCGGAGTTCGATTCTCCGCGCCTCCACCAACCGTTACAGCAGGTAGATGTATGCGTCTACCTGCTTTTTTCTTGTGTATGGATCTTGCTGGGAGCGATGCCGGGGCGGGGCTCGGGGGCCGTGTGCGACGCTCGCGCCCCGCCTTCGAGCCCGCTGCACGGCCGGCAAGTCTCGCCGCGGGCTCGGGCTTGCTCGGATACGGCGTCCTGATTGTCTGGAGGGTGTTTGCGCGGCGCGTGTTTGTGGTAGAAGAACAGTTGTCGCTCATGTGCCTCGCCGAGAAAGGACATCGTCATGGATGCTCAGCAAAAAGCCGCCAACGCGGGAAAGGTCGCCCTGGTGCTCGAGGGTGGTAGCTTCCGCTGCGAGTTCACGGCGGGCGTCCTCGACGTGCTGCTTGAGCACGGCGTCGATTTTGCCGCGTGCTATGGCGTATCGGCTGGTGCGCTGAGCGGTATGAATTACAAGTCGCGCCAGATCGGCCGCGTGAACCGCGTCAACCTGGCGTACTGCAACGACGGCAACTATATTGGCGCGAAGTCGCTCGCAACGAGCGGCAGCATCGTTGGTTACGATTTCCTGCTCAACGATATCCAGGATCGAATCGATCCCTTCGATAACGAGACATTCGAGGCAAACCCCATGAAGCTGTTTGCCGTAGCCACCGACGTGGTGTTCGGTACGGCCGCCTACCTTCCGGTTGCCAACGCCGTGCTCGATGTCGACGTCTTGCGTGCCACCACCTCGCTTCCCTTGGTGACGCAGCCGGTCGAGATCGACGGCGACCTGTACCAGGATGGTGGCGTGGCGGACTCCGTGCCCATCGAGCACGCGCTCGAGGAGGCGGGCTTCGACCGCGCGGTCGTGGTGCTTACCCAGGATCGTTCGTATGTGAAGGGCCCCTATGACCTCATGGGTCCCGCCCGCGCCCGCTACAGCGCCTATCCGTATTTCCTGGAGGCGCTTGAGAACCGTCATGAGCGCTACAACGAGCAGCGCGAGCATATCTGGGAGTACGAGCGCCAGGGCCGCGCGCTCGTGGTTGCCCCTCCGACGCCGGTGGAGATCGGGCATATCGAGCATGATCCAACCAAGTTGCTGGGCCTGTATATCCAGGGCCGCCAGGAGGGTAAGCGCCTACTAGGGGCGATCTGCGATTTCTGCGCATAGGCGACCGCCGTCATGTGCGCTGACAATCATGTTCCGTCTGTGCAGAAACTCTGGTAGACAGCCGAAAGCACGTTGACTCGCGCCGCCTAAGCGGTATACTCAACAGGTTACTTTGCAGAGCCCCGTGAAACTCTGTTAAGACACGTACTGTACATGGAGGAGTCAAGTGATTCAGAAGTCGACTCACTACGCCAAGCAGGGTGAGGTTTCCCGTAACTGGGTCCTCATCGACGCCGAGGGCGCTATCCTGGGCCGCCTTGCCACCCAGATCGCAGCTATTCTGCGCGGTAAGACCAAGCCCCAGTTCACGCCCAACTCTGACTGCGGTGACTTTGTGGTAGTCATCAACGCCGATAAGGTCCAGCTTAGCGGCAACAAGGCAGACCACAAGGTTTACTACCGTCACACCGGCTACAATGGCGGCCTCAAGGCCGAGAGCTTCCGCCAGGCCATGGAGAAGCACCCCGAGCAGGTCATCGAGCGCGCCGTCCGCGGCATGCTCCCCAAGACCACGCTTGGTCGTCAGCAGCTCAAGAAGCTCAAGGTCTACGCTGGTGCAGAGCATCCGCACGCTGCCCAGAACCCCGTTAAGATTGACCTGGAGGCTTAAAGATGGCTGAGAACACCGTTGTTTACTACGGCACCGGCCGTCGCAAGAACGCCGTTGCTCGTGTCCGTATCGTCCCCGGCACCGGCAAGGTGACCATCAACAAGCGTGACGCTGCCGAGTACTTCGGCCGTCAGCAGCTGCTCGATGGCGCCCTGGCCCCCTTCAAGGTTACCGACACCCTCGGTTCCTTCGACGTCATCGCCCTGTGCGATGGTGGCGGCATCTCCGGTCAGGCTGGCGCCCTGCGCCTCGGCATCGCTCGTGCTCTGCTGAACGCTGGCGACTACCGTGCCGACCTCAAGCGCGCTGGTTTCCTTACGCGCGATGCTCGCGTCGTCGAGCGCAAGAAGTTCGGTCTCAAGAAGGCCCGCCGCGCTCCGCAGTTCTCCAAGCGCTAATTTCTTCTCCAAGAAATACACGCTTCGACGGGATCCACCCATTACGGTGGGTCCCGTTTTTTCATTGCATGGCATATTAAGAACATTGCAGTATATAGGTATAGGCTACCTAACACAGATGTTTTGGGTTACGATAATGACGTCTGCCAAAACGGTCTCTGCACGGGTGATCGAGGGAAATAATGTTCAGTAGGCTTCTACAGTCGTTTGGTTTGGGTGTTCGCGAGCGCGTGCTGTGCGCTCCGCTTGCGGGCAACGTGAAACCGCTCTCCGAGGTCCAGGATCAAACGTTCGCGCTTGGTTTGCTGGGCGAGGGCGTTGCGATCGAGCCCACGGGAAACCGTGTGGTTGCGCCTGCCGACGCAAAGGTCGAAGCCATATTTCCAACCGGTCACGCTGCCGCCCTTCGTACTGACGACGGCTTCGATGTCCTCATTCACGTGGGTCTCGAGACGTACAATCTGGAAGGGCGCCACTTTTCCGTGAAAGCGGAGCCGGGAGATAGCGTTGCCAAGGGTGATGTGCTGATCGAGTTTGATCGCGAGGCCATCGCCGCCGAAGGATACGACATCACGGTGTTGGTTCTCATCCGCAACGCTGCCGAGTTTGCAAGCCTCAAGGGCAGCGTGGGTACCCATGTTGCCGAGCTTGACAAGTTGATTGCCGTCAAAAGTCGGTAATCCGCGATCCTAGGGAAAGGGGTCACTATGATCAGGATCGTTCGTGCTCGTGACTACGAGGATATGAGCCGTAAGGCTGCCAATATCATTTCCGCTCAGGTGGTGCTGAAGCCCAATTGCGTCCTTGGCCTCGCTACGGGCTCTACTCCCATCGGTACCTATGAGCTTCTCGTCGAGGGCTACAAGAAGGGCGACCTCGACTTCTCCCAGGTTTCCAGCTACAACCTGGATGAGTATCGCGGTCTCACCCACGATGATCCCCAGAGCTATCATTATTTCATGAATGAGAACCTCTTCAAGCATGTGAACATCGACGTTGCCAACACCCACGTGCCCGACGGTGCCAACCCGGATGCCGCCGCCGCATGCTCCGAGTACGATGAGATGGTCGCTTCCGCCGGCTATCCCGACCTCCAGCTGCTGGGCATCGGCAATAACGGCCACATCGGCTTCAATGAGCCGGCCGAGGCGTTCTCGAAGGGTACCCACTGCATCGATCTTACCGAGAGCACCATCGAGGCCAACAGCCGTCTGTTCGACAACATCGAGGACGTGCCGCGCCAGGCGTACACGATGGGTGTTCAGACCATCATGAGCGCCCGTAGCATTCTGGTTGTCGCCAACGGCGAGAAGAAGGCCCAGGCCGTGTACGACATGTGCTTTGGTCCGATCTCCCCGGCTTGCCCCGCTTCCATTCTTCAGCTGCATGGCAACGTCACCCTGGTTGCCGACGAGGCCGCCCTCGCGCTCTGCAAGTAAGCGCGCGCTGCTGGCGGAAGGCTTAACTGCCATAGGCATCGTTCCATGTTGTCGAAGCCGCTCGGTCATGTACGACCGGGCGGCTTCGCTGTGTTTTGAGCTTCTTTGGACCGAGCGACGATGTATCCACAGCTGGTCCGGGAATTCGATTGTGACTAACAGCTGGCTAACAGTTTTCTAACAACCGGTGGATCTCCGCGCATCGCCCTCTCATTATCACAATTACCATGAAGATGGTAATAAATTATGCCAAGGGTCCCTATAGTTCTGCGAGGGGTTCTCGTTACACTCTCAACTGAATACCTGCTACCATAGGAAACGGGATAATGCATGCAAATGTGCATAAACCTGTTCTGTATGGATCAACTGTGACCCTACAGACAGGTATTGGTTCTCTTACCGGCAAAGCGAATGAGAGAAGATCCCTGACCCTTGATCACCTCATTCGCTTTACCGTGTAAGCGTGCACGCGAGGTGATTGGGGGAAGGAATGGACGAGATGACCAATGCACGTGCGATGGCGCGATCCGTGGGGAGCCAAGTAGGTGATTGCAGTCCGGTCGACCGTGGGGACCACTTGGTGGTTCGAGGTGAACAGGTTCGAGCGCTGCTTGCGGCGATGGATGGCGCGGGAATCGTATTTTTAAGCGCGCCGAAGGGATTTGGCAAGACATCCATGTTGATGCAGTGCGCCGGCACGCTGCGCGAGATGCCCTCGACGGGCGACGTGGTGCTTCGGGATGCATCGAGCTGCGACGCTCCGGGATTCGTCGGGCTGCTTGATGATCTTTCGAATTCGCTTTCGCCCCTTCCCACGCCGTATGTGCTGCTGGATGGTTTGCCGCTTTTAAATAAAGAACAAGTACAGGTAGTTGCGGCACGCCTGAGGGCCATGAGGGACGAGGGAATGAAAATCGCCATCGCGTGCACGCCGGCGAGTGCGAATCTGATTCGTGCGGTTTCGGACTCGACGAAGTACGGTGCTCCGTTTTTGCTGGTGCAGCCGCGTGAATACGCTGCATGGTCCAAGCTGTATGCCATCTCGCCCTCGGTGGATATCTATGCGCTGACACGCGGTATCCCGTGCTTGGTTGCCGAGGCGCATGGTGTGGGAGCGTCGGGGGAGCGCGGGCAGCTTGAACGGGCCGTGGCGACCTTGTACCAGGATGTTTTGCAGGATCTGGGGGAGCGTAAAGACCCTCTCGCGGTTTTGCTCGCATTCATGGTGATGATGGGCAGCGGAACGATTGCCGACTTCGAGAGAAACGGCATGGGGGTTCATACGGAGCTGCTCGTGCGCCTGCAGCGCGAGTATCCGATCGTGATATACGATGCGGAGCAGCGCGCGTTTCGCTGTTTGGGAAGCGATTCCGGTGTGCTTTCGCTGCTGCGTCGATCAATCGTGGAAACTCGTCGCCAATTCGCGATGAAGACGGTCAGAATGCTGATGCGTGCTCGGCGCGTGGATGCTGCCGTAGCCCTTCTGGAAGAGCTTTGCGATACCGCGGAATGCCTGCAAGCCATCTCGCAATTCCCCGTTTTGTTTGCGCTGCATGGCCATGTTAAGTTCATTCGGTCGGTGCTTGCCCATATGGACGGAGAGCAATTGGCGACCATGGATGTTTCCGTTGCGTTGGCTGGATGGATGGCCGGGCTCTTTACCGGGGAGTATAAGCTCGCTCGTGCGATGGCTACCGAGTTGCGTCATCGCGCGCATGAGATTGCCTCGTGCGTAAGCTATGAGGACTGGGTGATCGCGGTCGCCGTATCGGGACTGTGGAGCGATTGCAGGGCTGTGAACTTGCCCGCCATTATGGATTCGTATAAGGAGACGGGCTCGGTACGCGAAGCGGAGATCTTGAAGCGCCATGTGTCGAGGCTGGATGGCGTGCTGAGCGAATCGGCATCCAAGATGGCGATGCCGTATAGCGCGCCCGAGGAGGGCGAGGACGACGTTATCGTAACGAATATCCTCGAATACCTCGATGGTGTCTATATCGGGGCGCTTGTAGACGGTTGCGAATGGGACACGTCGGTCGACGAAAGGCTGACGAACCTGGTAAGACTGCTGAATGCGCACGATATGGGTGCGATCGCCGCTCGCGCCCGCGTGGTCGCATCGGTGCATCGACTCATGCATGCACGTCCGCTGATCGATGAACGAGCGTTTTCCGATGCGTCTCGCGTGGCGGTTCGCGAGTCGAATTTGGATGAGCAGCTTTTGATGTTGTTGCTCGAGGGCTGGCAATTCTTGATGTTGGGGCAGTTCCTGAATGCGCGCTTCCGTGCCCAGCAGGTGCAGAAGCTATCGGATGGTAGCAGGACGTTTCTGGTTGGTTGGGCGCAGATTCTCGAGCGCGTGGCAAAACTGCGTACGGACGCACGGCTGACGGTGCGCGAGGAGGCCGAGCAGTGCGATCTGTCAACGACCGCCCGTACGCCGGCGGAGGCATGGGTGACTGCGATGCAGCTTTCGGTGGCGCGCTTCGATGCCGATTTGTCGGCATGGTTCTCGGTGAACCGTGCGCAGCTGCTCGATCCGGCGTTTCGCATGCGCATACGCGTTGCCCTGTATGCGCTGGGAGGCCGCGCCGAATCCGTGCAGCGATTGATTCCACGCGATATGGCCAATTCGTACATGCTCGAGGACGGGCTTACGAAGGGGTCGTCGGGGCATACGGACTCCGTCGCGCTGCGTGAATGCATGGAGGATGCGGACATGGTGAACGTGAGCCTGTTTGGAGGCTTCAGCGTATCCCAGGGTGGCCGTATCTTGACGAACGAGGTGTGGAAGCGTCGCAAGGCGGCGATCCTGACGGCGCGCTTGGCGCTGGGAATTCCTAGCTTCGTAAGCAAGACGGTGCTGACGAACGAGCTATGGCCGGAGATGGAGCCGAGAAAAGCGCGGCAGAACCTGTATGTGAATCTGACGGCGGTGCGCCGGGCATTCGGCCAGCGCGACCAGGGGCCGCAGTATATCGTGACGCAGGCGGACGGCATAGCGTTGAATGGGGAGTATTCGGATACCGATATACGTGATTTCAATACGCTGGCGCGCGAGATATTGGTTCAGCGGGCGGGCGTCTCCATGCGTCAGGTGGTGGATGCCGCGCTAAAGCTGGAAGAGGTGTATAAGGGACCGCTCTACGTGCCCGATTGCGGCGATACGCGCTTCTTCGTCCGTATGAGGAAGATGTATCAGGCTAAGTTCATCGACTGCATGATGCGGGGAGTCGATGCGGCGATCGAGGAGGGCGATCTCTTGTCGGCATCCTGGCTGTCGAATGCAGCGATACGGCAGGAGCCGACAAGAGAAGACGTGGTGCGCCGGGCGATGCGCGTGATGGATCTTGAAGGCCGACGTCGCGAGCTCGTGGAGCTGTATCAAAGCCATCTCCATTATGTGCGTACGGAGCTGCATGGTCAGCCCGAGCGCGAGACCCGCGAGCTCTATGAGCGCATCATCAAGGAAAACGAGGATAGGGTCTTGTTGTAAGGCTAGGAGAGCACGATCCTTTCGATATCGTCACGGCTGCTCTCGCGATACAGGGCGAAGCGATGGCCGATAACCTGCACGACTTCGGCGCCGGTGCTGTTGGCGAGCAGGTTGGCGGCCTCGCGCGTCTCGAGAGTGCTGCCATCCTGGACGGCGCATTTGATGAGCTCGCGTGCCTCGAGTGCGGCCTCGGTTTCCTTGACGAGGGAATCGGTGATGTCGGACTTGCCGATATGGATGATGGGGTTGAGGTGGTGGGCCAGGCTACGGAGCTGGCGAATGTTCTTACCTGAGAGGGCCATGGGTGATCGCTCGCTTTCTGGATGGCTTGAAAATGACTGATGCATTACCGTAGCGCAGCTTTCGGCGGGAACAAGGGAATACGTGGTAGTTCGCAAAGAATGCGCAAGCGGAGAAGGGGAGGCAGGGGGCATGGTCCGGCGGTGCCGTGTCGTGGCGCGAATCGAAACCGGACGGTCGGGGTAGCTTGGGAAGGCATTATGCGCCGGCAGGATTCCAGGAGATGAAGGCCCAGGTAACGGTGCGCTCGTGGTCGAGCCGCAGGGCGCCTTGAGGCTTGCCTTTGCCTCCGGGTTCACCTGCATGCGGATTATCGAGAAGATGGTCGGCGAGATATGAACGCAGTTCGGGAAGCTTGTGGGCATGTGCATCGTCGAGCATGCGGGAATAGTCGGCAACGGCCTCGTCGAGGGAGTCGAAGGTGTCAAGGCGGGGGGAGACGATATAGGAGACTTCGGGCAGACGACCGAGTTCTATAAGCATGTTGAAGGCATAGATGAAGTCGTTGCTAGGGGTGACATCGATGCCGATGCCCTCCATGACTCGAGCGTCATAGCGCGGGCTCGGTCCGACTACGAGCGTGGTGCAGCAGCGACGACGCGCTGTTTGGTCGAGCTTGAACAGGGCGGCCTGGAGGTCGGTGGTGGCGATGGATCTGCTGGCGATTGCTACGTCTACGGATTTACGGGCGATGCCGCAGGCTTCCCAGTCATCTTCCCACGCAAGGTGGCGGCATGAGATCTGCTGGCCGAGGGAGGCTTCTTCGGCGCACTCGCGCAGCGTGTCGAGCATGGCGTGCGAGAAGTCGCATGCCAGGACCAAGGCTCCGTTATGGGCGAGCGGGATGGCGAGGGAGCCGGCGCCGCAGCCCATGTCCAATACGGTTTCGCCGGAGAGGACGCCTGCGTGCTCGAGGAAGGCGGTACTGTAGGGATGGGTTGCGTGGGGTCGAAAATGACGGGCGCGCTGGTCCCAGATGGCGGGGTCGTCGGCGGCGCGACGGTGCTGCTGTCGAGCTTTCCAGGCTTCGCTCCAGTTGATAGAGGAGGGGTCTGCGATGTCGTCGTGCATATCGCATGTCCTTTCGGGTCGATCGGTCGATGCGCGGATACGCTGCGTGCAGCCGGTGGGGAGCGTCCGCTTCGTCGGGCCGTCCTGTTCTTGAGCACCCGCATATGACACGGGCGTGAGGGGAGGCGCCCCGCATGGGAAAAGGGCCGCACCCGAAGGATGCGGCCCAGGTGTGCCTTGCGATTGCGCTCGCCGGAGGCCGCGTGGAGAGCGGCGTGGAGAGGGGTGGATGCTAGTTCTTGAGCGAGTTGAGGGGAGCCGGGAAGCGACCGCCGCGATGGGCGAGGACGGTGCCGGCATGGGGGTTGACGCGCATGATGGGGGCGCGACCGAAGAGCCCGCCGTAGTCCACGCATTCGCCTTCCTTCTTGCCGAAGGCGGGGATGATACGGACCGCGGTGGTTTTGTTGTTGATGACGCCGATCGCCATCTCGTCGGCGATGATGCCGGCGATGGCCTCCACGGGGGTGTCGCCAGGGATGGCGATCATGTCGAGGCCGACCGAGCAGACGCAGGTCATGGCCTCGAGCTTTTCGAGGGACAGGGCGCCGGATTCGGCGGCGGCGATCATACCGGCGTCTTCGGACACCGGGATGAAGGCGCCGGACAGACCGCCGACGGACGAGCTCGCCATGACGCCGCCCTTCTTGACGCAGTCGTTGAGGAGGGCGAGGGCCGCGGTGGTGCCGGGGCCGCCGCACTGGCCGACGCCGATGATCTCGAGGATGCGGGCAACCGAATCGCCGACGGCGGGGGTGGGGGCGAGAGAAAGGTCGACGATGCCCTTCTCCACGCCGAGGCGACGTGCGGCCTCGCGGCTCATGAGCTCACCGGCACGGGTGATCTTGAAGGCGGTCTCCTTGATCTTCTCGGCGACCTCCATCATGTCCGCCGTATCGGGCAGCTCCTCGAGGGCGGCGGCCATGACGCCGGGCCCGGAGACGCCGACGTTGATGACGGCGTCGGCCTCGCCGCTGCCATGGACGGCGCCCGCCATGAAGGGGGAGTCCTCTACCATGTTGGCGAAGCAAACGAATTTCGACGCGCCCACGCACTCGCGGTCCTGGGTGATGCGGGCGGCTTCCTGGATGGTCCGGGCGCACATCAGCACGGCGTCCATGTTGATGCCGGCGCGCAGGCTGGCAACGTTGACCGAGGAGCATACGCGGCTCGTCTCGCTGAGGGCCTGCGGGATGCAGTTGATGAGGCGACGGTCGGCATCGCCGATGCCCTTGTGGACGAGGGCGGAGTAGCCGCCGAGGTAGTCGATGCCCAGGGTCTCCGCGGCGCGGTCGAGCGCATGGGCGAGCGGGACCAGGTCGACGTCGCTGCATGCGGCGGCAACCTGGGCGATGGGTGTAACGGAGATGCGCTTGTTGACGATGGGGATGCCGTATTCGCGCTCAAGGTTCTCGGCGGTTTCGACGAGGTGCTCGGCCGTTCGGGTGATGTGGTCGTACACCTTGGTGCACATCCGCTCGAGGTTCTCGTCTGCGCAACCCATGAGCGAGATGCCCATGGTGATGGTGCGGATGTCGAGGTTTTGCTTGGAGACCATGCCACGGGTCTCGGCGATTTCGGCGGGCGTGATTGACATGCGCCTCTCCTGTCGGATTCTCGGGTTGCGTGCATCCCTGGATTTGCGGTTCTCACCATTCTACCGTGCACCCGAGGGGGTCTCTGCCATACGATTGAATTTATGCAGAAGTTACCTGCTCAAGCAGGAAAGGGAAGAGGAGGGCTCGGATATGGAGGAGAACGTCGTGGCGGGCACGGGCAGCGCGTGCGGTGCGTGCGAGCGGATGACGGCTGCCCGGCGAGCGGCGATCGAGCTGGTGGGTCCAGGCGTCTCCGTGCTGGGGGATTCGATCAGCACGCTGCGCGGTGCCGTGCCCGAGGGCTGGCGCGTGCATTATGAGGGGGAGGTTCATGTCCCAGGTGTCGAGAGCCGGGGCGACACATGGTGGGGCAAGGTGATCGAGCACGTGGGTGGGCGCCTCGTTGCGAATTCATCGTATTCTGGTTCGGTGGTCGAGGGCTTCGGCTTTCCCGCGGGCATAAGCGATGCGCGCATCGGGGCCCTGGTGGGCGCTGCGGGCGAGAAGCCCGACCTCGTCTTGGTGTACATGGGAATCAACGATTACGGATGGGGTGGCGGCAGGAACCAGGTGATGGGTGGAAGCCTGTCGGCGTCGGCGCGTCGGGAGGAACTCGAGGGACCCGCCATGGTGGAGCGCGTCGTGGGCCCTGTCTCGCTCGAGCGGTTTGAAGCGGCGTACATGCGCATGCTGGAAGGTGTGCGACGGATAGCGCCCGAAGCGCAGGTGTGGTGCTTGACGCTGTGCCCCGGCCATACCGAGGAGCGGCGGTTCGCGTGCTTCAAATATGCGATCAGGGGCGTTGCGCTTGCAGAATACAACGATGCCATCAGGCGCGCGGCGGCCGTCGCCGGTGCCCATGTGGCGGATATCGCTTCGTGCGGCGTGTGCTACGACGCCGTCGATGCATGCCATCCCACGGCTGCGGGTATGCAGCAGATAGCGGACATGGTGATCGCGCAGATGGAGGGCGTGCCGGCTCCGGCGTGGGCGGCGCGAGCCCCGCATGCGCTGCCCGTGTGCGCCCGGCCGTACTGCGCCGGATGCCCCCGCGACGACGCGGACGTCCGTCGGTGGAGCATCGCTTGCGCGGGGCCGCGGGCGGAGCGCAACGGTCGCTGCGGGGCATCGCCGGATGCGGGTGACGGCGTGCTCCGCAGCTAGCTTGAGAAAACGCGCTCGGCGATGCGCGCGGATTCGGCGGCGTCCTTGGCGTAGAAGTCCGCCCCGATCTGCTGCGCGTATTCGGGGGTGAGGACGGCTCCGCCCACGAATACGCGAACGCCGGGGGCTTCGCGCCGCAGGATCGCGATGGTCTCCTCCATGCTGGCGACGGTGGTGGTCATGAGGGCGGAGAGCCCGACCAGGGGGATATCGTGCGTGCGGACGGCGTCGAGCACGGCGAGCGGATCCACATCGCGACCCAAGTCGAATACGTGGTAGCCGTAGTTTTCCAACAGCATCTTCACGATGTTCTTGCCGATGTCGTGGATGTCGCCCTTGACGGTGGCGAGCGCGATGCGGCCCTTGTCGGCGACGTCGCCGGCGGGCATCGCATCACGGATCGTGTCGAATCCGGCGCGCGCCGCTTCGGCGGATGCCATGAGCTGGGGGAGGAAGAAGGTGCCGCGGTCGAAGCGTTCGCCCACCTCGTCCAGAGCGGGGATGAGCATGTGGTCGATGATGTCGAGCGCGCCGTAGCCGGCGAGCAGCTGGCGTACGCGCGCGGGGACATCGGCCTTGCGCCCGGTGAGGACGAGGTGATGCAGTTCTTCGACGGGCGATTGCGAGCCGGGGGCGATCGGTGCGTCCGGGGCTCCGGCGCCAGGGGCTTCGATGCTCGCGCCCGCCGGGGTTGTATAGGGGTCGGACCATGTCGCGTAGCGCTCGATATAGGCGCCCGAACCGTCGTCCTCGCCGTTGAGCACGCGGTAGCTGCGGACCGTATCCATGTAGCGTGCGGATCCGGGGTTCATGATGGGCGCATCGAGGCCCGCTCCGAAGGCGGCGGCGAGGAAGGTGGAGTTCAGCAGCGAGCGGGCGGGTAGTCCGAAGCTCACGTTCGAGACGCCCAGCGCGCAATGGACGCCCAGCTCCGCGCGGCATCGCGCGACGGCGTCGAGGATCTGGCCGACCTGTTGCTGGTTGGTGGAGGCGGTCATGACGAGGCAGTCGATGAGGATGCGATCGCGGCCGATGCCGTAGCGCGCGGCCTCGTCGATGATGCGGCGCGCGATAGCGATGCGCCCCTCTGCCGTGGCGGGGATGCCGTCCTCGTCGAGCGTGAGCCCGATGACGTTGCAACCGTAGTGCGCGGCGAGCGGCAACACGGCGTCGAGCGCCTCGCGCGACCCATTTACCGAGTTGATGATGGGTTTGCCCGCGTAGGCGCGTACGCCGGCCTCGATAGCGCGGACATCGGTGGAGTCGATCTGCAGCGGTAGCAACGTGGCGCCTTGCAGCGCCTCGACGGCGCGCGCGATGAGCGCGGGCTCGTCAAGGCCGGGAAGGCCGACGTTGACATCGAGGATGTCGGCGCCCTGCTCTTGCTGGCTGATGCCCTGGCCCACCACGTAGTCGATGGATCCCTCGCGCAGCGCCGCCTGCAGGCGCTTCTTGCCCGTGGGGTTGATGCGTTCGCCGATGACCGCGATACGGCGACCTTCGGCGGGCAGCTCTACCAGGCCTTGCGCGCTGGTGACGGTGAGCGAGCCGGGCGCGCGGCGCGGTTCGGGCGCCCGCCCGGCGATGATTCGAGCGAGCTGCTCGATGTGTCGCGGGTCGGTGCCGCAGCAGCCGCCGATGATGCCGACGCCGTCGGCGACCATGGCGGCAACGTCGTCGCGATAGGCGTCGGGCCCGATGTCGAACACCGTGCAGCCATCTTCGATATGGGGAAGCCCTGCGTTCGCCTGCACCATGACGGGCTTGGCGGTCGCGGCGAGCATATCGCGCGCGAAGGGGCGCAGCTCCGAAGGGCCGAGCGAGCAGTTGATGCCAAGGACCTCGACGCCGAGCGCATCGAGCGTGACGGCGGCTATGGCGGGGGACGTGCCCAGGAAGGTGCGTCCGTCGGCTTCGAAGGTCATAGTGGCGAAGATGGGCAGGTCGCATACGTCTTTGGCTGCGAGGACGGCGGCCTTTATCTCGGCGAGGTCCGTCATGGTCTCGATGACGATGAGGTCGCACCCCGCATCGGCCGCGGCACGCGCGCAGCGCGCGAATTGCCCGTAAGCCTCGTCGAAGCTCATCGTGCCCAAGGGGCGCAGCAGCGCGCCCAGCGGGCCGATATCGCCTGCGACGTAGCGGGCGCCGGCGGCGCGGGCGCACGCGGTGGCAGCTTGGTAGACCTCCTCGACTTCGGCGCGCCCATCGAGCTTGAGCGCGTTGGCGCCGAACGTATTGGTGGTGACGACCTCGGATCCCGCCGCTACGTACGCGGCGTGGATGCGCGTGATGGCGTCGGGATCGCTGAGGCACAGCAGTTCGGGTAGGGCGCCGGCGGCCAGGCCGGCGGCTTGCAGCATGGTGCCCATGCCGCCGTCGAACAGCAGATGGCGACGGCCCTCGAGCGCCGCGCGCAGGTCGGCATCGGCGATGCGGATGCTATCGAGGGTGCGTGGTGCTGCGGGGACATGATGGGCGTAGGTGGGCATGGGGAATCCAATCGGGGATGGGGTGGTGGATGACGGTTGGCCGGCGGGCCGAAGGCCGGTGCCGGGCGAGGGCGCCGCCGCGTGTGTGGCGAGGGTTCGCGCAGGCGGGGCTAGCTGTAGCAGACGAGGCCCCGGGAGCGGTACGGGCACGCGTTGGATTGCCGGCAGATGGCGCAGCTCGGGCGCGTGTCCGCATCGCTGGCGGGCCCGTCGAACAGGCCTATGAGCGCGGTGACGCTCTTGCAGGGAACAAGCAGGTTGGATGGCGTGGGTGCCACGCCAAGCAACCGTGCGGCGTTGAGGGCGTCGAGCAGCGACGGTTGCGCATCGAGCGGGCAGTCGCCGTATCCGCAGCTAAAGCGCCAGTTGGTGGAAAGCCCGCGCGCGCTGCCCGTGGAGCGGATGCGCGCTTCCAAGGCGTCGACGGCGTCTTCGACATAGGCCGAGCAGGCCGCATCGTATAGGGTGGCTGCCAGCGGGTCGCTCGCGCTCAGGACGCGCATGCGCCGTTCGGTGCCCATCCCGAGGGTGCAGCAGAGCACGGCGCAGCCGACGGCGTCCTTGAGATGGCGGAAGATGTCGCGCCCGCGCAGCTCGATGCCGCTGCCTGCAAGGTGGATGCACGGCGCCCCGTTCGCGTCGACGCCGGCTGCATCCACGCCGAACGTGCGAAACGCCCCGGCGGGCCGGGCGTCTGCGACGGCGAGCTCGGCGGCTTCATCGATGCGCCTGGCAAGGTCTGGACCCAGTTGCTGGCCGGTGTAGCCGAGGTAGCGCAGCATCTCCGGTCGGCTCAGCTCGGGCAGCTCGTCTGCGCTCGGTTTCCAGACCATGGACGCGTGCAGCTCGCTCGCGGCTCGGGCGGCGTCGGCGCCCATCTAGCGTCGCAGCGCGCTCATGGCGGCGCGCGCCACATCGAGGCGGTTCATGGTGTAGACGTGGCAGCCGTCAACGCCGTGCGCGGCGAGGTCCTCGAGCTGGCGGCACGCGTACTCGATGCCCGCGGCGCGCAGGCTCGCGGGATCGTTCTCGTAGCGGGCGAGCAACTTGATAACGGGCGATGGAAGCGAGGCGCCGCACATGAAGACCATGCGGGTGATCTGCTGCTTGCTCATGAACGGCATGATGCCGGCCGTGATGGGAACGGCGATACCCGCGGCCGCCGCGCGCTCGCGGAAGCGGTAGAAGTATTGGTTGTCGAAGAACAGCTGGGTGACGAGGAAGCTCGCCCCGGCGTCCTGCTTCTGCTTGAGGCGCTGGATGGAGAGGGCGGGGTCGTCGCATTCGATGTGGCCCTCGGGGTACGCCGCGGCACCCACGCAGAAACCGGCGTCGACCAGCGCGGGGATGATGTCCTTGGCGTAGCGGTAGTCGGCGCAGCCCGGTCCGGTGGGCGCGCCATCGGGGACGTCGCCGCGCAGCGCGAGCACGTTGCGGATGCCCGCGCCGCGCATCTCCTCGATCTTCGCGGCGAGGTCGGCGCGCTTCAGCGATATGCAGGTGAGGTGTGCGACGGACGGTGTCTGCAGCTCGTCGTTGATCATGCGGGCTATGTGCGTGGTGGCGGCGTTGTTGCCCGATCCGCCGGCGGAGTACGTCACGCTCACGAAATCGGGGGCGAGCGGTGCGAAGGCATGGGCTACCTCGCGGGCTCGCTCCAGTGAAAGCTCTCCTTTTGGCGGAAACATCTCGAACGACACCGGTAGGGTGCCGTCGTGCTGGGCGCGTTCGAATATCTGCGCGATCGTCATATGAAATCCCCCTTGTGCGACATGTGCAGTCCACTATAGCGCAGCAGCCTGATCGGCCCGGCGGGCGACAGCCTACGATACAGGTTGGTTACGAACGCTCGCTCGCGCGCGCGATTGGTTGGGTGTCGCTTTCCATCTGGGTGCTCCGTTGCCCGTCCACCCATTTCGAGCTGGCATTATGATAGTGATACCAATATTGAAGCAATGTGCCGTTCGCCGTTTAATGGGTTGCGTTTGCCATGTAACCGGTGGGTTGGTGTGCTGGTTATGGCATGCTGCCCCTTATATATGGCGAAGCTATGCGTCGATATCGAGTCGATGCTAGAAGGAGGTTGCATGACTACATTGCACACCCAGAATCGCCCTGAAAAGGGGGTGCGGAACACGCGGAAGCGTCGTGTTCTGTGCGCGGCGCTCGCGGGCGCCCTGGCGTTTGGCGCGCCCGCTACGGCGGCCATCGCTGCGGGCCTCGCTCCGTCGGTGCGCTCGCAGTCGACCACGCAGATGAGCTCCAAGCCGGAGGTCGTCTATATCAATAGCGTGGCCGATCCCGCCCAGCGCGTTCAGGGCTTCAACGAGAACTGGAAGTTCAAGCTCGGCGAGGCGTCCGGCGCCAGCGCCGAGGCCTTCGACGATTCCTCGTGGACCGTCGTCGATCTTCCGCACGACTACAGCATCGACCAGGACTACACCAAGACGGGCGAGGCCGAGAGCGCTTACAAGCCCGGCGGTATCGGCTGGTATCGCAAGTCGTTCGAGGTTGGCAAGGATCTTGCCGGCAAGCGGGTTCGCGTTGATTTCGACGGCGTGTACATGGATGCGACGGTGTATATCAACGGCCAGGAGCTGGGCAACCACCCCTATGGCTACACGCCGTTCTCCTTCGACCTCACCCCGTATCTCAAGGTGGGCGAGCAGAACGTCATCGCCGTTCGCGTGAACAACGAGATCCCGTCCTCCCGGTGGTACTCCGGTTCCGGCATGGGCCGCGACGTCGACCTGGTCGTGACCGATCCGGTCCATGTTGCCAAGGACGGCGTACAGGTAACCACCCCGCAGCTGGAGACCCAGAAGGGCGGCAACGTTACCACGCACCTCAAGACCACCGTCGCCAACGCGGGCGAGAGCCAGGTCGAGGCCACGCTGGTCCAGACCGTCTTCAAGCGCGGCGGCAACCCCGAGCAGGCCATCGGTACCCAGACCACCAAGGTCGCCGTCAAGGCCGGTACGTCCAAGGCCGTCGAGGCCGACCTCTCGGCTGCCAAGCCCGAGCTGTGGAGCACGGACAATCCCGTTCTCTACACCGTGCGCACCGAGGTGAAGGTGGGCGGCAAGACCCTCGACACCTACGATACGGACTTCGGCTACCGCTTCTTCAAGTTCGACGCCAACAAGGGCTTTTCCCTTAACGGCAAGACCATGAAGATCAAGGGCGTCTGCATGCACCACGATCAGGGCGCCCTGGGCTCCGTCTCGACGCGCGACGCGCTCGAGCGCCAGGTCAAGATCTTGAAGGACATGGGCTGCAACTCCATCCGCACCTCGCACAACACGCCCGCCCGCGAGCTGGTGGAGGTCTGCAACGAGCAGGGCATGCTGCTCGACCTCGAGTTCTTCGACGGCTGGACCGCTCGTAAGAACCAGAACTCCAAGGACTACGCGCGCTTCTTCAACAAGGCGATGGGTGAATCCAAGCTGGTGGGCGCCGAGGCGAACAAGCCCTGGGCCCGCTTCGACCTCGAGCAGAGCATCGCGCGCGATTTCAACTCCCCGGCAGTCATCATGTGGTCCATCGGCAACGAGATGACCGAGGGCACCGATGCCGGCGTGCCGCAGTTCCAGAAGGTTCAGAAGGACCTGATCGACTGGGTGAAGGCCGCCGACGCCACGCGTCCGGTCACCACGGGCGACAACCAATATAAGAACAACGGGAGCACGGCGCTCAACCCGCAGGGCATCGCCGATGCCAACGGCATCGTGGGCTTCAACTACGCCGATGGGGGCGTGTACGACAAGGCCCATAGCGAGCATCCCACCTGGAATCTGATCGGTTCCGAGACCGCCTCGGCCATCAACAGCCGCGGTGTCTACAACACGCACGGCAAGGACAACGCCGCCCAGCAGCTCACCGCCTATGACTACAGCGCGGTTGGCTGGGGCCATGTTGCCTCCCAGGCGTGGTACGACGTGCTGACCCGCGACTTCATGTCCGGCGAGTACGTATGGACCGGCTTCGACTACCTGGGCGAGCCCACCCCGTGGAACGGCATCGACGCCGGCGCCAAGGGCACCTGGCCGTCGCCCAAGAACTCCTACTTCGGCATCATCGATACAGCCGGCCTCCCCAAGGATTCCTACTATCTGTATCAGAGCCTGTGGAACGAGGACCTCAACACCCTGCACGTCCTGCCTGCATGGAACGGCGACGTTGTGAAGAAGGACGGCCAGAACAAGGTCGACGTCGTGGTGTACACCGACGCGCCGAAGGTCAAGCTGTTCTTCACGCCCAAGGGCTCCGACCAGCGCCAGCTCATCGGCGAGAAGTCCTTCACCACGAAGACCACCAAGGACGGCCTGTCCTACCAGATGTACGAGGGCGAGGGCGCCTATACCGGTAGGGACATCCATCGCAACCTCTACCTCACCTGGAAGGTCCCGTACGCCGACGGCACCATCACCGCCGAGGCCTACAACGCCCAGGGCGAGAAGATCGATACCACGAAGTGGCAGGGTCGCCAGAGCGTAACCACCGCCGGCCCCGCCGCCAAGCTCAAGGCCGAGGTCAACCGCGAGGGCATGACCGCTAACGGCACCGACCTCGCCTACATCACCGTGAGCGTGACCGACGCAGCCGGCAACCTGGTTCCCAACGCTGCCAACAACGTGAAGTTCGAGGTTTCCGGCGCCGGTAGCCTTGCCGGTATCGACAACGGCAACTCCCCCGATCACCAGTCCTATCGCGACAACAACCGCAACGCGTTCTCCGGCCAGCTTGTGGGCATCGTCCGCGCTGGCGAGAAGGCGGGCGACGTCACCGTCAAGCTGAGCGGCAAGGGCCTGGAGACCCAGACCGTCACCATCCCCGTTGCCGCCGCCGCGGATGCGCCTGCCGCCAAGACCGCCGACAGCCTGCTGTTCGCGCGCTATCACTATGTGAAGACCGGCTCTTCTCTCGAGCTTCCCAAGACCGTTCAGGTTCGCTACGTCGACGGCACCTCTGCCGACAAGGCCGTGGCCTGGGATCAGGTGCCCGCCGACAAGCTCGCTGCCCCCGGCAGCTTTACCGTGAGCGGCACCGTTGCCGACACCGATGTTCGCGCGACCGCCGTGGTCACGGTTGTCGACGACATCGCGGCGCTGCTCAACTACTCCACCACGGTGAGCAAGGGCGCCACGCCGGTGCTGCCTGATTCGCTTCCCGCCGTCATGTCCGACGGAACCGTGCTGAGCGCGAACTTCCCCGTGAAGTGGACCGAGCCCGAGGCCAGCGCCTACGACAAGGCGGGCACCGTCGAGCTCACCGGTACGTCCAACGTCTTCGGCAAGGATGTGACCGTCACCGCGTCTATCCGCGTCCAGGAGGAGGCCATCGCCATCGGCGGCAATATCGCCAAGGATGCGATGAAGATCACGCAGAGCGTGCCCGAGAACAAGCAGAGCGACACGCTCATGGCCATCGTCGACGGCGCCACCGATCCCGGTGCCAATACCGACGGCGGCAAGAACCCGACCTTGTGGTCGAACTACGCTTACTCGCAGGACGGCAACAAGACCGCGAGCATCACCTTCGAGTACGCCACGCAGCAGCGTTTCGGCCAGTTCAAGGTCATGTTCGCCAAGGACAGCTGGTCCGCCCGCTTCCCGGCTGATAACACCACGAAGTTCGAGGTGTCCGAGAACGGCAAGGAGTGGACCCCGTTGACCGTTACCGAGACACGCGGCGAGGCCCAGGGCAACAAGCGCCTCTATACGTATGATTTCGCCCCGGTGACCGCGACGTTCGTGCGCCTCACGGTGACCAATGCCGACGAGACGCTTTCCGGCCGCAAGCCCTGCACCGCGATCACCGAGGTCGAGCTCAACACCGCCCAGGGCAGCTTCACGACCAACGCTACGGCCAAGCTGGCCTCCCTCAAGGTGAACGACCGCGCCGTGCCCGACTCGGCGCTCAAGCAGGGTAGTTACAACACGGCCGCCCAGGCCGCCAAGGTGGAGCCCGTCTCCGCGGACAACGCTGCCGTGAC
Organism: Collinsella sp. BA40; assembly: GCF_008014645.1. Classification (GTDB taxonomy): domain Bacteria; phylum Actinomycetota; class Coriobacteriia; order Coriobacteriales; family Coriobacteriaceae; genus Collinsella. The sequence continues at coordinate 113,578 of NZ_VOWY01000011.1, forward strand.
GGTGCTTCCCGCCCACGATGGCAAGATCTTGATCATCATCGAGTCCGAGGACCATCAGACCCGTAGCACCTTCACCATCAACCTCGGCGCTCCCGAGACGATGGATCCCGCGGACGACTCGCGCGACTATCCGGTCGACAAGATCGTGAGCAAGGAGACCGGCAGCGTGCACGAGCCCGCTTCGGGCAACGAGGGCCCGCTGGCCTTCGCCTTCGACAAGAACAACGACACCTACTACCACTCCCACTGGACGGCCACCACGCTCGACAACCTGTGGGTGACCATGGAGCTCGAGGAGCCCACCGCTATCGACGGCCTGCGCTATCTGCCGCGTCCCGCCAACAGCGGTAGCCACAACGGCACCATGTTCGGCGCCAAGCTGCAGTACAGCGAGGACGGCAAGACCTGGAAGGATGCCGGCAGCGCCACCTGGCCCTCGCCGGAGGAGTCCGGCTACACGCGCGACTGGAAGCTCCTGCAGCTCCCCAAGCCCGTCACCGCCAAGTACTTCCGTCTCCAGGCTACGGCCACCTATGCCGACGGCGGCCGCAACAACGCGTTCCTGAGCGCGGCCGAGCTGCGCCTCACCAAGGCTGCCGCCAAGCCCGCCACGGACATCGCTAGCGATGCCGTGTCCATCGAGGTTCCCGCCTCGGTGACGGTGGACCGCGTCGACGCCCAGCACCCCGTGGACGCCTCCCAGGTGAACGTCGTGGTCAAGCACGGAGACAAGACCCTGGAGAACGGCGTGGACTACACGCTCGAGTTCGCCGACAACACCGCTGCCGGCACCGCCAAGGTGACCATCAGCGGCATGGGCGCGTATACCGGCTCCGTCGAGCGCTCCTTCGAGATCAAGCTCGCCGACCCCGTGCTCGAGGGCATCGCCGTGAAGGCTGCGCCCGCCAAGACCATCTACAAGGTGGGTGACAAGCTCGACCCCGCGGGACTCGTGCTCGTTCTGAGCTTCTCGAACGGAACCACCCGCGAGGTGGCCTACGGCTCCGACACCGCTGCGGCCTTCTCCTTCGTGCCCGCGCTCGATACGGTGCTCGACCAGGAGAACCCCGCGCTCGAGGTCACCGTTGCCTACGAGGGCAAGACGGCCGTCTTCGATGTTCGCGTCGAGAAGGCCGAGGACCCCAAGCCCGAGCCCGGTCCCGACCCCAAGCCCGAGCCCGGTCCCGACCCCAAGCCCGATCCCGAGCCCAACCCCGGCCCCAACCCCGAGCCCAACCCCGAGCCTGCTCCCGATCCGGAGCAGCCAGGCGGCGGCAACCAGGGCGGCCAGGGCAACCAGGGCAACCAGGGTGCCAACGGCAAGCCCGGCACCAACGGCGGCCTTGTCCAGACCGGTGACCCGGCGGGTATCGCCGGCATCATCGCCATGGGCGGCGCTGCAGCGCTCGTTGCCGCGCGCCGTCGTCGTCGCTAGTCGACAGCTTTGATACGAGGGAGAGCGCTGCAGCAAGCGCCCTCCCTCGTTTTGTATCTGCGCTGCCTGCGGGCATGCGCTCATGAGCATCACGAGAGAATGGACCCAACCATGTGGAACGGTCGAACATCAAAGGGGGCGAAGCGTCCGCTCGCAGCCGCCGCGATGGCGGTGCTGGCGGCGACCGTCGCCCTGCCGGGCGTAGGTTGGGCGGCATCGCGCATCGCCGATGCCGCCGACGTCACGGTGAACGCGGTGACGCTGGGCAACCCGCTGCGCCTGCGCTACGACGAGTCCGCGTCTGCGGCCGGTGACGCCGCGGGCGACGTGTGGGCGAAGCGCACGCTGCCCATCGGCAACGGCGATATGGGCGCCAACGTGTACGGCGAGGTGCAGACCGAGCACCTCACCTTCAACGAGAAGACGTTGTGGACGGGCGGCCCCAGCGATTCGCGCAAGAATTACAACGGTGGCAACAACGCCTCGAAGGGCGATAACGGCCGCACGGTCAAGCGCATCCAGCAGCTCTTCGCCGAGGGTAAGAACGAAGAGGCCGCGCGTATGTGCGACCAGCTCATCGGCGATCAGGCGGGCTACGGTGCCTACCAGGCCTGGGGCGATATCTACCTCAAGCATACCGATGTCAAGGCGTCCGGCGCCACGGGCTACGAGCGCTCCCTCGACCTGCAGACCGGCGTGGCGGGCGTCGAGTTCGAGCAGGGGGGCAAGCGCTTCTCGCGCGAGTTCTTCGCCAGCCATCCCGACAAGGTGCTGGTGGGTCGCCTCGAAGCCGCCGGCAAGGCCGGCGTGAACGTGGAGATCAGCTTCCCCTCCAAACAGCCGGGCGCGCGCGTCCAGGCTTCCGGCGACCAGATCACCATGACGGGCCAGGTGCAGGATAACCAGCTGCAGTACGCCGCGGTCCTGAAGGTGGTCGCAACCGGCGGCAGCGTGAAGGCCCAGGGCGACAAGCTCGTGGTGTCCGGTGCCGACGACCTCACGTTCTACGTCGCTGCGGCTACGGATTACAAGAACGACTATCCCGTGTACCGCACGGGCGAGAAGGCCGACGTCCTGCTCGCGCGCGTGCAGAAGACGGCCGACGACGCGGCCGGGCGCGGCTACGACGCCGTGCGCGCCGCGCACGTCGAGGACTTCTCCGCGCTCATGGACCGCGTCGAGCTCGACCTGGGCTTCGACGGCGCGGTGTCCGACCGCATGACCGACGACCTGCTGGCCGCCTACCGCAACGGCTCGGCCAGCGCCGCCGAGCGCCGCCAGCTTGAGACCATGCTGTTCCAGTATGGGCGCTACCTCACGCTGGGCTCCTCGCGCGAGGATTCGCAGCTGCCCAGCAACCTGCAGGGTGTGTGGAATGACAGCAACGCGCCTATGTGGGCGTCCGACTACCACATGAACGTCAACCTGCAGATGAACTACTGGCCCACGTACTCGACGAACCTGGCCGAGTGCGCCACGCCCCTCATCTCCTACATCGATTCGCTGCGCGAGCCCGGCCGCGTGACCGCCGCCATCTACGCCGGCGTATCCACGCCCGAGGGTGATACGCAGGGCCAGGGCTTCATGGCCCACACGCAGAACACGCCCTTCGGCTGGACCTGCCCGGGCTGGCAATTCCAGTGGGGCTGGTCGCCCGCGGCCGTGCCCTGGATCCTCCAGAACGTTTACGATGCCTACCGCTACAGCGGCGACGTCGAGCTGCTGCGCCGCGATATCTACCCCGCGCTGCGCGAGGAGGCCCAGCTCTACAGCAAGACGCTCATCAAGGACGAGAACGGCAAGTACATCTCGTCTCCCGCGTACTCGCCCGAGCAGGGTCCGCGCACTGCGACCAACACCTATGAGCAGGTGCTCGTGTGGCAGCTGTTCCACGATGCCATCGAGGCCGGCAAGCTGGTGGGCGAGGACGAGGCCGTGCTCGCCGTGTGGCAGGACCGCTTCGACAACCTGCGCCAGCCCATCGAGATCGGCGCCGACGGCCAGATCAAGGAATGGTATATCGAGGAGAAGTTCAACAAGGACGCCGCCGGCAACACGCTGGGCGAAGGCTACAACCATCGCCACATCTCGCACATGCTGGGCCTGTTCCCCGGAACCCTCGTGTCCCAGGACACGCCCGAGTGGTTCGAGGCCGCCCGCACGTCTATGAACCTGCGCACCGACTCCAGCACCGGCTGGGGCATGGGCCAGCGCATCAACACCTGGGCGCACCTGCGCGATGGCGACCGCGCGCTCAAGCTCATCGGCGACCTGTTCCGCAGCGGCATCTATCCCAACCTGTGGGACACGCATCCGCCGTTCCAGATCGACGGCAACTTCGGCGCCACCTCGGGTATCGCCGAGATGCTGCTCCAGAGCTCCGGCGGCTACATCGACCTGCTGCCCGCCCTTCCGCGCGACTGGGACCACGGTAGCGTGTCGGGCTTGGTGGCGCGCGGTGACTTCGAGGTGTCCATGGAGTGGGCCGCGGGCAAGCTCGTGACCGCCGATATCACCTCGCGCGATGGCGGCGTGGCCACGGTGAACGTGAAGGATGCGGCGCTCGCTACCGTGACGGACGCTTCCGGCGCGCCCGTTTCCGTGAAGGCTATCGCTGCCGACCGCATCAGCTTCGACACCGAGGCCGGTGCCACCTACCGCATCTCGCAGATTCCGTCGGTCGAGCGCCCCGCGGCCCCGCAGAACGTGGCCGTCGCCCGCACGGGCGAGGGCCAGGCTACCGTGAGCTGGGACGCCGTTGCCGAGGATGCGACCTATATCGTCGAGCGCCGCGTGGATAACGGCGATTGGACGCCCGCGGGCAACGCGCTTGCCGCCACGAAGCTGGTTGACGATGCCTGCCCGATGGGCTTCGGCGTGGTCGAGTACCGCGTGACGGCCATCGTGGCCGGCCTTCGCGGCGATGCGAGCGCTCCCGTGGCGTTGCCCGAGGTGGGCGCCGTGTGCGAGGCCCTGGGCCGCGTGGACGACCAGGATCCGGCCGTGGCCTATAGCGGCGCTTGGGCCAACTGGAACAACACCACCGACGGCAACTATGCCAACACCATCAAGTACCTGCAGAACCCCACGGGTACCGAGACCGCCAGCCTCACCTTCCGCGGCACGGGCATCGAGGTCGTCACCGTGACCAACAACGACCGCGGCTACTACGAGGTGAGCATCGACGGTAAGGTCGTGGCCGAGCGCGTCGACACCTACTCCGCCACCAGCGTTCGCCAGAAGACCGTCTATTCCAAGACGGATCTGGAGCCCGGCGTGCATACCATCGTGCTGCGCGCCACCGGCGCCAAGAACAGCGCCTCTTCGCTTGCCAAGGTCGAGCTCGATGCGTTCAGCGTGATCGATGCGTCGGCCAAGCCGGTGACTGCTGTGACCGTGCGCTCCGCCAGCGGCATGACCACCCTGGCTCGCAGCGCCTCGACGCTGCAGATGGTGGCCGACATCAAGCCCGCCGATGCCCGCGTCGCCGACCTGAGCTGGTCGGTGGCGCCCAAGAGCGGTAGCGCCACGGGAGCTATCACCGCCGACGGCCTGCTGACGGTGCAGGGCGAGGGCGTGCTCACGGTAACCGCCGCATGCGGCGATGTGGCCGGCTCGATCGACATCACGGTGGCGCCCGCGGGCACCGTGTCCACGGCGGTGGAGGACTGCAAGGGCACCCCGCCGGTGGACGCCCGCGGCACCCTGAACGACGACCCGCGCCTTACCTGGACGGGTGGCTGGTACAGCTGGGGCGAGGCCGGGCACCACGGCGGCTCCAAGGGCGAGAGCAACGCGCTGGGCGATTCCGTGACGCTGCGATTCGACGGCACGGGTATCCGCGTGTACTCCGCGCGCAACGACGACAACGTGGCCTTCAAGGTCGAGTTGGATGGCGCGGTCGTGGAGGAGGCCCTGTCGCTGGGCGGCGCTGATCAGAAGAACGTGAAGGTCTTCGAGAAGCTCGGCCTGGAAAACGGGCCGCACACCATCAAGCTCACGTCGGTCGCCCGCGCCGGCGCAGGCCAGAACAAGTCCAACGTGGACTGGTTCGAGATCATCGCCCCGAGCGATGCCGCCGATAAGACGGAGCTCCAGGCACAGATCGAGGCCGGCTCCGGTCTGCTCGAGGGTGCCTACACGCCCAAGAGCTGGGACGTCTACGACAAGGCGCTCGACGCTGCGGTGAAGGCCATGAACGATTCCAAGACCACTTCGCACGCGGCGGCCGAGCACGCGGCGGCCCTGAAGGACGCTCGCGAGCAGCTCGTCGAGGTGGATGACGCGTCTATCGAGGTGGACACCTCGGCTAAGATCAGCTTCCGCGCGGTCGAGTCCCGTGCCGTGTTCGCCACCTGGGGCGCGGTGAAGGATGCGGCGAGCTACCGCGTGCGCGTCTACCAGGCGAGCGCCGAGGGCGAGCCCGTGGCCGAGCTCGTCGTCGACGGCGCCGCCGCACGTGCGAAGGGCCTGTCGCCCGAGACCGCGTACGTGCTGCGCGTGGATGCCCGCAACGCCCAGGGTCGTGTGATAAAGCGCATCGAGGGCGCCTTCGACACCTTGCCGTCGGCGTCCGCGGACGCCCTGGCGGCACCGACCAACCTCGCCGTGAAGTTTGCCGCCGAAGCAGGCAAGGCCCTGCTCACCTGGGATGCCGTCGAGGGTGCCGAGCGCTATCGCGTGTACGTGAACGGCGTTGAGCGCGGCGTGTCGCAGACCGCTTCGGTCGAGTTGTCCGGCCTGCAGGAGGGCATGCTGTACTCGGTGAAGGTCGTGGCCGGCACTGATGACGGCGCGATGTCCCTACCGGGTGCGCTCGCGTTTACCTATGACGGTCCGCAGAAGCCCGACCCCGAACCGGAGCCGAATCCGGACCCGAAGCCCGGCCCCGAGCCGAATCCGGACCCGAAGCCCGACCCCGACCCCGAGCCCGATCCGGGGCAGCCGGGTGACGGCAACCAGGGTGGCCAGGGCGGCCAAGGTAGCCAGGGTAACCAGGGCGCTAACGGCAAGCCCGGCTCCAACGGCGGCCTTGCCCAGACCGGCGATCCGGCGAGCATCGCCGGCCTCGTCGCCATGGGCGGCGCGGCAGCGCTTGTTGCCGCACGCCGTCGCCGTCGTTAGCCGATAGCGCGATCAGGCGGGGGAGAACGCGATAACGCGTTCTCCCCCGCTTTTGTTTTGGAGCGACGGTGAGGAGCGTTCCGATGTCGCATACAAGGGCGTTTTGGAGGAGACGGAAGAGTGTGCCCAGTCGACTGCGCGGCGCGCCTCTTGCATTGCGGAGGCGTGGTTGCCCTTGTGCCCCGCGCCCGTCCCATCACAGGAATGCGGGTCTGGCAGCGTACGGGACGCTGGAAGATATCTGACGTCGCACGTTGTCAATTGTTGTTTCAGAACGGCTCCGCTATGCTTAAGCGAATGCACTCTGTTGGGAACGCGCCTGCGTGTGAACCGCGGCGCCCGGTGTAGGCCGGCGGGGGAGCGCATCCGTAATGACCGTTCGTCAGGGAGCGGCGTCCTGCGACGCTGCGTCCGTCGCTCCATATGAAAGGGAACGCCCTATGGCTGATCTTACCGAGCGCTTTGGAACCATGGTCTTCTCGGAAGACGAGATGAAGCGCTGGCTGCCCAAGGATGTGTACAAGAAGCTCGCCAGGACCATCGAGGAGGGGGAGCCGCTCGACCTCGACGTGGCGAACGCCGTGGCGCACGCCATGAAGGAATGGGCGCTCCTGCACGGTGCAACGCATTACGCGCACTGGTTCCAGCCGCTCTCGGGTATCACCAGCGAGAAGCATGACAGCTTCCTCGAGCCCAACCACGACGGCACGGCCATCACCAAGTTCTCGGGCAAGGCGCTCATCAAGGGCGAGTCCGATGCGTCGAGCTTCCCCAACGGCGGCCTGCGCGCGACCTTCGAGGCGCGCGGCTACACGGTGTGGGACGCTACCAGCCCTGCATTCATCAAGGACGACGTTCTGTGCATCCCCACGGCGTTTTGCTCCTATACCGGCGAGGCGCTCGACAAGAAGACCCCGCTGCTGCGTTCGATGACCGCGCTCGACATCCAGGCCAAGCGCGTGCTGGCGCTCTTCGGCAAGCATCCCAAGAAGGTCGTCCCCAACGTCGGCGACGAGCAGGAGTACTTCCTTATCAAGAAGGAGGCGTACCGCCGCCGCCGCGACCTGGTCATCACCGGCCGCACGCTGTTCGGCGCCGCGCCCGCCAAGGGCCAGGAGCTCGAGGAGCATTATTTCGGCGCGATTCGCCCCACGGTTTCGGCCTATATGAAGGATCTTGACAACGAGCTGTGGGCGCTGGGCATTCCGTCCAAGACCAAGCACAACGAGGTCGCTCCCTGCCAGCACGAGCTCGCGCCCGTGTACTCCGAGCTTAACGAGGCCGTGGACAACAACCTTCTCATCATGGAGAAGATGAAGCTCATCGCCAGCCGCCACGACCTGGTGTGCCTGTTGCACGAGAAGCCGTTCGAGGGTATCAACGGCTCGGGCAAGCACAACAACTGGTCGCTCGGCACGGCCGACGAGAACCTGCTGGAGCCCGGCGACACGCCCGAGGAGAACCTGCAGTTCATCGTCTTCCTCACCGCCGTCATCGAGGCCGTGGACAAGTACCAGGACCTGCTGCGCGCCAGCGTCGCAAGCTGCGGCAACGACCATCGCCTGGGCGCGGGCGAGGCGCCGCCGGCCATCATCTCGATCTTCCTGGGCGACCAGCTCACCGAGGTCGTGGAGATGATCATGGACGGCGAGGCTTCCGTTCACGCTACCACCGACACGCTCGACCTGGGCGCCGTGGTGCTGCCCAACCTCGAGCAGGACAACACCGACCGCAACCGCACGAGTCCGTTCGCCTTTACGAATAACAAGTTCGAGTTCCGCGCCGTGGGCTCCGAGGCCAACGTGTCCGACGCCAACATGGTGCTGGACACCGCCGTGGCGCAGGCGCTGCGCGACTTCGCCGACGCGCTCGAGGGCACGCCGGCAGACGAGTTCCCCGACGCCGCGTTGGCCTACTGCGCCGAGCACCTGCGCGAGCACCGTCGCATCCTGTTCTCGGGCGACGGCTATTCCGAGGCATGGCACGAGGAGGCGGCTGCCCGCGGCCTGGTGAACCTGCCTACGACCGCCGAGGCCCTGCCCGCGTTCGTCGCGCCTAAGAACCTCGCGCTCTTCGCCGAGATGGGCGTGCTCACCGAGGCCGAAGCGGCGTGCCGCTACGAGGTGAAGCTCGAGAAGTACAACAAGCTCATGAACATCGAGGCAACCACGATGGTGCGCGAGGCGCGCCGCACGTACCGACCGGTCATCACCGCGTATGCAACGAAGGTGGCAAAGGGTCTCGAGACCATCCGCGCCGCCGGGGCCGAGGCTGCCATGGTCTTCGAGCAGGAGACGCTCAACGAGCTGTGCGAGGGCATCACGGCTATCAACATGTCCATCGCAAAGCTCGATCAGCTGCACACCAAGGCCGAGGCCGTCCAGGACGGGCAGTCCCAGGCCGAGGTCTACGCGCACGAGGTCGTGCCCGCCATGGCCGAGCTTCGCGCCGCTGTGGACGCGATGGAAGAGATCGTTGCCGCTGACTACTGGCCGGTGCCCACGTACGACGACATCCTCTTCTACGTGTAGGAGGCTTCTCCGCGTTGCTTGGGGCGTAATTCCAATTTGACGCAACCGCGACCGAAGATTTCTGCTATACTGTCACGCGCTGTCCCCATCGTCTAGCGGCCTAGGACGCCACCCTTTCAAGGTGGATATCACGGGTTCGAATCCCGTTGGGGGCACCATCGAATTATCAAGCCCGGTTCCCTGGTGAGCCGGGCTTTTTGCTGTCGAGCCTCACGGAGGGCGAGTATGCAGGCACGAACTATTACGACCGCGGGTATATCCGTCGCGCTGCTAGCGGTGTCGGCATGGTTCACCGTGCCGCTGGGCCCCGTTCCGTTCACGCTGCAGACCATGGTGCTGGCGATGCTTCCCGCTGCGCTCGATCGCAAGACGGCGTGCGCTGCGGTGGCGGTCTACCTGCTGGTGGGAGGCATCGGCGTGCCCGTGTTCTCGGGTTTCGGCGCCGGAGCGGGCGTGCTCGCCGGTCCTACGGGCGGTTACCTGTGGGGTTTCCTGCTGGGCATGCTGGCGGCCACGACCATCGTGCGTGCGCTGTCCGGCCGCTTGTCCCGCTTCGCTGCTTCGCTTGCGGGCGATATCGCCATGCTTCTGATCGCCTATGCGTGCGGCACGCTGCAGTTCATGATGGTGGCGTCGCTCGATGCCGCCTCGGCGCTGATGCTCGCCGTCGTTCCGTTCGTAGTGCCCGACCTTGTAAAGCTCGTGGTGGGCGCTCGCGTCGGCTGTGCGGTTGCACGGGCGCGTGCTACCCGGCCGTAAGCGCGCCTGCAGCATCGATGCGCAATCGTACGCGCTCGCCGAGCCTGATGCCTGCAAAACGAGGGTTTTGTACGATCTTTTGCGGAGCTTCGCAATAATCAAGAAAGCCGCAGGTGTTGCACCTGCGGCTTTCTTTTTGAAAAAGCTGGGTATTTGCAGCCGCTGCGCCGGAGCCGTACAAAACGGCCACGGAACAGTCGGCTCGCATCCAATTCGAACACGCTACCCGCGTGCAGCATCGTAGCGCTCGGCTGAGCGCTGCTGGGCCGTGTGGCGCGTGCGCGGGGAGTAGATCACGTGCGTGCGGCAGTACGCGCAGCACAGGTCGCAGCCCGAGCAGGCATCGGCGTCCACGCGGTAGGCGGGGGGAGCGAAGACGAGCGCGGGACATCCCGTGATCTGCTTGCACCGGTGGCAGCCCACGCAGGCGTAGCGGTCGATGTCTACCGGTGCGGGCGCATCGCGACCGATCAGCTGCGCGCACGGCGAGGCGAAGATCACGGCGCGCACGCCCGGCGCGTCCAGCGCCTCGCTCATCGTGTTCGCGGCGGCAACGGTGTCCAGCGGGTCGACTACGGCAACGCTCGTCGCGCCCAGTGCCGTAGCGCGCCCTGCAAGCCGTTCCAGCGACTCGTGAGTAAGGAATGAGCTGCTCGAGGCCATGACGGCTAGAACGGTTACCGTGCCTTCAGCGGCCAGGTTCCCCAGCGGGCCGTCGTCTGCGGCCTCGGCGAGCTGCGTATCGCGGACGAAGTGCACGCAGGCTTCGACCGCGGGCTCCTCTGCGGTGCCGCCGGCGGGGACGGCCGCGCGATAGCGCTCGAGGAGCGCGTCCTCGCCGCCCGGGCAGGTGGTGGCGGCGGGATGCATCGGCCCCGCCGCCGTGCAGCCCGCGTCTCCGCAGATCACGCGCCCTGCACCGCGCCCCAGGGCTTCTTTGCAGGCGATATATGCTGCTCGATGCGGGCAGCCGGCGCAGGCGACGCCCCGTTCCACCTTACGCATGGGCGCCTCCGTCCACGGGCTCCGTGTAGTCCTCGCGCGACAGCAGCTCGAGCTCGAAGTTGAGTCCGCAGCCGGCCATGGGATGGTTGAAGTCGAAGATCGTCATGCCGTCGTCCTCGACTTTGACCACGCGCGCGAGCTGCTGGTAGCCCTCGTCGTTCATGAGGTAGATCATCTCGCCTACAACGAGGTCGTCGTAGTTGGGAATCTCGACGGTGGGCATGGTGTAGAGCAGCTCCATGCGGCGCTCGCCGTAGGCCTCGCAGGGCTCCAGATGCACGCGCTTCTTCTCGCCGGGCTCCATCGAGAGGACGGCCGCCTCGAATCCAGGCACGACCTCGTGGTTGCCCTCGACGTAGGTGAGCGGCGTGCGGCCCTGCGTGGTGTCGAACACCTCGCCATCGTCGAAGCTGCCGGTGTAGTGAACGGTGACGGTGTGCTTGAGCGAGAAATCAGACAAGGCGCGATCCCTTCTTGCGCGTGGAGCCGCCAAAGGCGACGTGAGTCTTGCAGATATTGCAGGTTGCAGGGGCGTTTGACGAGCCGGTTGCAAGGATGTGCGCAACCGGCTCGAGAGGAGCCGCTGCTAGAAGCCGCGGCGGCGGGCGAAGTCTTCCGAGGCGGCCTCGACGCCCTCGACGGTGGCGGCCCAATTGGCGAAATCGGGCGTGTCGGCGATGATGCCGTCGGCTTCCCAGACCGCCTGATGCGAGCGCCGCCAGGCTTCGGAGACCTCGGGCCGTACCGGGAGGTAGGGTGTGAGGTACGTGGGGTTGAGCAGGAAGAACGCCCCGCCCTCGCAACGGCCTGCGAAGTCGCGCAGCGCCCGACGGGCGTTCTTGCGGCGGCCGAGCTTGTAGAACAGCAGCGTGCGTCCGAGCAGGTACCAGGGCGATTCTTCCGCTGCCTCGCCGATTGCGCGGGAACAGGCGAAGAACGCGTCTTCGTCTTCGAGGCGCGCGAGCGCCAAGAACAGCGTGCCCTCGGCGTGGTTCGCGTAGCCGCGGGCACGAAGGACCTGCTGGGCGTATGTCCCCGCCGCACGGTAGCGTGCGCTGGTAAGGCTGCCCTGCGAGAGCGCCTCGACGCAGTGGAGCCATCCGATGACCTGAGGGTCTTCAAGCGTCCGCGCCGCGGCCTCGTCCTCGTTCGCGCCGCGCCACAGGCCCGGTGCCTCGGGGTCGAAATCATCGTGCGCGCAGCGGATCTGCTCGCGTGCCTCGCGCTCGAGTGCCAGCAGGTCGCGCAGGCAGTCATCGAGCGGAACGTCGGCCAGCAGCAGGTCGAGTAGGCGCGCGTCGATGCACGACCGGTCGGTTTCGATGATCTTGAAGAGCGCGAGGCGTGTTTCGTCGAACAACCGCGAGCGCTGCCGCTCGAACTCGCCGTCGGGAAGCTCCTCCATGCGCGCGAGCTCGGCGATCATACGGGCGTGCACGCGCGCGTACGAGACGAGCGCTTGCGCATGCGGTTCGTGCGCATAGGCCTCGGGGTTGCGTTCGATCTCGGAGCGCACGAGCTCGCGCGCGGCGTCGGTAAGATCGGGGTGCGCGGCAGCGTACGACGCCTCGAGGTATCGGCATACGTAGATGGCGGGATCCATCAGTTCCTCCCCTCGGGCGAGCCGCCGCGTCCGCTGGGCGAGGGCTCGGCGTGGGATCCCAGCGCGTCGCGGACGAGGTCGTGGTTGGCGATCCAGCTCGAGAAGCAGGCGTTGTCGGGAGATCCGATGCCTTCCTGCAGCAGGGGCGTGGCCTCGCTGAGCGCGAGCACCAGCTCGTCCTCGCTCCCCGGGGCCACGTGGACGCGGGCGAACACGCCTTCGGGGAATTCGGGTTGGAAGTAGAGCGCTTGCACGGCATGGGGGAAGCCGTGCACGATGGCGGCGAGCGTCTCGGTGGCGCCGTCGAAGTCGTAGGCGCGATATGCAGCGCTCATCTCGGCGAGCAACGTCCAGGGGTCGGCGGCGCGCTTGGCGGGGCGTCCGGCGCGGCGCGGCTGGAGGGGCGTCGAGGCATAGGCGAGGGTGTGGCGGCTGCGGTAGGCGGCGAGCTCCTCATGCGTGGCCTCGAGCTTGGCGAGGGCGAGCAGGCCGGTGTGGCGGATGTCGCCGGGGTCATGCGGGGCGATCGCGAGGCATTGCTCGGCCACGGTGAACGCCATGCGGTACTGGCCGGAGATGAGTGCCTGGGCCGCCAGCGCGGACAGCCAGCGCAGGTAGGGGCGCGTGCCCAGGTCGCTGGCGAATTCGCGGGTGTATGGATCGTCGGCCGAGCCGGCCAGGGCCGACAGGTCGTCGAGCGCCTCCTTGCGATGGTCGAGCAGGAAGCTCACGTACGCGTCGTTGCTGGGCGATTCCAGCGCGGCGAGCATGCGCACCGCATCCCAGTTCTTCGGGTCGAGCTCGACGGCTTCGCGCAAGAACCCTTCTGCGAGGTCCTCCTGGCGTACGACGTCCTCCTCGGATGTGAGGAACGGGATCTGATAGTCGATGACCTCGGCTGCGCGCGCCGTGAGGTGGAAGGAACGGTCGCGGTCGGTGTGGATGAGCTGCGACGGGTCCGTCTGGTACGCGCCCATGCCCTGCTCGATGAACGCGGCGTCCTCCAGGGGAAACACGTTCTTGCGGCGCATGTCTTCCAAGATGAGGCGCAGGCAGTCCTCTTGTATGGGGTCGAACGCCACGGCGCCTCCTTTCCCTAGGGTTGTTTCGTAAGGTACTAGTGTACCCGCTCGGCGGCATATGCGGGGTGCCGCCATGTTCGCGGGCACATCCGTGTCACAACTGCGTGGCGCCGAAGCCCGGCATTTCGCGCGCAGATGACGGGGGGCGGGCTTCGCGCGCCGCAAGCCGCGCGGCGGGCGGGCCGCCCGGCCGGATCGCGTGGCCGCCGAGGGCCGGGTGCGATCGTCGGGCTTCGGGCTTCGGGGCGGGCGCCCCGTGCGTCTACGAGAGCCGCGCCGCGTCCTGCTCGTTTGCCACGATCTCTACGACAACGCCGTGGGGGAGGCAGACGATCTGCTCGCCGGGGGCGTCGACGGGGTCGTGCTGGACGCATACCTGGTTGCCGCAGTTTGCGGATTCGACCCGCACCGCGCCGTCATGGATGGATATGCGGTTTTCGCCCGCGTCGACGTCGGCGCCACGGCCCGTTCCCGGCGTCCCGACGGTGTAGGAGACCGAGGAGCCAAGCGGGTCGCAGCGGTAGAAGCCGTCTTTCGACTGGCATACCACCAGCGCGCCCGCGGCGTTCGCGCCGTCGTCCGCACGGCCCAGCGCGAACCAGAGCGCGCCCGCCGCGACGCCCAGCGCGATCAGGGCGATGAGGATGCGGTCACCTGTTTTTATATGAAGAGCCATGTCGACGACCTCGGTGGCGAGTGGTGGGGGAATAAGAGGCATGTTCGGGGTGGTCCGGAACGGTTTTGCCGAATTTATAGCGCCATCATTGTTCCAAAGGACTACACTAAACACAAGCCTGTGCACAGAGGGGTGCATGGTCTCATATGGTCCAAACGGAGCCGTTTGGGTGCTCCGTTGCATAGCGGGCCCTGGAGAGAGGGGTCTGCAGAATGGAGGCATTCTATGGGACGTTTTACTAATCCGCGCGATCTGTATTTCGGCGAGGGCGCCCGTCACGAGGTCAAGAACCTCAAGGGTTCCCGTGCCATGATCGTCACCGGCGGCGGCTCCATGCGTCGCGGTGGCTTCCTGCAGGATGTCGAGGCCGATCTTAAGGAGGCCGGTTTCGAGGTCGAGATCTTCGAGGGCGTCGAGTCCGACCCGTCCGTCGAGACGGTCATGAAGGGCGCCAAGGCCATGGAGGCCTTCCAGCCCGACTGGATCATCGGCATCGGCGGCGGCTCGCCCATCGACGCCGCCAAGGCCATGTGGCTGTTCTACGAGTATCCCGAGGAGACCTTCGAGCAGGCCGTCGTGCCCTTCTCCTTCCCGGAGCTCCGCACCAAGGCCCACTTCTGCGCGATCGCCTCGACCTCCGGCACCGCAACCGAGGTCACCGCGTTCTCCGTCATCACCGACTACGAGAAGGGCATCAAGTACCCGCTGGCCGACTTCAACATCACCCCTGACGTCGCCATCGTCGACCCCGAGCTCACCTACACCATGCCTGCCAAGCTCTGCGCCCACACCGGTATGGACGCGCTGACCCACGCCATCGAGGCCTACGTCTCCACCGCCGGCTCCATGTACACCGACGGCAACGCGCTGCACGCCATCCGCGAGATCGTCGAGTGGCTGCCCAAGTCCTACCAGGGCGACCATGAGGCCCGCGCCCACATGCACGACGCCCAGTGCATCGCCGGCATCGCCTTCTCGAGCGGCCTGCTCGGCATCGTTCACTCCATGGCGCACAAGACCGGCGCCGCCTTCACCGGCGACCACATCATCCACGGCTGCGCCAACGCCATGTACCTCGGCAAGGTCATCCAGTTCAACGCCCGCGACGCCCGCGCCAAGAGCCGTTACGCCTTCATCGCCAAGGACGTCCTGCACCTCGCCGGCGAGACCGAGGACGAGCTCGTCGAGGCTCTGGTCCAGAAGATCCGCGACCTCAACGACGCCCTCGACATCCCGCAGGGCATCAAGAACTACGGTCAGTACGGCGTGAAGGCCGACGAGTCCATCATCGACTACGACGAGTTCGAGTCCAAGAAGGCCGACGTCGCCGCCAACGCCATCCTGGACGCCTGCACCGGCTCCAACCCGCGTATCCCGACGCAGGAGGAGATGGAGCAGCTGCTCGAGTGCGTCTATACCGATACCCCGGTGACGTTCTAAGATTCGAATTGCATGCGCGCGATCACTTCGCGCGCCGCACGGCCCGGCAGCCCCAGCGGTTGCCGGGCCGTTTTGCGCTTCAGGGCGCGGGTGGCTGCACTTTTATCATCGAAGTCCCGCTCTAGAGGAGGGGGCTTCGTGGCTGTCACCCCCGAAGTGGGTGGAATATTGCTGGCACTCAATATACACTCCAATACAGTAAAGTGCTCAACTGGGGAAATATTGCCGATTCCAGGCAAATCAGGAGGTCTCTGAACGTGGTTGGGAAAAATCCACTCACTTCGGGGGTGAGGGGATGGGCTCGAGTGCGGCCTGTTCGCCGAGGCCCTCGGAAAAACCGCTCACTTCGGGGACGAGGGGATGGGACAACCCTCGGGAGGTGGGATTCCGCGTGCGTCCCGCGCCGCCCGCGCCCTCGCTTCGGGCTTCGCGGCCCTCGCGCTGCGCCGGCGAACGCCCGCGCGTTCACTCGGCTCCGCGCCCCCGTGGGTTCGAATCCCGTGCGCCGCGCCCGAAAAAGAAACGGCCCCGTTGCCGGGGCCGTCGCAGATCAATGGTGGGCGATGAGGGATTCGAACCCCCAGCCTTGTGCGTGTAAAGCACCTGCGCTAACCGTTGCGCCAATCGCCCGTGGGGTTTGAGTATAGTGGCAAAGGTGCATGTATGGCAAGGATGCATTTGGAAGAAGTTCAATCTATGATGAAACGATAAGCTGAAAAGGGGACGCGGTCGTGCAAGCGACCGGATTTATGTTCGTGCGGCTTCGTTTGGAGGAGCTATGACTACGTCTGTCCATGCCTCGCTGGACCCCGAGGCCCTGCAGGTTCCCGGTGTGCTGGGTGAGTATATCGACGTGCTCGACGCCGCGGGCGTGCTCGATGGCATCGCTGGTGCGGCCAATCTCGATGAACTGTCCGATCTGCCCATATCGTTTGTGAGCTATGATTCGCGTGCGGTGGTCCCGGGCACCCTGTTCATCTGCAAGGGGGCCGCGTTCAAGCCCGAGTACCTGGCCCAGGCCGCCGAGGCGGGCGCCGTGGCATATGTGTCCACGCAGCATTACCAGGATATCGATTTGCCTTGCTTGCACGTATCCGATATCCGACGCGCGTTGGCGCCGTTGGCGTCGCGCGCGTACGGCAATCCGTCCCAGAACGTGCGCATCAGCACGTTTACCGGTACCAAGGGCAAGACCACCAGCGCGTTCTACCTCAAGGGGATTCTCGACGAGCAGGCGCGCCTGGATGCGCACGGCCCCGCGGCCATCATATCGACCATCCTGATCGACAACGGCGTCGAGCGCATCCCATCCCAGCTCACGTCTCCCGAGCCCCTCGAGCTCAATCTCTATCTGGCCAGCGCGGCCTCGCTGGGCGCTACCGACGTGGTGATGGAATCGTCGAGCCAGGCGCTCAAGTACGGACGCGTGGCCGGCGTGCGCTTCGCGGTGGGTGCGTTCACCAACATCAGCGAGGACCACATCTCGCCCATCGAGCATCCTACCTTCGAGGACTACTTTGCCAGCAAGCTCACCTTGTTCGCCCAGTGCGATGCCGCGGTGGTCAACCTCGATATGGACTTTGCCGATGAGGTCCTGCGAGCGGCGTCGTGCTGCCCGCGCGTGCTCACGTGCTCCATGCGCGACGAGTCGGCCGACATCTACGCCTCCACCTGGCGACAGGAGGGGCACGACACGAAGATGACGGTCGTGGCGCCGCGCGGTACCTACGAGGTGCTCGTGCCCACCATCGCCGAGTTCAACCTCGCCAACGCGCTCGGTGCCATCGCGTGCGCCGAGGCGCTGGGGGTCGATGCTCGCGCCATCGAGCGGGGCCTGGCAGCCGTCCGCGTGCCCGGCCGCATGGAGCGTATCGACTCGCCCGATCCCGATATCGCCGGCATCGTGGACTATGCCCACAACGAGGTGAGCCTGCGCGTCTTGCTCGAAAACGTGCGTCGCAGCTATCCGGATCGCGAGCTCTGCGTGGTCTTTGGTTCCACCGGAGACAAGGGGCGCGACCGCCGCGAGGGCATGGGCCGCGCCGCGGGCGAGCTGGCCGACCGCATCATCGCGACCGAGGACGATGCGGGCACCGAGGACGTGGTGGAGATCTGCCGCACGATCGAGCGCTATGCGCGCGAAGCGGGTGCGACCGATATCGTCATCGAGCCCGATCGCGAGCGCGCGGCGCGCCTGGCGGTGCGCGGCTGTACCGGCCCCGCGGTGATCGTGATGGCGGGCAAGGGCCATGAGCACCATATGATTCGCGCCCATGGCCGCGATGCATACGAGGGCGACGCCTCGTTGCTCGCGCGCGTGTTCGAGCAAGAGGTCAAATAGGTAAGCGAAGGGGCCGGGCGATGCGTTTGGCCCCGTGCTTTATGCGTTTCGGCTGGGTGAAAACGATGTGTACGCGCCGAGCCGCATGCGGGCGGGTATGATAGTCCACAGCATTGACGTTGGCGCGCCCTGCGCGCACGAGGTTGGAAGGACGATTATGCCGAACACCGTTTTGCCCGAGCGCGTCGAAGGGGAGCTGGCCGAGCGTTTGAGCCGTGTGCGCTTCGTGTTCACGGATCTTGATGGCACCATGCTGGGGCCGGGCTCGTGCGTCTTGCTCGACAACGAGGGCAACCATAGCCTCGACTTCGTTTCCACCCTGGTAGAGCTCAAGCGCGCCGGCGTCGAGGTGATTCCGTGCTCGGGCCGCAACAGGTCCATGCTGCACGAGGATGTTCGCCTCCTGGGCCTTAACTCCTACATCGGCGAGATGGGCGGCCTGCTCATGCTCGACCACAAGAAGAACGAGTGGGAGTACTTCACCGCCGATATGCCCTACGACCCGGAGTCGGGCTTGACGCCCCACGAGGTCATCGAGCAGACGGGCGTCCTCGACGAGTTCATGGGCCGCTGGCCCGGCATGTTGGAGTTCCATAACGACATGTCGACGGGTTACAAGCATCGCGAGGTCACGGTGGGTATGCGCGGCGAGGTTCCCGACGAGGAAGTGCGCGCCATCATCGACGCCGCCGGCGCGCAGCTGTGCTGGGGCGACAACGGCTACCTCAACTACATCTCGGCTCCTACGACGCTCGAGCTTCCCGAGGGCGTGCGCGGCCGCGCCTTCAACCTGATGCCCGCGGGCCTCGACAAGGGCCGCGCCGTGGCGCGCTTCTGCGAGCTGCGCGGTATCGACCCGGCAGAGACCCTCTCGATCGGCGATGCGTCGTCGGACTTCCTGATGGCGGACGCGACGTCGCTGTTCTTCCTGGTGGAGAACGGTTTGAAGGATCCGCGAGCCGCCGAGTTCCTCGAGACGCATGAGCATGCGTACGTGACGCGCGGCCGTATCCTGGACGGCTGGATCAGCTCCATGCGCACCCTGCTGGCTGCGCGCGCATAAGGTGAACTCGATGGACAGCATGGAAGTGCCGGATATCACGCTCAACGCCATGCCGATCGGCGTGTTCGATTCCGGTTTGGGCGGACTTACGGTTGCGCGGGCGATCGCCCGCGCGCTGCCAAACGAATCGATCTATTACGTTGGCGACACGAAGCGTTGCCCGTACGGCATCAGGACGATGGACGAGGTGCGCTCCTTCACGGCGCAGGCAGGACGCTGGCTGGAAGCCCACGCGGTCAAGATCATGGTGATCGCATGCAACACCGCGACGGCCTCCGCGCTCTCGACGGTGCAGACCATGCTGGATGTGCCCGTGATCGGGGTGATCGCGCCGGGTGCCCGCGCCGCCATCCACAGCACGCGGTCGCGCCGCGTAGGTGTGCTTGCAACCGAGCTCACGGTGGGGTCGGGTGCGTATGCCAAGGCGATCCACGCTCTTGATGCCGGCGTTCAGGTATTTGGTTGCCCGGCGTCGAGTTTCGTCGAGATCGTGGAGCGCGAGCTTGCTACGGGCGCGCACGTGCACGAGACCTGGCTCGAACACGCCGACGTCTTCGATACGCCGGAGATTCGGGCCGAGGTCGCGCGCGTCGTCGAGCCGCTTTCTCGCGAGGAGATCGACACCGTCGTGCTGGGTTGCACGCATTTCCCGCTGCTGGCGGGGCCGATTCGCGCCGCTCTGGGGGATCGGGTGCGCGTGGTGTCGTCGGCGGAGGAGACCACGCTCGAGCTCACCGAAATCCTTCGCCGGCGCGGTCAGCTTGCCATGGACGGCGCCGTGCCCGAACATCGTTTTGCTACGACTTCGGACAACCTGGCGGAGTTCGCGGCGGCGGGCAGCTTCATCTTCGGCCAGCCGCTCAAGAGCATCGAGCATATCTCGCTCGACGAGCTGGACAGCCTGACCATCCGGGCGCGCTGACAACTATAGGGTTTCGATGCGGGCGCGGGTCGCCCGCATCGCTTCTACGTGAAAAGGAATACGTGAATGGATCATATGGAGATTGTTCGCGCAAGCGGCCGTGCCGCCGACCAGATGCGCGCCGTGCGCCTCGAGCGCGATGTCTTGAAGCACGCGCTCGGCTCGTGCGTGGTGGAGTTCGGCGATACGAAGGTGCTGTGCGCCGCAACTATCGAGGACGGCTTGCCCGCATGGCGCCGCGCGAGCCGCTGCGGCTGGGTGACCGCCGAGTACGCGATGCTCCCCGCGTCGACCAATCGCCGCACGAATCGCGAGGTGGGCAAGCGCAAGGGCCGCTCGATGGAAATCGAGCGCCTGATCGGCCGCAGCCTGCGCACCGTGGTGAACCTGCGGGCGCTGGGCGAGTACACGGTGACGGTGGACTGCGACGTGATCCAGGCCGATGGCGGCACGCGCACCGCGTCGATCACCGGTGCCTGGGTGGCGATGCACGATGCGCTCATGGCGTGGGTCGAGGCGGGCAAGATCGCTCGGCTGCCCATTACCGGCCAGGTGGCTGCGGTGTCGATGGGCGTGGTCGATGGCTGCGAGCTGCTCGACCTCGATTATTCGGAGGATTCGAACGCCGAGATCGATATGAACCTGGTGGCGACCGATTCCGGCGAGATCGTGGAGCTGCAGGGTACGGGCGAGCGGACGCCGTTCGATCGCCAGCGCCTGAATCGCCTGCTCGACCTGGGCGACGCGGGCATCGCGAAGCTGGTGGCGCTGCAAAACGAGGTGACGGGTTTTCGCGACTAGCCGGCAGCTGGCATATCGGGACGCGCGGCGTATGGCGCCGCATGAATGAAAGGGGCTCCCATGGCGTTGGAGCATATCGATAGCACGACGCTCGATCCCGCGAACACCATCGTGGTCGCGACGGGCAACATGCACAAGCTCACCGAGATCGAGGCGATCCTGTCGAAGGTGCTACCCGGCACGCGCTTCGTGGCGCTGGGCCAGCTGGGTTCGTTCGATGATCCCGAGGAAACGGGGACGATGTTTTTGGAGAACGCGCTTATCAAGGCCGAGGCCGCGGTTGCCCAGACGGGTTTCACCGCGATCGCCGACGATTCCGGTTTGGTGGTGGATGCGCTGGACGGCGAGCCCGGCGTGTACTCTGCTCGTTATGCGGGCGAGCACGGTAACGATGCCGCCAATAACGAGAAATTGCTGGTAAAGATGGACGGGGTGGCGGACGCCGACCGTACCGCGCGCTTCATGAGCGTGGTCGCCCTGGTGGAGCCCTCGGGTGCGGTTTTGTCCGGAACGGGCGCCTGCGAGGGGGCGATCGGGCACGAGGGGCGCGGCGACCATGGCTTTGGCTACGATCCTCTGTTCCTGCCTGCAGATACGCCCGGCAAGACGATGGCCGAGCTGACCCCCGATGAGAAGAACGCCATCAGCCATCGCTTCTATGCACTGCAGGACCTGGCGGCGCAGCTCGTGGAGCGCGGCGCATGAGGGCGGTCGTCCAGCGCGTGAACAGCGCGAGCGTGACCATCGACGGCGAGGTGGCGGGCAAGATCGGCCGCGGCTACCTGGTGTTGCTGGGCGTAGGCCAGGCCGATACCGAGCTGGAAGCGGATAAGCTATGGGGCAAGCTGCGCGGCCTGCGCATCAACGACGATGCGAACGGGAAGACCAACCTTGCGCTCGCCGACGTTGATGGAGAGGTTTTGGTGGTCTCGCAGTTCACGCTGTATGCCGATTGCAGGCGCGGTCGCAGGCCCTCGTTCACGGCTGCGGGAGCTCCCGATATGGCCAATGCGCTGTACGAGTATTTCGTCTCCCTCGTGAGGGAGGACGTGCCGCATGTGGCGACCGGTCGTTTCGGCGCGGATATGCAGGTTGCCCTGGTGAACGACGGGCCCTTCACCATCGTTTTGGATACCGACGAGCTGTAGGGCGCGCTGCCTGCGCGCCGCTTTCCAAATCAAATATACGCCTGGTCATCGGCGCGGGATCCGCGGTGTAGAGCCGCGCCATCCTGCGTCGATGTGCATTTTATAGGCACGGCTGCTATACTATGTGCGTTTATAGCTATTTTGGGCGTATTTTGCCCTTATGGAGGCCGGTAGATGGAAGAGCTTGAAGTTAACCACGTGGACGATATCCAGGATAAGCTGAAGACCATGGTAGGCGAGCGCGTGCGCGTTCGCGCGAACATGGGGCGCACCCGCGTCGTCGAGCGCATGGGCACGATCAAGACCGTTCATCCCGCGGTGTTCATCGTCGAGGTCGACGAGCGCCGTGGTCGCAAGTCGCGCCAGTCCTATCAGTACGTCGATGTGCTGACGGGCACGGTCGAGCTGTTCGACCCCGAGTCGGGCGAGCATATCTTCGTGCCGCTCGGCAATCAGCTCGAGGAGCATTAATGCCGGCTCAGTTCATTTTGGTGACGGCCCCCGCGAAGGTCAACCTGTATCTGGGCGTGCATCCCGGCAAGGGGGAGGATGGCTACCACCGCGTGGATACCGTCATGAGCACCATCGATTTGTCGGATACGCTCGCCATCGCTCCGTCGGACGAGCTCGTCGTTCGCATGGTGCCCGAGGCGGACTTCCCCATGGAGGAGAACAGCGCGTATAAGGCGGCGGTGGCGATGGGCGAGGCCTTCGACCGCGATCCCGCGTTCACGATCCTCATCGATAAGCACATCCCGGTGCGCGCCGGCCTGGGCGGTCCCTCGACCGACGCCGCGGCCACCATCATGGGTATCTGCCATTACTGGGGCATCGACCCCACCGATCCCCGCATCGACGCGGTGGCGCGTTCCATCGGGGCCGACGTGGCGTTCTTCCTCTATGGGCCGCCGGCGTACCTGTCGGGCCGCGGCGATGTCATGGAGGAGCTGTACCGGCCGCTGACGGGTACGGCCGTGGCGCTGGTCAAGCCCAAGACAGGTGGCGTGAGCGCGGCTGACGCCTACCGCGTGTTCGATGAGGCGCCCCTCGAGCCCGCTCCCCTCGAGCCGATGCTCGAGGCGATGCGCGATCATCGTGAAACGGACATCTTCGCACAGGTGGCGAACAATCTCGCCCCCGCCGCGTGCGCGCTTTCGCCCGAGATCTCCGATGTCCTTGCATGGATTCGCCAGCAGCCCGACGTGCGCGTCGCCGAGGTGGCCGGTTCGGGGTCGTGCGTTTTCGCCGTATGCAACACGCAGATGGCGGCCGAGCGCATCGCGCTCGCGGCGCTCAACGACCATCACTGGTGGGCCCAGGCGGCAAAGATGGAAAAATCTGGACCATTTATTGCAGTCGGCTAGCTTTTTCCAAATTTGTCTGTTACTATAATCGAGCTAACGGGTTGTGGCTCAGTTTGGTAGAGCACTGCGTTCGGGACGCAGGGGTCGCTGGTTCAAATCCAGTCAACCCGACCATTGCATTGAAGAAGCCAGGGTTTTCACCCTGGCTTTTTTCATGCGGCGTGCGGACCAGGGGCTCGTCTCCACAATCTGCACATCGAGCGGATGCCGATCAGGGCCGGAGGCCTGTGGAATAGCGAACGTCTTTGCTGTTCCTGTTGAGCAGGTACCTTAAAGTCTTTACCGAGCGTTAACGTTCGTGGTGTCCTCGCGTGCTTGCTATGGCGGTGTTGTCATGATTGCAGGGTGCGCGGTATACTCAACCGAGCTGTACAAGGCACGGCCTACAAGGGCCGGATCGCGCATTCGCGGTGATACGTCGATGCGGATCGCATCGACTTTACTAGTTGGAGGAAGTAACATGCGACTTGGTCCTATGGAGCTCGTAGTCATCCTGGTTGTGGTCCTGCTTATCTTCGGACCCAAGAACCTTCCGAAGCTCGGCAAGGCCTTCGGCTCCACCGTGAAGAATATTCGCGAGGGTATGGAGGGCGACGACAAGACCGAGCAGGTCGAGTCCGAGACCGTGGTCGACGAGGATGCCGACGACGCCGAGATTCGCGAGCTCGAGGCCAAGCTCGCCGAGGCCAAGGCCAAGAAAGAGGACGCAGCTCAGCACGCTGAGTAGCCTCTCTCAACAAGGGAGAGCAGCGACCGGCTTTCCCGCGAGGGGTGCCGGTCGCTTTTGCTGTTTGAAAACAGGGAGCATAGACGGAGCAAGGAGTTTCCTAAATGGACGCTAGCCAGATCGTACTGACCGCAGAGGGCCGCAAGAAGCTCATGGAGGAGCTCGAGTGGCGCGAGGGCGAAAAGAGCCGCGAGATCGTCGAGCATATCAAGGAGGCCCGCGCGTTCGGCGACCTTTCCGAGAACGCCGAGTACGATGCCGCCAAGGAGGAGCAGGCTAAGAACGCCGCCCGCATCGCCGAGATCCAGGCCATCCTCGCCAACGCGAAGGACGCCGAGAGCGGCGAGTACGGCCTGACCGTTTCCATCGGCTGCACCGTCTCGCTGGTCGACGGCGACGGCGTCGCAACCGAGGTCACCCTCGTCGGCACCACTGAGACCAACTCCCTCGAGCACAAGATCTCCAACGAGTCCCCCGTGGGCCGCGCCATCATCGGCCACGCCGAGGGCGAGACCGTCGAGATGATCACCCCGTCGGGCAAGCGTCGCGTCTACACCATCACCAAGATCTCGCGCTAGGGTTCGCTCTAGAATCCTAGCGCTTATCCGCTCCTCAAGGCCGGCAACGGTCTTGGGGGGCGGTTTTCGTTTACGTCTTGCGGCGCGCATGGAAACCGGTCGCGCGCCGCGTGTATGAAGAGGGGAAACCATGGCCGAGAACACCACGACCGCGGCGGCCGAGACCGAGGCCGCCAACATCCTGAACGACGAGCGCGCCCGTCGTCTTGCCGACCGCGCCTCGCTGTACGCTGCCGGCAAGAATCCGTATCCCGAGCATTCGGACGTGACCGACCACGCTGCCGACCTGCTTGAGCGCTACGCCGGCCTCGCCAACGAGGAAGAGGGCTCCGAGACCGTGACCGTGGGCGGCCGTATCGTGGCCAAGCGCGGCCAGGGTAAGATCATGTTCCTCGTCCTGCGCGATCCCTCCGCCGACATCCAGCTGTTCTGCCGCGTCAACGACGTGGAGGAAGCCTCCTGGGAGGTTCTGAAGTCGCTCGACCTCGGTGACATCGTCCAGGCGACCGGCGTCGTCGTGCGCACCAAGCGCGGCGAGCTCTCCGTGGCGCCCCGCACCGCGCGCCTGCTTTCCAAGGCCGTGCGCCCGCTGCCCGAGAAGTTCCACGGTCTGTCCGACAAGGAGACCCGTTACCGCCAGCGCTACGTAGACCTCATCGTGAACGAGGATGTCCGCGAGACCTTCCGCAAGCGCTCCCTGATCATCTCGACCTTCCGCCGCTTCATGGAGGACGACGGCTACATGGAGGTCGAGACGCCCATCCTGCAGTCCATCCAGGGCGGCGCGACGGCCAAGCCCTTCATCACGCACTTCAACGCGCTCAACCAGGAGAACTACCTGCGTATCGCCACCGAGCTGCACCTTAAGCGCCTGCTGGTGGGCGGCTACGAGAAGGTGTTCGAGATCGGCCGCATCTTCCGTAACGAGGGCATGGACCTCACCCATAACCCCGAGTTCACCACCATGGAAGCCTATCGCGCCTACTCCGACCTCGACGGCATGAAGGAGCTCGCCGAGGGCGTCATCAAGGCTGCCGCGCGCGCCATCGGTCTGGAGGGCGTCATCGACTACCAGGGCCAGGCCATCGACCTGTTCTCGCCCTGGCCGAGCCGCCCCATGACCGACGTCGTCTCCGAGGTCCTGGGTCGCGAGATCACGCTCGACACGCCCATCGAGGAACTGCGCGCCGCCTGCGCCGAGCACGATATCGAGTATAAGGACGAGTGGACCGCCGGCAAGCTGGTCGCCGAGCTCTTCGACGAGCTGGGCGAGGCCATCCTCATCAACCCAACCTTCGTCGTCGACTACCCGGTCGAGGTCTCTCCGCTTGCGAAGCGCCACGAGGACGACCCGCGCCTCACGCACCGCTTCGAGCTGTTCATCGCGGCGCACGAGTACGCGAACGCGTTCTCCGAGTTGAACGACCCCGTCGATCAGGCCGAGCGCTTCGCCGCCCAGATGGAGGAGAAGGCTTCCGGCGATGACGAGGCCATGGAGTACGACGAGGATTACGTGCGCGCGCTCGAGTACGGCATGCCTCCCGCGGGCGGCATCGGCATCGGCATCGACCGCGTCGTCATGCTGCTCACTAACTCCACGTCCATCCGCGACGTCCTGCTGTTCCCGCACATGAAGCCCGAGAAGGGCTCCAAGTCCGGCGCCGCTGCCGCCAAGGCCGCCCAGATGGCCGAGGCCGGTGTGTCCGCGAGCCCGTTCCTCGTGCCCGCGAAGCCCACGAACGATTACTCCAAGGTTGTCATCGAGCCGTTGTTCGAGGACTTCGTCGATTTCGAGACCTTCGCCAAGAGCGACTTCCGCGCCGTGAAGGTCAAGGACTGCGTCGCCGTTCCCAAGTCCAAGAAGCTGCTGAGCTTCACGCTGGATGACGGTTCGGGCACCGATCGCGTGATCCTCTCCGGCATCCACGATTATTACGAGCCCGAGGATCTTATCGGCAAGACCCTCATCGCCATCACCAATCTGCCTCCGCGCAAGATGATGGGCATCCCCAGCTGCGGCATGATCATCTCCGCCGTGCACGCCGAGGCCGAGGGCGACGAGACGCCCGAGCGCCTGAACGTGCTGATCGTGGACGATTCCATCCCGGCCGGTGCCAAGCTGTACTAGGCCTCTTCGGGTTCCCGCGCCCGTCGATCGCCCCTTGCGCACAGCGCGTTTGGCGCGCGGTCCGTTCGCTCGCGGCATTCGTTGCCGCCTGGAACGCCCTGGGCGGGGGATACCCTGCGTTCGGGTTCAACCGTCTGGCATCTGGCGGCATCTCTCTTTCGCCCGTATCCGGGGCACCTGGGAACATGTGGTTCCGGGTGCCCCGGTTTTTTCATGCGCCGTGATAGTCCCTGGTTCTTTGCGCGTATGCCCCGGGACCGCTTAACGACTCCGGAGCGGTTCCGGGACATACGCATGAATCCCGCGGAGCGAGACGGGGCGATCAGCGCGCGGAGCCCCCTGCCGTTCGCGGCGCCCCAGCTACCCTTCACCGTGTAAAAGGCGCAGTACCTTACGAACAAAGGCGATGTGTGGAAAGTCAACCTACAACAACACTAGGGATACGTATACTCGTGCGCACATAATGCGCGTTGTGTCTGACTGCCGATATACGTTCGAAGGAACACCCATGACAACCAATCATCATGGTGCGGGTTTCGACCCCTTTCACACATCGTCCGTCTCGAGCTTCCCGTGCGTCGCGCGTTGCGCGCACGGCTCGGCGCTCGCGGTCGCAGCCGTGCTGGCCGCATCGCTCGCAGCGCCGGTAGCGCTTCAGCCCGCCATGGCGTTCGCGCAGGCGGCTGAATCCGCCGCCGCGCAGCAGGCCGGGGCGCGTCCCGACGACCTGATGGCCGCCCTTGCTCCCTATGACGAGCAGATCCGCCAGGCGGGTAGCGCGAAAGACCTGGCGGCCGCAGCGGCCGACGGCACGCTTCCGGCTGCAACCGAGCTGCTCGTCTTGCAGCGCGAACTGGTGGCGCGGGCCGGCGGCACGAAGCTCTGGGAGTATGCGGCTACGTCGCGCTCGCATAACGAGTTCGTCTCATGGCTGCTCAACGACCACGCCGCCTTGCGCCACTACATCACGGGCGGTGCCGTGTGGGCCAACCCCAAGACGGGTCCGACGGCCGATGACTATCTAAAATCCCTTGATACGCTGCGGCGAATCCGCGAGGTGCACGGCGACGACCTGAAGGCCGCCGACGGCGATGTCTACCTGCGCATGATGATCTCGGCGTCGATGGACGTCTCCGATCGGGTGCGCCTTTGGACGGGAGATCCCGGCTTCGTGTCGAAGCCGTTGGTGCGCTACGAGACCATCAAGACCTTCCGGTCCGACCCGAGGTATCGGTTCCAGAAGGAGCTGTTCGATGCGCTGTCCGTGGAGAACATGCGCTATGTCTTCGAAAACCAGATCACCGATGCCGAGCTGCCGTGGCTGGCGAACTACTCGCTGAGTCGTCATCCGGATGCCGACAAGGAGGGCAAGCGCCTGGATGCGTATTCCTATATCTGGTACGGCGGCGTGGATAACGGCTTCACGAAAGACGGCGGATATAGCGATCCGCGCTTCTACGACGACGCGCTCTTCAGCGGTCCGGTGACCGAGGTCAAGCCCTCGGACGGACCCGGTAAGGAGCCGAAGAGGTGGGAGGGCGGTTGGAAGCAGAAGTATGGCCTGGTATATGATGATGCCAACTTCCCCAACGCCAAGCCGGGGGACCCCTTCCACATCGGATGCGGGGATGTTTCGACCGCACCGGGGGCGACGACGGCCAAGACCGCGTACCATCGCCTGTGGATGGTGTTCGAGAAGGGCGGCGTGTGCGGCGCCCTGGCGAAGACCTTTGCGAACCTCAACGGCATGGTGGGCGTTCCCTCGTACGTGATGGGGCAGCCCGGCCACGCGGCGACGGCGACCTACGAGCTGCGCCAGGACAAGGCGACCGGCAAGAAGGTGGCTACCTATCGCATCCAAAACGCGGTCACGGGGTGGTCGAAGAGCAAGAGCCCCAGCGTGGCGCACTGGCTGTGCGGATGGGGAAGGGATGCCGGCTCCGAGTTCGCCGCGCCCTATACGCTCTACGCGCAAAGCGCCCTGAACGAAACGGAGGCGTACCAGCGCAGCTATCTCGCGCGCCTTGTGGCCGAAAGCTATCAGGAGGATGCGGCGAAGCGCGAGGCCGTCGACGCCGCCCTGGCGGCCCAGCCGTCCAACTACGATGCCATCAGGGCGAAGGCCGACCTGCTCGAGCGCATGAACGCATCGGCGGATGAATGGCTGGCGCTGGCGAAGCACATCGCAGCCGAGCTCGCGTACCATCCGTTGCCCTTGCACGACCTGCTGACATCGATCGCGTCGAAGCCCGGGGCGGCCGGTCAAAAGCAGGCGATCGAACAGGTGCGTATCGATGCGCTCACCAAGGCGTCGAAGGCCGACGACGCGCAGACGATCAACGCCAAGGATTGTCGCGACACCGCGGCGGACCTGCTGAAGAAGCAGGGCGTGTAGACGTCTAGATCGTATAGCGCTACGGAGCCTCGGCATATGTGGTAGCCGCTCCCTGCCTTCTGAATGCAGCTTGCATATTCGTACGGGTTAGTTTGCGCAAACTCTGGGAAAATAGAAGGGTATGCAAGTATTCGTCCGGAAGCGCCAAGGAGGCACCATGGAGTACAAGATCACCGGGTACGAGCCCGCCAAGCTGTTCCACTATTTCGAGGAGATCAGCGCGATCCCGCGCGAGTCGGGCAACGAGAAGGGCATCAGCGATTACCTGGTGGCGTTTGCCAAGGAGCACGGCCTGTGGTTCTACCAGGATGACGTGTACAACGTGATCATCAAGAAGGCGGCTTCGGCTGGTGCCGAGGCCGCCCCTGCCGTGATGCTGCAGGGTCATATCGACATGGTCTGCGACAAGCTGGGAACGGTCGAGCACGACTTCACCAAGGACGGTATCGACCTGGTCGTGAAGGACGGCGTCCTCACGGCCAACGGTACCACCCTGGGCGCCGACAACGGCATCGCCGTGGCCCTCATGCTCACCGTGCTCGACGACGATACCCTGGCCCACCCGGCCCTCGAGTGCGTCTTCACCACGGACGAGGAGTCCGGCCTGGTGGGCGCCGAGACGCTCGATAAGTCGCAGATCGACGCGCGCATCATGATCAACCTCGATTCCGAGGAGGAGGGCGTGGCTACCGTGAGCTGCGCCGGCGGCGTCGTCGTCACCTACACGCGCCCCGCCACGCGCGAGCACAAGTCGGGCAGTCTGCTCACGCTCGAGATCTCGGGCCTGTTGGGCGGCCACTCCGGCGCCGACATCCACCTCGAGCGCGGCAACGGCAACCTCATCATGGCCCGCATCGTCGAGCGCCTCATGCTCGCCGGCGAGCCCGCCCTCGTGAGCTTCAACGGCGGTACCAAGGACAACGCCATCAACCGCGAGTGCAAGGCCGAGCTGGTCTACGCCGACCACGCCGCCGCCGAGGCCGGCGCCGAGCTGGCCCGCGACATCGCTGCGAAGGTGGCCGTCGAGCTCGAGACCTATGACCCCGGCTTCACCTGCGACGTCGCCGTTGCGGACGACGCCGAGGTCGAGGCCATCGACCAGGACACCGCCCTGGCCTTCGTTCGCGCCATCCGCCTGGCCCCCAACGGCGTGATGCGCCGCAACCTCGCAGCCGACGGCGCCGTGGACGTATCCTCCAACATCGGCGTGGTCGCCACGTCCGCCGACGAGGTCAAGATCCTGCTGTCGCCCCGTTCCTCCATCACCTCGCTGCAGGAGGAGTTCAAGGACCGCCTGCAGACGCTCGCCGACGTGCTGGGCTTCGATGCCAAGTTCGAGTTCGAGTACCCCGGCTGGAGCTATGCCGAGCACTCTCCCGTGCGCGACGTCTTCGTGGATACGTATCGCGAGCTGTTCGATAGCGAGCTGCGCATCGAGTCCATCCATGCCGGTCTCGAGTGCGGCCTGTTCGCCGAGGCCCTCGACGGCCTGGACGCTATCGCCGTGGGCCCCACGCTCAAGGACGTCCATACGCCGGACGAGTCCATGGAGCTGGCTTCCTCCGAGCGTTTCTACCAGCTGCTCGTGGCCGTGCTGAAGCGTCTGGCTTCCTAATTCCCACTCGATATCGAACAGGGTCGCCACGGTGCCGCCGTGTCGCCTGTCGGGCACCCCGTGGCTTTCGGGCCGCGGGGTGCCCGCGTATCGGATGCGTTCATTGAGTTCCAACGTTTTGCCGCCATCGGGTATCATAAAAACCTTAACGGGGTAAAGAAGAACACTAGCCACTAGAGCTCGCACGTTAGAGGTACCTGCATGCTTGATAGATTCACCGATCGCGCGCGCCGCGTCATGTCGCTTGCCAAGGAGGAGGCGCTCGCCCTTTCGTCATCGAAGGTCGGCACCGAGCACCTGCTGCTCGCCCTCGCCAAAGAGGAGGAGGGCATCGCCGCGGAGGCCTTGCGCGACCTCGAGATCGCGTACGACGATATCCTCGCCACCATGAAGGAGATGGCCACCACCGTTCCCGCCGAGGCGACGGATCCGGCTGCAAAGTCCGAGGGGCAGCCCGCATCGGAGGGTGAGAACGCCGAGGCCGCGCGCCTGGCGTTCACCCCGGCCGTCATCGCGGTGATGGAGAAGAGCTTCCGCCTGGCGCGCGAGAACAACCAGACCTACGTTTCGACCGAACACCTGCTGCTCGCCATCGTCGCTCAAGCCGATTGCAAGGCCATGGAGGTCCTGCAGCGCCTGGGCGTCTCCGCGGCGAGCGTACGCGGCGCCGTCGAGAAGCTCACGGCGAAGGATCCGGGCAAGAACCGCCCGCTCGCCGGCTCGGCCTCGGGCAGGCCCGGAAGCGGCCTGCCGTTCTTCTCGGGCGAGGCCGGCCAGGGGCAGGGCCAGTCCGAGAGCACCCTCAAGCAGTTCGGCGCCGACCTGACCGAAGAGGCGCGGGCCGGCAAGCTCGATCCGGTCATCGGCCGCGAGAAGGAGATTTCCCGCATGATGGAGATCCTGTCTCGCCGCACCAAGAATAACCCGCTCATCCTCGGCGACCCCGGCGTTGGCAAGACCGCCATCGTGGAGGGGCTCGCGCAGGAGATCGCCGCCGGCAACGTGCCCGAGAACCTGATGGGGCAGCATGTGTGGACGCTGGATCTTCCCGGCCTGGTCGCGGGGGCGAAGTACCGCGGCGAGTTCGAGGAGCGCCTGAAGAACGTGATACGCGAGGCCACCGAGGCCGATGACATCATCCTGTTCATCGACGAGATGCACACGCTCATCGGCGCCGGTTCCGCCGAGGGCTCGATCGACGCGAGCTCGATGCTCAAGCCGGTGCTGGCGCGTGGCGCGTTCCAGATCATCGGTGCCACCACGGCCGAGGAGTTCCGCAAGCACTTGCAGAAGGACCCTGCGTTCGAGCGCCGCTTCCAGGCGATCGACGTCGAGGAGCCCAGCGTCGAGGACACCGTGAAGATCCTCGAGGCGCTGTGCCCGCGCTATGCCGAGCACCATCACGTGACGTACACGCCGGCCGCCATCGAAGCCGCCGCGCGTCTTTCGAGCCGCTATATCCAGGATCGCTTCCTGCCCGATAAGGCCATCGACCTCATGGACGAGGCGGGCGCTCGCGCCCGTATCGCGGCCAATCGCGCGCCGCAGGCGGTGCGCGACGCCGAGGCGCGGTTGTCCGAGCTGCAGGATGCCGTGGCAGAGGCCACGGCCAGCGACGACATGAACCGTGCCGCCGAGCTCAAGCAGGACGAGGCACAGGCCGAGACCGCGCTGGCGCAGGCCCGCGACGCCTGGACCGCCGAGCTCGATGCCCGTCCGCTCGTCATCGACGTGCCGCAGATCGCCGATATCGTCTCGGCGGCTTCGGGTGTGCCCGTCTCCTCGCTTACCGAGGACGAAAGCCGCAGGCTGCTGGCGTGCGAGGAGGCGCTCAAGACGCGCATCATCGGCCAGGACGATGCCGTGGCCGCCGTGGCCAAGGCGATTCGCCGCAGCCGCTCCCCCCTCAAGGACCCGCGTCGTCCGGGCGGCTCGTTCATCTTCCTGGGTCCCACCGGCACCGGCAAGACCGAGCTCGCCAAGACACTCGCCGAGTATCTGTTCGGCAGCAAGGATGCGTTGATCAGCTTCGACATGTCCGAGTTCGCCAGCGAGTACGAGGTTTCCAAGCTCATCGGCTCGCCTCCGGGATACGTGGGGCACGACGAGGGCGGCCAGCTCACCAAGGCCGTGCGCCGGCATCCGTATTCGGTGGTGCTGTTCGATGAGATCGAGAAGGCGCACCCCGACATCTTCAATATCCTGCTGCAGGTGCTCGACGAGGGCCGTCTGACCGATGGCCAGGGCAAGACCGTCGACTTCCGCAACACCGTGGTGATCATGACTTCCAACGTGGGCGCTCGCGAGATCGCTCAGGACGCATCGGTGGGCTTCGGTACCACGGGCGAGTCGGGCCTCACCGCCGACGAGATCCGCACGCGCGCGATGGGCGAGCTCAAGCGCCTGTTCCGCCCCGAGTTCCTGAACCGCATCGACGATATCGTGGTGTTCAAGAAGCTGGTGGGCGCGCCGCTTACCAAGATCGCCGGGCTGCTCGTGGACGACCTGCGCCAACGGCTCATCGCCAACGGCATGAACATCGTCCTCACCGATGCCGCCATCGACAAGATCGTGGCCGAGGGCACCGATCTTAGCAACGGCGCCCGTCCGCTGCGCCGCGCTATTCAGCGCCTGATCGAGGACCCGCTGTCCGAGGAGCTGTTGGCGGGCGAGTGGCACGAGGGCGACACCGTCCTGTGCGACGTGGAGGACGGCTCCTTCGTCTTCACCCATGGCGTCGGCGAGATCCCCGCTCCGCGCGCCGCGGGCGAGCTCGGTGCCGGATTCGCCGCGGCCCCGCGCAGCGCCGGCGCGGCCCCGAGCGGCCGCGGCCTGGGTGCGGGCGGCGGCCAGCTCGGGGCGGCCGCACGCGGCTAGCCGCTGCGGCTGCCCTGCGCTGCCGGCGACAGGGGCGCTGTTTTGGAATCAAAGATGAGTCCAAAAGGGTGCGATGCGCGCGTTGCGCATCGCACCCTTTAATATGAGTTGAACATTGTCAAGAGGCAAAACCGGCCCGGCCGTCCGCGGAGCTACC
>NZ_VOWY01000012.1 GCF_008014645.1 Collinsella sp. BA40
TCGCCCGACCCACGATAGAGCTACAAGGGGAGGGGCTCCAATGTTCAACTCATATCGTCTTTCGTTGGCATGGGGACGCGGCGGGAGGCGTCGCGCGGTTACGGGTGGATGAGCTCCCAGGGCTCGACGCCCAGGCTCTCGGCAAGGCTGTCCAGCTTCTCGAGCGTGATGTTGGACGAGCCCGATTCCACCAGGTCGAGATACGGGCGGCTGATGGACGCCATCAGGCAGAACTGGCTCTTGCTCAGGTTTTGCCGGGTGCGGATGGCAGCCACGTTTTGGCCGAGGATATGTCCTGTCTTCGTCTCCATACGCTGAGTGTGCGGCGGCGTGCTGCAGCGGATGTAAACTATAGTTTACGTTCAAAGTTACTGCATACGCCGGCGCGCGTGGGCGGCAGTGGGAGGCGTGGCCGGCAGCTGCGGTGGTGGGGTGCCGAGCGGTGCGCGGGCGGGGGAGATGCGAGGGTGGTTTGTATGGATTCGTGTAGCAATCAGGGGTTTTGCATGGTGCGGGGCGGCGTGTCGGAGCCCGATCCCGTGCTGTTCCTCGATCTGGACCGGGTGGCGTGGCTTGATTGGCGCGGCGGCGAGGACGGTGCGCGCCTGGAAATCGCTTCAGACGAAGCCGCCGTGCTGGCCGAGTGCCCGGGCGTGCGGGTGGCGCTGCTCACGGCGGTTGACGGTTGCGCGGCTGAGCGCGCGTGCGACGAGGCGGGCTTTCATCCTGTCATCGTGAGCTACGCGGCGCAGGATGGGGAAGGCGAGGTGGCGGCGCTGCAGGGTCTGGACGCGCCCGCCCGGGCGGCTGCGGCCTTCGCTCTGTGGTGCCAGGAGCAGGGTATCTCGCGTAATCGCGTGGTGTTTGCCGCGGCGCATCCAGCGGCGCTCGAGGCCATGGCCATGTCGGGCGTGGCATTGGCTATGGAGGAGGCGGGCGCCGATGCATGCCGCGCCGCCGAGGTGGCGCTGGGGCCGCGCTCCGCTGATGCGCTACGCCGTGCGCTGGCGTGCGCCCAGGCGCTGCGCTAAGGGCGCCGCAGCCAGGCGAGACGGGGCGGTTTCGCCCGGTTGCTAGGCGTTGGCGATGCGGTCGTGGTTGACGGGGCGGTAGAACAGCTCGCGCACCGTCTGCGCGTCGCGGGATTGGCCGAGCGCCCACATGGTCTTGGCCACGAGCGCCTCGGTGGTCATGTCGTCGCCCTTCAGGATGCCGGGATGCTCCGCATAGGCACGACCGACCTCGTACACGCCAAGGTCGAGGCCTTCTTCGGGCACCTGCGTGGTCATCACGATGGTGCGCCCGGAATCGACCCAATCGAAGATTGCGCGCTGGTAGGTGCGCGTGGCGTCCGCGCCGTACTCGGGGATGCCGCCCATGCCGAAGGTCTCCAGGATAACGGCATCGTAGCTGGGTGCGAGCAGCTCGAAGAACGCCGGCGTGAGGCCCGGGGTGAGCTTGAGCACGCAGACCCGGTCGTCGATGCGCTCGTAGGTGGTGGGCGCGATGGGCGGGATGGCCGGGCGGGCGGCGGCGATCTCTGCCGGGGTGGGCAGGATGGCGCTGCGGATGATGCGGTCGTTACGGATATAGGCGAGCGACGGGTAGTTCACGCTGATGAACGCATTGAAGCTCATGGTGCGCTGCTTGCGGGCGCGTGTGCCGGCGATGGCCTTGCCGCCGAAGACGATCGACACGTCGTGCGAGCGGTCGCCGATGGCGTAGAGCAGGCTCTGGTAGAGGTTGAGCTTGGCGTCGGTGAACGGGTTGCCCATGGGCTGCTGGGAGCCGGTGAGCACGATGGGCTTGCGGCTGTTCTGGATGAGGTAGGACAGCGCGGCCGCCGTGTAGGACATGGTGTCGGTGCCGTGCAGGATCACGAAGCCGTCGTGATCGTCGTAGGCGTCCATGATGACGTTGCGGATGGTGAGCCAGTCGCAGGGGCGCATGTTGGTGCTGTCGATGTTCATGGGCTGCACGATGTCGAGCTCGCACAGGCCGGCGATCTGCGGCACGCTCTGGGCCAGCTCCTCGCCGGTGAGGGCGGGGGAGAGGCCGTTGTCGTCTTCTGCCGAGGCGATGGTGCCGCCGGTGGCGATGAGCAGGATGTTCTTCATAGTGCGCATGTCCGTTCCTCGCTGGTTTCTGGGCGCTATTGTACGCCAACGCCGTGGGCGGGTTGTGGAGCGCGCCCGCGGTCGGCGGTTGGGGCGGGGCGTCTAGCTGGCAACTTGTAGCCTGTGTGCATATGCGCAGCTATGTACTGCTGTTCCATGCGAAACGTGTATGATATGACGGTTATTTTCGCCTGCATAGCGTGCGACCTGCGTATTGCACGTTGGCGAGGAGCTATGAAACCCGATCCGGTAGAGAGGAGACCCATGTCTCAGAACGGATTGCATGGCGAGGCGAAGGTCCTCGTTTTTGACTTTGGCGCGCAGTACGCGCAGCTTATCGCCCGTCGCGTGCGCGACCTGCACGTGTATTCCGAGATCGTGCCGTGCGACATTTCCGCCGACGAGGTGCGCGCCATGGCGCCTGCCGCGCTCATCTTGTCCGGCGGCCCCGCGTCGGTGTACGCCGAGGACGCGCCCACGGTGGACCCGGCTATCTACGACCTGGGCCTGCCCATCCTGGGCTTCTGCTACGGCCATCAGGTGACCGCCGTGACGCTCGGCGGCGAGGTGGGCCATTCCGAGATCGGCGAGTACGGCCCGGCCACCATCGAGCGCGACCGTGAGAGCGCGCTGTTCAACGCCACACCGATCGAGCAGACCGTGTGGATGAGCCACCGTGACGCCGTGTCCACCGTGCCCCAGGGCTTCACCGTGACGGCGAGCACCTCCGTGTGCCCGGTCGCCGCCATGGAGAACGCCGAGCGCCGCATCTACACCACGCAGTTCCATCCCGAGGTGAAGCACACCGAGTACGGTCAGCAGCTGCTGAAGAACTTCCTGTTCGACATCTGCGGGCTTGAGGCCACGTGGACCATGGACAACCTGGTGGAGACCATGACGGACGAGTTCCGTGCGGCCGTGGGCGAGGACCGCGTGATTCTGGCGCTTTCCGGTGGCGTGGATTCGTCCGTGGTGGCAGCGCTGGGCGCCCGTGCCGTGGGGCGTCAGATGACCTGCGTGTTCATCAACCACGGGCTTCTCCGTAAGGGCGAAACCGAGCAGGTGGAGGAGGTCTTCACCAAGCAGTTCGACGTCGACTTCGTGCACGTGCATGCCGAGGAGCGCTATGCCGCGCTGCTGGACGGCGTGACCGATCCCGAGGAGAAGCGCCGCATCATCGGCACGCAGTTCTGGAACGAGTTCTTCGCCGTGGCCAAGGAGCTCGAGCGCGATGGGCGCCCCGTCAAGTATCTGGCCCAGGGCACCATCTACCCCGATATCATCGAGAGCGGCGCGCGCAAGACGGGCGGCAAGACGGCCACCATCAAGAGCCACCACAACCTCATCCCGTTCCCCGAGGGCGTGCACTTCGACCTCATCGAGCCGCTGGACCACTTCTTCAAGGACGAGGTGCGCGAGCTGGGCTTGGCGCTGGGCCTGCCCGAGCACATCGTGTACCGCCAGCCGTTCCCGGGTCCCGGCCTGGCGATCCGCATCATCGGCGCGGTGAGCCCCGAGAAGCTCGAGATCCTTAAAGATGCCGACGCCATCGTGCGCGAGGAGCTGGACGCCTACAACGCGCGCCTCTTCGAGAAGACCGGCGAGCGCAATAGCGAGCATTCCTGCTGGCAGTACTTCTGCGTGCTGCCCGACATCATGTCCGTGGGCGTGATGGGCGACGAGCGCACCTACGCGCGCCCCGTGATCCTGCGCGCCGTGGAGAGCAGCGACGCCATGACCGCCGACTGGGCGCGCCTGCCCTACGAGGTGCTCGCACGCATCTCCGGCCGCATCGTGGCCGAGGTCCCCGGCGTCAACCGTGTGGCGTACGATATCACCTCAAAGCCCCCGGCGACCATCGAGTGGGAGTAGATTTCTGCCTGATTTTCTCCAATAATGGACCTAACACGGCCTTATTTTCGCCAATCTGCTTGAACTGGGTGCCGTATTGGAATTGAAGGTGAAAAAAGAGGAGGGTCCTGGGTACATCGCCCAGGACCCTCCTTGTTTAGATTCGCGGCACGACCATTGCACGTGGAGGCGGCCCGAATCGAATGTGTTTTGCCCGCGCAGCCCCTAGTCGAACAAGCTCGGCATGTCGTCTTCCTTCATGAGCGCGCCGGCGCAGGGCAGGCTCTGCGCGGTGAACTTCTCCGTCGAGACGCCCGCGCCCAGCACCTCCTCGGTCGTGCTCACGGATGTGACGATGCGGCCCTTCTTGGCCGTGAATGCCTGGACGCCCTGCGTGCTGGTGGTCGTCTTGGTCTTGAGCAGCGACGTGTTGAAGTTCATCAGGCGGAAGTCGTTGGAGACCAGCGCGATGTCACGGTCCTCCTTGAGCACCTGCGCGTACAGCAGCTTGGACCCGCCGTAGATGGCGTTCTTGAGGCGCTTGCGGTTGGTCTTGGTGACGTAGCCCGCCAGCGCGACGCGCACGGCGCGGCCGTTCTCGAAGATGAACAGCACGTCGGCCTTGTAGTCCTCGGGGTCGAGGACCCAGATCACGGTCTCGTCGGGCTCCATCTCCAGGTCGGTGGGCAGGTACGAGCCAAGCTGCGCGGATTTGGTGTCCTCGAACGCCGCGACCTTGCACTTGTACACCTGGCTCATGTTGGTGAACACCAGCAGATCATGCGTGTTGGCGGACGGGAACTCGATGAACGGCTCGTCGCCGTCCTTGTATTTGAGCGCGGCGCCCTTGCGCAGCACGCGGTCCGTCATCTTCTTGAGGTAGCCCTCGCGGGAGAGCATGATGGTGACCGGATACTCCTCGACCTCGGGCTCCAGGCTCACCTCGATGACGTCGGAAGGCTCGATGCGGCCCGTGCGGCGCGGCATGACGTACTTCTTGTTGACCGCCGCCAGCTCGTCGGAAATGACCTTCTTGATGTTGTCCTCGCTCGAGAGGATCTCCTCGAGTTCGGCGATCTCGCCCTCGAGCTTCGCGATGTCCTTGGTGCGGTTGAGGATGTACTCCTCGTTGATGTTGCGCAGCTTGAGCTCGGCTACGAACTCGGCCTGGGTCTCGTCGATATCGAAGCCGCGCATCAGGTTGGGGACGACCTCGGCCTCGAGCTTGGTGCCGCGGATGATGGCGATGGCCTTGTCAATGTCGAGCAGGATGGCCTCGAGGCCGTGCAGCAGGTGCAGGCGCTCGGACTTCTTGCCCAGATCGAAGTTCACGCGGCGGCGCGTGGACTGGATGCGCCACGCGACCCACTCATGCAGGATCTGGCGCACGCCCATCACGCGCGGATAGCCGTCCACCAGCACGTTGAAGTTGCAGGAGAACGAGTCCTGCAGCGTGGTGCTGCGATAGAGCTTGGCCATGAGCTTCTCGGCGTCCACGCCGCGCTTCAGGTCGATGGCGATGCGCAGGCCGGAGAGGTCGGTCTCGTCGCGGATGTCGGCGATCTCGCGCACCTTGCCCTCTTTGGAGAGCTTGATGATGCGGTCGATGATGACGTCGGTCTTGGTGGTGTAGGGGATCTCGTAGACCTCGATGATTCGCTCTTCGGGGATCCAGCGCCAGCGCGAGCGGATCTGGAAGCTGCCCAGGCCCGTCTCGATGATTCGCTCCATCTCCTCGCGGCGGTAGATGATCTCGCCGCCGGTGGAGAAGTCGGGCATGGGCATGTATTCCAGCAGGTCGCAGTTTGGATCCTGCAGGAAGTGCATGGTGGCGGTGCAGACCTCGTTGAGGTTGAAGCCGCAGATGTCGGAGGCCATAGCCACGCCGATGCCCTTGTTGGCCGACACCAGAATGTTGGGGAACGTGGTGGGCAGCAGGCGCGGCTCCTTCATGGCGCCGTCGTAGCTGTCCACGAAGTCGACCGGGTCCTTGTCGATGTCCTTGAAGATTTCGGCGCAGATGGGGGAGAGCTTGGCCTCGGTGTAACGCGAGGCGGCGTAGCTCAGGTCGCCCGAGTAGTACTTGCCGAAGTTGCCCTTCGACTCCACGAACGGCGCCAGCAGCGCTTCGTTGCCCGTGGCGAGGCGGACCATCGTCTCGTAGATGGCGGCGTCGCCGTGCGGGTTGAGCTTCATGGTCTGGCCTACGATGTTGGCGCTCTTCTGGCGGTCGCCCTTCAGCAGGCCCATCTTG
Source organism: Collinsella sp. BA40 (assembly GCF_008014645.1). Taxonomy (GTDB): domain Bacteria; phylum Actinomycetota; class Coriobacteriia; order Coriobacteriales; family Coriobacteriaceae; genus Collinsella. The sequence goes on from NZ_VOWY01000012.1 coordinate 6,223, forward strand.
TACATGGTGTAGAGCAGCTTGCGGTGCGAGGGCTTGAAGCCGTCGATCTCGGGGAACGCGCGCGAGACGTTGGTGCTCATGGCATACGGCATGTAGTTGGTCTCGAGCGTCTCCGTGATGGGCTGCGCCGTGACCTCCGAGTGCAGGCCGATGACGTTATCGGTGTTGACCTGCTTCTTCTTGCTCTGCGTGTTGGTTTTCTTCTTAGCCACGTTGTTCCTCTTGGTGCTTCTCTTGGGGCCGTCGTGCCGTGATGCGGGCGTGTCCGCCCGATGGTGGTTGGTTGACCTTACTGCAGGTCCAGCTGGTCGAGATACTCCTTGCCGTGCTCGGCGATATGGCGCTTGCGTCCCGCCTCGTCGTTGCCTAGTAGCAGGTTGAACATGGTCTCCATCTTGGCCATGTCCTCGGGCTCCACCTTGATGAGGCGGCGCGTCTCGGGGTTCATGGTGGTGAGCCACATCATGTCCGGGTCGTTCTCACCAAGACCCTTGGAGCGGTTGATGGAGCACTTCTGGTCGCCGATCTCGGCCAGGATGCCGTTCTTCTCCAGCTCGGTGTAGGCGAAGTAGGTCTTCTCCTTGCAGTTGATCTCGTAGAGCGGCGACTCGGCGATGTAGACGTAGCCCTCGTCAATGAGCGTGGGCACCAGGCGGTAGAGCATCGTTAAGATGAGCGTGCGGATGTGGTAGCCATCGACGTCGGCGTCCGTACAGATGATGACCTTGCTCCAGTTGAGGTTGTCCAGGTCGAAGGCGCCCAGGTTCTTGATGCGCTTGTCCTTGATCTCCACGCCGCAACCCAGCACGCGCATGAGGTCCATGATGATGTCGGACTTGAAGATGCGCGGGTAATCCTCCTTCAGGCAGTTGAGGATCTTGCCGCGGACGGGCATGACGCCCTGGAACTCGGCATCGCGCGAGGTGCGGATGGCGCCCGCCGCCGAGTCGCCCTCTACGATGTAGACTTCGCGGCGCGTCTTGTCCTTGGAGCGGCAGTCGATGAACTTCTGCACGCGGTTGGCCATGTCGGTCTTCTGCTGCAGGTTGGTCTTGATGCTCTGGCGGGTCTTCTCGGCGTTCTCGCGCGAGCGCTTGTTGATGAGCACCTGCTCCAGGATCTTGTTGGCGGCGTCCTTGTTCTCGATCAGGTAGGTCGCCAGGCGCTCCTTGAAGAATGCCGTCATGGCCTGCTGGATGAAGCGGTTGTTGATGGCCTTCTTAGTCTGGTTCTCGTACGACGTCTGGGTGGAGAAGCAGTTGGTCACCAGCACCAGGCAGTCCTGGACGTCTTGCCACTTAATGGAGCTCTCGTTTTTGTTGTACTTGCCCTGCTGCTTGATGTAGGCGTCGATCGCGCTGGTCAGCGCGCTGCGGGCGGCCTTCTCGGGCGAGCCGCCGTTTTCGAGCCACGACGAGTTGTGGTAGTACTCCTGCATCTGGAAGGTGCGGGAGAAGCACAGGCACGCCGTGATCTTGACGTTGTAGTCGGGCAGGTCCTCGCGGTCGCGGCCGCGGCGATCGGCCTCGATGAAGAAGGGCTCGGTGAGGTAGTCGGCGCCTACCTTCTCGAGCACGTAGTCCTCGATGCCCTTGGGGTAGCAGAAGTCCTCTTCGGCAAACTCGCCGTCGTCGCCCTCGATGCGTAGGCGGAAGGTGACGTTGGCGTTGACCACGGCCTGGCGGCGCATGGTCTCGCGGTACCACTCGTGCGGGATGCTGATCGAGGTGAAGACCTCCAGGTCCGGGCGCCATTTGATGGTGGTGCCGGTGCGGTGCTCATCGGTGGGCTCGATTTCGAGCGCCTTCTTCTTGGCGCCCACGACCTTGCCCTTCTTGAAGTGGAGGGAGTACTTGTTGCCGTCGCGCCAGACCGTGACGTCCATGTACTCGGACGCGTACTGGGTCGCGCAGGAACCCAGGCCGTTGGTGCCGAGCGAGAAGTCGTAGTCGCCGCCGTCGTTGTTGTTGTATTTGCCGCCGGCGTAGAGCTCGCAGAAGACGAGCTCCCAGTTGAAGCGCTTCTCGGAGGGGTTCCAGTCGAGCGGGCAGCCGCGGCCGTTGTCCTCGACCTGGATGGAGCCATCGCGGAAGGCGGTGAGGGTGATCAGGTTGCCGTAGCCCTGGCGCGCCTCGTCGACGGCGTTGGACAGGATCTCGAAGGCGGCGTGCGCGCAGCCGTCGAGCCCGTCCGAGCCGAAGATGACGGCGGGGCGCAGACGTACGCGCTCCTCGTCCTTGAGCTGACGGATGCTGTCGTTGCCATAGTTTGCGGTGTTCTTTGCCATGCTCGCTCTCTCGGTGTCCCCTCTTTTGAGTCCCTATAGCTCTGTAGATGAATACCGTAGCATAGCGCACCCCGCCCGCGGCGCCGCCCGACACGAAATCCATCGAACAGAGGTTCGAGAAATTTGTAAGCGCGGGGCGTGCGACGGTTTCGCTATCCTCGCCAAACATGGCGGCAATGGCGGCGATGGCGGCGATGGCGGCCGAGGGCAGGGATTTCTATCTGTCGCGCAACGGCGTGTGGCTCGCGGGCCCGGTGGAGCCGCGGTTCCTCGAGGTGGCGACTTGGGCGGAGGGCGATCGGCGATGATCTACGTTGCGGGCGACCTACATGGATTCGTCGGCCTATCGCGGCTCAAGGATTGGAATGAGGGGCGCGGTTCGTTGTGCGTGGGTATAATCTGGCAAAAGACTGTGGCGGAGGTGCGCGATGTTCTACAACTACGCTGAGCTTGAAGATGGCACACAGGTGGCGTTTTCAAATGTCTTGGACTCGGGCGAGGTGCAGGTTTCCATCGAGCGCCCTGTCGAGTTAGTCTTTGATTCCGCCGTGTGCACGCTTCCCGCATTTGAGTGGACGGCGATCGAGGGCTTCGATGAGTCCGACATGACTCGCCTTGATTCCTTTGTCCACAACAATGCACAGCTCATCCTGCGGCTTGCGAGAGAGGCGTCGAGGGAATATGCCTAGGCTCTTCCAATTGCGATCGTTGGCGCGATTATTTCCATGGGGACATCAGGTTTTATAAGTGAAGCGGGGGATCCTCGAAGTGATGCCTTGGGCGGAGGATGATGCGAGATGATCTACGTTACGGGTGACCTGCATGGATTCGTCGGCCTATCGCGGCTCAAGGATTGGAAGGAGGGGCGCGCCGGCGACTACCTCATCGTGGCGGGCGACTTCGGCTATCCGTGGGACTTTTCGGAGGAGGAGGGCGCCGAGATCGCCTGGTTGGAGTCCAGGCCGTATAGGGTGCTCTTCGTGGACGGGAACCACGAGCGCTTCGACCATTGGACCGCGCGTCCAACGGAGCCCTGGGGCGGCGGCATGGTCCAGCGGTTGGCCGATGGCTCGCCCATCATGCGCCTCATGCGCTCCGAGGTCTACGAGATCGATGGCGCGCGCATCTTCACGCTGGGCGGCGCCGCGAGCATCGACCGGGCGTACCGCACGCCGTATGTCGACTGGTGGCCGCACGAGGTCCCGATCGAGCAGGACCTCGACCAAGCCCGCGCCAACTTGGATACCGTGGGCTGGAAGGTCGGCTACGTGATCACGCATACGTGCCCCAAGCGCCTGATGGCGCGCACCCTCCATCCGTCGCTGCCCATATCGGGCCTTCCGGACGAGTGCCTGACGAGGTTTTTGGACGAGGTGGACGCGCGCCTGGATTTCAAGCACTGGTATTACGGGCACTTCCACGGGGACAGGGACATCGACGAGCGGCATACGCTGCTGTTCGAGCGCATCGTCCCGATCGGCGCGGGCGTGGACGGCCGATCGCGGCTGGATATAAAAGGGGTTGGCTGATTTGATATACATCACCGGTGACATGCATGGAGCGGCCGAGTACGGTCGCAACCGCCTCTCCTTTCACAGCTGGCCGTTGGGTCGCGAGCTCACGCGCGACGACGTCGTGATCGTCGCCGGTGACTTCGGCTACGTATGGGACGGCGGCAACACGGACGCCTACTGGCTCAAATGGCTCGAGGATCGGCCTTGGACCACGTGCTTCGTCGACGGCAACCACGAGAACCACGGGCTGCTCGCCGCGATGCCCGAGCGAGAGTGGTGCGGTGGGCGCGTGCACGAGGTGCGCCCGCACGTGCTGCATCTCATGCGCGGGCAGGTGTTCGATATCGATGGCATCAGCGTGTTCACTATGGGCGGCGCCTCGTCGCACGATCGCGCGTGGCGGACCGAGGGCGAGAGCTGGTGGCCGGAGGAACTGCCCTCGGATGCTGAGCGCGAGGAGGCCCGCGCCAGCCTCGACAGCCGCGGCTGGAATGTTGACTACGTGATCACGCACGAGGCGCCGCTCGACATCGCGGACGACCTCTGTTGGGAATGCAACCGCCCCTTCGACGGCGGGGATGCGCACCAGGCGTTTCTCCAGGAGGTCGACGGCAGGCTCTCTTACCGCACCTGGTTCTTCGGCCATTACCATGACGACGAGTGGCGGGACGATCGCCACAGGCTCATCTACCGCGATATCGTTCCCATCGACGTTTGCCGCATCGACGAGGACCGCGAGCCGATAGGTGACGGCTCCCATGGCTGACGCGCGGCATGCGACGGCGAGCAAGATGCTCGCGTGCGCCGCGCGGCATAAGCTGGGGGAGCTTGGTATAGAGCTCGATGCGCACGGATGGGTGCAGACGGCGCTGCGGAATCTTGAGGCGACGCTTAAGCGGTGCGGGGTTCAACTGCCAGGACATCCAGCAAATGGCATTGCAAGCAAGGTGGTGTTGCTTAAAGACCCAACTCGACGATTACCCGCTTCATGATGAGCGCCCACTCGAGCTGTTGCGATATGAACCCTGGCCATGCGTTTTCGTTGCCTTTGATCTTGCATCCGTCCTTGTAGAAGCGAAGCCCCGATGCCTTCTTGGCGTCGAAGGGCGTGGCGGCAAGGCCAAGACGCTCCTCAAACAAATTGGCGTTCTCTATGGCTTTGTGGCCGATTTCCTTATCGTCGGGTACGCAGAACTCTATTCCGGTTCGACCATGCTGCGTGTCTATCAAGAGCGCAATGTGGTAAGCCGAAGTGCCGCATCGAAGCGTGGTCCAGTGGTCTTTAGAGGGCTTTTGCGGATTGAACACTTTGAGAAACTCGGGCGTCGACTGGGCGATTTCGCGATATTTGGTCCAATACGAGAGCTTGACGCGCTCGGTTTCGGAGAGACCCTCGCTGAGCTTGATGGTCTTTGTCCACTCGTTGGGCTGTTCGACTGCGCTGAAGCGCGGTGCCGGCAACGAGTCGCCGATGGACCATAGCTCAATTTCGACGAGGAAAAAGCCGAAGTTGTTATCGGTGTGCTGGTTGAGCCATTCGATAGCCTGGCGATGTTCATCGCGGGCGCACGCCACCACCCACACGATAATCTCGGCGCCCTTACCTGCGGCGTAGGTGATTACCTTTCCCAAGTGGTCGTGGTTGGTGTCCTCGAGTTGGTTTTCGATAATCGCTCTGCGCCCGGTTCCGACTTCCTGCGCATAGATATCTACATTGAACGAGCCTACGGATGATTCGGTTTCTATGAGTTCGAGCTCAATGCCGACAGCCGAGCTCAACATTGCAAGGTTTGGCTCCTCGGAGAGCCACTTGGTGAAGTCGAGCGCTTCATGAGGCCACACATCGCGGAGCTCAACTTTCTTCAATGTGTCCAGGTTGTATTCCATGAGGGCTCACTTTCGTTTTGCGCTGCCGCCTGAAGCTGTCGACAGATGCGGGCGGGCTTCCATGCCGCGAATTCCGCATTGGCTTTATTGTATACCTCGAAAGAGCTCCGCGGTGATGCTGACCATTAACGTCCGGTTGTAGCTGCAGAGCGCGCGTTTCAGACGGGATTGCAAAAGAGGCTTGCGCGCTCAATGAGGTTGCTGCCACGATTCGGCGTTTTGCCCATGCTGGTTTGGTTTTGCCAAGGCCGAACGGGACCGTCTTTTCGCTGGGCACCTCGATATCCCGTTTGACGATGGCCTTGCCCTGCTCCAGTTGAAAGATCCGCTCGACCATGCAGCTGTGCATCTCGGCATGTTTCGTGAGTTCATCGACCTTTGTCTTCATGATGGAGTGGGATCGAGAGTTCGATGTGAGCACGCCAAGCGGGGTTAGAGGTTCCTCAATAGTCGTAGCGTTGATTGATCCCATGTTCCCTCCGATCCAAAGATAGGCGGCTCTTCCTTCAAGGCGAGTGTCCACCAGGGTCAGAAGAATGCTCATTCAACTGGGAAAAGAGTGTATTGTCACTTCATGCAACTCCTTGCAGAGATAGGGCTTGGAGCTTGTCAGATGCGCTGGATATGGCGTACTAGGCTATCACGGTGGATAATAGGGAGCTGAAGAAGGAGGGAGGCGGAACATGGCTTTGATTTCTTGCCCTGAGTGCGGGGCACGAATTTCTGAGGCGGCAGTATCCTGCCCCAACTGCGGCTTCACTGCAAGCTCGTCTGACGTGCTCGTACCTCTTGGGACCCTGCCGCCCGTGCATGCGTCAGCAACGATGCCCATGCCCGACTGGGCGATATTTGACGACGGCTCAGATCTCGTTCCGACAGACACGAAGACGAAGATAGCCAAACTCTTCAAGAACGCTGAAGAGGTTGCCAGGCTTGTCCCGGGGATATACGACGCCATTACGAAAGCGATGGAGGAAAGGGGGACGGTTTGGGCGGCGACGTTCAGTGCCGCAGCGGAAAAGATGATGAAAGAAGGGGAGCTGGTTCTCGGCATTGAGAGGAAGACCGGAGCATTTCTACCGCAGCTCAGAGACGTTAACACAGGGGAAATCTACGAGAACGCACGCCTTAGAGCGGAACAGCTCCCAAATGACGCCGCCGCGTCCCTTGCGTCTTTGCAAACGCAGTTGATGGTTGCCGACCTCATGAGAGAAATAAAAAGCATCGCCGTATCGGTCGAGCAGCTAAGGCTTGAGAGCAGGGGCGACCGAATGGCGCGCGCCGAAAGTGTCTGGTTGCGGCTCGAGCAGGCAATGGCAATAGAGGACTGCCGCCTGAGAGGGCAGGCTCTTTTGGCAATCGCGCAGGATGCCACAGAGCAAAGATGCATCTTCCAGAAGAATTTCTCGATACAACTTAAGCTCGCTTCAGGAAAGGCGGGCAGCTCAAAGAGTAGAGCGGAAGCCGCTCGCGACGCACTCGTGAACCTGTCGGTGATCACATTAATGGCGCGCTCGGAATACGCTGCCAATCAACTGCTTGGCCTCGAGGGACCAGCAAGGGTAGCGGTTGCTCAGCTCAGCGGCTTCATTACGGATAACCGCCTAAACGAGCGCGATACGTTGCTGAGCATCAATAGCCGCTCAAACGAAAACCTGGAATCGTTGATAAACGGGTTCTCGGGGGTATCAAGGAATATCGTTGCACTGGAAGCCAGCCAGCAGGATGGGCGGCGGCTCATCGATGGAGAGGATTGAGATGGGAATGAAAAACGACTCTCAGAATAAGAGCGAGTTGAAGAAGTGTATTGTTCCCGGATGCGAGAAGACGCTCCCGTCAGACGCTGTTCTACCGGTTTGCGCTTATCATCTCGACGAAGCGAAGGATAAGGGGCTGAAAATCGGTAGTGGAGTATTGACCATTGCAAGTGGAGTGGTCATGTTCTTTAAAAAGGATGGCATGAAGCACGTTGGGGAAGCGCTGGGAAAAGCGAAGCGACACCTCCGTTAAGCAGCTCGCGGCGGGCGCCGCAAGGCCCTGCTTCACGTGTAGTTCACATGGAGGAGTTACCCCAAGCTTGCCCCCGCGGCGCACACGGCTTCTCGCTACATGGGCCGCAGGGGCGTCTGCATCCTATTCCGCCGTTAGATATCCTAGCTCCCTGTCCTTGTTGATCCTCATGTGCGCGTAGGGCGCGCCGAGCCGTTGTGCGTGTGCTGTATCTCGCCCACGCCGCGCAGGTTGTTCATTCTTTCGGTTGAGACGATCGTGTTCATGCCATAGAACCGTTAGTTCGTGTGTGCCTGCGCGAAGCGGGTCACGCCACTTTCGATGGTCGTGCGGTCGAATGGACGCCCCGATTTTCGGCGATGCCTTTCTGCTGTGCATTAAGAGGATGCGCTTCAGTGCTCGCCGGTTCATCCTTGTGGCTGGTGTCTAGAATCTCTCGACACGCCGACTGTGTTCAAATGATTGAGGCGATCTTAGCTGTGGTACAGTATAGGCAGTGAACCCGCCATGCCTATCTCTCGGCGCTCGTCGAGATGATGCAAACTTTGGCGGGTGTTTCTATTTTTAGGGGTCACATGGAGTACCAAAAGCCATGGCTTTCATATGAGAAGCAGGCGGACCGCCTCGAGGGGCGCGGCCTCGTGTGCGATCGAGATGGCCTCATCGCGCATCTTGCCGATGTCGGCTACTATCGCTTGAGCGGCTATTGGTACATTTTCAAGCAGGATCTTGAAGGTGAAGATGAGCCGTTCATTCCGGGAACTTCCTTTGAGAAGATTTGGGATCTCTACACGTTCGATCGCCAGCTCAGGCTCATCGTGCTCGATGCCATCGAACGCGTGGAAGTCTATATGCGCACCCAGCTCGCCTACAGGCTTGCTGAGGCGACGGGCCCCTTCGGCTACTTGGACCGCTCCACGCTCCCGAATATGGACCAGCGCAGGTACGGGCAATTCATGTCCAGGTGCTTTTCGGCATATGATCGGTCGAAAACTCTGTTTGTGGAGCACTTCAAGAATAAATACGGTGAGTCACACGGCCTTCCTCCTTATTGGATGCTTGCTAACATCATGGACTTCGGTATGATGCTCACTCTTTTCAAGGGGGCTCCTAACGACGTGAAAAAGGGCATAGCCAATGAAGTGGGAGTGCCGGTGGAGGTGTATGAGTCGTGGTTGCTTATGCTGAATACCGCTCGCAATGTCTGCGCGCATCACGATCGCCTATGGAACAGGCGTCTTGGTAACAGGCCGAAGATTCCCCGCGGGCACAGGCATCCCGATTGGCATCGACCCTACAAGGTGAACAACAGCACAACGTTTACGCTGCTGACCATCCTTAGCTACCTGCTTGTGCGCATCGCGCCGAGCACGTCGTGGCATGACAAGGTGTTGCAGCTTTTGCAAAGCAGGGATGAAGAAGACTTGCGTCGCATGGGCTTTGAAGAGGGTTGGAAGTCCTGCCCGATGTGGGCAAGGTGGCTTTAGGCTTTTGCATTGCGAACCCTTGTCGATGGCGCTCTAAGCCAGGTACTAGATGCGGATGAGCGGGAGGATCCTGCTGATCTTGTCGTCGGTCTTGTCGTAGGTCTCGAGGTGATGGTGAATAAAGGAGCCGAGGTCGTGCGGGCATTCTAGCACATTGGCGCGATTGGCCTCGTAGCAGGCTTCCTTGGTGAAGCTCTGGTGGAGGCGTAGGGACCACGATCACCCGCGGGTAGCCCGCTGATGAGCGAGCATGCCGCGGGCACGCCAATGGCCTCCTTGCGATGCTTGATTTCCGCTACGATGCGAGACGACTCGAGCTCCGGTGCGTCGTCTCCGTTCACGACCGCATATCGCTCGTTCTTGAATCCGGAGAATCGGGGATGTGGATTGAGCGGGGTTCGCCTCATTCGCGAACAGAAGCGTGCTCACCCTTGAGTCGGAAGTGGAGGGGCGGGAGGCGCTCCTTCTGCCCTCAGACTGTCTTCGTCCTTACCGATGAAGGTCTGGTAGCTTCCTTTGACGATGAGGGTCCGTCCGCTATCGTCGTCGTTCTCAACAGACGCAGCCCCTTTTGCCACGAAGCGAATCCTTGCGGAAACGTTGATTCCGAACAATGACCCAGACCAGTCAAAGTCCGCCACAATTATGACGGTTTCGTGGCTATTGAGAAAGTTTATGAAGTCGGGGTTCGTCTCGCTGAGTCTGAAGGTGGCCGTGCCGTCAATCTCGGTCCCCGCGGTCCGCATCTTCCCATCAAGACGCATGACGGAGACAAAGAACTTCTCGTCTTTTAGGGTGTCATCAATCGTGGGGTCTACGTCAAAGAAGCGACAGACCCTGCTTATTGCCTCTATGTATGCGAGCTGATGACCCCAAATACCTTTGTCATTAAGGTCGGCAAGGAAGATGGTGGAGGAGTCGCCCACATCCCCGTCAACGTCTGAGACGCCAAGTTTTCTGGTTTGGGAAAGAAACGATAGGAAACGTGCGCCCTTGAGAGCCACGCTTACCCTGTTGCCGATAAATCGCGGTGTGATGTTAACGGTTCCGGCTTCAGTGATGCTATCTTCATGCGTCGCAAGAGACGTACTAATCTTGAATACGACGGGCGCATTTTTCTGTTTCGAGTTCGATCTGACGATGCGCTCTGTCCCCTCGCTTACTGTCTGAAGCTCGATGAAAAGAGTCTGGCTGCCACCTTGCTCGTCGAAAGCGTAGAACCGTATCTGAGAGAGGCATGGCTTAACGAAAGGTACTATCTTCAGCGATTGAAGCTCCCCCTTGCTTACGCCGGGGCAAGGGAGATCGGAGTCATCAATGTCCACGTCATCACCAGATAGTTCTATGGGTGTTCCCAGGCGCATAAGTTTGCTATATGCCTCCGCACCCTTCTTCGTTTTTAATCGCACGGTGAAAGTGGGCGGTGAATCGATGTAGTCCGGATGAAGAGAGTATGCGGTCGCAGTAGATTTTCCATCGGTGGTAACAGTGGCGATAAACCGCTCGTCCACTATAGACTCGTTATAGATCCTCACGCCCTCAGATGCCCTATTAAGGGGGTCCATGCTGCTTAGTGCGAGAACTTTACTGAGAGTCTCCGTTCCATCGTCGTAGTACATTCTCCGCACGGAGGGGTGTTTGATGAGCTTTGACTTCACATCCCCCTCGCTGAAAACCTCGATATTAATCTCGGGATGTCCTGCGATGAGAACGTCCAGAGCGCGTTGTGCTTCCGGAGTTGGTTCAGCAGAACTAACGAGAATCCACTTGCTCAGTCCAGGTCGTTTTTCGAGGGCCGTACTAAGGGAGTTCCCAATTTGCCCGATTTGGCCTTTACCGAATCCTCCAGGAAAGAACTTAAATTGAAAGACGATGCGGGGGTCATCGAAAGTGCCAACATAGGCGTCGATGCCCTCGTCACCGCCACTCCCATTGACGCGGTGAAGTCCAACATACTCCTCTTTGAATAAGAGGTAACAGAGCTCTTCCCATCGAGTATTGTCAAGTGAGCGAAAGTACTTGTCATCTTTGAGTGCCGTCAACAGGCGAACCTCCTTATCCTAAAACTCCGCTGCCGAACTCCGTCAGTGCGAGCGAGTTCGCCATGTCGAGCTTCTGGCTCTCGAACACCGTCATGTAGCGGAACTCGTGTTCTGCCATATCCGTGCGGCGGGTGCCGGGCCTGAGCTTCGCCTCGGGGTCCTCGCCGATGAGGCGGCTGTCCTTGGCCTCGATGCCCAGCACCACGCCGTTGGCCATCTGGGCGAGGAGGTCGGGGTAGTGGTTGATGAACCCGTTGATGCAGAGCTCGCCCTCGCGGCGTTCGACAACACGGTGCCACCACCTGATACGGCTGCTGTTCGAGAGCAGGCCGGCCATCTTGAACTCGATGCCGTCCAAACCACCCTCCTCGGCTTCGTAGTTGTGTTCGGCCTCGCTGTCCTGAACGAGTCGGGCAGCTCGTAGGAGGGCTTGCGATAGGCCCATAGATAGATAGCTCTCAGCGCGAGCACGACCGCTGTCTAAGTGGTTTCATGTGAGCAGAGTTTGAAACGAGTGTGGCTATGAGCTCGCTCGTTTTCTATACGCGTGGCCCCCCTTAATGGCCTTACTATGATTATAGCCTGTATAAAGAGATGTCAATTTGAATGGAGTGCGCGATTGGAATTCAGCACCTCACACTGGCATGCGCTACTTCAGGGATTGGTTGGTTTTTCTTGTTGAATGAGATAATGTTGCCAATGGGGGTTGTCCGTGACGAATGTGGTGAATAGGAGCATCAAATGGGTAATGTACGGGTGATAGAGGCCTCAGATCTCGTTGATAGTATTTCTTTCTACGCCGTATGGAGAAAGATAAACGAACTATACCAGGAAGATCCAGTGCATGCCGTTCGGAGCCAGGAGCTTATCAAGACCTTGCATCATAAATTGGCAATCGACCTGTATAAGCATCTTTCCATCAAAGCGAAGAACGAGGGAATTAGGGTAATAGAAGAGGCACCTATATACGGTTCGTATAAGCGAAAGAATGTCGATATTGCAGTTGTCGATCCCAATAACGGGCCGCTGATTACCGTCGGCGTAAGAAGCCAGATGAGCTCTGTCGGGAAAAATGTTCTAACCTATTACCAGGACATTATCGGAGAATGCATCAGCCTGCAAGAGCGCTTCCCGATGACAGCTATGGGATATGTTTACCTTCATCCTCTGCACTTTATGGATAAGGATAAAGAGCAGAGGACCGATGTGGAGCGGTACGCCCAGCTTTATTCTTCTATTGCGGATCGTGATGACCGGCTTTACAAGAACCAGCTGGGCGTTTATGACCAGTTTGCCTATGCTGTCGTAGATTTCAACAGCGATGCCCCGATGCTTCGTGACGATATCGTCCAGTCGCGTGTTGCCGACATAGACCTATCTATAACAACCTTCGTCGATCGGCTTGTTCAGACTTTCGTCAATAGAAATATCTGGCTTGACGACCTCTTTGTGGTGAATAACGGCTAGTGTTTTCTCCATGCAATTAACTCTTCGGTTGCCTTTTGTACGGCACGGATAAAATCTGCGCCGTATTGGTTTTCTATTGCATGGTTATAGGTGCAGTAAGCTTCATCAATGTTTCCCGCAAGAATCCGCTCGTTTATCTTGATATCTAAGCCTGGGTCGTAGTGCGAAGATGCAAGTTTTACTACTCGATTTGCCTCTCTTGGAACCGCGACGAGCATTCCTCCACCGAGAGAATGCACCTGCATTTCGATACTCAATCTCGTCACCGAGGAATACCAGGTAGAGCAGAAAGATCTTGGATTAATCCCATTGGAGCAGTACGCCCCCAACAGGCTATTGCTAATTGCCCATGCTCCGTCATTCAACAGCATTTTGGGCGTATCCCCAAACACCGTTAGTATTCCGTCAGGCCTGTCAATTCCCGGAACAATCCACCACGGCTTGCGTGTCCTGCATTTATATCCAGTGTCCACCTTCAGTGCTTCTCCGAAATGAATATATTGCCTATCGACTTCTGACGGTTCAGAATTTGGTAACCATAGCTTTCCTGGAGAGTCGTATTGAGATGTGCTGTAGCCAACTCCCGTTAGCTGACGTGAGCTCACAACTGTGTCAACCAGGGACGTGTGGGGAATAGAGAATTCTTCAATCTGCTCGGTCGTTGGATGGAAGAACTTCTTATTTCCACTAACATAGCCAATATGGAAACTCGCTTCTCTGCAGGAAGGAGTCAATATCGAGCTGCCTTCTAAGACCGCAAGAACCGAATTGTCAATCAGGGCGCGTTGAAAGGGCCTTCGGTCATTCAGTATGTCATCAAGCGAGACAACTGTGCGCCTCTCGGATTTTCCATTGAGGTAATGGTCGATGCGATCGAAGCAAGAAAAACAGATCTGGTCTGTACTTTTGCCTTTTTGTTTGGCAACGAGCAAAACTACATCTTGCATGATGGATTTAAAAATGCGCTCTTTTACACGGATTAGCCGAATTGATCCAAAATGAGTCGCAAGGTATTCCCAGGCAGATTTTGCATATCTCAGATACGTGAAATCTTGGGGTAAAACAAATGCGAGGCCGCCAGAGTTTTTGACATGCTCACCGGCTTTCACTAGAAATGGTAGCCACAGCGACGACTCTTCTCCAATAGGTGAACCAAGTCTTTTATTTGTCTGTTCAATTACCTTAACGGCATCATTTGGGCTAAGAGTGCGGATTCGGACAAATGGGGGGTTACCAACTACTGCGTCGAACTTTTTATCCAGATCGAAATCGAAGAAGCTTCCATGGAAGAGCATGCTGCTAGATAATAACTCCGTGGAAAGGGCAGATTCACATGCAGAGGGATCAATCTCACACCCGCAAATCTTATCGACGCTTATGCGTTCCCTTTTTAATGCCTTTAGAAAAGCCCCATCACCGAATGAGGGCTCAAGAACACTTGAATCTCGACTTAACGATAGTTCTCTAACCAGGCATGCGGCCACATCGTCAGGGGTGTAAAAAGCTCCGAGGGAGTTTCTGGTCGACGACATAACTGATATGTGAGACCCACCATCTTTCCTTTCGCTTCCGACGAGCTCGACAGAGATTCCAAGCTGCTCGTTAGCAGTTGCGATATCGCCGAAAGTCAAGATGACTTCGCCTCTTAAAACCCTACTGAGGTGCTGATAATTCTGATTGGTTTCTGAACAATAACGCTGGGTGGACCCATATCTGCTCTTGATGGCTTTGCGCGCTGCGATAGAAAACCTATGTTGAGCGTCTGCCGTTGCAAGTTGCGCGGAAGTAAGGGAGGACTTCCATGCGCAGGAGGTCTCTTTTCCAAAGTCCCTAGGATTGACCATACAATTTTTTGGCGCCGTCTCTGTCATCTCGACTCCAATGCTCAAGATTAATATCAAAATATGAATAATTATACTTGAGCAAACAATATGACTGAGCGAAAGATCGGAGTGCGAACGAAAACCGCAATTTGCTGGGTAGTGTCCCGAAAGTTGGTGCAGGGCTCGGTTCTCGGGGGGTGGCCGCAGGCTGCCCGAGGAACCGAGAATCGCCTAGAACGCCGTCATTCTAGCGCATGCTACGCCGCCTTCCTGCCGGGAATCGGTTTGTCGGCCACCACGAGCGCGATGACCCTGGCCGCGTGCTCGGCCGCGGTGCCCTCGTAGGCGTGCGCTGGCTCGTTGACCTTGGCGCCCTCGACGGCCCTGCCGATCGAGTCGTCGCCGAACCAGCGGCGGCCCGCCCAGTCCTCGTCCATCTCCGAGAACACGGCGCCCATCATCCTGATGGGCGACTTCCTGCTGGGGAAGACCTGCACGACGCGGCTGCGGCGCTTGAGCTCGCGGTTGGCGCGCTCCCGCACGTTGTTGGCGCGCAGCCTGATGTGGTGCTCGTAGGGGAAGTCCGGGTGGGCCGGGGCGTCGGCCTCGGTCTCTTCCAGCACCTCGGCCGCCTTGGGGCAGAAGCCCCCTATCTGGGCGGTGGCGAGTTGGCAGGGCTCCTTCACGAGCTCGGGGTCGCGCTCGGCGAACACGGCCTTCAGGATGCCCGGCACGGCGCCCTTTTCCGTCTGACCGGCGCGCTGCCGGCGGCGCTGCGCATCAGATGCACGATGCGGCGCTGCCGCGCGGCGCCCGGGAAGACCTCCCGGATCGCGCGCCTGAGGCCCTCGCGGGCGTCGTTGGCGACGCAGGTCGCGCCCTCGACCCCGCGTGCGCGCGGCGACAGCGGGAACGACTTCCGGCCGTCGCAGGGCTCGGCGTCGATGGCGTCGAGCCCCGGAAGGCGCCTGTATCCGCCCGGGCCGGCGCCGATGGCGGTTGCCAGCGCGGCCGACCGCACGCGGCCCGCGTCCCTGCACTTGATGTGGGTTGCGCCGAGCCAGATGCAGGGGCAGGTGACGTCTGACAGGTCGCGTTTCTGCAGGTCGGCGACCGACTCGTCCGGCGACGAGCATATCCTCGGCACCTGGCTGGCGCCCATGCGGTCTATGCCCATGGTCCGCGCCGCGCGCTTCGCCTTCCCGGTGGACACGCCGTTGGTCGTCATCTCGGACGCCGCGGCGATGACCGCGCGGCCCGCGCGCGGGTACCGCTCGATGAGGTCCTCGGGGAAGCAGCTCCCGGCGCGCAGCTTCGGGATCCCGAGGCTGATGGCGCTGACGCTGGTGACGAGCTTGCGCTCGCGGTAGCCGTTGCGCCGGTTGCCGCTCTCGCACGCCTCGTCGGCGCGGGCGTCCATGATCTCGTTGACGAGCGACTCGGCCACCACCCTTATGAGCTCGGCCATGTTCACCATGCCGGCGTCGAATCTCGGCATCAGGGCGCCGTCGCCCGCGATCTCGTGCATCTTGTCCATATGCGGTTATTGCCTTTCCACGAATCCTAACTTCAGCAATTAAGATTCCAGGCGATAACCGCTTCCTGCTTTCTACGGTTAGGGAGGCGGCCCCTTACACCAACATTCGGCACGCGATCGCCTGCTGACCCGCGCCCAGCGCCTGCAAGGACGTGCCATCATTCTCATCGTCCATAAGGGACCGCCCTTCGAGTTCGGGCGGGCGATACAGAAAAGCGCCTGCATACCGTCAATGCCAGACAGTGTGCGGGTGCGTCACAAAATAAAATCAACAACTAATCAGGCGGTTCCCTTTTTTATCACGTAGTCGATATCGTGTCGGGCGCAGAATTCGGATACCCGCTGGGCGGTATCTCGATAAAACTCGGTATGGTTGGGATAATTCGTGGTTCTCTTGTCATAGTGGGTCCGTCCAAAAACCATCCTGTCAACAAAGCTCGCCTCGTTCAGAAGCGGCAAGAGCTCCTGACTGCAAATGTTAGGAGTTGGATACGGCTCCATACTAATCCAAGTTTTACATCCTGCATTGTGAAGCTCTTTTAGCGCCTTCAATCGTGAGGTTATGGGTGCGGCACCCGGCTCCATTTCTCTTCTATAGCTTTCATCTAGGCTGGTTAGAGTGATTCCATACATGTTTTCATTGGCTGCTGTTCGCTTTAGTTCAGAGGGCAATATTCCTTTGGTCAAGAGGATGCAGGGGATGTCAAATTCGTTTATCAGGTTTACGGATTCAAGCGTCAGGTCAGTTATTTCTGGATAGGAGAGCATGAAAGGGTCGGTGGTGAAGCAAAGCTGTACTTGCTTTATCTCATTCCGATACCTGGGCAATTCCGTTTTAAGGAGCTCTATTGTGTTGTCAACGATTGAGGGTGTGCACCATTCTTCGTATGACTTTACTCGACCGAAGCGTTTTGCCATGAGGTAGGCATAGCAGGGATATCTACATCCGTGAGTGCAACCTTGAACGTGATTCATTGCCCAGTCGCCATACTCAACCTTGGTTTTGTATAACATGGTTTTTCGATTAATGTGGCCTAGCGGTGTCATATCCATTCAGGGTCTTTCGCTTCGATTTCCAGCGATAAGAGATGATACATCTGTGTTCCAAATTACCTTGCCCGATAGACCAAATCGCTGCGGCTGAAGCTTTGCTTGGGCTTTCCCGTGGGCGTGTACTTCTCTGCTCGTTCCAAATTCCGTCGTCTAGAAGTGGGGCAACATAGGTCCTCAGAAGATTAGTGCAGCAATCGAATACCCCACAGGCAGAAATGATGGCTGCAGCGATATTGCCCATCTTAATTTGCTTTCCGATTTCAAGTTGATGAATGGCATTCCTAAGCTGCCGATCAATCTCGGACGGTTCGACAGCATTTCCGTCAACGTCGACCTTAAAAAGGCCGAGCTGGCGTGTTTGATTAAGATCGTTTCTCTTTAGCATGTCATCGTTCATCAAAATGCAGCCATCGGCGTTGTTCGTCATATGTATCATTCGATACTTTACTAATCCGCCCATTGCCTGTCTCTGAGAGACGTCTTTTATAGGCATGTTTGTAACGTATCGATAAGCGGACTCGGCGCTTTTGCAGAAGAGTCTCGAAATCTCGTACTCAGCTTGCCAGAAATCTATCACTCCTTTATCGAAACGATTGATAATTTCAATCCATTCCTCGGTGCCAAGGCATCGATTTAGCTTTTCAATACGTTCGGAGGGCGGCACATTTTCACAGAAATCTTCGTCGAATAATTCGAGATCATTTGGTAGATTGCACGCGGTCTTTCTGGTGGCACATGCCGCCCGAACAAATCCCAGGCCGTTGAAATTGACTAGAACCTCGGTATGTTGAGGGTTTGGGGATTGGAGCAACAGCTCCATGTTTAAATCTTTCACGCCGAATGGGTCAACGTAGTAGAACAGCGTTGACGGTCTTCGTCCGTTATTCAGCTTAAGCTCTTGCGCCGCCGCAATTGCTTCCTCACAGCTACAGTACACAAGGGCATCGCGGATATAACGGCTTCCTCCTCGAGCCTCCTGAAACGATGCTTTCAGCGAGGTGCGTGATGCGCTCTTGGCTTCTGCAAATATGAATTGCACAGGTCGTTTTACATGTTGTTTGCTGGCAACTGCCTGAAGTTTTTGCAAAGCAATGAGTGGGGATCCCACCTCGCCATTTTCGAATCTTCCTGCACCGGCAAATGCATCAATGTATATTATCCCATTTTCAGAATATCGAAATACCTTTTGGAAGAAGGGCGTTAGGTAACAACCGAGAAAATCATCTTTGGTTTTTGACCAAAGATGCTTGCCTGAAAAGTATGAAGACTGGTCTTTAGCCATCTCGCCCCTCCCAAATAATGGATCGACATTATCTTACCCCGAGGAATACGCGGCTATTAATTCGTTGGTGTCGTTGAGATGGGGCCCATGAAGCGGGTCCCATCTCTCAAACTGTTATTCGTTTATTGGCGTGAGCGATTACCGTTTAAGAGTACCTTTTTCGTCCGAGGAACCATAGAATAGGAATTGAGGGCGCATCAAGTCGAGTTGTCCTTTCAGGCGGTTTTAACCTGCAACGGAACTCAATGAGAAGAGGCCGATATGGAGCAAACGAGCGCTTTCCAAGCAGATGTCTGGAATCTGCCCATGTCACCCCGCGGCCAGGATCTCTACGAGCTGAACGAGCTTGTGGGCAAGTGCGTGAAAGAGTTTGAGGGGCACGTGCTCGACGCCATCTACGTTGCCTTCGATGACGATGAGTGGGACTTCGACTTGCCTGTTATTTTGCGCGTCGGAGAGAAGCTGCTGATCGTCCTTGCCGTTTCGGGCATTTCCATGGCGATCGGAATTGTTCCAGCGAATGCGGATTTAGGCGTAGGGATGGAGTACAGGGCCTTTGGTCCTCTTGCCGTCCATTTTGGAAAGCGAATCGAGCAGCTATATTGGAGGGCTGATTCCAGCAGGCAACCCTTGGCGCTCGGTATCGAGCTCGCGGATGGTGCCCACGTGCGAATTGGGGATGGTGGGGATATCACAATCCCAACGGCTTCGGCACCATCCAGCAAGGAGTATCCAGCAGAATTCGACGATATCATGCTGCCGGTCGGTTAGCGCTTGCTTGAATTGAACGCGCCACTTGGACAAGCTTGCCAGAAGAGCTACGCCGCCAAGATGACCGAGAACGAGGAGGGGCTCAAGACCGAACCTAATTCCGCGCCCTTGATCGACAGGGTTTCGGTGGCAAAGCTTAAGCTCATCGGAAGCCGCACGGGTTACGAGCGCGTTTACTACTGCGAAGGTGAGTACACCATCGTTACGGGCATCGGCAATAACGGCTTCAGCGTCTCTGCCTATCCGCACCGCCACGTGAGCGCTCGGCTGGTCCGATCTGCACCGCGCTACAATCATAGGCACCACAACGTGCTTGGAGGTCAAATGAAGCTGACGAATGAAGAGCTCGATGCCCTGCTGGCAAAAGCCGGCCTGCGCCTCGACCAGGAGTACAGCCCGCGCTGCAGCTATCGCAAGACCGAGTGGCTGCGCACCGCGTGCCTGGCGTGCGGCACGCAGGCGGATTACCGCCTCGCCTACATCTTGGGCAAGAACGCGGACGGCGAGAAGGTCTGCCGTGCGTGCTACTGGCGCGATTGGTATCGCGGCGAGGAGGATATCCATTACGCGAACGGCATGAGCCTCGTCGAGGCGAAGCAGCGCCTCGTGGCGGCGGGCCTGGAGGAGGCCCCCGTCGACATGAGCGAGGCGGAGGCGCGCATGTTGGCCCGCGAGAACGGCTACGAGCTCGTTGAACTACTTCAGGGTGCGCGTCCCGGGGAGCAGCTCCTCGTTGTCCGCTGCGCGAGCTGCGGTAGGCAGTCGGTGGAGCGCGTGGGCGACGTCGGGTTCGGCTGCACCTGCGCGAAGTCGAAGAAATAGACGGCGCTGAGCCGCTCCGATAGGGCGCGCTCAGCATGGATGGGGTTTGGGGACGTTCGCTCTCGGTGTGCAACTGCTCGAACGCGACGCGTTGCGACCCCAACGGCATCGACTTTCAGGGGCTCAGCCTCATATCGAAGATCGCGTTCTCTGCGCAGTTTGCGCTAGATGTTATGTGCCAATAGGTTGTTTGCGCGCACGATGCGCGACATGGGCGGGAGGCGCCCTCCCGTCCGCTTCTGTCGTGATTTCAAAATCCGTTGCTACACCAATCGAGCGTAGTCCTGCCTTTGGTGAAACACGTGGGCGATGACGACCGCATCACTTTCAAAGTAGTACGGCATGATGTAGGAGTTGACGCGGCAGGCGTGGTACCCCAGCTTCGCGACCTCCGGTAACTTGCATAGCCCGTAGTCGATAACGCCGCTTGCGAGCAGCTCGAGCTGGCGCCTGTAGTCCTCAATGAAATGGCGGGTGGGCTGCATGCCAAATCCGCTGAGGTACTCGACGACGCCCTCGACCTCGACCTCCGCCGTCGGGAGAACCTTGACATCATAGGCCATACTTTGCCTCGATCGATGCCAGGGATTCGAAGGCGTCTTTGGCGAGACCGTCGTTGCGCTCCCGCTCCGCCAGGGCGATGCGCCCCATCAGGCGCGCGCGGGCAAGCTCGGCCTCCATGCGATCATAATCCTCGGAGCGCATCACGACGAATTTACTGTATCCGTTTTTAGTGACCGTAATCGGACCGGCAGAAGACTCCACCAGCTCGGCGAAGCGAGAGGTGTCGCGCATGTCTTTCACGGGAACACAGACTGGCATAGGGACCTCCTTGCATAATTGTGCACATAATTATAACAAGTAAGCTGCACTTTGCAGGATGACTGCCCGGGCTTTGCGTTTTCAGAATAACTCCGCCATAGGCAAAATGGCTGATTTACAGGCTTCCTTTGGCCCTCCAACAAGATTAAGAAAACCAACGGCAGAGAGGGCTACGAGCGGATTTACGAGCTGTGCGATTCCTACTACGAGTTCGATCGCACGGCCAGGCCTGCTGGTTCAACGAGGAGCAGGAGAAGGCCGACAAGCCACTCATGCTCGAGCTTCTGGGCAGGCTCAACGCCCACATCGCGGAGCTGAACGACGGCTCCTTCGCCGTGGACGACCAGAAGACGCCGCGTGTCGAGGCGCTATAACCTGCGATCAAGTCGAACATCACCAAGGCCCGCGCGCTGCCCGGTGCACGTGCCTGCTCTGTCCAATCCTTTCGAACCCATCGCCGTACACGGTGGCCGCGCTCGCGGGCAGTGTCTCAACGGCACGGGTGAACCTGTATTTCGAGCTCGGCGACGAAGATGCCGAGGAGCGGCGCCTGATAGATACCGCGGTCGCGAAGGCTCGGCTGGGTGCCGAGGCGCTTGCGGCGGCGGCCGGGACGGAGCTCGCCGGCGTAAAGGAGATTCGCTACAACCGCGGCGGGGATTCCCGTTTTTGGGGTGCCATCTGCGCCGACGGCTGCGCGACGCCGGCCGGCGCGGCAAGCTCTATACCGGACCTCCATCCCAAGCCGATGGATGTTGAACGCGGCGTGGACGTAGATTGGTGGCTCAAGCCCTCGGCGTGATCAATTGTGCAACAGCTGCTGCACAATTCGCTTGGCGCGCTATTGCTCAACATCGACGGGCGGATCTTTCGCCCGTAATCCTTCTCGCATCGGTTCAGGTCCGTCTTACGTCCATGATCGCGTCCCAATGGAAGGCTCGATGCGTCCCGTCGGTGCAATCCTGCCGACTTTGCACATCCATATTGGAAAACTGCGAGTAGGGATACGGCTTCACCGTACGAACGCCCAGCTCATGTAATTGCTACAGAATCGATATACAAAGGATAATCGCAGGCGGATGGGAAAAGCCGGCAAGATTGCATTTCAGCATCCTGGATGCGTCGTCGAGCCGGATACGAGGGTGCATGGCTTCGCGTGGGCGCCTCGTCATAACGGTGCCGCGCATCGTGGGCGGTTCTCAGATGCTTTGTCATATCGGCGCCGCCTGCAGCCTGCTCGAAGGCGGTCACCTTGACGCATCGGTTGCGCCTGGGTCCCCGCCGCCGTACGAGACAAAAAGAGAGGGCCGGCCCTGTTGGCCAGCCCTCTCAAGAGCGCGTTGCGCCTTTGACGGCGCGCTGCTTGAGCGCGGGCTCCATACGCGAATCGCTCGCGGCGCGTTCGCGTTTTCTGAACGCCTTTCGGGGAACGCGCTCAAGCTCGTCCGCGATGCCTCGAAATATAATGAGACCGCCTATGAAGCAGGGCGTTGCCCCTGGATGGGCTGTGTAAAGAAGACGATGCAAGGCATGAAGAGATACGGAGAAAGACGAGATGACGATGGTGAAGAACGGGAGGCGCCTCGGTGGGGGCAGGGCACGGCGGGCCGTCGCCCTCGTGCTCTGCGCGGGGCTGGTTGCTGCTGCCCCCGCGGCGGCGGGCGCGCTGGAGAGCGTGCCGGCGGGTGCGCAGGGACGGCCGCCCGCGGCTGCACAGGACGCCGGCGCCCAGGCTGCCCAGCCGGCCCAGATGAAGATCGAGGACTACCTCAAAAGCTGCTGGAAGGAGCGGAGGACCGAGGTCGACCTCACGCCGTACAACATCGACGACGAAGAGCTGAATGCCGTCCTCTTCGGCATCCACTACGAGGAGCCCGAATACTATTGGATCATCCGCTACCAGGTATACGACACGGATAGGGTGACGGGAAAGGTCACGACGTACTATCCGCAGTACACCGACGAGGTGGGCACCCCGTTCGACCGCAGCGAGGAGCTGGAGCGCGAATGGGACGTCGTTCGGACGCTCACGGAAAACTGCACCACGGATGTGGAGAAGGCGCTCGTCGTGCACGACCACCTCGTGCGCACCATCACCTACAGCAAGAAGCTGGGCACCCATATTCCGCACGACATCGAGGGCGGTATCTTGGAAAAGCAGTGCGTATGCGAGGGCTACGCGCTTGCATACAAGTACTATATGAACCGCCTGGGCATCCCCTGCAAGGTAGTGAGCGGTGCCGCGGGCGGGGAGTCCCACGCGTGGAACCAGATCAGGATCGACGGCAAGTGGTATATGGTCGACGCCACGTGGGACGATCCCAACGACTCGGATCACACGGTCAAGCACCAGTTCTTCCTGAAGAGCGAGCATAGTTTTCCCCGGCACGATTGGGTTAAGGACAACTTCGAGCGTTGCACCGACACCACCTACGACGATGCGGCGTGGGCTCAGATGTCGCGCAACATGGCCGGCCACCAGGGGTCCCTCATTGTCCCCGGCTACTTTATAGGCGACGACGGGCTGAAGACCGGCATCTGGAAGTTCGACGCGAAGAATCTGGCGGCCCCCGGCACGCTGGCTATCGAGCTCAACGACCAGTGGGAGCTGAGGGAAGGCCAGAGCGGCATCGGCTTGGCGGAGGTCTCCTACTACGACGGCATGCTGTACTACAGCACGCCGAAGGCCGTGTGGCGATGGGACTTCTCGGAACCTGCCAAACCCGAGAAGGTCTTCGAGCTCGATAAGGACGACCCCGACCAGATCTGGTACCTGCACGTGGCTGACGGCAAGGTCTATTACGAGACGGCGCGCTACGCCAACGATGTTCGCGAGCGTCGCGAGTTCGTGTTCGACAAGGACTTCCAAAAGGTGAAGCATCCCATCGCGGTGACGGGCGACGTGCTGGAGCTCAAGGTCGGCGGCAGCCCGAAGGGCGACTTCCTGCGCGCCGCGGCCCCGGGCGCTCTCTCGTTCACGTCCAACGACCCCGCCATCTGCGAGGTCGAGCCGATCATGGGCGGCAAATCCGTCCAGCTGCATCCGAAGAAGGCCGGCAGGACGACGGTTACGGTCACCGCGACGGAAACGGACCACTACCTGCCGGGCACGAAGGACGTGGCCATCGTCGTCACCGATGATTCCCAGGTAGACGAGCAGGTCACCGTGAGCTACGAGGCGGGGGACAACGGCTCCGTGGCCGTGGTGGACAGCGTGACGAAGGAGCCCGTCTCCAACGGCGCCGCAGTGGGCAAGAATTCCAGCCTGCTGTACACGGCGACGCCTGCAAAGGGCTATGCGGTGAAGAACTGGATCGTCAACGGAAGCGTTTACAGGGAGCAGGGGAGCGTCTACACGGGCACCGAGCTCGTGCGTACGGTAACGGCTTCAACGGACCATGTGAAGGTCGAGTTCGCGAAGGCGCCCGTGCCGCTGCAGGGCATCGCTTTGAACAAGACGGCGCTCGCGCTTGAAAAGGGCGCCTCCGAGGTACTGACCGTGACGTTAAATCCTGCTGACACCACGGATAGCAAGGACGTTACCTGGAAGAGCTCGAACGATGCCGTGGCCACCGTCGACGCCGACGGGCGCGTCACGGCGGTCGGACGGGGCGAGACGGTCGTTACGGCGACGTCCGTCGCGGGCGGCCATACGGCGAGCTGCACGGTCACGGTGTCGGAGCCGGAGCCGGAGCCCAAGCCCGAGCCGCAGGTCGACAAGGGTAAGCTGCGCGCCGTATTCGATGAGTGCAAGGTGCTGGATGCCAAGGACTACACGACGATGACCTGGCATCCGTTCGTGGCCGCTCTCGACCGCGCGCAGCAGGTTCTGAAGGATGATGCCGCCACGCAGCCGCAGGTCGATGAGGCCCTGAAGGGGCTTCAGGCCGCCCGCGCCGGCCTGAAGCCCGTCGAGAAGGTCGCCTTCTCCGACGTCGACAAGGAGACGGCGCACAGGGCCGAGGTCGAGTGGCTGGCCGCCAACGGCATCTCCAAGGGCTGGGAGAACGCTGACGGTACGTCTAGCTTCCGCCCCTACGCCACGGTGAAGCGCGCCGACATGGCCGCGTTCCTCTACCGACTGGCCGGCGAGCCGGAGTTCGACGCCAAGGACGTCGCCTTCGCCGACGTGGACGAGAAGACCCCGCACCGCGACGCCATCCTGTGGCTCGCCGCGGAGGGCATCTCCACCGGCTGGAAGGGCGCCGACGGCAAGGCGGAGTTCCGCCCCTACGCCGAGATCGCCCGCTGCGACATGGCCGCGTTCCTGTACCGCATGGCCGGCGAGCCGGAGTTCGAGGCCAAGGACGCCTTCTCGGACGTCGCGAGGGACACGCCGCACCGCGAGGCCGTGCTGTGGCTGGCCGCCTCCGGCGTCTCCACCGGCTGGACCGCCGAGGACGGCACCAAGACGTTCCGCCCCTACGACCGGATCGTCCGCTGCGACATGGCCGCGTTCCTGCATCGCATGGCGGAGAAGGGCCTGGTGGACCTGAGGTAGGGAACCGCCCTCTCGGAAAAGGGACAGGCACTTTTCTGAGCGCGGCGCCGCGGTCCCCGTCGGGTGCCGGGGCGCTTCCGCTGACATATCCCCGCCGCGAGGGGGCTGGCCCCCTCCTTTTTCGCTGCCCCTCTCAGAAAAGGGACAGGCACCTTTCTGAGCACGGGGGCGCCTTTCCGAGCACGGGGGCCGCCGCTGGGCAGCGCCCGCGCCGCCGGGGATCGGTTTTCGGACCGGTCCCCGTTTTTTTACGTCGGCCCCGCCGTGCGGCCGCTGCCGTTGCATCGCCGTCCGCCGCCCCCGTCTGCCGCGCTTGGGCAAGATGGCTACAATGGCGAGGTGAAGGAAGACGTTCCACCAGGCAGGATACGGTGAAGGGGAGTCAACCATGGAAGCGAAGACATTCACCTCGGCGAGCGCCGCGAAGTTCATCAAGCGCTTGGAGAACGAGAAGAGCCGCCTCGTCTCCCTCGAGTTGAAGAACTCGACCTACGTGCTGGCCCAGGGCGAGGAGAGCGAGCCCCCGGTGTACGATTACCGGGCGACCGTGGAGCGGGTCGACGAGTTGGACGATACCATCCGCCGTATTCGCCATGCGCTGCACGTGTTCAACGCGCACACGGTTATCCCCGACGAGGACATCACCGTGGACGAAGCCCTCATCCAGCTGGCCCAGATGAACGGCAAGCTGCGCCGCCTCGAGCGCTTGCGCGAGGTCGAGCCGAAGAAGCGCCTCGAGAGCGGCATGTTCGGCGTCAAGGGCATGATCGAGTACGAGTACGCGAACTTCGACATCAAGGAGGCGTTCGCCGACTACGAGGTGCTCTACCGCCGTATCTCCGACCTGCAGCTGCGCCTCGACCTGGTGAACCAGACCGAGACGTTTACGGTCGAGTTGGAAGCGGGCGCGCTCTAGCGGCTGCTCGTTCCGAACCGAAGGCGGCATTCTTTTACGATTTTGTTCAGATGGGGTTTGACCGTTCGAGTTGCTTGTTGTTGGTAGTTGCTTGTCCTGTACGGTTTCGTGTTGGAGCTATCAAGGGCCTTGAAGTTGACCATCAAACAAACCGCCTCGGTTGAAAACTTCCCGGGCCTGGCTCGTCCAGCCCGGGCGCTGCGGCAGTTCGGTTTCATGCAGCATCTTCATCCGATAGAGACAAGATAGGGAACCCCCATGAAAGCTCTGGTACACGACGGCTACGGACATATCGCCCTGGAGGACCGCGCCGATCCGCAGGTACAGGACCCCGGCGACGCCGTCGTGCGCGTGACGTGCTCGACCATCTGTACGAGCGACCTGCATATCATCCACGGCGCCGTTCCGCGCGCCACGCCCGACACGGTGCTCGGCCACGAGTTCGTGGGCGTCGTCGAGCGGGTGGGCGAGGGCGTGCGCAGCCTCCACCCCGGAGACCGCGTTGCCGTGAGCTGCGAGACCTTTTGCGGCGAGTGCTTCTATTGCGAGCGCGGCTGGGTGAACAACTGCGTCGAGGGCGGCTGGGAGCTGGGCTGCTGCGCGGACGGCTGCCAGGCCGAGCTGGCGCGCGTGCCGCATGCGGACCAGACCTGCGCCGTCATCCCCGCGGACGTGACCGACGAGGCCGCGCTCTTCCTGGGCGACATCGTGGCCACGGGTCATTGGGGTGCGGAGATCGCCCAGATCGAGTCCGGCTCCACGGTTGCCGTGATCGGCGCCGGCCCGGTGGGCCTGGCCACCATGATGTGCGCCCGCCTGCATGAGCCCGCCCGCATCGTCGCGATCGACATCGATTCGGCGCGCCTGGCCCTCGCCCGCGAGCGCGGCCTGGCCGACGTCGTGATCGATGCGAGCGATATGGACCTCGACGCCGTCGAGGCCGCCGTGCGCGAGCTCTCCTGCGGTCGCGGTGCCGATAGCGTGATCGAGGCGGCCGGCGGATCGAACACCTTCGAGATGGCGTGGCGCATCGCCCGCCCGCACGGCGTGGTGGTGCTCTCCGCCATGTACGAGGGGGCGCAGACGCTTCCGCTGCACCGGATGTACGGCAAGAACCTCGTCTTCAAGACGGGCGGCGTGGACGCGTGCAACCTGGGCGAGACCATGCGCCTGGTGCAGGAGGGCCGCATCGACACGGGCTGCCTCATATCGGGCCGTTACCCGCTCAACGACATCGTAGAGGCCTACCGCGCGTTCGAGGTGCACGAGGACGGCTGCCTCAAGCTGGTCATCACGCCCTGGGAAGAACGCTAGCGCCGGGGTCCGCCCGCGGGAGCCCGCCTCAGACGGGTGCTCAGATTAGTGCCTGTCCCTTTTCCGAGAGGGGCGGACGGGGGATGGCGCCGCCGACGCCCGCCGCACGGGGGCGCCGGCACGCCTTGCTCTGGTGCGGTTTTGGGATTGGATGCAGATTCGGTCGGCGCCGGCTCTTGCGGCGTGCGCGATGCGGGAATCGCCGCTAGTATGGAGCCCTATGTCCCACGGGCTCACGGCCCGCATCGCGCACGAGGAGTTCGCCCGCATGATCTATTCGCTGGCTCCTATGGAAGGCCTGACCGGGTCGACGTTTCGCGCCGTGCACGCGGAGTGCTTCGGCGCGCTCGACCGCTACTACACGCCGTTCTTGGCACCGCCGCATGTGGACTCGGGATTTGGCAAGAAGGCGCTCAAGGAGCTCGACCCCGGCCGTGGCGCGGGGCTCGACGTGGTGCCGCAGCTGCTTACGAAAAATGCCGACGAGTTCGTGTGGGCCGCGCAGGTCCTGGCCGAGATGGG
The DNA here is from genome assembly GCF_008014645.1 of Collinsella sp. BA40. Lineage (GTDB taxonomy): Bacteria > Actinomycetota > Coriobacteriia > Coriobacteriales > Coriobacteriaceae > Collinsella. The sequence continues at coordinate 34,280 of NZ_VOWY01000012.1, forward strand.
CTTTTCGGAGGTGAACCTCAACCTGGGCTGCCCCTCGGGCACGGTGGTGGCCAAGGGACGCGGCTCGGGGTTCCTGCGCGACCTCGACGGGCTCGAGGCGTTCCTGCAAGACGTGTGCGAACGCTCGCCGCTGCCCGTCTCGGTGAAGACGCGCCTGGGGATCGCGGACGATGCGGAGTACGAGCGCGTGCTCGAGCTGTATCGCCGCTGCCCGCTCGCGGAGCTCATCGTGCACCCGCGCGTGCAGAAGGATCGCTACCAGGGCGCGCCGCGATGGGAGCCCTATGGCGAGACGCTGGCGACCGCTCCCTTCCCGGCGGCGTACAACGGCGACGTCTTCTCCGTGGATGATCGCGATGCGCTGCTGGCCGCCTATCCCGCTACGCGCCATGTGATGCTGGGGCGCGGCCTGCTGGCGAACCCGGCGCTCGCGCGCATGATGGCGGGCGGCCCCTCGGTCGCTCCTGCCGAGCTGCGCGCGTTCCACGACAAGCTGTTTGCGGCGTATGTGGACGAGATCGGCGGCAACGCGGTGTTTCGCCTGAAGGAATGGTGGTTCTACGCCAAGTTCGCCTTCGCGAACCCCCAGGCGGTGCACCGCCTCGTGCGCAAGGTGCGCAAGCTCGACGAATACGAGGCGGCGGTCGCGCGCGTGTTCGCGAACGAGCCGTTTGCCGAGGTCGCGCGCTTCAGCGCGTAGCGGCGCCTGCGCCGGATGCGGATACCGCGGGCGACGCGGGGCGCGGAGCGGCCGGATGCGGGTCCGGTGCGCATGCATGCCGGGTTCCGCACGTACCGCTCCGCGCGTCGCGGGCTACAATGGTGCAATCGAATCGCCCACCACCGAAGAACGGATAGCCGCCATGCCCCAAGCCGTCATAGGCCTCGTCGCCCACGTCGACGCTGGTAAGACCACGTTGGCCGAGGCCCTGCTCTATCGAGCGGGGGCCATTCGCCGGCAGGGGCGCGTGGATAAGGGCGACGCCCATCTGGATACCGATGCCATGGAGCGCGAGCGCGGCATCACCATCTTCTCCAAGCAGACGCATTTCGATTGGGCGGGCCTGCATGTCATGATGCTCGACACGCCCGGGCACGTCGATTTCTCCGCCGAGGCCGAGCGCACGCTGCAGGCGCTCGACTACGCGGTGCTCGTGGTGGGCGCGAACGACGGCGTGGAGGGGCATACCGAGACGTTGTGGAATCTGCTCGAGCGCTACGCCGTGCCCACGTTCGTGTTCGTGAACAAGCTCGACCTCGTGGGCGGCGACCTCGCTCCGGCGTTGGCCGACCTGCGCGAGCGCTTGTCGCCGGCGGTGCTCGACGGCCGGGTCCTGGCGTGGCTCGCGGGAGCGGCCGACGCCGAAGGTGCGGGCGCGGACCCGGGTGCTGCGGCGGCGGATGCAGAGGCGGCCTCCGTTCTTGAAGACGCGGCCGCGGCGGACGAGCACGCGTTGGACGAGTATCTCGAAACGGGTGCGCTCGCGCCCGCTACGCTGCGCCGGCTGGTGCGCGAGCGCGCGGTGTTTCCGTGCTTCGCGGGTTCGGCGCTGCGCGTCGACGGTATCGACGCCCTGCTCGACGGTTTGGTGGCGCTCACATCTGATGTTGCGTGGCCGGAGGAGTTTTCGGCTCGCGTGTATCGCGTGAGCCGCGGCGCGCATGGCGAGCGTCTCGCCTGGCTCAAGGTGACGGGCGGTGTCCTGCGCGCCAAGGAGGTGCAGTCCGGGTTCGACCGCGGCGTGGCGTGGACCGAGAAGATCGACCAGGTGCGCATCTACGATGCGGACGCCTTCCAGGTCGAGCGCGAGGTTCCGGCGGGCCGCGTGTGCGCGGTCACGGGCCTTACGCATGTGTGGCCCGGCAGCGTGCTGGGCGAGGGCGAGCGTGCCGGGGCGCCGGCGCTCGTCCCGGTGCTCTCGTACAGCGTGACGGCCGAGGGCTCCGGCGCCGCCACGCTCGTGCAGGCGCTGCGCGAGCTCGCCGACGAGGACCCGCTGCTGGGCGTGGCCTGGCACGAGCAGCTGCAGGAGGTGCACGTGCAGCTGATGGGCGAGGTCCAGCGCGAGGTGGTCGCGCGCCAGCTGGCGGACCGCTTCGGGCTGCGCGTCTCCTTCGGCCCCGGCGGCATCCTGTATCGCGAGACGGTGACGGCGCCGGTGCGCGGTGCGGGCCATTTCGAACCGCTGCGCCATTACGCCGAAGCGCATCTGCTGATCGAACCCGGGGAGCGCGGAAGCGGCATCGTGGCGGGTTCGCGCGCTTCCGAAGACGACCTCGACCGCAACTGGCAGCGGCTCATCCTCACCCACGTGCTGGAGCGCGAGCATCCGGGCGTTCTGATGGGCGTGCCCCTCACGGATGTTCGGATAACGCTGCTGGGAGGCCGTGCGCACCTCAAGCACACTGAGGGCGGCGATTTCCGTCAGGCGACGTATCGCGCGATCCGCCAGGCGCTCATGACCGCGCGCGAGGCGGGCGCCTGCGCGCTGCTGGAGCCGTGGTACCGCTTTCGCTTGGCGCTGCCGGCCGATAAGGTGGGGCGGGCGCTCGCCGACCTCCAGCGCATGAGCGCGTCTTTCGAGCCCCCGGTGCTTTCGGGCGATCGCGCGCAGATCGCGGGCACGGCGCCGGCTTCGGAGATGGGCGCTTATGCGTTGGAGGTGAGCGCGTATTGCGGCGGGCGCGGCAGCTTGCATCTGGAATACGCGGGGTATCGCCGCTGCCATGACGAGGACCGGGTGGTCGACGCCGCGGGTTACGACCCGGTGGCCGATCTGGCCAACACGCCGGACTCGGTGTTCTGCAGTCACGGCGCGGGCTATAACGTGGCGTGGAGCGAGGTGCCGGGGAAGGCCCATGTGGCGATCGAAGAGGATCGCCTACGTCCGTGGCGCGAGGCCGATGCGAGCTTCTTCGCGGGATAGGCGTTGACAGGCGCGCGATGGCACGGTGGTGCTTTTCGCGCCGGCCAACGCCCGCATGCATCGACGGGCCTCACGGAGCCCGATCGGTGAAACGGTGCTGAATCGAAAGGTGATAGCAAGATGGATATGAGGGCGATTGCGCATATACTGACCGATCTTCCGCAGAAGTTCGGCATTCCGCGCAATAGCTTCTTGGCGCCGCACCTGCAGGGGCGCATCGTGTTCGAGCCGGAGTTCGCGTTGCCGGCGGCGGTGGCGGGGCTCGAGGAGTTCACGCACCTGTGGTTGCTGTGGCAGTTCGAAAACGGCGCGCCCGGCGGAACGGCGGCGGACGTCGCGTCGGATGCGCGCTCGGCGGCGACCGGGCACGGTGCGGGCGGTGCCGTTTCGCCTGCCGGCGCGTCGGTGGGATGCGGCACGTCCTCCGGTCCTGATGCGGCGCGCGCCTGGTCGCCTACGGTGCGCCCGCCGCGGCTGGGCGGTGCCGAACGGCGCGGCGTTTTTGCCACGCGCAGTCCCTTTCGGCCCAATCCAATAGGGTTGACCTGCGTGAAGATCGATCATATAGAGATGGGGGAGGCGGGTCCCGTCATCCACGTGCTCGGCGCCGACCTGCGCGACGGCACGCCCGTCTTCGACATCAAGCCCTACATTCCCTTTGCCGACTGCCATCCCGATGCCACAGGCGGCTGGATCGACGCCGCGCCCTGGCGCGAGCTCGCGGTCGATTTCGCGACCGAGCTGCAGCGGCGCGTGCCGGCGGAGAAGCTGCCCGGACTGGTCGAGGTGCTGCGTCAGGACCCGCGTCGCGCCGGCAGCAAGCATGAGCCATCGCGCGTGTACCATCTGGCGTACGCGGGTCTCGACGTGTCCTTCACGGTCGACGGCGACGCGCTCCAGGTGCGGGGCATCGAGCCCACCTCAGATTAGGGACAGGCACTTTTCCGAGACCGGCGAGCCGTCGGCCTCAGATTAGGGACAGACACTTTTCCGAGAGGATGCCGGGGCCCGCGAGGCGGAGCGCGTACATTGTGGCGGCCACAGACGCGCCCTCCCGATCGGTGCCGTTCGCACGGTGGCGAGATGTCTCAGAAAGGTGCCTGTCCCTAATCTGAGCACTGCTCGAGCGCGTCTCTCAGAAAAGTGCCTGTCCCTAATCTGAGGTGTCCGGCCAGAGAATCAGTCGAACTGCCGAAGGGCTTGGGAGAGCAGCTCGAGGCCGCGGTGCAGCGTCTCCTTGGGCGCGCAGTAGCCCAGCCGCGCGCCGCGGGGCAGCTCGAAGCGACTGCCCGGCACCAGCAGCACGCCGAATCGCTCAAGGAGGTCGAGGCAGAACGCCTCGTCGTCCACGGGGATGTCCAAGCGCAGGTACGAGGTGGAGACGCCGCGCGGCGCCACCCAGCTCGCATGCGGTTCGCCGGCGAGCCAGGCTTCCACGATGGCGCGGTTCTCGGCAATGATGCGCTGGTTGCGCGCGAGGATGCGGTCGCGGTGGTCGAGCACGTGCACGGCCATGGCGTCGTTGAACACGCCGCCGCAGATGAGCGTGTAGTCGCGCAGGACGCGGATCTTATCGGCGACTTCGGCGTTCGAAGCGGTCCATCCCATGCGGATGCCGGGGACCGAGTACGTTTTCGACAACGAGTTGGTGACCACGGCGCGGTCGTAGAGGTCGGCCATCGAGGTGTAATCGCACGTGTCGTCCAGCGGCAGGTACACTTCGTCGGAGAGGACGTAGGCGCCTACGCTGTCAGCGATTTCGGCGATCTGCTCGAGCGTTTCTCGCGGCAGCACCGTGCCCGTGGGATTGCTGGCGTTGTTGATGCAGATGAGCGCGGTGTGCGGCGTTACGAGCGCGCGAAGCTCGTCGATATCGGGGTTCCAGTCGAGCTCCTCGTGGATCTGCCAGTAGTCGACCTGTGCGCCCAATGCGCGCGGCAGCTCGTAAAGCGGCTGGTAGGTAGGGTATTCGGCCACTACATGGTCGCCGGGTTGGACGAGGGCCATGACCGCCAGGAGGTTCGCGCCCGTGGCACCGTTGGTTTGCAGCACGTTGTCGGGATGAACGGTCCGGTAAAGGCCCGCAACGCGCTCCTTGAAGGCGGGCGAGCCCTCGATCCAGCCGTAGTTCATCTTCTCGCGTCCGAATTGCTCGTAGAAGGCGGCTGGGTCGCCATCGTCGAGCGAGAGGATCTCATCCTGCGTGAGCGACGCGATGGTCGACTGCGCGATGTCCACGGTGGCGCTCTTCTCGTGCACGTTGAGCCAGTCTTCGACGCCGATGGTCTTGATGTTCATGGTGCCTCCTTTGGCATTGGGCGGGTGACGGGGTTCGGGTGCACGACGCGGGCCGGGCGCGCGCGGCTGCGGGCGGCTGCGGGCGCTGCGGCTGCGGACTGGGTTCGCACGGCAGCGGGTCAGCTGCGGGTGCGGGCAGCTGAGGATGCGGGCGGCTGCGGCAGCGGGTCGGCTGCGGGCAGCTGCGGCTGCGGGCGCGGCCGGGTGAAGGGTATCTAGTCGAGACCATGATGCCCGTTGCCAACGCCAGGCGCTACGAGCACCTGGCAAACGGTAGGCGTGCGTGCGTTTTCCTAGCGGCAGCGATCGAGTGGAAATCCCCATCGGGAGGAATCTGGCGACGGACCGTGTTTCGTGAAGAATCCTGACGGCGGCGATTCGGCCGGATGCCTTGGCGGGGGAAATCTCGCACCGGGCGCCCGGGCGCGCGGATTCCTGACGCCCGGGGCGCCCGCGCGCGCTTTTCCGACGCGTGCGGGGCCGTGCGGGGCCTCCTGCCGTCAGAAAAGCGCGGCGCCTCTCCGCTAGCGGGAGCTTCGCGCCGCAAGCCGTCCATCCCCGCGGATTCCTGACGGCAGCGATTCGGCCGGATGCCTGGCGGGAGAAATCCGGCATGGGTGGCCATCTTGAGAGTTTTCCTGACGATAGGGTTGGGGTCGAAAACCCTGGCGGAAGGGAAACGGCGCTCAGCCGCATCGCGTGCAGATTCCTGACACCAGCGGTCTGGTTGAAATCCCTATCGGGAGGAATCCGGTGCGCGCGGGAATCTTGCGAGTTTTCCTGACGGTGGCAATCGAGTGGAATCCCCATCGGGAGGAATCTGGCGACGGCCCGTGTCTCGTGAAGATTCCTGACGGCGGCGATTCGGCCGGATGCCTTGGCGGGAGAAATCTCGCGTCGGGCGCCCGGGCGCGCGGATTCCTGACGGCAAGGGTGCGTGCGCGTCGCCCTTCGGTAAAGGAAAAGGTGGAAGACGAACCTGCGTCTTCCACCTTTTGGGCAGCGTATATGCTGTGCGTCTCCCGAAGCGAACGGGCCGTTAGCGCTTCTTGCGCCTCAGGGCCGCGGCGGCGCCCAGGAGCGCGGTTGCGCCCAGCGAGAGGGGCGCGGCGACCGAGGCGATGTCGCCGGTCTGCGGGATCTGGCCGCCGGTGCCGGGCTTGCTGCTGCCCGGCTTCTTGTCGGGCTGCGGCTGCGGGTCGGGCTGCGGCTGGGGCTGGGGCTGCGGCTGCGGCTGCGGGTCGGGCTGCGGCTGCGGGCCGGGCTGCGGCTGGGGCTCCGGCTCCGGCTCGGGAGCGGGCGCGGAAACCTTCTCGAACAGCGCTTCGACCGGGACATCTGCCGCCGCGGCGTCCTCGGCGGTCACCTCGACCTGCAGGGGCTTCTCGGCATCGGCGACCTCGACGGCCTGGCCGCCCTTGGTGACCGATGCGATGCGGTAGCCCTCGTCGGGGGTCACGGTGAAGGAGGCCTTGCCGTCCTTCAGGGCCACGAAGCCCTCGGGCGCGATGGTTCCGCCCATGCCGGCGCTGCCCACGGCGCCGAAGCTGGTGAGGCCGTCGGATTTCAGCGAGATATCAAGCTTGTCCAGGCGCGGTGACTTCTCGGCGGGGCCGGTGAAGACGAGCGTGGACGCGCCGGGCTTCTTCACGGTGAAGGTGAACTCGACGGTCTTGTACTCCTCGCCGTTGGTGTGGCCGGCGGCGCTTTCGCCTGCCGCCACGATCGGATCGTCTGCATCGGCGTCGGCCCATACGACCTTGTTCGAGGACGAGCCGCTCATGTAGCGCAGGACGGCGCGGTAGGTGCCCGCGCGCTCGGCGGTAAACGGGATGGAGGCGGTGTCCTTCTCGCCGACCGAGTTCACGAGCTTGCCCATGCTGGCGTCTGCGCGCTCCTGGACCTCCATGGGCCATTCGCCGTCGCCGGCGGGGTCGTTCTTCAGCTGGCCGAGCTCGAATTCGATGGTGGACGTTGCGCCCACGATGCTGGGGAACGCGAAGGGCTCGGACTCGGTGTAGGCCGTGCGGGCCTTGAGACCCGCCTGGGCGGACTCGAGCGCCTTCATGGCTTCGAAGACGCTGTCGGCGCCGGGGGCTTGCTGCGCGGCGACGCCGCGGGCGGACACGAGTGCCTTGTTGAAGGCGCTCACGGTCTCGGCGGTGTACTGGCCGGCGTTGGGTGCGAGCGCTTCGGCGGCCTTGACGGCCTCCTTCAGCTTCTCGAGCGTGTAGTTGGTCTCGCGGTCCTTGATGGTCACGGTCACGTCGTCGTTGGAGCCGATAACCAGGCCGGCCGGGGAGACGGCGGACATCGTCACGTAGAACTGGCCGTTTCCGATGGTGCTGGAGTCGGTGACGCGCTTGGTGCGGACATCGACCGTCTTGTGGGTCTCGCCGTCCTCGAACACGACGCGCTGGGACTCGGTGTAGAAATCGCCCTGTACCGCGGAGCCCGGCTCGAAGTTCACGGCGACCTCGGCGCGGCCGGTGGCGCCGCCGGTGCGGGTGATGCCGAGCTTATAGGTGGAGTCCTCGTCCATCGTCACCTGGGCGACGTCGAAGTCCAGCATGCCGGCGCCGTTGTTGTTGAGCACGGCCGCCGCATCCAGGCCGATGGCGCCCTTGTCGCCGCCCACGACCTCGATCTTCACGGTGTGCCGGCCGGCTGCAAGGGTGTCGGAGGCGTAGAGCACGGCGCTCGTCACGCGCTTGGCGGAGCGGGTGTCGATCTCGATGGGCTGGCCGTTATCGATGGTGATCTTGGCCTTGCCGTGGTTGGGGTCGAGGGTGCCCAGCAGCATGAACTTGGTGCCGTCGAAGCTGAACGTGGCGGTGGCGCCGGCGTTGCCGGTCCACATGCTGGTGCCCTCGATGAAGTCGGCCTTCTTCTCTTGGTTCCAGCCGCTCGAGGTGGTCATCTTCGTGTTGTCGATGGTGAGCATGCCCTCGGGGATGGGCGTGGGCTTCTCGAACGCCTTGGAGGTCCTGTAGGCGCCGACCTCGGAGATCTGCGCGATCTTGCCATCGAGGGTTACGAGGTCGATCTTGATGGCGGTCGCGTTCACGAGCGCGCCGCGCACGAGGCGCTTGGAGCCCACGGTGCCGCCCTTGCCGTACTCGTTCCAGGTGCCGGAGGCGTCCTTGTAGGAGACGGTGAAGCTCTTGATGCGCTGGCCGTTCTGGATGGCCTCCTCGAAGGAGACGACGTTGAGCGTGCGGGCCTCGGGGAACTCGATGAGCAGCGACTGCGTACCCTCCGCGGACTTGGCGCTCCAGAAGGTATCGTCCTTGCCGTCGAGAACCTTGCCCGGCCCGTACGCGGCCGCGTCCTCCCAGACGCTGGTGGCCTTGGCGGTGGCGGCTTCGCGGCCTTCGCCCGTGCGCGTGAGGTCGTCGGCGAAGGTCTGGGCCACGTTGGAGCCGAAGTCGAGCGTGCGCTGCTTGATCTCGTCGTCGACCGTGCCCTTGTCGTTGGGCGGAACGTTGAGGAGCAACGGTGCGCCATGGCCGACCGAGTTGAAGTACATGTTGCTGAGCTCGACGAGGGACTTGGGGGTCTTCATGTTGTCGTGCCAGAACCAGCCGGCGGTGATGCGGGCGTCCGCCTCGGGCATGATCCACTGCTCGCCGTCGGGCGCGCCCACGCTTACCTCGGCGCCGACGCTGGAGTCCTGCTGGATGTTCTTATCCCACGGCACCTCGGCGGAGCTGGGGTTCCAGTTGGCGTTCATCTTCACGCGGTTCCAGGCGGTGTCGCCGGCAAGGCCGTTCTCGTTGCCGACCCAGCGCACCTCGGACTGCTTGCCGCATTGGAAGAGGACGCAGTCGTTGCCCTCGAGCTCCTTGATGGTCTTGGCGAAGCGTTCGAAATCGTAATCCTGGGCGTCCGCGCCCGTGCCCTTGGCGCCGTCCATCCAAACCTCGACGAACTTGCCCTTGTTGCCGTACTTCTGGTTGCCCAGGATCTCGCGGAGCTGGCCGTCGTAGAAGGCGTTGTAGTTATCCTTGTTGCCGTCCTTGTTGCCATAGGTGGGCTCGTGGATATCCCAGGGGGAGAGGTAGAGGCCCATGTCGACGTCGTACTTCGAGCAGGCGGCGGAGAGCTCGGCCAGGATGTCGATCTTGGACGTGGTGCTGCCCATGTCGTAGTCGGTGGACGGGCTGTCCCAGATGCAGAAGCCGTCGTGGTGCTTGGCGGTGACGATCAGCCGCTTGAAGCCTGCCTCCTTGATCATCTTGACGTAGCCGTCCGCATCGAACGAGGTCAGGCGGTTCATGTATTCGGTAGCCGTCGGCCTGCCCTTGCCGTAGTCGGTGCCCCATTCCACGCCCGAGAACGTGTTGGGTCCGAAGTGGCAGAATGCCGCCAGCTCTTCTTTGGCGTACTTGTACTGGCCGCCGTTGGGCTTTACGGCGTCTTGCTCCGGGGCCGTGGCGACGGTGCCGCCGAGCTGGCTATCGCCAACCCATGTTTCTGCATAAGCGGCTACGGGCAGCGCGAGCGACGAGCAGAGTCCGGCCATGACGGCGAGTCGCGCAAGGTTGCTACGGTGCATGTTCCTCCCATCCGTTGCTGTCGGATAACCGACAGGGGCTTGATGTGCGCGGGCGCCAGTAGACGATGGTTCCGCGCATAGAGCAGCATTGTGATTGAGGGGGTACCGAACTGTTACAGGCGGTCGGTGGGCGCGTTGAATTCTAACCTGGATGGTGGGTTGTTTTTGCAGCGGGTCCTTTCGTGTAAAACGCATCGAGCGATGCCGCCTCGCGTGGGAAACGCCTTCGAGCGGGCGCGAGCGGCCTGTTCTCGGCTGGCGGGGTCCGCGGTGGTCACGGTGGCGCTCCAGTGCGGCTGATACACTGGTGAGGGTATCGGACGGGCGCGGGCGATGGACTTCGCCCCGGCACCTGCGTTTGCGGGGCGCGTCCGGCCGGGGAGCGCCCGACGGCTGGGCGCTATCGTCGAAGCGGAGCGGAAGGGGTGTGCATGGAGCGGTTCGCGCACTATATGTATGTGCTCGAATGCGGCGATGGCAGCTATTACACGGGCTATACCACCGACGTCGACGCGCGCGTGGCGGCGCATGCCGCGGGACGGGGCGCGCGGTACACGCGTGCCCATGGACCGGTGCGCCTGCTGGCTTCGGCGCGCTTCTATTCGAAAGCGCGGGCGATGCGCGCCGAAGCGCTCTTCAAGCGCCTGTCGCGCGAAGCCAAGGAGGCGCTGCTCGCTGCGGCCGCCGCGGAGCCCCTCGAGTGCGTGCTCGAGCGCTTCTTGCCCGGTTTCGGCGGCGAAGACGCCGTCGAGTTCGTCTGCCGCAGGCTTTCCCAGGAAGCCGATCCCTCGTACCGGGCCTTCATGGCGCCGCTCGTCCCCACGGTGGATGCAGGGCGTTTGGTTGGCGTGCGCACGCCGGCTGTACGCGCGATCGCGAAGGAGGCCGCCTGCCGCGATGATGCGCCGACGTTTCTGCGTGCGCTGCCGCATCGGTTGTTCGAAGAGAACCAGGTACATGCGTTTATGCTGGGGCGGATGAGCGACTACGATGCCGCCCTGCCGCTGTACGAGCGGTTCTTGCCGCACGTGGACAACTGGGCGACCTGCGACCAGCTGCCGGTGCGCGTGTTGGCTGCCGATCCGTCGCGTACGTTGGAACGGGTATCGTGGTGGCTCGCGTCGGGCAGGTGCTATACCACACGGTTTGGTATCGGCGTGCTGATGCGGTTGTTTTTGGATGAGCGCTTCGAGCCGCGATTCTTGCAGATGGTCGCCGACGCGCGCATGCCCGAGGCCCCCGTGCGGCCGGAGGCGGAATCGGACGCGTATTACGTCGACATGATGCGCGCATGGTATTTCGCCGAGGCGCTGGCCAAGCAACGGGAGACGGCGTTGCCGTATCTCGAGGCTCGCGGCGAGGCGGCGCTGCTGGACGAGTGGACGCGCAGGCGGGCTATCCAGAAGGCGGTGGAAAGCAGGCGCATCGCGCCCGATTTGAAAGACCATCTCCGAACGTGTCGATAGGGGCGGCGCGGGCGCATGGGGAGTCGAGTAGCGGCTCCGGGGGTGCGCGGGCGTCGCGATAGGGAAAGGAAACAATGGTGAACGAGGATTTCGAGAAGATCATGGAGGCTGCGCGCCAGCAGTTGACCGATGGCGATGCGCCCGCGCCGCGAGCGATGGCCGAGGCCGAGCGCTGCCTGTCGAGGGGCGATGCCAAGGCGGCCGTCGAGCTGCTGCTGCCGTTGTGCGAGCAGCTGTTCGAGGTCGGGAAGGACGCGGTCGAGGACGACGAGGCCCAGCCGACGTACTTCGACCTGGATAACATCGTCGAGCAGGTGCTGCTGGTCGATACGATGAAGCCCGAGCGCGAGCTCAAGCCGACGCTCCTTCCGTTCGTGCACACCTACGCGCTCTGCGCGTTTGCCCTGCACGCCGAGGGCCGCTACGAGGAGGCTGCCACCTGGCTGCAGCGCGCGCTCGCGTGGAATCCCGTGCAGCCGCATCTGTACTTCGAGACCTCCGAGGCCTTCAAGAAGATGGGCCGGTTCGACCAGGCCGACGCTTGGATCGACCGCGCGTACGTGGTGTGCGCCGACCCGCTGGCGCTGGCGCGCTGGTATCGCGCCAAGAGCTTCTGCGCGGTGGAGCGCGAGGAGTATGAGCTGGCGGCGGCCGAGCTGCTGTTCAGCACCGCGTTCGAGCAGTCGCCGGCGGTGACGTCGGAGCTCGAGTACCTCAAGACCGAGCGCGGGCAGGACTTCACCGACATGGATCGCGAGACCGTGGTCCGCACGCTGCAGGAGCATCACCTGCCGCTTGGTCCCAATGAGGCCGCGCTGCAGGCGCTTGCCACCTCGGTCGCCATCGCGCGCGAGAACGGTGATCTGCCCACGGCCCGCGAGTGCGCCCTGCGCCTGTATGGCCTGACGGGCGACGACTCCGCCAAGGAGCTCTACGACTCGCTGGTCGAGGAGTAGGGTTCGGTAGCCTTACGGCTGCGTTTTGCATACAGCTACCCGACGGGGCGAGGCGGCGGATTGCCGTCTCGCCCCGTCGTTCGTGTCTGGTATACACTGTCGAGATGCAAAGATGCGCCGCCGTGTGCGCGGTGCTGGTGAGGGAGGGCGTTATGAAGATCACCGTTGTCGCCGTGGGCAAGCTCAAGGAGCGCTTTTGGACGGATGCGTGCGCGGAGTACGCCAAGCGCTTGCAGGCGTTCGCAACGGTGAAGCTCGTCGAGGTACCCGATCGCGATCCGGCGAAGTTCGGCGGCGAGGACAGCGCGCGTGCGCTGGAAGGCAAGGGCGTGCTGGCGGCGATCCCCGAGCGCTCGCATGTCATCCTGTTGGACATCGGAGGTACGGAGCGCTCGAGCGAAGAGATCGCCGAGCGCCTCGATGGGCTGATGACGCGCGGCACGAGCAACATCACGTTCGTTATCGGCGGATCGTGCGGGGTATCGCAGGACGTGCGCGCCCGCGCCGACGAGCGCCTGTCGTTCGGGCGCATCACGCTGCCGCACAACCTCGCGCGCGTGGTGCTGCTCGAGCAGGTCTACCGAGCCTTCAAGATCATGCGCGGCGAGCCGTATCATAAGTAGGCGGCGGGGCGCTGCGAAGCGCGTTTGCCGTTGCGCGCGGTCGTGCGTCGCGTTCAGGTGGGCGCGCGAGGATGCGGCCGGCTTTTCCCGACGTTGCTCGGCTGCGCGTTTCGTTAACTGTCCACTGCGCGGTACTCCCTTTCGCCTTTTCCGACCTACCATGATCGCATCGCAAGGAGAAGGGGAAGCCATGAGTTCGTTTAAGCGCTATATCCATGTTGAACGCCTCGATTCCGATGAGTGCGCTGGCTTGCTGGAGAACAATGGCATCTATGTGACCGCAAAGGTGGATGGATCGAACGGCAGCGTCTGGTGGGACGGCGACGCGCATCGCCTTGCCTGCGCATCGCGCAATAACGTACTTGACCTCGATGCGGACAACGCGGGGTTCTGCGCCTGGTGCGCGACGCCTGGCGAGGAGCGCGATCGCTTGATGGCGTTTTGCGAAGGGCGCCCCAATCTGGTGGTGTTCGGAGAGTGGATGGGGCAACGCGTCTTCACCGGTGCGTTCAAGGGCTATGATGCGCGCGCTTTGGACACGCTCGTGATCTTCGATGTGTTCGACAGGAAGCTCGACGAGTACCTGCCCGATGCGTGCTGGCGCCCGATGCTTGCGAAGGCCGGGTTGGAGCGTTGGTTCGTTCGAGTGCTGGCGGTCCTCGACCATCCAACGGTCGACGACGTGGTGCGCATCGGCAAGGAGAATGATTTCCTGCTCGAGGGAACGGGCGTGGTCGGAGAGGGCATCGTGTGCAAGGCTCCCGGTTGGCGCAACGCATATGGGCGTCAGGCGTACGGCAAGATCGTGCTCGACGAGTTCAAGTGCCAGCGCAAGCTGTCGCGCGAGTCGATCGATGTGGAGCGCGAGATCGTGCTGCATTACATGACCGATGCCGAGATGGCGAAGAGCGTGGCGAAGGTATGCCGTGCTTGCTCGGTGGATGCGTTCGACACGACGAGCCGCAAGATGGTGGGCATGCTGCAGAGCATGTGTTGGCGAGACCTGCTCGACGAATGCGCCAACTGGGTCAAGAAATATAAGAAGCCTACGGTGAATTTCGGACAGCTCTCGGGTGCGTGCAATGCTCGCGTTGCAGACTACGTGAGCGAACACTGCGGCTAACGTGAAGCTGCGGTGCGGCGATGGCGGCCGTCGGCTTGCATAGGACGGCTGCCCGCCGCGTGGTGCGGACGGGATCGGAACGCCGTGGGCTGGTTGCCCGATGCGGGTTGCGACCTGTCCGCACCTGGTGCGGGCGCGACTTGTTCGCGCTATGACGTAAAGGAGTTGCATGCAGGATGTTGGAAATATCGGGATCATATGAGACCGCCGTCGCGTTTGCGAGCGTTATCGAGGACGAGGCAATCGAGCAGGTGCGCGCGATGTGCGACCAGCCTTTCGCGCAGGGCGCCCATGTGCGCATCATGCCGGACGTCCATGCGGGAAAGGGCTGCACCATCGGCACCACGATGCACGTGACCGATAAGATCGTGCCCAACATCGTGGGCGTCGATATCGGGTGCGGTATGTACGTGGTCGAGCTGGGCGCCGATCCGCTCGATCTGGCCCGGCTCGACGACGTGTGCCACCACATCCCGTATGGCGCGCGCGTATGGGACTGCCGCAAGGAGAAGTTCGACCTCGAGCAGCTGCGTGCATACCGCCAGCTCAAGGATGTGAAGCGCATCCATAGGAGCCTGGGTACGCTGGGCGGCGGCAATCATTTCATCGAGGTGGATGTTGCGCCGGACGGTACCCAGTATCTGGTCATCCATAGCGGAAGCCGCAACCTGGGCACGCAGATCGCCACGTATTACCAACGGCTGGCAATCGAGCTGCACCAGGGTAAGGAGGAGTACTTCGAGCGCAGGGACGCTCTCATCGCCGAGTACAAGGCCCAGGGCCGCCGCTCCGAGATCCACGAGGCGCTGAAAGAGCTGGCATGGAGCGCTCGCGAGCCCGATGCGCCGGAGGACCTCTGCTGGCTCTACGGTTCGTATGTGGACGATTACCTGCACGATGTCGCTGTATGCCAGGCGTATGCCGCGCGCAATCGAGAGGTGATGGCCGAGATCATCCTTTCGGGCTTGGGCCGCGAGGCTGCCAGCGCGTTCCACACCGTCCACAATTACATCGATGTGGACGAGATGGTGCTGCGCAAGGGCGCGATCGCCGCGCATGCCGGCGAGCTGGTGCTCATTCCCATCAACATGCGCGACGGCAGCATCTTGGCGCGCGGCCTCGGCAACGCCGAGTGGAATGAGAGCGCGCCCCACGGGGCGGGCCGCCTGATGTCGCGCACGGCCGCTCGCGAGCGACTGAGCGTGTCGGAATTCGCACGCCAGATGAAGGGCGTCTACACCACCTGCGTAAGCGAGCGCACGCTCGACGAGGCGCCCATGGCGTACAAGTCGATCGACGATATCCTGGGCAACCTGGACGAGACGGTCGAGGTCGTCGACATCCTCAAGCCCGTGTTCAACTTCAAGGCCATGTAATACGGGGTTTGATAAGGCGGCCGCAGGACAGTGGTTTTCCGGCATGCTGTGTCGGCGATTTCACCGCTGCGGCCTTCGCTCTGTTTAGTATGAAGCCCAGAGCGTTCGAAGCAAGCCCAACGGCTCCGGATGCTCTAGATGGATGGTTTTAGAAATCGCCGGGAATTCAGGCACGTGACCCCGCCCCTTATTCCTCGCCGGCGCGGATGCGGCGATGGTGCTCCTGCACGGCGATGCGCGCAGCCCGCTGGCCTTCGATTGCCTGCTCGAGCTGGCGGCCGTAGTAGGTGAGGCCGTCGTCGATGAGCGTGTAGTAGCCAAGCTCGGCTTCGGTGTACAGCGAGAGCGCGGCCTCGGGGTTGGGTTCGAGCCTGCCCTCGATGCCGTGCAGGAGGTAGTCGGCCATGTGGTGCGCGGCGCGCGCCGTGAGGGGCGGCTCGCCGGCATGCTTGTACGCGTTGACGTACATGCACCAGGCGGTGAACTCGCTTTTGCGCACGCCCCTGCCGCTGGCGTAGAGGTCGCCGAGCTTCCAGTAGCCCTCGGGGTTATTCGCCATAAGGGCGCCGAAGGCATAGCATTCGTACGCGCGGGCGTAATCGCGATTCGTGCCGCGACCGTAGTAGTACATGTAGCCGAGGTTGATGGCCGACTGCGCATCCCCGCGGGCCTTGCCGAGTTCGTAGAGATCGATAGCGATGGCGTAGTCTTCGGGCGACCCGACGTTCGGCGCGTCGAGGTAGAAGTTCGCAAGGTTGCAGCAGCAGCCGGCGTGCCCGCAGGCCACGCCGTGTTCGTACACGCGCATGATGAATTCGCGCAGCAGGGGGTCGTTCTTAAGACGCTCGTATGCCGGCGGGTTGCCGAAGAAGCTTTCGCACATCTCGTCGAAGTCTTCTTCCATGGCGTTGACGAAGGCCAGGTAGATGGTATTCCACTCGGGGAGGTCGATGCGGTCATGCAGGGGAGAGGTATCGTAGGAGTCTGCGATGAGCTCGCTCCAGCGCTCGATCTCTTGTGCGGTGAGCTTTTTGCATTCCATGGCGTCTCCTTCCGTTGCGCTTGCCCGCGCGGACTCCGAGGCGGGCAAGCTGACTATGCTTGCAGTTTACCCCTGTATGTCGAGCCTGCTGTCCATCGGGGTGGACGGGTGAAGGGACGCCCCGGCGCGCGGCGGGTTCGCAGGAGATGCGGGCCGTTGCCTGGCATGCGCTGTCGAGTCGAAGAATGTACTTGCCGGCGGGGAGGGCGGGTAGAGGAGGGCGTTAGATGCCGCCGGGCGCATGTGCCCGGCGGCATCGCTGCTATTCGACTTCGTACGGCCAGTCGTTGATGCCGCCGAATTCGACCACGTTGGTGTAGCCGAGGTCGGCGAGGGCCTGCGAGGCCTGTTTGCTGCGGTTACCGCTGCGGCAGTACACCAGGATGAGCTGGTCCTTGTCGGGCAATGTGCGCGCGGCGTTTTCGGTCACCGCGTCGTGCGGCAGCACGACGGCGCCGGGGATGTGGCCGCCGTCGTATTCGGCCTGGGTGCGCACGTCGAGAATCACGTAGCCTTCTTCGGTATCCATGAGCTCCTTCGCGCGCTTCGCATCGACTTGTTCGTAAGTCGATGCGTCGGTGCTTGCGGCGGCCGGCCCCGGTTCGTTCGAGCACCCGGCAAGCGGGATGGCGGCGAGCGGGCCAACGAGGACTGCGAGGATGAGGGGGCGACGGTTCATGATGGCCTTTCTGGAAGATGGTGGTTCGGGGGTTAGGATATCAACGCACGGTATCCTCGTCTGTGACGAACGCACAGAAGGGCCCGCACCCGCTCGAGCCAGCTTGGGGCCCGGGGTCCTTTGACGGCGCGCCGCACCGCGATCGTTTAAGAGGAGTAAGCTAGAAGGGATACATTGCGCGGACGATGGGTCCGCGAGCAGCTGGAAAGGAGCATACGCATATGACGAAGATCGCTGTGTTGGGCGGCGGTAACGGGGCGCACGCTGCGGCGGCCGACCTCACGCTGAGGGGCTTTGCGGTCAACATGTATGAGGACGAGCGGTTCGCCCCCAACATGCAGCAGGTGTTCGACACCAAGAAGATCGAGCTTTCGGGCGCCGCGGGCGCTGGCACGGCCGAGCTCGCCATGGTCACGAGTGATCTTGCGGCCGCCGTCGAGGGCGTCAAGGTGATCCTGGTCGCGGTGCCCGCCTTCGCGCACGCCGCATATGCCGAGAAGCTCGCCGAGGTCGTCGTCCCGGGCCAGATCGTGCTCGTGCTGCCGGGCACCTTCGGTTCGCTCATGTTCTGGAAGGCGTTCAAGGAGCGCGGCGTCGAGGACGTCTGCGTGGCGGAGACCCATACGCTACCGTATGCCACCCGACTGCTCGGCCCCGGCGCGTCGCTCGTCATGAGCCGCTTCGACCCGCTGAAGGTCGGCGTCATGCCCGCCTCCCGCACCGACGAGGTCATCGCGGCGCTCGATGGCGTCTTCCCGGGTATCGAGGCTGTCGAGAGCGTCGTCGCCTGCGGCCTGTCCAGCCTGAACCCCATCATCCATGTGCCGGGTTGCATCCTGAACGCGGGGCGCATCGAGTACGCCGAGGGTGATTTCCACTTCTACACCGAGGGCTTCACCGACTGCGTGGCGCGTCTGACCGAGGCGATCGATTCCGAGCGCATCGCGCTGCTCGACGCCATGGGGTATGCGTCCGATATCGCGGCGCACGGCATCGGCGGCGCGGTCGAGACCGATTCCATCAAGGAGGCGATCGCCGGCGACCCCAACTTCGCCAAGATCACCGGCCCGGCGAACCTGCAGAACCGCTACTACTCCGAGGACATCCCCTACGGCATCGCAACGTGGGCCAAGCTCGCGCGCCTCATCGGCGTGTCCACGCCCGTGATGGACTCGCTGGTGAGCCTGGGCGGTGTGCTGCTCGAGAGCGATTGCTGGGAGGGCGGCCGCTCCATGGCCGAGCTCGGCATCGAGGGCATGGACCTCGAGGCGCTGCGCACCTACCTGGTCGAGGGATAGCGAGTAGCCGAGCGGCGGATTCGTTTGCTGCGGTCATGCTGAGTGCTCCCAACCCACCCTTGGATCGCCCTTCATTCCTGGTCAACGGGAATGAAGGGCGATTTTGCAGGACCGCGTAATGTCATTACCTGCATGCGCCGCAACCCGTATGCTGCGATTTCACGTCGCCTGCCGGTGCACGTATCTTGATGGCTCACGTACCGATGGTTACGTGCCTCCTGATCCCCGTGGCTGCGGGGATGCGCGCCGTCTGCGCCGTTGCTTGCGTCCTTGGCTTCGTGCTGGGCCAACGGTCGCTTCGCTCGGGCGCAACGGAGGGCTTCGCTGCGCGGCAGAAGCATGGCAATGCCGTAAGGGTCCTTGCATGACAACGACGGTTTTACTTGCAAAGTAGCGTTCTTCACGGACGGCTTGCGCAGTTTTGCCGACTTTTCCCAGGCCGAGTTGGAAACCTTTTTGTATACAAATCTGGTAGCAAAACCTGTACCTGCGTGTTTAATTAAGAAGACCGGTGCTATAGAAACAGCTTTCGGAAATTGATGTGTAAAGTCGGCAGAATTGCATTTTCAGGTGCAGCTGGCAGCGCGCAGACTCCTTGCCGCTCGATGTTTCTGCATGAAAAAGCGCCCTACAGGCCGGTAAACCTGTAGGGCGCCGGTGGTTTGCCCGTGTTCGCAAGCGGTGAAACGCGATCCTTACGCGAAGAACAGCTCGGAGAGGGTCATCGGGTCGACGTACTCGCCGTCCTTGTAGACGCGCATGTTGCCGGAGGCGATCTCGTCGATCAGGATGACGTTGCCGTCGGCGTCATAGCCGAACTCGAACTTGATGTCGTAGAGGACGAGGCCCTTCTCGGCCAGGTCGTCGGCGACGATCTTGGTGATCTGCTTGGTCATCTCCTTGAGGGAGTCGTACTGCTCGGCGGTCATGACGCCCAGGTCGACGAGGCCGTCCTTGGTGACCAGCGGGTCGCCCAGCTCGTCGTTCTTGAAGGTGGTCTCGACGTAGGAGGGCAGGTCGTCGCCCTCGTTGCAGTACTGCTTATAGCGGCGGTAGAAGGAGCCCACGGCCTTGTTGCGGCAGATGACCTCGAGGCCCTCGCCGAAGACCTTGGCGGGCAGGACCTCCATGGTGGTGTCGTCGAGGTTGGCGGACACGTAGTGGGTCTTGATGCCGGCGGCGTTGATCTTCTCGAAGAAGTAGATGGACATGCGCAGGTTGACATCGCCCACCCCCTCGATGGTGAGACCGACGGAGTTCTCGCCCGGATCGAAGACGCCGTCCTTACCGGTGCAGTCGTCCTTGAACTTGAGGAGGTAGTTGCCGTTCTCGAGCGCGAAAACGTCCTTGGTCTTGCCGGAATACACGAGTTCCTGGGTCATGGCGGTAGTCCTTTCATGCAACGCCGCATCGTTTGACGGTGAGAGTGTACAACATTGGCAAGGTGCCTCATAAGCTCAGCGCAAAACTAGGATTATTGTTACAGAAAGATTATCACCTTGGTGTGAACTCCATGGAGGTGGAGTGCGTGCTGGGATGCGGTCTGTGGAACGAGGGATGTCGGCCCCGCGCTGCGGCGCTCCGCCGGCCCTGTGGCGCCGGGTCCGCTGCATGGCGATGGTGCGGCGGGCTCGACGTCCTCGGGTCCGGCGTCGCGGCGTCCTGTCGATACGCTGCGCCGCAGCGGGCATGATGCGATGAAAACGTGTACGGTGGAGTGCTGGTTTGGAACGGTTTTGCAGGAGGCGGGGCGAATGGCGATGAGCGCGTGGGGTGCGCCGACGGGGCTGGAGCGAACGGCCGAGCAGTTGTACGAAGGGGTTTCGACGCGGGAGGGGCTGGCCGCCGCCGATATCGCCATCGATCGCTTGATAGCCGGCGTGCCCCTTGATCCGGGCGAGCTGCGCGCCCCCTGTGCGCCCGGGGCGCATGCGCCCACACCGACCCCGTATTTCATCGCGAGGGACCTGTATGCCAAGATGGACCTGGATGGGAGCTCGCATGTGCTTGACGTGGGCTGCGGCATGGGCCGCATGCTGGCGTGCCATGCGGCGATGCGCCTGCCCGGGCGGGTGACGGGCGTGGAGCTCGATGCCGAGCTGGCGGCGCGTGCCGCGGCTTGGACGCGCGCGCACGATGGCCTTGCGGTCGTTTCCGGCAGCGCCCTGGATATGCCGCTGTCGTCCTATACCCATTTCTACCTGTTCAACCCGTTCGATAGCGCGGTGCTGGCGCGGTTTCTCGACACGCTGGAGCGCGAGGCCGGAGCCTCGGTGCTGCTGGTGCATATGTCTGATAACGGCGAGAACTACGCCTATCTGGGGCGGCCGGGCTGGAAGTTGCGGGAAGAGGGGTTCTTCCACGAGTTTTGCGAGGGCCGGCGGCGCTCCTTCGAGGTATACGGCTGTCCGCAGCACTATTCGATCTGGAAACTCGAGCGCGCCCGGTAGGGCTGCCGTGTCCGAGCGACCCCCTATGGTTGGTGTCTGCAACGGCGGTTCGACCAAGGAGGTAGCAGTATGGCGGTGGCGTATCAACAACGGGCATCGCTTGCGGGCACGTGCGGTATCCCGCGCGAGAGCGAGCGCGTGCCCGTGCGCGTGGACTACAGCATCGAGGGCGGGTTGGTGACCGAGCGGCGCGTCCGGCCTCGGCGCATCCATTGGTCCGATGGCCGCTCGTGGGTGGTCACCAGCATTTATGATCGCCGCGAGTTCGGCCGGAGGTCGTTCGGCAACCTGTGCATCTGCTGGGTGGTCTGCGTGGCGGGGCAGCGGCGCGAGCTGTGGTGGGAGCACGGCGACTGGTTCGTGGCGAAGTATTCGGGTTTGGCGCGCGGAGCGTTGGCGCAGGGGTGAGGGCGCGCCGCGCTCCTCGCTGGCGGGTGCGTCCGTCGGCGCCGGTCAGCGGCGTCCGAGGGTGCGGCGGCGTACGCGCTGCTCGCAGAGGGAGGCGAGGACCGCAAAATCGACCAGCGGGTTATGCAGTCGCCTTGCCCAGCCGGGGCACTCCATGAGAAGGTCTTGCCAGGCGAGCGAGACGGCGACCTTGATGGCTTGGTTGCCATCGTCTGCGCTTGGGTTCTCGCCGGTGATCGAGCGCGCCGAGGCCAGCGCCTGATCGATGGCGAAATCCGTGAGGAACTCCTGGACGATGCGCTGCTCGGTGCCGGTGGTCCGGGTGACCGACGGGGTCTGGCTCCGTGCGATGGTGGCGTGCGATGCCATGTTGCTTCCTTTCGAATCGTGTGCCGCGCGCGGCCGGCGCGGCTGCAACCCTGGAGTCGTGCATGGCCCTATCCTAGGTGCGCATACGGTTCCGAGAGTACCGTGCAGTGGACACCCATGCACTCGGGGCGATGTCCGCGCGTCGGGTTAGCCTGAGGCACAAGGTGATTGAAGGAGGCAACATGGCCGTCATGCACGAATCCGTTCGCGGTCCGGGCGAAGCCGTCCCGGCGTGGCTGAGCGAAAACGACTATTTCAAGATGGGGGCCGCGGTGGCGGTTGGGGAGCTTTACAGTGCCGGCGACCTGGGCGATCGCGCGCAATCGCGCGACCGGGTCCGCCGTTTTCTAGCGAGCTTCGGCATACGCAGCATGGACGACCTCGCGGCGCTGGGGATGTGCGGCCCCTATGTTCGAGACTTCGACGGGTTGCTGCCGTAGGGAGCGTGGGCCGCGTCGCCGTCCGCGGATTGCGGGGCCTGTTCCAGGGGGTGCTTGCACGGGGCATTCTATAATGGTGTCCATCAGAATACCCAGCGAAGGGAATCCCATGGCCGCCGTCGTCGCAAGCAAGCTCAAGCTCCTGCACCTCGCCCGGATCTTCGAACGCCAGACCGATGCCGAGCACGGGCTCACCGGTCCGCAGCTCATCGAGAAGCTCGCCGAATGCGGGGTTAGCGTGGAGCGCAAGACGCTCTACCGCGACATCGGGTGCCTGCGCGACTTCGGCTACGACATCGTGCAGTTCCGCGATCGCCGTCCCGTCGAGTACGGGTTGGCCACGCGCGCGTTCCAGGAGCCCGAGCTGCTTCTGCTTGCCGACGCGGTGCAGTCGTCGCGGTTTCTCACGAAGACGAAGAGCGATGCGTTGGTGAGGTCGGTGGGCAAGCTGGGCAGCGAGTACATGGCCCGCGCCCTCGGGCGCCGCATCCATGTCGAGGGGCGCATCAAATCGCAGAACGAGTCGGTGTACTACAACATCGACGGTATCCAGCGCGCTATGGACGCAAAGCGCAAGGTGGAGTTCAAGTACTTCAAATACAACGAGCGCAAGGAGCGGGTGTGGCAGCGCGACGGCGCGGTGTATGCGGAGACGCCGGTCCAGCTTATGTATGTGGATGACGAGTACTACCTGGTGGTTTGGAATGACAAGCACGCGGATTTCGCCACGTACCGCGTGGACCGCATGAAGTATATCGAGGTGTCGGAGCAGGAGGCGACGCGCAACGAGCGCATCGCGTCGTTCAAGGTGGACGAGTATCGCCAGCGCGCGTTCGGCATGTACGGCGGCAAGACGGTCGATGTCATCCTGCGCGTGCAGGCGAGCGCGATGAGCACGGTGGTCGATCGCTTCGGCGGGGACGTCCCCGTGGACGCGCAGGACGATGGGACGGCGCGCGTGTGCGTGCGCGTGATGGAGGCGCCGACGTTCTACGGCTGGCTTGCAACCTTGGGCACGCAGGTGAGCATCGAGGAGCCGCAGCCTGTTCGCGAGGCGTATGCGGCGTACCTGCGTTCGATCCTGGCGCTCTATTAGAGGGCGCGCTTCGCCGCGCGCCCGCTTGGAATGTGTCGGGCGCGGGGTGAATCGCGCGGGATGTGTGGTATAACGGAGCAGCGTCTAAGCACGATGACAACGAAATGATGTTCATGCGTTTCCGGCCGGGATTTTTCCAGGTCGGGCGTTCGCGCGTTTCGAGGGCTTGGCCGCACGGTACGCACGTCACGAGCAGAAAGCAACGAGGCCCGCATGAAGCGCGACAAGATCAAGCCGATACTCTTCAGCATCATCAAGCATCAGGACCCCCAGACCCTCAGGCGGCAGATCCCGCGCGACATCGTGGCGGGCGTCGTCGTGGCCATCGTGGCGCTGCCGCTGTCCATCGCCCTGGCCATCGCGTCGGGCGTCGGACCCGAGCAGGGCCTCTACACCGCTATCGTCGCCGGCTTCCTCATCGCGCTGCTGGGCGGCAGCCCGGTGCAGATCTCCGGTCCCACGGCGGCGTTCGCCACCATCGTCGCCGGCATCGTGGCGGCCGACGGCATGGGCGGTCTCGTTATGGCCACCATCATCGCCGGCGTTCTGCTGATACTCATGGGCGTCTTTCGGTTGGGCGCCCTGATTCGCTTCGTGCCCTATACCATCACCACGGGCTTCACGGCGGGCATCGCGGTGACCATCGTGGCGGGCCAGCTCAAGGACCTGTTCGGCCTGACGTATCCCGCGGGTACGCCCACTATCGAGACCATGGATAAGCTCTCGGCCGTGGCCGCTAACTTCTCGAGCTTCAACGTCGAGGCGCTGCTGGTGGGCGCCGCGTTCCTGGCCGTGCTCGCGCTGTGGCCGCGCGTGAGCAAGCGCATCCCCGGATCTTTGGTGGCCGTGCTGGTGGGCGTGGGCCTGGTGAGCGGGCTGGGCCTCAACGTCAACACGATCGGCGACCTCTACACCATCAACGCCGGCCTGCCGCAGTTCCAGATGCCGCAGATGAGCCTGGATCTTTTCCGCGCGCAGTTCGCCAACGGATTCACCATCGCCATCCTCGCGGCTATCGAATCCCTGCTGTCCTGCGTGGTGGCCGATTCCATGATCAGCTCGCACCATTGCGCCAACATGGAGCTCGTCGCCCAGGGCGTGGGCAACATCGGCTCGGTGCTGTTCGGCGGCATCCCCGCTACCGGCGCCATCGCGCGTACCGCGGCCAACGTCAAGGCAGGCGGCCGCACGCCCATCTCGGGCATGGTGCACGCGCTCGTGCTGCTGGCCGTGATGGTGTTCCTCATGCCGTATGCGGCGCTTATCCCCATGCCGTGCATCGCGGCGATCTTGCTGCAGGTGGCATACAACATGTCGGGGTGGCGCACCGTGGTTCGCCTGGTGCGCACCGCGCCCAAGAGCGATGTGGCCGTGCTCGCCGTGACCTTCCTCTTCACCGTGGTGTTCGACCTGGTCATGGCGATCGGCGTGGGCATGATGATGGCCCTCGTGCTGTTCATGAAGCGATTGAGCGACGAGACCGAGGTGCGCGGTTGGAAGTACTATTGCGACGAGGACTCCGAGGTCACGCATCTGCGCGAGCTGCCCCAGAGTGTCCGCGTGTACGAGATCAACGGCCCCATGTTCTTCGGCATGACCGACCAGATCGCCGAGATCTCGGTGAAGGAGTTCACGAAGTACCTGATCATCCGCATGCGCGGCGTGCCGTCGCTGGACGCTTCGGCTATGAACGCGCTGGAGAACCTGCAGGGGTATTGCGCGGAGAACGGCGTGCAGCTCATCATCTCGCATGCGAACGAGCAGCCCATGCGCACGATGGAGCGCGCCGGCTTCGTTGACCTGGTGGGTCGCGAGCACTTCTGCGGCAGCATCGACGACGCCATCGCGCATGCCCGCGCGCTGCTGGGCGAGGACGCGTAGGCTGCCATCCGGCCCGCGGGTTACGGCTGCTTGTCGGGGACGGCTACGGGGCTCGAAATCGGCTCTTTTGACCGCTTGGCGGAGCTCTCACCCCCGAAGTGAGTGGAAAAATCGCCGCGTGCCGGATAGACGGCACGCGGCGATTTTATTTCCCCAGGTAGCGACGGTGCGCGCTGCTCGAAATGGCTTGTATACCGAAGGGGTCCAGAGTATTCCACTCACTTCGAGGGTGAGAGCTCCGCGTACGGCTATAAACCGCGCCATCCTCTATCGCCACGAGGAGGCGCAGCGTGGAAATCCGCTGCATAATGCGCTCGTCTGGGTCTTCATCCCGACGGGCGCTTCTTCTTGCCGCTACAATACGTACGTTTGAGCAGATCGCGCGGGAAGGTCCGCGCCGACACGTTAGAAAGGGACGCACGCGCCCATGGCATCTCTTGCAGACCAGATTTCCTCGCGCCGCACGTTCGCGATCATCTCGCACCCGGACGCCGGCAAGACCACGTTGACCGAGAAGCTCCTGCTGTACACCGGCACGATCCAGAGCGCCGGCTCCGTAAAGGGCAAGCAGAACGCCCGCCATGCCGTGTCCGACTGGATGGACATCGAGAAGCAGCGCGGCATCTCCGTCACGTCGTCGGTGCTGCAGTTCACTTACGGCGGCTGCTGCGTCAACATCCTCGACACCCCCGGCCACCAGGACTTCTCCGAGGACACGTACCGTACCCTCATGGCCGCCGACGCCGCGGTCATGGTGATCGACGGCGCCAAGGGCGTCGAGGCGCAGACCAAGAAGCTGTTCCGTGTCTGCGCCCTGCGCGGCATCCCCATCTTCACCTTCGTGAACAAGATGGACCGCGAGACGCGCGATCCGTTCGACCTCATGGAAGAGGTCGAGAACGTGCTGGGTATCCGCACGTATCCCATGAACTGGCCCATCGGCAACGGCCGCACCTTCCGCGGCGTGTTCGACCGCGCGAGTCGCCACGTGCTCGCGTTCGAGGGCGATGGCCGCGCGAACGGCACCAAGAAGGTCGACGAGATCGAGGCCGTGCTGGGCGACGAGGCGCTGAACGACCTCATCGGCGAGGACAACCACAAGAACCTGATGGACGATATCGAGCTGCTCGACGGCGCCGACTCCGAGTTCGACCTGGACGCCGTGCTTTCCGGCAAGCTCTCGCCCGTGTTCTTCGGAAGCGCGCTCACCAACTTCGGCGTCGAGCCGTTCCTCAAGGACTTCCTGCGTCTGGCGCCCGGTCCCTCCACGCATGTGGACGCACTCACCGGCGACGTGATCGAGCCCACGCGCGACGAGTTCTCGGGATTCGTCTTCAAGATCCAGGCGAACATGGATAAGAACCACCGTGACCGCATCGCGTTCGTGCGCATCTGCTCGGGCAAGTTCGAGCGCGGTATGGAGGCCTTCCATATGCAGGGCGGGCGCAAGCTCAAGCTGGCGACCGGCACCACCATGATGGCCGACGACCGCGCGATCGTCGACGAGGCGTATGCCGGCGACATCGTGGGTCTGTTCGACCCGGGTATCTTCAGCATCGGCGACACGCTGTGCGCGGGCAAGAAGCACGTGCAGTTCGCCGGCATCCCCACGTTCGCGCCCGAGCATTTCGCCCGTATCTCCCAGGTCGACACGCTCAAGCGCAAGCAGTTCGTGAAGGGTATGGAGCAGCTCGCCATGGAGGGCGCCGTGCAGATCTTCCGCGAGCTGGGCGCCGGCATGGAGAGCGTTATCGTGGGCGTGGTGGGCACGCTGCAGTTCGAGGTGCTCGAGCAGCGCCTGCGCAGCGAGTACCACGTGGAGGTGCGCCGCCAGGCGCTGCCGTACAGCGATATCCGCTGGATCTTGAACGAGCCCGATAGCATCGACATCGCGGGCCTGTCGCTCACGCGCGACACGCTGCGCGTCGAGGATATGCGCGGCGGCAAGCTGCTGCTGTTCACGAGCCCGTGGAACATCGACTGGGCGAAGGACCACAACAAGGACCTGATCCTGTCCGAGTTTGGTAACGTGGAGTTTTAAGACGCGAGGTTGCAAGCGGGGCACGGCGCGCGCGGCGCGGTCCGTGCCCCGCTGCGTATGACGGCGAGCCGAAGGGGGACGGTGCTGCAGATGGGTGATGCGATGGCGCGGGTCGACCTTCCATGGGTCTACCTGTACGAACTGGATAGCGTTCGAAAGGCTCCCTGGGAAATCGAGCTGGGCGAGCAGGCGCTGTTCGATGCGATCCGCCGGGGCCGGGTCGTCGTGGTGTCCATGAACCAGTTCGCCGCATCGCCGGTGATGATGAGCCTGCTGTTTTCGCGCGGCACCCATGCCGAGGGCGAGGAGCTGGACGAGCAGACGCTGCAGATCCTGTCGCTCATCCGCCAGGGCCAGATCGTCCTGGCGCGGTTCTCGTCGACGGGGCCCGCGTTCAAGGGCCGCGACGTCGCACGGGGCGTCGCCCGTCCCGCTGCCGACGCGGCGCCCGCGGTCCATGAATGCAGAACCATCACGCAGTACCTGCTGGAGGCGGCGACGAAGGACGGGTTCCGGTTCTCGTCCCTGCCGTTTTTGAATTACGAGAACGTCGCCGCGCGGCTGGCGGCGGACGGATGCGGCGGCGACGTCGCGCGCGACGTCTACCATGCGCTGATGGACTGCTTCTTCGATTCGATCGTGTTCGACGAACCCGAGCGTTTCCTGCATTTCGACAAGCTCTACGGCAACGGCGGCGCCCTGCCGTCGCCGCTGGATGCGGCCCAGGTCGAGCAGGCGGTCTCGTTCATCAGGATTCTGTCGGTGGTCGAACGCGATATGACCTACGTGGACGGATGCAATTCCGCGCGCGTCATCGGCATCGACGAGGCCGTGGAGCGCTTGGCCGGCGCGTGCGAGCGCTTCATCGAGGACGGCGGGTCGCTGGGCGCGGACGGCGCGGCGGCGGGGTGTGCCGTGGCGGAGGCGGATGTGCTGGAAGCGTGTGCGTTCGTGCGACGCATGGCGCGGTCCGCGTCTTCCGAGGGAACGCGCGCGCCCGCCACGAGGTCGGGCTACTACAACGCGATCGATGCGGAGCCGGGTCTGGGCCGCCGGGTCGCGCACGCCGCTCGATGCATCGTCGACATCGCGTACAACGCGACCGTCGAGCTGAACTTGGTGGGCCTGGACCCGCAGCTGGCGTGCGGTCCCGACGGGGTCGACGCTGTGAACAGGCTGAGGCGCTATATGGCCGTGCATCCCGCGGACGCCGCGTCCTATACGAGCTCGACGGTCGCGCAGTGCAAGGAACGCGTGCAGGCCGAAAGCGATCGATGCTGGACGGGCTTGGTGCGTCTTACGAGGGGCGTCGAGCTCTCGGGCGGACCGGGGTCGCGGGCGAGCCTGCAGGCGCCCGCGGGCCTTGCGTTCGATGCTGCGTGGTCGCGGCATGTGCGCCGTCGCTGGGCGCTCGAGGTCGTCTCGTTTCTGCGCGACGTGCTGCTGGCGGTCGCGGTCTCCACGGTGTCGTGGGTGATGGGCGGCGCGGGCGACGTGCTTACGTCCGCCTTTAACCTGGGCGTCGCGGGCCAGTTCGTCGTGCAGGTCATCGTGCTGACCATCGTGTTCGACCGCGTGTCGAACGCGTTCTCCATCCGCGATAGCGTGGAGGTCGACCATGGTTTGCGCGAACTGTACCGGACATTCAAGGCGTATCGTATGCGATAGCGCGACGTGCCGCCGCGAGGCGGCGGCTGTTGATAGGAGGAAGCTGGCATGGGCGATTGCATAGACCGCTACCTGCATCTGGTTGCTGCGCGTCCGGATCTATTCGAGTCCGAGGGCGGTTTTGCCTATGTGACGGACGAGGCGCGGCTTCGGGAGCGTTCGAGCGCCGAGGCCCCGTTGGGCGCCCTATACGAGGGCGCCTACCATTACCTGCTGGTCGATCTGATCCAGATGTCTGACGGCTCGCTGCTGCGCTACGAGCGATTCGTGCAGCGCGCGGCGGGCAGGGGCGTGGTCGTCGTGCCCGAAAGCGACGCCGGCATCGTGTTGTTGCAGCAGGAGCGTCCGTCTGCCGGAGGGGTCTTCTGGGGATTCCCGCGCGGTTTCGGCGAAGACGGCTTGTCTGCGCATGAGAACGCTCGCAAGGAGCTGACGGAGGAGCTCGCGTGCACGGCGTGGGATTTCGTCGAGCTCGGTTCGTTTGTCGCCGATTCGGGTGTGACGGGCGACCGCGTGGTGGCGTTTAGCTGCTCGGTTTCCGATGTCGCCCCGAAGACGGGGTACGAGGGGACGCTGGCGTGGCGCGCGGTTCCCTACGAGGAGCTGCGCGGCATGGTGCAGGCGGGCGCGATCGATGACGGCATGACGCTCGCCGCCCTACGCCTGTACGAGGCGGCGAAGGGCCTGGCGTAAGGGGCCCGGACGGCCGGCGCCGCGGGCCGCCGCCGCGGGCCGGCGCCGCGGCCGTGGGCGCGGGCGGTCGGCGGGTTCGCGCGTATGCTTTTGGCCCGTTTTCGGGCGGTCGGCGGGTTCGCACGTATGCTTTTGGCCCGTTTTCGGGCGGTCGGCGGGTTCGCACGTATGCTTTTGGCCCGCTATCGTGCTGCGTGACGGGCCAAAAGCATACGTACCTTAGAGACGATGGCCCGGAGGCGTTTCGAATGCGCGCGCCCCCTGCGCGGCGGCTGGCTGCCTGTACGCGTCGTAGGCGCGCCCGCTACATGAAGAGGGCGGCGAGCATGGCCACGAGCACGCTCGGCAGCATATTGGCCACGCGGAACGTCTTGCCCCAGATCAAGTCGACGCCGATGCAGAAGATGAGGATCGAGCCCACGGTCGACAGGTTGGCGAGCGCGGTCGCCGTCATGAGCGGCTGCAGGAAGCTGGCCAACAGGGTGAGGCTGCCCTGGAGCACGATGACGGGGATCACGGCGAAGATGCAGCCCTTGCCCATCGAGGCCGTCATGGTGCATACGAGCAGCGCGTCGATGGCGCCCTTCACCGCCAGGGTCGAGAAGTCGCCGGTGGTGCCGTCTTGGATGGCGCCCACGATGGACATGGCGCCCACCGCGACGGAAAGCGATGCCGTCACGAAGGCGTCGACGAATTCGGCGTCGCCGTTGCTGCGCGTGGCGTATTTGAGCCATTCACCGAAGCGGTCGATCTGGCGTTCCAGGTCGAGCACCTCGCCGATGAGCGATCCCAGGGCGAGGGAGCCCACCACCAGGGCGGTATTGCCCGCCGAGAGCCCGCCGTCTGCCAGGGAGAGCATGCCGGCCATCGCGCCCGAGATGCCTACGAACAGGATGGCGACCGCGGTTGCTTTGAGCAGGGTGTCCTGGATGCGCCCGTTGATGAAGCGGCCGAATGCCATGCCCGCGAAACCGCCGACGAGGATGAGCGAGACGTCGATAAGCGTGCCGAGTCCGATCATGGGTGTGCTCCTAACGCGTGCGCGCCGCCGGGAGGGCGGGCGCGGGACAATTGGTTACGTGCTGGAAGAGGGCGGAACAGCCTGCGACGACGTCGCGGTAGGTGGCGTCGAAGTCGCCGGTGTACCAGGGGTCGGCGACGTCGGCGGAGCTTCCCGCATATGCGAGGAGCTTCGTGCAGGCGCGCACGGCGTCGGCGCCGAGGATGCGGCGCAGGCCGCGCTCGTTTTCCTCATCCATATAGACGACGTGGTCCCAGCGGTCGAATTCGTCGCGCGAGATCTGCCGCGCTCGATGCGGGCCCACGGGTATGCCGACCTCCCGCAGCTTCGCCACGGTGCCGCGATGGGGTGGGTTGCCGATCTCCTCGCGGGAGGTGGCGGCCGAGTCGACCGTGAATTCGTCCTCGCGGCCGGCGCGCCGCACGAGCTCCTCGAATACGAATTGCGCCATGGTCGAACGGCATATATTGCCATGGCATATGAAGAGGATGCGGTGCATGGGGTTCCTTTCGCGAGGGGGTTCGGGCTCCATTGTACCGTGGCACGCCGCGTCGCGGCTCCACGCGGTCGGGCGGTAGCGGCGACGTGGCGTTTCGTGCGCCGGGGCGGTGTCCGCGCGGGGGCTCTCTATGGTTTTGTCAGCCATAGCGGCTTTCGTTTTTCAGCATGGTCCATCAGGGCGCCGGCGTCGCGCGCGACCGGCCCGCCGAGATGGGCGGGAAGCCGGGGCGGTGCCCGCGGGCGCCGGCGCCTACCTTGTGCGTATGCTTTCGACGTTGTGCGTATGCTTAGGCATTTGCACGTATGCTTTCGTGCTCGTTTTTACCGTTTTTCGCCCAAAAAATGGCGAAAGGCATACGTATGAGATTCGAACTGGCAAATTGCATACGTATGAGATTCGAGCTGGCAAAAAGCATACGCATGGTGTTTGGGACGGTTTCGAGCGGGGCGCGGCGGCTGCTGCGGCGCGTGTCGAGTGCATGGAGCGCGCGCCGCGCGTCGGTTCGGTCGTGTAGGATAGGGAACCCGACTGATTAGTGAGGAGATCGAGATATGGCCGATACCCAACATGTCGATGTTGCTTCCATCATGAATATGGTCGCCGCGCTCAACCCTGCCAACGCGGGCAAGTCGGCGGCAACGCCTGGTTCCGCACGGGGCGCAGGCGCCTCTGCGGGCGCGGAGGGCGAGGGCGTTCACGCGTCCGGTGCATGCGCGGCCGCAGGGACCGGACGCGCGAGCGGCGTCGTTTCGTCAGCCGAGACGGGCGCCGTCGCCGCTGCCGCTTCGCCTGTCCCGACGGCCGCGGCCGATGTCGCGCCGGCGGCCGAGCGCCTAGACGTGCCCGCCGAGGCGCCGGAGGCCCTCAAGGCGCGTATCGCCGCCGCGCTGGCAGCCGAGCTCGGCCAACCCGTATCGCGTATCGAGGCCGTGGTCGCGCTCATCGACGAAGGCGCCACCATCCCGTTTATCGCGCGCTACCGCAAGGAGGTCACGGGCGGGATGGACGACGTTGCCCTGCGCGCGCTCAACGACCGCTTGGCCTACCTGCGCAACCTCGAGCAGCGCAAGGCCGACGTCATCGACCTCATCAACATGCAGGGCAAGCTCACGCCGGAGCTTCTGGACGAGATCCGCTCGGCCACGGTGCTCCAGCGCGTCGAGGACCTCTACAAGCCCTATCGCAAGAAGCGCGCCACGCGCGCCTCGAAGGCCCGCGACGCCGGCCTGGAGCCGCTCGCCAACCTCATCCTCATGCAGCCCGCGCGCAGCGACGATCCGCTCAGGGTCGCCGAGGGCTATCTCAACGCGCCCGCCGGCTACGGCACCCCCGAGGCGGCGCTCGCGGGCGCGCAGGATATCGTGGCCGAGCTCGTGGCCGAAGACCCCGAGAACGTTGCCGACCTGCGCGCGTTCACGCAGAAGACGGCCGCCATCGAGTCCGAGGCGGTGGATGCGGACGAGAAGACCCCTTACGAGCCGTATTACGAGTTCGCCGAGGCGGCGCGGACCATCCCCAACCACCGTATCCTTGCCATCAACCGCGGCGAGCGCGAGGGCAAGCTGCGCGTGCGCGTGCGCGTGGACGGCGAGGCGGCGTCGAGCCGTCTGGTGGGCCGCTACCCGCGTCGCCGCGGCCCCTTCGCCCCCGTGCTGGAGGGTGCGGTTGCCGATGGTTACAAGCGTCTGATGGCGCCCTCGCTCGAGCGCGAGCTGCGCGTGGACCTCACGGTCCGCGCCCAGCTCGACGCCATCAAGGTGTTCGCCAAGAACACCGAGGGCCTGCTGCTGCAGCGCCCCGTGCGCGGCGCCCGCGTGATCGCGCTCGACCCGGGCTACCGCGCCGGGTGTAAGGTGGCGGTGCTGGACGAATACGGCAAGCTGCTGGACCACACCATCCTGTATCCCACGCCGCCGCGCCGCGATATCGCGGGAACCAAGCGTGAACTGGCCCGTCTTACGCGCAAGCACCGTATCAACACCATCGTGGTGGGCAACGGCACGGCGAGCCGCGAGACCGAGGAGGTCGTGGCTGCCTTCATCGCCGAGTCGGCACCAGATTTGCGCTATACCATCGTGAACGAGGCGGGCGCGTCGGTGTATTCGGCGTCCGAGCTGGCGAGCCAGGAGTACCCCGACCTTGACGTGACCACCCGCGGCGCCATGAGCCTGGGGCGCCGTTTGCAGGACCCGCTGGCCGAGCTCGTCAAGATTCCGCCGCAGTCCATCGGCGTGGGCCAGTATCAGCACGATCTCGACCAGGCGGAGCTGGGCCGCGCGCTGGGCAACGTGGTCGAGGACGTGGTGAACCGCGTCGGCGTGGACCTCAACACGGCGAGCGCGAGCCTGCTATCCTACGTGTCGGGCATCACGCCCGCGGTGGCGAAGAACATCGTGGCGTATCGCGAGGAGAACGGTGCGTTCACCGACCGTCGCCAGCTTAAGAAGGTGCCCAAGCTCGGGCCCAAGGCGTTTCTCAACTGCGCGGGCTTCCTGCGCATCGCGGGCGGTAAGAACCCCCTCGACGCCACCAGCGTGCACCCCGAGAGCTACGACGTGGCCACCGAGCTGCTGCATCGCGCGCACGTTGAGCCCGCGGCGCTGGCCGCCGGCGGCGTTCCCGGCATCGCCAAGCGCGTGGGGTCTCTGGGCGAGCTGGCGGGAGAGCTGCACTGCGGCGTGCCGACGCTGCGCGATATCGTGGCGGAGCTGGAGAAGCCGGGCCGCGACCCGCGCGACGATGCACCCGAGGTCATCTTCTCGCAGGCTGCCCGCAGCATCGAGGACCTCGAGGTGGGCATGGAGCTCAAGGGCACCGTGCGAAACGTGGTCGACTTCGGCGCCTTCGTGGACGTGGGCGTGCACCAGGACGGCCTCGTGCACATCTCCAAGCTGGCCGACCGCTTCGTGAAGCACCCCAGCGAGGTCGTGTCGGTGGGGGACACCGTGACCGTGTGGGTGACGGGCGTCGACCGCGCGCGCCAGAAGATCTCGCTCACCATGGTGAAGGGGAAGATGGACCGCTAGCCGAGGCCCCGGCGTAGCCCAAGGGGCCGGCCGCCGCCACGCGGGTTTCGAGCGGCGGGCGCGGTTGCGTCCCTAATGCGCGCCCTTCCTCATACGTATGGGTTTCGGCCGTTTGATGGCAGCAACGCGACCTATTTCCATACGTATAAAGAAGGCGCCGGGTTGCACGTATGGGTTTCGGCTGTTTGGCGGCAGCCATGTAGTCGAAACCCATACGTAAGGGGCGGGAACCCGAGATGCTCTTTCGATCTCGCACGGCGCGCAGCGCGCGCCGCATGCCAGGCGACGCGCGCCGAGCGGTGCCTTAGCCGAGGAGGCCGCTCGCAACGGATGCGAGGGCGATGAGGACGCCCACGATGGATTCGCCGCCAAGGATGCCGGAAGCGACGATGATGCCGCTCTCCTCGTGCGTGGTCTCGGGGCCGTCGACGGTGCCGGCGGCAGGGTCGCTCGCGGGCCGGTCGCAGCACCCGGCCCGACGTCCAGCGATGCGGTCGTAGGCGAACTTGACGAGTGCGCCCAACGCCGCGGTGAGCGACATGTAGAACGGCAGGTAGATGCCGAGACCGAGCATCATGGAGGGCACACCCAGACAGTACAGCGCGATGCCGCCGACAAGGCCCAGGGCGAAGGCGGGGACGCTGGGGATGCCGGAGACCATGGTGGCGACGACGCTCGCCTGGGCGGCCACGAACTGCTTGCCGGGACCGAAGGCATCTGCGCCGTAAGCGTGCATGAGCGCTGTCATGACGACGACCGATACCACGCATCCCAGAAGGGCGCCGATGGCCTGTCCGCGCCAGAGCGCGCGCGGGTCCGTGCCGATGATCGCGCCCGTTTTGAAGTCGCTCATCACATCGCCCGCAAGGCCGCAGGCGATGGCGACGACGGCGGCGACGAAGAAGAGCTTGACCTGATTCGACTCCCCCAGGGCGGCGATGGCGAGCAGCACGATGAGGCCGAAGATCTCCATGGGGTCGATACCCGTCTGGCCCACCGACTGGGCGCTCATGATGGTGGTGACGAACGCCAGCGCGACCACGACAAGGCAGGCGAGCGGGGACAGGCCGATGCCGAAGCAGACGAGCAGCGCTGCCGCGGCCGTTATGATGCCGAGCGCGCCCGCGTCGGCGCGACCCAGCCCGACCGCGAGCGTCGCGCGCCGGGCCTTCGATCCCCGGCCGCTGCCTTGCTGCTTTTCGCTGCGGCTCGACCCGCGTGCACCCGCGTTCGCGCGGCCGCGCAGGGCGGCGACGACCTTGGGCAGGATGTCGCGTGCGACCACGCCCAAGCCGGAGCCCATCATGAGGCCCATGCCCAGGCTCGATACGATGCCCTGCGCGCTCGCGACATCCCAGAGCCCCGCGGCGGTGCCGCCTACGATGATGCCGAAATTGCCCAGCAGGGCGCCGAGGAACCATACGGCCACGGCCGTGCCGCCAACCAAAAAGCCGACCGAGCACAGCATGGGGGAGTTGTAGAGCGCGAAGCTCACACCCGGGATGGGCAGAGCGCCGATCATGGTGGGAATCGCTCCCGCCAGGTCGCGCAGTGCGCACCAGATGCCGGCGAGCGCCATGGAGCCGAACAGCTTTCTGCCCGTCTTTCCGCCCGCGCTGCTGGCAAGCAGCGTCTCCGCCGCAGCGGTGCCGATGGGGTACTCCAGATCCGACTCGTCCACGAACCTGCGGCGGATGAGGGCCGTGCATACCAAGCCCAGCAGCGTGCCCGCCAGGGCGACTGCGAGCAGGGCGGACACGCCGACCTCGTCGGCGCGTCCGAGCATCCAGATACCCGGGACGGTGAACGCCAAACCGCCGGCGACCATCGAACCGGCCGACATGATGACCTGCGTGATATTCGCTTCGTTCAAACTCGTTTTGCCCAGCGCCCGCAGCACCACGAGTGCGGTGATGGAGGTGAAGATGGTGGGCCACGGGAGCGCCCCCATCTTGAGGGCGGTGTACACGGACGACGCCGTGATGACGATGCAGCCGATGCAGCCGACGACGATGCCGGCGACACTCAGCTGCGCGCGCGCCGATTCGCGCGTGCTCGATGAGCTCATGTTGTAACTCCTTCGTATATCCGCTCTCCCTGGTGGAGAGTCGGGTTACGGCGGTAAGGACCGCTATAGTATAGACTCGAACGAAACGAGCGAAGCGCTCATTTTGCACGGTCCTCACCCGCACGGCGTGCGCGGGCGAGGACGCTGCCGAAAGGGGTTGTATGGCTGAGCAGATGGATGCGCGCGGCGAGCAGCCGCTGGTGCTTACGGTGGATGTGGGCAATACCACGACGCGCCTGGGCGTATTTTGCACGGACGAGATCCAGGGTACGTGGGAGCTCACCACTCCTGCGAGCCTTACCGCCGACGAGGTGTACGCGCAGGTGGTCCGCGCGCTGGATATGCTCGGCATCGGGGTCCCGCACGATGCCATCCTGGCATGCGTGGTGCCATCGCTGACCGATGCGTGGCGCCAGGCGCTGACGCGGGCCTGCACGGGGCGCGTCTACGTGGTGGGACCGGGCTTGAAGACGGGCATCCCCATGCGCTGCGACGACCCGTCGGAGGTGGGTGCCGACCGCGTGGCCGATGCGGTGGCGGCACGGGCTTCCTACGGCGCCCCCGTGGTGGTGGTCGACCTGGGCACTACCACCACGATCGAGGTGGTCGACGCCGACGGCGCCTTCGCGGGCGGCGTGATCGCGCCCGGCGTGGCCCTGGGCGCCCGCTCGCTGGCGGCCGCCGCCGCGCGCCTGCCCGTTATCGAGCTGCGCGCGCCCTCTTCGGTGATTGGCCGCAACACCTGCTCGGCCATGCAGTCGGGCGTGGTCCTGGGCGAGGTAGCGCGGATCGACGGCCTGGTCGACGCCGTGATGCGCGAGCTGGGCGCTGCAGCCCCGGTGGTGGTGACGGGCGACGGCGCTTCCGGCCTGGCGCCGCTGCTGGCGCACGAGACCGTGCTGGATGAGGCCCTGACGCTGCGCGGCCTGCACACGATCTGGAAGTACAACGTGAAGTGGGGGCGGGGTGCCGCACGTGGTTAGGGTGGAACGGGATGCCTCGACGCGTCCGAGCGCGGGCGCGGTCCTCGAGGGCGGCGGGTTTCGCGGTATGTACACCGCCGGCGTGCTCGATATCTGGATGGAGAACGGCATAGAGGTCGATGCCGCGGTGGGCGCGTCTGCCGGAGCCGCCTTCGGCTGCAACCTGAAGTCGCGCCAGATCGGCCGCGCCATCCGCTATAACAAGCGCTTCTGCAACGATCCACGCTATGCGGGCCTGGGCGTGCTGCTACGTACGGGGGACCTGTTCAGCAAGGATTTCGCCTACCATACGGTTCCGTTCGAGCTCGATATCTTCGACAGCGAGGCGTTCGAGAAGAATCCCATGCGCTTCTCCGTCGTGTGCACCGACGCCGATACGGGCCGGCCGGTCTACCGTGATCTGCTGTACGGCGATGAGCGCGATATCGAGTGGATCCGCGCGTCCGCGTCGATACCCGTGGTGTCGCGCCCGGTCGAGCTCGAATACGAGGGGCGCACGCTGCGCCTGCTTGACGGCGGCGCCTCCGATCCCATTCCGGTGACGTGGATGCGGGCGCAGGGGTACGACCGATGCGTGGTGGTGCTCACGCAGCCGCAGGGGTTCCGGAAGGAGCATCAGCCGCTCATGCCGCTTATCCGCCGATCACTTAGGAAGTTTCCGCAGATGGCGGAGGTGCTCGATCGTCGGCATGAACGCTACAACGCGCAGCTGGACGAGATCGCGCGGTTCGAGGCGGCGGGCGAGGCGTTCGTGATTCGCCCGAGCGAATCGGTGAAGGTGCCTGCCGTGGTGAAGGACCCCGAGGTGCTCGAGGACGTCTACCAGGTTGGCAGGAGAGACGGCTTGGCGGCGCTGCCGGCGCTGCGGGCGTATCTGGGGCAGTAGGGACGGCCGTTGCGCGGTGCGCGACGAGAGGATGGATATGACGAATTCTCTGCAGGATGGCTTGCTGCTGGCAGTCGATGGGGGCGCTTCGTTCGAGTATGCCGAGCGCGTGGCCGCGTCGACGGGGGCGCGGATGGTCGCGGCCGATGGGCTCGAGGTGTATGACGGCTTGATGCTGCGATTGGGTGCCGGGGGGCTGTCGCTCGAACGCGGGGGCATGGTGCTGCGCGGCGATTTCTCCGATATGCTGCCCCGGTTGCGCCCGGCCAACCTCGCGCGCGAGCTGCTCGTGCGTGCCGCCAAGGTGAAAGGGGTGGCCGCACCCGTGGTGGCGGATGCCACGGCGGGCTTGGGGCAGGATTCGCTGCTGCTGGCGGCCGCTGGCTGCACGGTTGTGATGTATGAGAGCGACGCGGTGATCGCGGCCCTTCTGCGCGACGCGCTCGAGCGCGCCGCGGGCGATGGACGCCTGGCTTCCATCGTGGCGCGCATGACGTTGGTTGAAGGCGACAGCATCTCGGCACTCCCGCACCTGGCCCCTGCGCCCGACGTGGTGTATCTGGACCCCATGTTTCCCGAGCGCACGAAGAGCGCGGCGGTAAAGAAGAAGTTCCAGCTGCTGCACCATCTGGAGCGACCCTGTTCGAATCAGGAGGAGCTGCTGCGCGCCGCGCTCGCCGTTCACCCGCGCAAGGTCGTGGTGAAGCGCCCGGTGAAGGGACCCTATCTGGCGGACGTGAAGCCGAGCGGCTCGCTGTCGGGCAAGGCCGTTCGCTACGACTGCATCGTCCCGCCGCGCCCGTAGACCGGATGCACGGTCGGTTCTTGGTTAAATCCAGCCGATTTGCCACAGCGATGGCTAGCGTGTGGCCGAACGGGTACACATGGATGCAACGTGCTTCGGCGCAGGCGGTGCCGAGCGTGAGAGAAAGGGTGGCGCGCTATGTGCACCGGCATGCGTTTTTGCGATGCGAACGGATCCATGTACTTCGGCAGGAATCTGGATTGGACCTTCGACTACGGCGAGCGGGTGCTGGTGGTGCCGCGCGGGTTCGCCCCGGCGTCCCCCTTCGGCGCGACGCCGCGCGTCGAGCACGCGCTGATGGGCATGGGCCTGGTCGAGGAAGGCCAGCCCATGCTGTTCGACGCCGGCAACGACGTCGGATTGGCCGTTGCCGGGCTGAACTTCAACGGTTACGCGGCCTACGAGCCGGCGCCCGTCGAGGGCAAGGTGAACGTTGCCGCCTGGGAGTTTCCGCTGTGGGTATGCGCCAACTTCGCCTCGGTCGACGAGGTGGAGCGCGCGCTGGGGGACGCCGTGGTCGTGGATAGCTCGGTGAACCCACGGTATCCGTCGTCGCCGCTCCATTGGATCATCGGGGATGCGAAGCGCTCGATCGTGGTGGAGTACACGGCGGCGGGCATGCAGGTGTTCGACGATACGGTCGATGTGCTGGCTAACCATCCGGGCTTCGCGTGGCATGCCGAGAACCTGCGCAACTACCTCAACGTCTCGAATGCCTGGGGAGGGTCGGGTTCCTTCGGCGTGGAGCTCGCCCCCTTTGGAGCCGGCGCCGCCCAGCGCGGCCTGCCCGGCGACTACAGCTCTCCCTCGCGGTTCGTGCGCGCGGCCTATGTGAACGCGAACTATCCCGTCAAGGACGGCGAAGCGGCCAACGTGAGCCGCATGTTCCATTCGCTTTCCCAGGTTGCGATGGTCGAGGGAGGGGCGGTCTCCCATGACGGAAAGCTGGAGCGCACGCTCTATTCGAGCTGCTTCTCGGCGGCGACGCGTACGTATTATTTCAACACCTACGACGATGTGGCGCTGAGGTCGTATCGCCTGGATGACTATCCCGCCGAGGGCGGCGCGGTCATCGAGGCCTAGGGCCTCGGGCGCTCGCCTTTGCTGCATGGCGCGAATGCGCCTGGTACAGGATGGATGTAGGGAGAAGCCGCCCGCGTACGGCCATGTGGTCGCGCGCGGGCGGCTTCCTTGCGTCTACGGGGCGGGGTCGGTTTAGTGGTGGCAGGCGTGCTCGGGACCCATGGCGGCGAGCTCTCCCGCGGCGGCGCGTTGCACGACGTCGCCTACGAGCGGGGCGTCTGCATCGTAGAGCACCGTGATCCCGGCGTTCGCGAATCCCTGCATGGGGCGCATGCCCATGCCGGCGGCGACGATGGCGTCGATGCCGTGGTCGGCGAGGATGCCCACGGGGCGCATGCAGCCGCCCTCCGCGTGGGGCGGGTTGGCGATGACGTGCACGTCCGCGACCGCGCCGTCCTCGATGGTAACGATGGTGAAGCAATCGGCATGGCCGAAGTGGGCCGAGCGCTGGGCGTCGAGGCCGCCTTCACCGATGGAGGGAACTGCGAGCTTCATGTAGGAGCCACCTTTCGCTGATTCCGAGATGGTTGGGATGGCCCCATGGTAGCGCTCTTCGATCTTCGTTGCGAATGTGACGAAACCGTCAGGGCTGCGTAGGCAAAACCGATGGCTGCCGTGGTGCAGCGCTGCGACCATGTGCATGGGGGTGCGGCGAAAGGAGCCGCGCCTATCGCGGGAGACCGGGCAGAGCATGGGTTTTATGCTGCAGTTTTTGCGATGGATTCGCCAGGGCGCGTTCGATGTGCCCGCGATCTCGTTCGTGTTGGCGTCGCCCATCGTGGCATATCGCGATGAACGCGGTCTTCCTCGGCGCGCGTCCGGCGTGCCCGGTACTCGCGTTCGCGTTCGCGCCCTTGGCTATGCCCACGCTGGGCATCTTCTATCTGGCATGACGGCGTATGCCCTACGACTGCATCGGGTTGGTCGAAAAGGGCGGAACGCGCGGGTTCGGACGGGGATAGGCCGTGGAATCGCGAGGTTGCATGAATGGGTGGAGAGGAAGGGCGCTATCATGGGTGGGAAATAACCGAAGCTAACATTGTCGTCCGGGCGAGCGCCCGGGCGTCGCCTGCATGACAAGGGGAATCGGAATGCATCGAGAGAGAACGCGCGACAGGGGGGCCGTCCGCTCCGGGGATCGGGCCGTGCAGCGCACGGCGATGCCCGATGCGGCCGTCGCGGGCGGCCGCGTGCAGGATGCGGCTCCATCTCCAGGCGCCGCATCCTGCACCTGGCCGCTGCACCTGCACGCGCTCGAGATCGGGCACGATGCGGTGGTGACCGCGGTGGACTGCGATGACGCCTCGCTCCGGCAGCATATCCTCGATATGGGGCTCACACCCGGTACCGAGGTGACGATGATGAAGTACGCCCCCATGGGCGATCCGCTGGAGATTCGCCTGCGCGGCTACGAGCTCACGCTGCGCCGCGCCGACGCCGCGCGCATCTCGTTGGCCAACGTGCACGAGGCGCACGGAAGCGACCGCGCGAACGCGAAGATCGGCGATACGGAGCATCCAGCGCTGGGTGAGAAAACATACCGCCCGCGTCCCGGCGAGCATCCGATTCCGGCGGGCGAACCGTTGACGCTTGCCCTGGCGGGGAACCAGAACTGCGGCAAGACGACGCTCTTCAACCAGCTTACGGGTTCGAACCAGCATGTGGGCAATTTCCCCGGGGTGACGGTCGATCGCAAGGACGGCGTCATTCGGGGCCATGCCGAGGCCACCATCACCGACCTGCCGGGCATCTACTCGCTTTCACCGTATACGAGCGAGGAGGTGGTGAGCCGCAACTTCATCCTCACCTCCCGGCCCGATGCCATCGTGAACATCGTGGACGCGACGAATATCGAGCGCAACCTGTACCTCACGATGCAGCTGATGGAGCTCGACCGACCCATGGTGCTCGCACTCAACATGATGGACGAGGTGACCGCCAACGGTGGCGCCATCGACGTGAACCTGCTCGAGAGCATCCTGGGCATTCCCGTGGTGCCCATCTCGGCTGCGCGCAACGAGGGTACGAGCGAGTTGATCGAGCACGTCCTGCATGTGGCGCGCCATCGCGAGCGCCCCGGCCGGCTCGATT
Source organism: Collinsella sp. BA40 (assembly GCF_008014645.1). Taxonomy (GTDB): domain Bacteria; phylum Actinomycetota; class Coriobacteriia; order Coriobacteriales; family Coriobacteriaceae; genus Collinsella. Next base: position 76,137 of record NZ_VOWY01000012.1, read on the forward strand.
TCTGCGCTTCCCAGGGGCCGGATGGGGGCGCGCTGCACCGGTGCATCCATGGCGTGGCGCATCTGGTGGAAGATCATGCGCGTCGGGCGGGGATCCCGCTGCGCTTCGCGGCGACCAAGCTCGTCGAGGGAGACGAGCTGGTGCGCGAGGCGCTGGCCCTCGACCAAAACGAGCTCGAGGCGCTCGAGCACATCATCGCGCAGATGGAGGAGGAATCGGGTAAGGACCGGCTCGCCGCCCTCGCCGACATGCGCTTCGCATTTATCGGAGAGGCCTGCCGGCGTTGCGTGGTGAAACCGCATGAGAGTCGCGAGCATAAGCGCTCCGTGGCCATCGATCGCATCCTGACCGGTCGCTTCACGGCGTTCCCCGCCTTCATCCTCATCATGGGCCTGGTGTTCTGGCTGACGTTCGGCGTGGTGGGCGCCTGGCTGCAGGGGCTTATGGAAGAGGGCGTTTCGGCTTTGACCGCGTTCGTGGACGGCGGCCTGTCGGCCTGGGGCGTGAACCCGGTGGTGCATTCCCTCGTGATCGACGGCATCTTCGCCGGCGTCGGCAGCGTGCTGTCGTTCCTGCCGCTCATCGTGGTGCTGTTCTTGTTTCTCTCCATGCTCGAGGATTCGGGCTATATGGCGCGCGTCGCCTTCGTGATGGACAAGGTGCTGCGGCGGTTCGGCCTCTCGGGTCGCAGCTTCGTGCCCATGCTCGTGGGCTTCGGCTGCAGCGTCCCGGCCATCATGTCGACGCGCACCCTGCCTTCCGAGCACGACCGCAAGATGACCATCATGCTCACGCCCTTCATGAGCTGCTCGGCTAAGTTGCCGGTATACGGCCTGCTCGCGGCGGCATTTTTCGGCAGGGCATCGGTTCCGGTGATGGTATCGCTCTATCTCCTGGGTATCGTGGTGGGGATGGTCGTGGCGCTTATCTTCAAGAAGACGGCGTTTCGCGGCGAGCCCGTGCCGTTCATCATGGAGCTGCCGAACTACCGGTTTCCCAGCATGAAGACGACGGTCCTACTTGCGTGGGATAAGGCGAAGGACTTCATCACGCGCGCCTTCACGCTGATCTTCGCCGCGAGCGTGGTGATCTGGTTCCTGCAGACATTCGATTTCCAGCTCAACGTGGCGGCTGATCAGTCGCAGAGCCTGCTCGCCGGTTTGGGCGGCCTGCTCGCGCCGCTGCTCGAGCCGCTCGGGTTCGGCGACTGGCGTGCCTCCACGGCCCTGGTGACCGGATTGCTGGCAAAGGAGAGCGTCATCTCGACGCTTTCGGTGCTGCTGGGAACCGAGTCCGCAGCCGCCCTCACCGGGTTGTTCACGCCGCTGACGGCCTATGTCTTCCTAGTGTTCACGCTTCTGTACCCGCCGTGCGTGGCGGCAATCGGTGCGGTGAAGAACGAGCTGGGCGCGAAGTGGGCGCTAGCGGTGTTCGTCTTGCAGATCGGCGTTGCTTGGATCGCGGCCTGGCTCGTGCACCTGGCCGGCATGGCGTTGGGCCTGGCGTAGAAGCGCCCGCGCGATGCGCCGGTCGTCCGCCGCGGTTGACGATGTAGGGATATATACGGCAGCCTGCAGCGCGAGTTCGTGCTGCAGGCTGCTTTTTGCATATGGACGTTCCGTCGGACCCCGGGATGCTCGACGGTATTGCGGCGCTGCGCGCGGGTGCGCGGGCGGTGCGACTATGCTCGGAGCATGTCGCGCACGTCGGCTACGATCTGCGCGATGGACATGCCGTGCTGCGCGAGCAGCTCTTCGGGGGCATAGCGGTCGGGGAAGCCCGGCGCCTTGGAGATGCCGTAGCATTTCATGCGCAGCCCGGTGCGCGCGGCGACGGCGATGACCTGCTGGCCCCAGCCGCCTTCGACAACGCCGTCTTCAAGGGTGATGAGGACGCGGTGGGTGGAGGTGAGGCGGGCGAGCGCGGCGCGGTCGACGCTGCTGGCGAGCCGCGGGTTGACGACCGTGGGGGCGACGCCCAGCTCGGCTTCGACGGCGTCGGCGATGCGCTCGGCGTAGGGGAGGAAATCCCCCAGGCCCATGATGGCGACCTCTGAGCCCGCCCGCACGGTTTGGTAGCGCGGGATGCTCCAGTCGATAGCCGTGCCGGCCGCGGGCGCCAGATCGGGGCGTGAGGCGACGCCGGTACCGGGGACGCGGATGAGCACGGGGTGCTCGCGCTGCTCGATGGCCCAGCCGAGCATGGCCAGGTACTCCTCCTGGCAGGTGGGGGCCAGCGTCACGAGGTTGGGCAGGTTGCCCAGCATGGAGAGGTCGAAGAAGCTCAAGTGCGTCTCGGCGGTGGTGCCGAAGATGGAGGCCCCGAAATCCAGAATGGTTGCCGGCGCGTTGTTGAGGCAGACGTCATGCCAGAGCTGATCGTAGCAGCGCTGCAGGAACACGCCGTAGACGCCGAACACGGGCGATGCGCCCTGCAGCGCGAGGGCGGCCGAGCAGGTGACGGCGTGCTCCTCGGCGATGCCCACGTCGACGAACCGGCTGCCGGCTTTCGCGCGTCGCTGCTGGTCGAAGCCCATGATGTAGGGCGTTGCCGCGTTGAGCACGCAGACGCTCGGGTCGCGTTCGATGGCATCCATGAGGAAGGCGCCGGTTATCTCGGCATAGGTGTTGGGGGCTCCGTGCGCTCCGGCGGGCTGCATCGAATCGAGGTCGAACGGCCCCACGTGATGCCAGCGCTCGGGGTTTTCCTCGGCGGCGGCGAATCCCGCTCCCTTGCGCGTGTGCACGTGCAGGACGACCGGATGCGCGGCGTCGCGCAGCTCCTCGAGTGCGTCGACGAGCGCTTGGACATCGTTGCCGCGCTCGACGTAGCGGTAGTCGAGTCCCAGGGCGCGGAAGGGGTTGTCGGCTGCCTGTCCGTTCGTGGCGCGCAGCTCGGCCAGGCGCCTGTAGAGGCCGCCGTGGTTCTCGGCGATGGATTGGTCGTTGTCGTTGATGACGATGACCATGCCGGTATCGAGCTCGCCCGCGGCGTCGAGGCCCTCGAAGGCCAGGCCGCCCGAGAGCGCGCCGTCGCCGATGACGGCTACCACGCGGTATGTTTCGTGCGCGAGGTCGCGCGCCATGGCGATGCCGCAGGCGAGGCTGACCGATGTGGAGGTGTGGCCCATGGAGAACAGGTCGTATTCGGACTCGCGCGGATTGGCGAACCCCGATGCCTCGTCCGCGCGGTCGCGATCGAGGAAGGCGGCGGCGCGCCCGGTGAGCATCTTGTGCGCATAGGTTTGGTGCGAGACGTCGAAGACGATGCGGTCGCGCGGGGCGTCGAACACGTGGTGCAGGGCGACCGTGAGCTCGACCGCGGCGAGGTTGGATGCGACGTGCCCGCCCTCGCGCGCACAGTACGCGAGGATCGCGTGGCGCAGCTCGGAACAGAGCGTGACGAGCCCGGATGCGTCGAGGGCTTGCACGTCTGCAGGTGATGCAATGCGGTCCAAGATCATAGCGTTGCTTGTCGCTCCCATACTCGTTGGATAGACAGCCGGCCGAGGCGCATCGCCATGCCCGGAGGCGTGGGCGCGCGGGCCGCCATGGATGGAATGACAAGTTTCTCACAGGTATCCTGGGCGCGTGACCAGATTGGTGCGCACCGGCGCCGTGACAAATTCACTCCACACCCAAATGTAGCCGTATGCATGGGAGCTTGCAATTGCCGTCCGTGAGCGGACGGGGAGCGGTAGTGCATGTGAGCTGCGAAGACCAGGGGCGCTTCGCGTGGTTTCCATAAAAGGTTAGCTAAGGGAAACAAAATGACGCAAAGCTTGTGCCGTAGTGTAGGATAGGACGAACAGATCTAGGACCGGACGTGGGGTCGCGACGCGCTACGGCGAGCCGGCCCGGCGATAGGGGGCGTGGCATATGTATGACAACTCGCTTGCGTTGATGGGCAGCCTGCGCGATGCGGGCATCGATTATCGAAGCGATACGCCGATCGATGACGAGAACCTCGTCGATACCGTGCGCGTGGGATGGGAGGGCGCCCATCTGCCGGCGACGACCATCTTGCTGCGCGTGAACGATCGAGGGGCGCATCTGGAGGTCGAGAACCTGGGATGCGTCGCCCCCGGTCTGCGCGCGCAGGCGCTCGAGCTGGTCAACGCGCTCAACGGCGCCTATCGCTGGGTGACGTTCGTGCTGGAGGACGACGGCCGCTTGAGCTGCTCGTCCGATGTGTTCCTGGTGCCCGAGGTGGCGGGCCTGTTCGGCATGGCCGCGATGGGCCGCATGTTCGACACGCTCGACGAGGTCTATCCGCGCGTGCGGGCGGTGCTGTGCTAGCAGCTCGGGCTGCCGATGCGGACGGCGCGTGGACATGTGCCGCGACGGGTCCGTTGTACGTGAAAACCGTGCTTCGAAGGAGGCGTTACGATGACCGATACATTTGGACAGGCGTTGCTGTGGGCGGCGATGGGTTGCGGCTTCACCTGGCTCATGACCACCGCGGGCGCCGCGATGGTATTTTTCTTCCGCAGCGACCGGAGATTCATGCACCACATCTTCTTGGGCTTCGCTGCAGGCGTCATGATCGCGGCCTCGGTGTGGTCGCTGCTCAATCCGGCGATCGAGCAAGCCGAGGAGCTCGGGCAGATCGGTTGGATTCCCGCGGCGGGCGGTTTCTTGCTGGGCGTCGCCTTCCTGTTCGCGCTCGATACCTTCCTGCCGCATCTGCATCCCGAGAGCGCGGAGCCCGAGGGCGTGCGGACGAGCTGGAAGCGCACGACGCTGCTGGTCTCTGCCGTCACGCTGCACAACATTCCCGAGGGGATGAGCGTGGGCCTGCTGTTCGCCATGGCCGCCCAGGCCACCGGTGCGGCTTCCGACGCCTATCTGGGCATGGCGATCGCGTTGGCCGTGGGGATGGGGCTGCAGAACTTCCCGGAGGGCGCCGCCGTATCGCTGCCGCTTGCGCGCGAGGGCATGGGCCGGGGCAAGGCGTTTCTCATGGGGAGCCTGTCGGGCATCGTGGAGCCGGTCTTCGGCATCGCGGTGGTGCTGGCGGCTGGCTGGATCACGCCGTTCATGCCGTGGATGCTCGCGTTCGCCGCGGGTGCCATGATCTACGTCGTGGTCGAGGAGCTCATTCCCGAAGCGCACCTGGGGGAGCACTCCAACGTGGGCACGCTGGGCGTGATCGCCGGATTCGTGTTGATGATGGTGCTGGACGTGGCGCTGGGCTAGGGTGCGGACCGGAACCGCTCTCGTCTTTTGCCTTGGGATGGCGATACCGCGCCCTATCGTCCGGCGGCGTGCATCGCCGGGGCCTTGCCGTATCATGGGTGGAGAATCGCGACGCGTGCTGCAGGAGGATGAACGCATGATCAAGCTGTTTGCCAGCGACCTCGATGGAACGCTGCTCAATCTTGCCCATATGATGGACCCGGCCATCCGCTCGGCGCTGAAGGCCGTCACCGCTTCCGGCACCCATTTCGCCGTGGCGACGGGGCGCACCATGCGCTCGACCGACGACTTCGGATTTCGAGGCGTGCCGATCGAGGCGGTCTGCTCCAACGGCGCGATCGTGCTCGATCGGTCGGGCCGCGCGATCAAGAGCTATCCCATCGACCCGGTGTTCCTGAAGGAGCTCGTCGAAGCGTTTCCAGGCGCGTGCCTGGAGTGCGTAGGGCTCGATCGCACGTATGTGACCGGCTCCTTCGAGGACCTGATGTCCGGTTTCGTGGCGAAGGGCGGCGTCGCCTCCCAGGTGAAGATGGCTGCGCTGCGCATCCGCCGTCGTCAGATGCGATCCGATTGCGTGTTCGGCCAGGGCGCCGACGACGTCGTGGCGCATGATATCTGCAAGGTGAACGCCCGCGTCGCGGACCCCGGTCTCGAGGCGGAGCTCAAGGCCTTTCTGGCCGAGCATGAGCGCGAGGCTACCAATGCGCCGTTCAACCCCGTGATGTTCGAGATCACGGCCGCCGGCGTCGACAAGGGCGCTGCGCTCGAATGGCTTGCCGGCTACCTGGGTATCGAGCCCTCCGAGGTCGCCGTCTACGGGGACGGCGGTAACGATGTCGCGATGCTCGAGCGCTTCGAGCATGCCTACGCTACGGGCAACGGTGCCGACGACGCCAAGCGCGCTGCCGGCAACGTGATCGGCAGCTGCGCGGCGTACGCGGTGCCGCGGCACATGGTCGCGACGGTTCGCGCGCAGGGGGCGGTTGGCGCGTACACGCGCATCGACTAGCCTCGCATCCCCCTGCTCCATATCGCTTTTCAGCGCCCCGCCTCAAATTGGTGCCTGTCCCTATTTCGAGGCGGGGCGCTGTGTGTTGATATGCCACTCGTTTTATGGGGAAAACGAGACGGTGCAATGTTCATTCACACACTGTGCAATAATGCTCGAACAGTGCAATAGCCTTACAACTCAGAAAGGGGCGCGTGACGTTGGAAGTCCAAGCCGCCCAGAAATGCGACCGCCGTTCGCTTCGCTCGCAGCGCATGCTGCGCGATGCGCTCGCTGCGGAAATCGCCGAGACGGGTGACCTGTCGCGCGTGACGGTCGCGGCGCTCACCGACCGCGCGGGCCTCACGCGCCGCACGTTCTACAGCCACTATAAGGACATCCCCGATTTCATCGAGCGCGTGGAGGAAACGGTGCTCGATGAGGTGCGCGTGTACGTGGACGCCATCGCGGCAGCCACCCTGGAGGACCTGTACGAGCGCATCGACGTGGCGGAGCCCGCGTCGGGATCGGTGGAGCTGCTCACCTATCTCAAAGACAACGGCGACCTTATCGGCGCGCTGCTGGGGCCGGGCGGCGACCCCGCCTTCATCGAGAAGGTCCTCGATCTGGCGCGCGCGGTCGTGTCGGGCCGCATGCAGACGGGCATCCTCCCGTCGGCCCTGGGGACGTTCTTCGACTACTACCTCAGCTCCGTGATCGCATCCGAGGTGGGCATCGTGCAGCGCTGGTTTCAAAACGGCCTCAAGGAGAGCCCGCGCACCATGGCGTGCATCATGACCGTGGTGGCGTTCGTGCGCCCGGGCGACCTCTACGGGAAGCCCATCGATATCAACGTTCCCGCCTACGGGCTGCGCCTCATGAATATGAAGGTCGCCGAACCCCCGGCTGCATCCGAAGACGTGGCCGCGAGGCACGAGGAAGGGCATTAACCATGGCAGAAGCTATCAATTCCACGCTGTCCGACGGCGCTATCTGGAACCCGCAAAACGCGGCGGGTCCGCTGCACCTGGGCATCGACGTGGGCTCTACAACCGTGAAGCTCGCGGTGCTCGACGACGAGAACAGGATCGTCTACGCCAAGTACCAGCGCCATCACACCGACGTGCGCGCCTGCGCGCGCGATCTGTTCGCGGGCGCCGCGGCCGTGCTGGGCGATGCCCAGATGACCTGCGCGATCACCGGCTCGGGCGGCCTGCTGCTGGCGCAGTGGCTCGGCCTCGAGTTCGTCCAGGAGGTCATCGCGTCCAAGCGCGCGGTGGAAACCCTCATTCCGCAGACGGATGTCGCCATCGAGTTGGGCGGCGAGGACGCCAAGATCATCTACTTCGACTCGGGTATCGAGCAGCGCATGAACGGCACGTGCGCGGGCGGCACCGGCGCGTTCATCGACCAGATGGCCACCCTGCTGCATACCGATGCGAGCGGCTTGAACGAGCTGGCCGCCAACGCAACCACCATCTATCCCATCGCGAGCCGTTGCGGCGTGTTCGCCAAGACCGACGTGCAGCCGCTGCTCAACGAGGGCGCCCGCCCCGAGGACGTGGCCGCGTCGATCTTCCAAGCCGTGGTCACGCAGACCATCTCGGGCTTGGCGTGCGGCCGTCCCATCCGTGGCTACGTGGCGTTTCTGGGCGGTCCGCTGCAGTACCTCTCCGAGCTGCGCCGTCGCTTCTACCTTACGCTCGAGCTGGACGAAGAGCATCGCATCGTCCCGGAGAACGCGCACCTGTTCGTGGCGTCGGGCGCCGCGATGGCGCACGAGTCCGATGCGCTTGCCACGTTCGACCAGCTCATCACCGCTATCGATGCGCTGGGTGACACGCAGGGCTCCGAGGTCGAGCGCCTTCCGGCGCTGTTTGCGGGCGAGGCGGATCTCGCCGAGTTCAAGGCCCGTCACGACGCCGAGGTGGTTCCGCGCGGCGACCTGTCCACCTATGCGGGCGGGCGCGTGTTCATCGGCCTCGATGCCGGTTCGACCACGATGAAGGCGGCCATGGTGGGCGAGGACGGCCAGCTGCTGCACACCTGGTACGGCAACAACAACGGCGACATCCTGGGCACCGCCAAGCTCATCATGGCCGATTTCTACCAGCATATGCCCGCCGGCGCGCGCATCGGGCACGTGACCACCACGGGCTACGGCGAGGCGCTGCTCATCGAGGCCCTGAAGGCCGACTCGGGCGAGATCGAGACCGTCGCGCACCTGCGCGGCGCCCGCGCCTTCCTGCCGGGCGTCGAGTTCATCCTCGACATCGGCGGTCAGGATATGAAGTGCCTGCGCGTGCGCGACGGCGTGATCGAGCACATCATGCTCAACGAGGCGTGTTCCTCGGGCTGCGGCAGCTTCATCGAGAGCTTCGCGGTCTCGATGAACATGGACGTGCGCGCGTTCGCGGCCGAGGCCGTGGAGGCCAAGGCGCCGGTCGACCTGGGCAGCCGCTGCACCGTGTTCATGAACTCCCGCGTCAAGCAAGCGCAGAAAGAGGGTGCCACGGTGGGCGACATCGCCGCCGGCCTGTCGTACTCCGTCATCAAGAACGCGCTGTTCAAGGTCATCAAGCTGCGCGATCCGCACGAGATCGGCACGCAGGTGATCGTGCAGGGCGGCACCTTCATGTCCGATGCCACGCTGCGCGCGTTCGAGCAGCTCACGGGCGTGCATGCCGTACGTCCCGATATCGCGGGCTGCATGGGCGCCTACGGAGCGGCGCTGCTGGCGCGCGACCGCGCCGGCGCGACCGGCATCTCGACGGTGCTCTCCGCCGACGAGATCGCCGCGCTCACCGTGACGCAGCGCCATGCGCGTTGCGGCCGCTGCTCCAACAACTGCCAGCTCACCATCAACGATTTCGGTGGGGGCAGGCGCTTCATCACCGGCAACCGCTGCGAGAAGGGCGCCGGCCACCGCACGCGCAAGAGCGAGGCGCCCAATCTGTTTGCCAAGAAGAACGACCTGCTGTTCAACCGCGAGTCGCTGCCGGCATCCGATGCGCCGCGCGGCACGGTGGGCATCCCGCGCGCGCTCAACATGTACGAGAACTATCCGTTCTGGCATACGTTCTTCACGCATCTGGGCTTCTCGGTGGTGCTGTCGGACAACTCCAGCAAGAAGACGTACGAGGCGGGCATCGAGTCCATGCCGTCGGAGAGCGTGTGCTATCCGGCCAAGCTCAGCCACGGCCACATCATGAACCTCATCGAGAAGGATCCCGATTTCATCTGGATGCCGTGCGTGCGCTGGGAGCGCAAGGAGGACCCCACGGCGGGCAACTGCTACAACTGCCCCATCGTGATGAGCTATCCTACGGCGCTTGGCTTGAACATCGATGAGATCGGCGAGAAGCACATCGAGTTCATGTACCCGTTCGTGCCGTACCACGATAAGATCGAGCTGAAGCGCCGTCTGTACGAGCTCATCGCGGTTGAGCGCGTGGCCGACGCCGAGGCGGGCCGTGGGCGCGTGCGCGGGCCCAAGATCACCCGCACCGAGATCGACGCCGCCGTCAACGCGGCGTACGAGGAGGACGCGCGCTTCCATAAGCAGATCCAGACCATGGGCGAGGAGGCCGTGAAGTGGATCGAGGACAACGGCGGGCACGGCATCGTGCTGGCCGGCCGTCCCTACCACAACGACCCCGAGATCAACCATGCGCTGCCCGAGCTCATCTCGAGCTTCGGCTTCGCGGTGCTCACCGAGGACTCGGTGGCGCATCTGGTGAAGCCCGAGCGCCCCATCCGCGTGGTCGACCAGTGGATGTTCCACAGCCGCCTGTATGCCGCCGCGCGCTTCGTTACCATGCGCAACGACCTGGATCTGGTGCAGATGAACTCGTTCGGCTGCGGCCTGGACGCGCTCACCACCGACCAGGTACAGGAGATCTTGGAGGCGTCCGGCAAGATCTATACCGTGCTGAAGATCGACGAGGTGTCCAACCTGGGCGCGGCCCGCATCCGCGTGCGCTCGCTCATGGCCGCGCTCAAGGACCAGGAGGCGGAGCGCGCGGCCGAGGCCGAGCGCTCCGGCGCCGCCTACGTGCAGGGCGAGGCCGCTCCCGTGGCGCCGTCCACCGATGCGCCGGTGTTCGCCACGCATAAGTACCGCCTCGAGCCGCAGCGCGAGAGCGCCAGCGCGGCGTTCCCCAAGGTGAGCTTCACCGAGGAGATGCGCGAGGCGGGCTACACCATCCTGTGCCCGCAGATGGCGCCCATCCACTTCGACCTCATCAAAGAGGTCTTCCGAGCAGGCGGATACAACCTGGAGCTGTTGCCGTCCACCGACCGCGGAGCCATCGAGGCGGGCCTGCGCTACGTGAACAACGACATCTGCTACCCGTCCATCCTGGTCACGGGCCAGATCATGGAGGCGATCGAGAGCGGCCGTTACGACCTATCGAAGACGGCGGTGGTCATCACGCAGACCGGCGGCGGCTGCCGTGCGACGAATTACATCGCGCTCATCCGCAAGGCGCTGCGCGATTCCGGGCACCCGGACATTCCCGTGATCTCGCTTTCGGCGGTTAAGCTCGACGAGAACAATCCGGGCTTCAAGCTCACGCCGGGCCTGCTCAAGGCATCTGTGTACAGCGTGCTGTTCGGCGACCTGATGATGCAGATGCTCTATCGCTGCCGTCCGTACGAGGCCGCGCCGGGTGCGGCCAACGCGCTGTTCGAGGAGTTTATGGAGCGAGCTCGCGCCATGGCGCCGTCGTTCAGCCGCCGCACGTTTACAAAGCTGTCGCGCGAGGCCATTCAGGCGTTCGACACCATGCCGCTGGTGGGCGAGGGTTCCAAGCCGCGCGTGGGCGTGGTAGGCGAGATCCTGGTGAAGTTCCATCCCACGGCGAACAACCATGTGGTCGACGTCATCGAGTCCGAGGGCTGCGAGGCCGTGGTCCCGGGCCTGCTCGATTTCTTCCTGTATGCCATGAGCAACGCGAACGTGCAGAAGAACGAGATCGGCAGCTCTGCGGCCGAGCGTGCGGCGATGTCCGGCGCGATCAGCATGATCGACTGGATGCGCGCGCCCGTGGACGAGATGCTGGAGCGCAGCGCGCGCTTCGAGCGACCCGAGCCGATCTCGGTGATGGCCGACAAGGCCACGCAGGTGCTGAGCCTGTGCAACAACATGGGCGAGGGATGGCTGCTCACGGCCGAGATGCTCGACCTGATCGACCACGGCGCGCCCAACATCATCTGCACGCAGCCGTTCGCGTGCCTGCCCAACCACGTGGTGGGCAAGGCCGTGATCAAGGAGCTGCGCCGCCAGCATCCCGAGAGCAACATCGTCGCGGTGGACTACGACCCCGGTGCGTCCGAGGTCAACCAGCTCAACCGTATCAAGCTCATGATCAGCGTGGCCAAGGAGAACCTGCGGGCGGGCAAGGGCTTCGTTATGGAGCCCATCGCCACCATCCGCCGCGATTCGGTGACGAGCCGCATGAAGCCGCATCATCTGACGAGCGATGCCGAGGTGGAGCGCGTGGCCCGTCGCCTGGGCCGCGGCTTGCATTGGAAGCGTGCGAGCAGGGTGGACCAGGGCGAGTAGCTCGATGGTTTTGCATGCCGCATCACCATAGGTGAACAGGCCTCGGATCGGGGATGCCCCCTCGGTCCAAGGCCTTAACTTTGGGGGTTCGAGATGCCTTCGCGCCGCCTGCCGCGCCGCCGTCTATGGCGTGCCTCCAGTGCAGGGCGACCCGAGGGCTGAATGAGATAGATCCTGCCGCGCCACCGTCTATGGCGTGCCTCCAGTGCAATCTTGGCGACTTTACCCATTCATATCGCGATGTGCTTTGTATACCAGATTTGTAGCAAATCTCTGACCAGCGGATTCTCTCGCCGGGGGCAAATCTGTACTCGGGGGTTTTCAAATCTGATGTGCAAAGTCGGCAAAATTGCACTTCTAGGGGCCCCGCTGCGCGCTCGATCGCTCGATGTGCGTGCGCTCTCGGCTCAAAATCGAGCCGCCTTCCATGTCTTGGGGCAAGGGGATTGAAGTTCGAGCAACGGAGTCGGCTCAAATGTGATGCGGGCAGCCGATCGCGCAGCGGATTACAGCCGGCTACACGGCGGATTGCGGCTGAGCACGCGTCGCGTGCGGATTCAAAGCATGCGGCCCCGCGGGCGCGCGGAGGATTGAGCGAGGCTTGCCGCTGCTAGTACGATTTTGCCATCAGGTAGATGGAGATGCGCGGCCTCGTGTACTCGTCGAACTCCGCTTGGGGCTCCGTATCGAAGAGCGCCCAGGCGCGCAGCGTGCCGGTGTCGTCGAGGTCGACATCGAGGGCGGTGTAGTAGTCGCCGGTGAGGAAGGCCTGGCGGAACTCCTCGGGAAGCACGGGCTTCTGCACGAGTCCCGCATCCAGTAGCTCGATTCCCTCTGCCTCGATATCGACGCTCGCGAGCGCTTCATGGAAGCGCGCGAAGCACTCCTCGGCGAAGGCGAGGTTTTCTTCGGGCGTGCGGGCGATGTCGACATCGGCGTTGTATGCCACGCTGTCGACGGCGCCCAACTCGTCTGTTTCGATTGCGACGCTTGCCGCGGCGTCGTCGTTCTCGTCGGTGATGTTGCCGCTCACGCGGTATCCGCTGTCCTGGCGATGCTCGAGCGGCTCGTCGGCGAGGGTGTAGCCGCATACTGGTTCGAGGGCGGTGTCAAATGCCTGGATGGTGCGTGTCGACGCCTCCTGGGAGGCCGAGGCCAGCGCGGCGGAGTCCATGAAGCGCGGGACGAAGGCGAGCGTCAGAAGCAGGAGCGGCAGGCCCATAACCAGCAGGCGCGTGCGGCCGAGCCCGGGGAGCTCCAGTCCGTGGACGTGCGCGACCGCGGCCGCCGCCTTGCTCATGCGGCGCATGGTGTCGAAGAAGCCGTAGGTTGCCATGGCGGCGCCGGCGACCTCGAGCCCCGTGCTCAGCGCGTCGAGATCGTCGTTGTCCAAGGTATCGACCAGGCGTCCTGCGGCAGCCATGCCGATGCCGCCCGCGAGGGCGGGGTTCGAGTCGATATCGGCGTTGGCGCCCATCGCCTCGCGCTCGAGTTCTTGCCAGCGCTCGCTGCCGAGGCCGCGCCGGGCGGCGATGCCGAAGGCGATGCAGGCGGCGCCCTCGATCACCATGAGTACGGCCATGGCGATTGCCTGCATGTCTCCAAAGCCGCTGGAGCCAAGCCCGATATTGTCGATCATCACGAGCAGGATGGCGACGCCGCCCGTGAGAAACAGGGCTGCCAGGGAATACCAGGCAGCTTTGGGCAGCAGGTAGTACTTCTTGATGAGTTTGGCACCGCGCGCATCGAGCACGAGGGTTCCTCCCGGTTCGAAGCCGAAAGTCGGTTCTAGTCGCTGGCAACGAGTATCCCACATCTTGCGGTCGCGCGCCGCGGTGTATGCCGATGCATTCTGCGAACGGGTCGTTTGGGCGTTACGGGTGCTCGCTCCTGCGGACCGCGCGCAACGCCGCTTCGCTTGGGCTCGCCCAAAGGGGAAGGGCGGGCGCGATGGCTATAATGGGTGGGAAACGGCATGCGAGCGAACAGGGGACGAGATGCTGAAAGAGATGGAGCGCGAGCGGCTCACTGAGGACCTTCTGTCGCGCCTGCTTGAGGCGGACACCTCCGAGGCGTACCTTGCGCAGGCCGAGACGGTCAACTTCGCTCTGAAGGACTATTTGTCGGAGCTGCTCGCCGCGCGCGGGCTTAACAGATCCCAGCTTGCGCGAATGTCCTGCGTGTCGAGCCCGCAGCTCTATAGGTGTTTTGAGGGCAAGGGCAAGCCCGGTCGAGACGGTGCCCTGCGAATCGCCTTTGCGTTGGAGTGCAATCTTGCTCAAACGCAGCGTCTGCTGCGCCTGAGCGGCCTTTCTATCCTGTGGCCCAAAGACGCGCGTGATGCCATCATTATCTGGTGCATCGAGCACGGCTACACGCGCGAGGAGTGCGACGATGAGCTCTACCGTCTGGGTGAGCGGGGGATCCTCAAGGTCACGGGCGACCTGCGATGAGCGCGCGTGGCGCCCGCGTTCGCTTCGTACGGCCTGCCGCCGTGGGTTTCGGCGGGCCTTTCTGCTTCGTATCGGCACAGGACCTGGGCTTGTCTTCCCTTGCAAGGGGAAACATTTCGCCATGCCTTGGCCTACAATCGTCGCGCTTGCCCTGTCGTTGCGCGGCGCGCGCGAAGGGGGTGAGCGCGAATGGCTGAGTATAGGCGGAGGATTCCCGGTTTGAACAACGACCAGATCATGCACGCGATGGGTATCGACGACGCTTACCATGTCGAGCGCGTGCTCGCCCGGGGCCGCAACGGCGCCACGGAGCTGGTAACCATCGAGGGAGCCGGTCCGTTCGTGCGCAAGAAAATGCCCCTGGAGGATGCGAACCGTTCGGTTTGGGCGGCGCTTGCCTGCGGCGACTGCCCCCGTCTGCCGCAGGTGGTGGCAACGTACGAAATGCCCGATTGCTTCGTAGTCGTGTGCGATTACGTGCCGGGCGAAGCGCTCGAAGATCTCGTGGGGCGTGCGGGTGCGCTCGACGCCGGCGTGGCGGTTCCGCTCGCGCGCGATGTGTGCGAGGCGCTTGCCGCTCTGCATGCTTGCGGCGTGGCGCATCTGGATATCGCACCTGGCAACGTGGTCGTTGCCGCCGACGGCGCGCACTTGGTCGACTTCGGCAACGCTCGTCCCATTGCGGTGGATACGGGGCTCGCGGACGGTGTCGTGCGCCCCCGGGGAACCTGGGGTTTCGCGGCACCCGAGCAGTTCTTTTCGCGCGCTGGCGTGTGCTCCGACGTGTTTTCAGCCGGGCGGCTGCTGGGCTACATGCTCACGGGTATCGAGCCCGACGAAGATCGCATCAGCGAGTTCGAGGCCGCGCTGCGCGACGAGTCGCGCGTGCCCGTGTCTGCGCGTCGGCTGGTTGAGCGGGCGACTAATTTCGAGCCGAGCGCGCGATACCAGGGCGCGCGCGAGTTCGCGGCCGCTTTGGATGGCGCGCTGCGCGGGGAGGATGTCGACGCCAATGGGGCGGACGCTTCTACGTCGGCTGCCGGGCCTGTCGCGGCGCCCGCGAACGACCCGGATGCGCCGGAGGAACCTGCGCCGCACGCGCTTGCATCCGATGCTCCGCATGCGCCCGAGCGCCGCATGCGCTCGATTGCCCACAGCATCTCGCTGCTGATGCTGGCGGGCGCGGTTGCCGCGGGCGGCCTCGTCATCGCGTACAAGGTCTTCACCAAGCCGACGCGCCCGCCTTTATCGGCGAGCGATGCGGAAGCAGGTCGGGTTGAAGATATCGGGCCCGCTTCGGGGGGTGGAGCAGCGCGCGAAGACGATGTACGGCGCGCTGCGGAGTCGCTTCGAATCGTCGAGAGCGGCTGGCGGGCGAATGAGGCCGGCCTTGTTGATTTCGCGATCGTCATTAAGAATGCGAGCGGGGACCTTGCCGTTGACGACGCCGCGGTTTGCATCACGGGCCGCGACGAGGACGGCTTCGTGCTGTTCTCCACGACGCAGGCCGTGGGAGCCCTGTTTCCTCAGACCACGGCTGCGTTTGCGAGCATGTGCGGCAACGGCACGAAGCCTGCGACCGTTGAGTTTTCGCTGGAGAAGCCGATGGACTTCCAGGTACGCAGGTACGCCGGCAAGCCTACGGCATACAAGGTCCACGGCGCCTCCGTGGCGAGTGGCGCTTCGGGCCGTACCACGGTTTCGGGCGAGGTCGAGATGGTCGAGCAAGGCGATGAGGAGTTCACGACGGGAATCGTGTGGCTGTCCGCGGTGTTTCGCGATGTCGAGGGCGCTATCGTAACGGGCGCAAGCGGGTACGTGACGGCTCCAGATCCGGGTGAGCGCGCGCCGTTCTCGATCGACAGCTTCGACTGCCCCGAATACGCGACGGTCGACGTGGTCGCTCGGGCGCTGTAGGCGGGTCGCGGGCCCGACGCGCCGCCGCACCCGACGCGCCGCCACCGCATCCGGTGCCCTCGCCGTAGCGGGCCGTCGTCCGCGCGTCTTCCCCTCGCAGGGGAAGCTTCTCGCTCCAAAAGCATAGAGAATCAGGTACACCGTATCAGGGAATGCGGCGGCAACGCGCTGCGCGAAGCCGTCGCATCATGTCGAAGGAGTGTGCTGAGATGAAGAAGAGCGTTGCGGTCACGGCGGCGGTAGCCGCCTTGGCGGGCGTGCTGGGCCTTGCCGGCTGTGGCGGTACGACTGCGGGCGGAAGTGCCGAGCCGGCGCAGGAGCAGCCGGCAAAACCCGATGCCAAGGGTTTCGGCAAGCGTGTGGCCATCAAGCCGTCGCCCGATAAGTACACGTGGTACGTCAAGGATTATCGCGGCATGAACGCGGCGTCTATCGGCTACACGGCTCTCGATTGCTTCCGACGCGATCGGTACGGCGAGGGCATCGTGAAAATCGTCTATGTCGCGCCGGACGGCACGTTTATCGATCCCGAAGATGAGGAGCTGCTTAAGCAGTACGTTGTCGTGGGGCAAAATGTCGAGCCAAACACCGAGATCAAGCTCACCTTCGAGGTGGACGAGGACGGCGTCGAGTACGAGAACCTCACCTCGTATGTGAGCTTGGACGAGATCGTTTTGGCCGTGGACAAGACGGGCAGCAGGAAGTCGCATGATACCGCGATGACGCCGCTCGAGATATCGCCCGATAAGTACACGCACTACATCCGCGATTACGTGGGGCGCAATCTGGCGGAATGCGGCTACTCCACCATGGGCGGCTTCTTCGCCGACAGCTACGGTGATAGCTGGATCAGGTTGACGATCGTGACCGAGGACGGCGCCGCGGTCGATATCGAAGACAAGGCCGCGCTCGCGCAGTACGTCGTCGTCGATCAGGACG
The DNA here is from genome assembly GCF_008014645.1 of Collinsella sp. BA40. Classification (GTDB taxonomy): domain Bacteria; phylum Actinomycetota; class Coriobacteriia; order Coriobacteriales; family Coriobacteriaceae; genus Collinsella. The sequence continues at coordinate 93,198 of NZ_VOWY01000012.1, forward strand.
TCGCGCCTAACACGGTGATGAGTTACACGTATTCGAAGGACCTGGATGGCGTTGAGTACAGCAACCTGGTGTCCTCGAAGACGATTGAGGGGCTCACGCTGTATGTGACCAAGATCGAGGCGTAAGCACATCGGACGCGTGATCGAGACGAACGAGGGCGCGCGGCGAGACGCATGGTCTTGCTGGCGCGCCCGCGCTTCATAGCCTTGCTGTTCAACCGTTGAACAGGCTTGATGGAATGGTTGAGAGGAGGCTCCATGGGGCAGCGTGTGCCGGCAGAGGGATGGAAGATCTCGCAGGTTGTGAGTCTTCTGAATATGGAACGCCGCGATATCACGCGGTCGTGCTACGCCGATCGTCGACGCGGCGGCGCGGGGATTTTGCAGCCCGCCGATGGCTCATGGGGCCGACGCAGCTATAGCGTCGAGGATATCGGCTGGCTGTACCTGGTCAAGCTGCAGCACGAGGCCGGATTCAGCTTGCCCGAGATCGCGACCAGGATGGATACCTCGGTTGGGGTCGAGGGCCTGTGCGACCTGCTGAGGGCCGTCGAGGACCGCGCGGCCGAAGAGTTCGACGAGCTTCAGGCAAAGCGCGAACGGGCACGCGTGCTGCGCTACGCGCTCGAAGGGAGCGCCCGGCGCGCGCAGGAGTCGCTCGAGCAGTATCTGAACGACCGTCTGGGCGCCGAGACCGTCGGTATGCTGAGGTTTCTCATTGCGCGCCCGATGGCCCCCGATGTCGATGGCGCTCCGCAGTTCCAATTTGGCGTGCAGGATTGCATGCGGTTGCGCCAGGTTCTGGACGAGCCCGGCATGGACCTCGCGATCGACCTGTGGGCGGGTCCGGGGTCATATGAGCGGCTGGTCGAGGCGGCGGTCGGTTGGACGGGCGCGTAGGCGATGCGGCATACGTAGTGCGCTCCCATGGGCAGTTCGTTGGGGCAATCGCTTGGCGGTAGATGGGGAGGTCGGCTAGCCATCGCGTATCGGGAAAGAGAAAGGGAGAAGTATCGTGAACATGAAAGAGAAGATGAAGAAGCTGATGGGCGGCAAGACCTTCGCCCTGCGCAAGAGCGTGGTCTTTGCGCTCGTGGCGGGCTTGCTGCTGGGTGCGGGCGGCGTACTGTTTTTCCAGTGGTACAACCCCAAGGATGAGCCGCAGGTCGAGACCATTGATACCTCGATGATCATGAGTCGTGTTATCGATCGTAGCGATATGGTGACGGCTTCGCAGGACTACACGATCGTTGAGAAGGCGGGAGACAAGAACAAGCTCTTCGACTTGATTGAGATTCCGTTCACGCAAAACAGTTTCTGGTACCTCTATGCAGGCAGCATTGAGGCAAGTGTGGACCTGGGCAAGGCAACCTGGGAGCCCGAAAGCTCGGGCGTGCTCAAGGTGACACTGCCGGAGCCCGTGCTGCAGAACATCCCCAACATGGACGTCTCGGGCGTGTTCGAGGAGCACAACAACGTGCTGAACCCCATCCATGTGGAGGATGTCGATGCGTTCCAGCGCGACTGCATCGCCAAGAGCAACCAGCAGGCAGAAGAGGGCGGGCTGAAGGAGCAGGCTAAGGCGAACGCCCAGGCCAACCTGCAGACCATGTTCGATGTTGCGTGCGGTGAGGGCAGGTGCACGGTCGAGATCACCTGGGTGCCGGCGGAAGGCGGTGAGCAGGGTGAGTAAGAACACGTTGGTCGTCATCGCCGTCATCGCGGTGCTCGCGATCGTGGCGTTCGCGATCTACAACGCGACCGTGCTGTCCTGGGGGTAGCGTGTAGGGGCGGTATTGATTTCCGTTGACCGAAGGGCCCGCCATATGTCTGCAGATGCATCTTTTTTCGGTCTAATCTGTGCATGAGACATGGTGTCAGGTCATTTGTTTAGGAGGACGCGATGGATGTAGAAGAGCATGGTCAAGAGCAGGTTCAAGTGGAAACCCCCGTGGGGGCGGAAGATAGGACTGCGGTCGATATTGCCGCAGCTGCGAACGCTGCGATAGAAATCGCGTTGCTGGCGGTTGAGTTCCTGCCTGGTGGCCCCGTTGCTTCCAAAGTGGCAAGGGGCGTAAAGAAGTTTGCTCCGGCTGCGAAAGTTGTTGCTCAAAAGTTGCCAGACATGGCTCCCGTTGTGGTTCAGATGGCCGAGAAAGCGCATGATAAAATGCCCACCGCTGCTTCAGCTGGCGCCGGGAAAGTGAAAGGCGCTGTCAAAGATGCTTCCGACCAGCTTGGCGAGAAAGGACGAGCGCTCGGAGCAAGGGCCCGCGATGCATTTGAAGAGCGCGAGCGCGAAAAGATGCTCAAAGCTGCACGAAAGGCTTTGCTAGATGGCGCCGGTAACAAATTGACTGTCGGCCAGTTTCTGCAGAACTGGGAATTGCAAGTGTCGCCCGTGGGCATGATCGGGGATGGTTATATGGCGTTCAGCGGCTGCTATGCCATCGCCACGTATGCGTCTGTGGTCAAGAAGGGTGACTTCAGCAACTTCAAGGGTATCTATATCGGTAAGTCCGAAAACATGGGCAAAGCGATTTATAGCGATCTAATTGGCTTGGGCAATGTGGATGTATACGCAGACGTGAAGTACAAGCAGCACGTTTACATTCTGCTCTATCCGTGTTCCCTGAATAAGATCGATGAGCTTGAGGCGTCGTTGATTACGGCGCTGGATGCTGACCTCTCGTACAACAAGGCGAGGGGATAATGGCTGCATGCTATGTCGATGTCTTATATGAATGCGTCCAAGCCAGTCAAGGCTCATGAGTGATGAGAAAGTCTATTCAAGCTGATCAGCATGAGAGAGGAGGGGAAATGAGCGATAGATTTCCAGATGTTGATTGGTGGCGCGATCGCTACGGAGCGCTCCTGAATGCTCAAGATGGCTTTGACGACAACCACTATGTGTGGAAGTGTACGGGGTACGGGCATAAGAACAGTATCTCAAGTGAGAACATCTACGATTCACATGCAGACTTCTATGCATTCAAAGACAACTGATTGTTTGCACGTTTTTGTTTGTGGGAGGTGAAACGATGTTCGAGACCTGTCCCAACTGCGACATGCCGCTGGATGGTGCGGATTACACGGCGCAATGGGGGGGACAATGAATGTGGCTATTGGACTTGCCCTCACTGTGGCGCAGAGGGGTAGAAGATTGGTGCACTGATGACGACTAGGGCGTCTAGGTGATTCAACTGTTGTTGACAAAAAGGAGCTGGTGACTAGTCGATGCCACGGGCTTTTAGTGTGGTCTAGTGTTGGTTGTTCTTGATGGATTTACGATTGCTACTGTGGCAATAAGCTCCAATATGAATTGACTGCTATTTTGCAATTAGCCGAAAAGCCTACTCGTTGTTCCACCCTGTATTTGAAGGGTGGATGAATGGACAAAACCATTTGAGTCGTAATGAAATCGGTGCATCTGCGATAGGAGCTTGTCAGGCCCGAGCCTTAAGGGGCCTGTCAATTCGATCGGAGCGGCTTTCTTGCTGATTGCATGGGTTTGCAGCGATTGCATTATTGGACTATAAGAGCTTAATAAAAGAGGTGACGTCAGTTGTTTGGTAAAGTGCGAAAGACGAGAAGCGACTGCACTGTAGGATCATATGAAAAGAAGCATGGTATGCCGAAGGGTACAATTCGTCTTCCGAACGGAAGGAAGGCTAGAAAGGATAAGACCCTTGGTGCTCTTCGGAAACAAAGCGGCAACGAATATCGCTAATCCAGGCTAGTAATAATACGTTGTCTTGCTTCGGGCGACGCATGGTGCACTCTCTGGATATACGGAATATGCCGCCGACGTTGCCGTGGGGTCGCCTAGCGGCAGCAGGAGGCGCTGCACTCGCAATAGAGCTTAATCAAGCGTCTGTCGATATAGTCATGCTGGCCAGATTTGATGGGAAGCGGCTCTGTCGGTGCCTGCTTTGGAATCTTGCCGTCGTTATTTGTCAGGACGCAATCGCCTTGCTGGGTGAGTCAAGCTGTCGTGGAGTTTGGCGACGATGCATCTTTGCAGACAGGCACGTGGATGGGCTGCGGCCTTCGTTTGCCTAAAAAGGCGTTAGCCGCCCACGATAAAGAGGCTAGGCAATTCCGAGGTCTCCTTCGGCTTCGTATTTGAAAATGAGATAGGCGTTGTCGTGGAGGAACCGCTCGATCAAGTGGATCTCCGCTGCAGAACAGCGTCCTCCTCAGGACTCCCAGGTATATGATGGCAGCTCGCAGCGAACGGAGTGGAAGTCCGCGCCTGTGGGCAGCTCGAAATGCGCGATTGCTTTCCGAACGCCTTCATTTTCGATGATGCCGGTATGCATGACTTCAGTGCCGCCGGCGAATGCGAAATACGGGTGCATCATGGATCATCACCCTTGAGCGTATCGAGGCGTACAGCATGCTTCTTGCAGCTTGGTATGCCCGTGGGCGCACGAGCCGGCCTGCGGCGCCGCTGCGTGCCACAGACCGGCCTACCTACTTGAACAGGTCCTTCAATCCGAAGGTGGTCTTGCGATAGACCTTGTTGTACGCGGCTTTCTTGGGATCGCGCAGCCAGCCCATGCCCTTCTGGCCGTAGCCGGGGATAAGCGCCTTCTTTACGGCGCGCTTGGCTTTGCCCGTCGTGCGGGCGGCGAGTGATTTCTTTAGGCTGGGCTTGCGCATGCCGAATTTCATAGCGTTCACGCTCCTCGATCGTGATGTAGCGGCGTCTATTCCGTCGTGAACTCCACGCGGTCGAGGCCCTCGACGTCGAGGCGGATGAGCTCCTCGGCCATCGTGCGCTGTGCCGCGTCGAGCTCCTCCGATGTCACCACGCGTGCTACGAGCTCCTCTTCTACCTTGTTCGTCGCGCTGCCGCCGGTCGCCTCGGCTTGCAGGCCTACCGTGTAGCGTTCGAAACCCGGGCAGACCACGGCGAGCTCCTCGGCCGTCTCGGCCGCGCCATAGGAATCGGGCGTGGGATCGTCGGCGGCCTTGACGAGGTTGGACGTGATGAACAGGCTCGGAATAGCGAAGATGGCCGTGCCCAGCAGGATGCGCCAGCGGATCTTGTGCGACTTCGCGCGGACGTCGGCGTCCTCCTCGGCCGTTACAACGCCGTCCTCGTTCAGGTCGCGCTTGAGCGGCACGCGCAGCAGCACCAGTACCACCATGGCGGATAGCGAGATGAACACCACGTTCACGCCGAACTCGTATAGGGCCGATAGCGCCACTCCCAGGTTGGCCGCGGCGATGCCGTAGCCCGCGGCGCACAGCGGCGGCATGAGCGCCGTTGCTACGGCGACGCCCGAGATGAGGGTTGCCGGCTCCTGGTCGCGCGAGTTGCCCAGGCCGCCCGCGAAGCCTCCTACGAGCGCCAAGATCAGGTCCCATACCGTTGCCGTCGAGTTGTCCGCGAGCGACGGCGTCATGCCCGCCACGGGGGAGAGATGGAAGTACAGCGTGGATGTTATGAGGCAGAACACCATCTGTATGACGAGTCCCGCCACGGCATCGCGCGTGAGCGCGCGATCGAAGGTGGCGACGCCGTAGGCGATGGCAAGCACCGATCCCATGATGGGGCAGATGAGCATGGCGCCCACGATGGCGATCTCGGAGTTCGTATCAAGGCCGATACAGGCGATGATCATAGCGATGATGAGGATGCAGATGTGGTTGCCGTTGAGGCGCGCGCCGTTGACGAAGCGCTTGCGGATCACATGGTAGGGCGCGCGTCCCTCGCGGATGTTGAACGTGTGCTGGATGAACCGGTGCAGGCTGCGGCAGAGGCGCTGCGGAGCGGACCGCTCTCCGTGGCGGCGACGGTGCCGGTCGATATACTTTTTAAGGTCGGGATTGGTGCTTGCCACGACGATTCACCTTGCTGACGTTGGGGGCGTGTGCGGTGTGACCGCGCGATGCGGCCGCGTGGTATAGTGTACGCTCACATGGGTACAACCCGTGGCATAACGTGTGAGCTGCGCGCGCCGGCGGAACGGCGCTGCGCTCGTCGAAAGGACTGCCCCATGGCAGTAGATGAGAAACTCCTCCTTGAGGTCCTCGAGCAGATTCGCCCCAACCTGCAGGCAGATGGTGGCGACATGGCGTACGTGGGCGTGGACGACGAGGGCGTGGTATCGCTTGAGCTGCAGGGTGCTTGCGCCGGCTGCCCCATGAGCCAGCTCACGTTGTCCATGGGCGTGGAGCGCATCCTGAAGGAGCACGTGCCCGGCGTCACGCGCGTCGTGGCGGTCAACGACGGCCCTGCGTCCGATCTGTACGACGACTACATGCCGTTTTAATCGAGCGCATACACGCGGTAACGTGCGGTTGCGCAAATTCGACGGGCGCCGGGCAGGCGCCCGTCGCGTTTAAAGAGCGGCGCGTACGCAGCGCCGCTCGTTTCAAGGAGGTTGCTCCATGCTCAACGAGCTCTACCAGATGCTCGACCCGGTAGCATTTTCGGCCGGTCCCCTCACTATCTATTGGTACGGCATCGCCTATGTGGTGGGTTCTATCCTTGCGGGTGTCGTGGCGTACCGCGTGCAGCGACGCTGGAACATGGGACTCACGGTGGACGATATCTGGATGCTCGTCACGGGCGCGGTCTTCGGTCTCATCATCGGCGGCCGTCTGTTCTACGTGATCTTCTACGGCGATGGGTACTACCTGACGCATCCCTTGGAGATCTTCGCTGCCAACCAGGGAGGCATGAGTTTCCACGGCGGCCTGCTCGGCGGCCTGCTCGGCGGCTACGTGGTGTGCCGCATGCTCAGGCTGTCTCCGTGGACGGTTGCCGATTTCGCCATCGTCGGCGTTCCTCTCGCCCTGGCGCTGGGCCGCTGCGCCAACTTCGTGAACGGCGAGCTGTGGGGTAAGCCCACCGACCTTCCCTGGGGCGTGGTCTTCGGCGGCGCCGCAGGCGAGATGCCGCGCCATCCCTCCCAGCTGTACGAGGCATTTCTCGAGGGCATCGTGTTGTTCGTGGTGCTCTATGCCATGAGCCGCAAGCGCCCGGTGCCTCCGCAGGGGGCGTTTATCGGTACGTTCGTGCTCGGCTACGGCGTGGTTCGCTTCCTGATCGAGTTCGTCCGCGTGCCCGATGCCCAGCTGGGCTACCTGTTCGGCGGCGTGATCACGATGGGTCAGCTGTTGAGCCTTCCTCTGATCGCGATAGGCGCCGGGCTGCTGGTCTATGCATACCGCGCGAAGCGCCCGCAGCGGGCCAAGCTGGTCGACGACGCGCCGGCGCAGCAGTGAGCGCCTCGCCTCAACCGTGGTGCTGGCTTCGCCCGATGGTTCCAGGGAGGGGGCACTGCGTCGGCGTTGTCCGCCGGCGTCTGGATGGAGGCGACGCGCCGGCAGGGGTTCGCGAGCACCGGCGCAAGAAGACGGAATGAGTGCGCGCCCGTTCGGCATGTCGTCGGACGGGCGCCTTCATGAAGGGAGCAATCATGGAAGGCGGACGTGTGCACGACGCCGCTTGGAAGGTGGCTGCGTATGCTGCCTCTACGGTGGCGCTGCTTGGGCTTTGGCATCTGGCGTCGCTCGTCCTCGCGTCTCCCGCCCTGCCCGCGCCGCTTGAGACCGTCCGCGTGCTCTATGCCTATCTTCCCGAATTGCTGCCCGCCTTTCTCATAAGCTTGTATCGCGTGCTGGCAGCGCTGGTTGCGGCATCGATTCTGGCGATACCGCTGGGTCTTGCATTGGGCAGGTCGCCCCGCCTGGACGCCCTCGTCTCTCCCGCCTTACACATCCTCTATCCCATTCCAAAGGTCGTGCTGCTGCCCATCTTTTTGGTGATGCTCGGCTTAGGGGATGCGTCGAAGATTGCGCTCATGGCGGTCACGGTGTTCTTCCAGATTCTGGCGAGCGTTCGGGATGCTGCTGCTTGCGTGCCGCGGGGGTCGATCCTGGCCGCTCGAAGCCTGGGGGCGGGTCGTATCTGCACATGTCTCCATGTGGTGGTGCCCGCCGTGCTGCCAGAATTGTTCACGGCGCTTCGCGTTGGATCCGGGACGGCGATCGCAGTGCTCTTTTTGTCCGAGGCCATCGCGGGGTCGACGGGCTTGGGTTATTTCATCGTCGACTCTTGGTCGATGATCGACTATCCGCGCATGTTCGCCGGCATGATCGGCATGGCGGTGCTGGGCGTGGGGATCTACGAGGCGCTCGCAGGGGTTGAGCGCGCCTTGACGCCGTGGAGAAGGGCATAGCTTTGCTGCTCGTGCAGGCCGAACGGTGCCGGACGTTCGAAGCAGGCTGGAATCGGCAGCGGAACTGCATATTTTCCAATTGGATCTGCATGGAATAACGGTGCTGCTCTTGCATGGCACATGAACAGCGTTCAGTCATTGTTGCCTTGGCATTAAATGCACATTTTGAGTCTTTTGTGTCCCCGGAGAAGGGCTTTGCGTGCCATTTCGATGCGGGTTACGCGCCCGTTTGCGGATGATGGCATGGAATGTGCCCTCATTGCAGGCCGACGGTGCTGGAACACGCAACATATTCCACGGCTGAGGAAGTATTCACCTCGCACACGGGTGCCCAAAGACTCAAAATCGGCATTTAGTGCCATCGCGTATCGACGGGCCCCTGCATGAGGCGGGAAGGAGCTCGAAAGGGGCGTGCGGCGCGCTCGTTCGGGGACATCCGTATGAAAAGCCCCTGCCGCCTCGATGGGCGGCAGGGGTGCGGGAAGTGGGTCGTATTGGCTCGAGAGATTAATGAGCGGGATCGAACGCGCCGCTTTCCTCGTCGAAATAGAGCGCGTTCTTGAGGTAGCCGCGTTCGAGCATCCAGTCGAGCTGGGGTTGAACCATGTCGCACGTAGGGCGTGTGCACGCGGGGTATTGGGATATGGGGTAGGTCTTGGCAAGGGGCGCGGGGAGTTTGGCCTTCTCTACGAGCAGAGCGCGATAGTTCTCGGGATCGCTGTTGATGGCCTGGGCCGCCATCTCCCATCCGCGCTGGATGGCCTCGACGGCGTCCTCGCCGCCTGGTGCGTCCTCGAATGCCTCGCGTACCACCACGACCGATTGCGAGAGGTTTTTGCCCTCGGCATCATGGGCATCATCCATGATGGTGGTGCAGCCGTCGATCTCGCCCAGCGCGAGCAACGTTGCCGGCAGGGCGGCGGCGCCGACGTTTTCCGAGGTCATCATCTCGTAGCGCACCGGGAGCTTCTTGATTTCCTGCTTGTCGAAGTCGCCTTGGCCGATGCCCTCGATCTCGAGAAGCCTGTCCATGACGTACTCGGGAACGGTGTTGGAGCCCACGCCGATGGATGCGCCGCGCAGGTCTTCCGCCGTCTTGATAGGCGAGTCCGGTCCCACCATGATGCCGAAGCGCCCCTGTTCGGGCGTGGCACCTAGGGCGATCCATTTCAGCCGTACCGGCGTGCCCCCTGCGGTAAGGGAGGCCGAGACCTGCGGATCGGTCATCGCCATATCGATGTCGCCCGAGGTGAGCGCACTGGAGAGCTCCTGCGCGCTTTGGAACGTCGAGATCTTCACGTCGACGGAGCCGGGGAAGAGCACGTCGGCCTGGGCTACCCAGCCTGGGAGGAAATCCTCCGTCATCATCGTGCCCAGGCGTACCGTTGCGGGGCCGGTGGAAGCCACGGCCGCCGAGCCGGCGGAGGCGGCGGCAGCAGAGCCGCGATCTCTTTCATTTTTCGCGGTACAGCCTGCGAGGACGAGTGCGCCGAGCGCGCCGGCGCCGGCCAGGAAGCTGCGGCGCGTTGGATAGGATGGGTCGGCAAGGTTCGTGTTCAAAACGGGTCCTCCTGTTCGGTCGTGCGCTGCGGGGGTGTGGAGGCTGGCGTCGAAGCAAGGGCGCCGTCGCGCGCTCTCGCGGCGTGAAACGGTCTTCAGGGTCGCGAGTATAGGAATCGCTCCGCCATGCGTGTGAACATCTGGTAGGGCGGTGGGCGCGAAGGGCGGCGCGGTTCCGGAGGGGTGTGTAGACGGTGCGCGCCGCCTCCATGGGCATTGCATGTGAGCTTGGCTCGCGCTAAATTTCATACTTTCGCAGCAGGGGCATTCGGTATATTATTTCCCACGTCTGTTTAATCAGGGTCACCGATCCGCAGCGACCGTGCGACCGATGCGCATATTCGATAGGAGTCTCGCATGTCCGGACACTCTAAATGGGCAACTACCAAGCATCGTAAGGGTGCGCAGGACGCCAAGCGTTCCGCCCTCTTCTCCAAGCTGAGCCGCAACATCACCGTTGCCGCTCGCCTGGGCAACGATCCCAACCCCGACAACAACGCCTCGCTGGCCGCCGCCGTTGCCAAGGCCAAGGCGCAGTCCATGCCCAAGGACAAGATCAAGGCCGCCATCGACAAGGCCTTCGGCTCGGGTGCCGACGCCGCCGTGTACGAGAACATCGTGTACGAGGGCTATGGTCCCGCCGGCGTCGCCGTGTACGTCGAGTGCCTGACGGACAACCGCAACCGCACCGCTGCCGATGTCCGCTCCGCCTTCTCGCACGCTGGCGGTAACCTGGGCACCACCGGCTCCGTTGCCTTCCAGTTCGAGCGCAAGGGCCAGGTCGTCGTCTCCAAGGAGGTTCTGGATCCGAACGCCAAGAAGGAGACCATGATCGCCAACGGCGCTGCTGGCGACGAGGAAGAGTTCATGATGGCCATCGCCGAGGCCGGCGGCGACGATTACGAGGACGCCGGCGAGGACTGGGTCGTGTGGACCGCTGCCAACGAGCTCATGGCCGTCTCCAAGGGCATCGAGGAGCAGGGCATCGAGGTCAAGGGTGCCGAGCTCACCATGGTTCCCACCACCCCTACGGCCGTTTCCGGCGCCGACGCCAAGAAGGTCCAGCGCCTCATCGACCGTCTCGAGGAGCTCGACGATGTCCAGGACGTCTACAGCACCATGGACATGACCGACGAGGTCATCGCCGCTCTCGAGGAGGAGTAGGCACCTTTGGGCTAGCCGGGTCCATCTCCCCCTAGCTGTATAAGATCGCACGCCCTCCCGACCCGCTCCATGGCGGGCCGGGAGGGTTTTTTTATGCGCCGGCCCGGTGCGCGTCGACCCGGTCGCGCGTCGGCCCGGTCGCGCGCCGACCCGCCCATACGCCGACCCGCGCCCGTCCGGCTATCCGATGGGATGGTTCCGAACAAATTAAGTTTTTCGGATGATGCCCGGTTCCTTCGCCGCGGGGATGCGGGCGATTTATACTGGAAGGCCAGATGCGTCGTATTCGCGCCGACTTGGTGTCGTGCGTTGTGGATACAGGAGGAAAGGAGGCGGAATGGGACGGTTGAAGAAGGCGTGCGCCATCATCTATCTCCTTGCTTTTGCCGTGGTGCTCGCGAGTTTCGCATCGTCGCTTGCGGGGCCGTTCTCCCGCGATGCGGCCGAGCTGCTCGACCTTCCCGCCTTTCAGGCGTTTCTCGCGGCGTGCATGGCCATATGCGCGCTTCAGGCGCTCTACGTGCTGGGCCGCGTCGTTTTCGATAAGCCTGAGCCCCGCTGCATCCATCCACAGGGCGCGACGGATCTCGAAGTGACCACGTCGGCGCTCGAAGCCGTGGCGCGTACCGCCGCGCGCGACGAGGACGTCCTGGTCGATCGGGTGCTCGTGCGCATCCGGGGGAGGGCGCACGATACGCTGTATGTGACCATCGAGGCGATCGCGCTTGACGATACGGCTCTCGACGTGCGCGCCGCAGCGATGCGCTCGCGTGTCGAGCAGGCGATGCGCGATATGCTCGGCACGTCGTGCGCATCGGTGCGCGTTCGTTTTCTACCTGCCCGGACTACCGTGGTGACCAAGGAGGATGAGCTGTGAGTGATATGAAGGGGGCGCCCAAGGCGCCGCGTCCCGTTATCGAGCAGAGCACCGAGGCCGATGAGTCCAGCCGCCCGCGCGTCGAGCGCGAGGTTGGGGCCGATGAGGCCCGTTCGGCGTTTCACGACACGACCGTGGGGTTCTTTTCGCGTGCGGGCCAGCGCGCATGGGCCTATGCCGACGCCCATCCGCATACGGTGCTGTACGCCGGCGTCGGCTTGCTGCTGGCCGTGCTGATACTTTGGCTCGGGTTGTGGCACGCCTTGGTCATCGCGATCTTCGTGGTCGTGGGCGCGGCCATCGGCCAGGCGCGCGACGGCGAGGGCGGTATCTACCGTTTCTTCCGGCGAATCTTCGGTGGTCGCGGCTAGCGCGTGCATCGATGCCGTGTTTTGGGGAATCAGATGCTACAGCTCGGGTGCCGAGTGAAGCTGAAGAGAAGGGTGCATGCGATGACGAGCGCACAGAATAACGATACCAAGGTCGATGATCTCGAGACGATGGAAACCGAGACCGCGAACAGCGCGGATGCGGAATCCGAGGAGGTCGTTGCCGACCTTACCGATCTGGATGACGACGATCTGACATCGGAGGATTCGCTTACGTATTCCAACGGCGTGATCGAGAAGATCGTGGCCATGGCGACGCGCGAGGTCCCGCATGTGCTGGGCATGAAGGGCAATCTCATGCACTTCGTCCAGGAGCAGTTCGGCGGCGAAAGCCTCACCAAGGGCGTATCCGTGGAGGTCACCGACGATAACCGCGTGGTGGTGAACATCTCGGTGATCATCGAGTACGGCTCCTATGCGCCTGATATCTTCGAGGATGTGAAGAAGGTGGTTACCGATCGCCTCGCCGCTATGACCGGTTTGGAGGTCGCCGGCATCAACCTCCGTATCGACGACGTCGTGACGCGCGACGAATACGCCGAGAGCCAGAAGCGCGTGCTCGACAGCTTGAAGGATAACGAGGGGTAGAAGCGAACGGGGGCGTGCGACGATTCCGCCGCCCGATCGAGAGGGGCCGCCTATGTTAGCGTTTGGTAACATAGGCGGCCTTTTCATGTGTCGACCTTGCATCTGCTGCAACGCGCGTGCTATTCTCGTCCGCATGATTACTACGCTTGCACATAACACGATGATGATGGTCATGGAGATGCCCTCGCCCGGGCACTTTGTCATGTCGCGCGCATGCGCTGCACATGTGGAGACCGGGCGCCTCTCGTAAGATCGCCTCTGGCAGGAGGCGGTCCGCCTTCTTGTTCAACCATCATCGAGCGGAGTTTCACTCGTGATCAGCATTCAACATCTGTATAAGAACTATGCCGAGCCCGCGAAGACGGGGCGCGGGAAAGCCGGGCGCGCTGCCGGCATCGATGGGTCGTATGCGGCGTCGGTGAGCGGGGAGCCCGTGCTCGTTGCGGCCGCCGCAGCGGGCGCGACCTCCGAGGCCGTTTCGGCCGTTGCGGATATCGCGCCCGCTGCGAACGGGGCATTTGCCCTGAACGATATCTGCTTGGATATCGCCGACGGCGATCGCTTCGGCATCATCGGCATGAGCGGTGCGGGCAAGTCCACGCTGGTTCGCACCATCAACCTGCTGGAGCGCCCCACGTCGGGCCGGATCATCGTCGACGGCCGGGATATAACGGACCTCTCCGGTTCCGCTTTGCGCAGCTATCGCCGACGCGTGGCCATGATCTTCCAAAACTTCGGCCTGCTGGCCCAAAAGACGGTGCTGGACAACGTGTGCTTCCCGTATGTAGCCGCGTCCGGCAAGGTCACCGCCGAAAATCGCGCCCATGCGCTGGAGCTGCTCGATCGCGTGGGGTTGGCACAGAAGGCATCGTCGTATCCCAGCCAGCTGTCGGGTGGACAGCAGCAGCGCGTCGCCATCGCGCGCGCCCTGGCATGCGAGCCCGAGGTCATCCTCTGCGATGAAGCCACCTCGGCACTCGATCCCAAGAGCACCAACACCATCCTCAAGCTTTTGCGCGATATCAACGAGGAGACCGGCGTCACGCTGGTCATCATCACGCATTCCATGGACGTGGTGGAGAAGATCTGCAACAACGTCGCGGTGCTCGATGCCGGACGCGTGGTCGAGCAGGGGCCGGTCGCCTCCGTGTTCGAGGCCCCGCGTGCCGAGGCAACGCGCGTCCTTCTGGGAAAGGTGGACTGGGATGCTTAGTGAATTCCTTGCCGAGTATTCCGGCTTGCTTGTCCAGGGTACGCTCGACACGCTGGTGATGGTGTTCGCCTCCACGGCGATCGCCTACGTCATCGGTACCGCGCTGGGCGTGGTGCTGCATCTGACGGTCCGCGACGGCTTGCACCCCGCCCCGCTGCTCAATGCGGTGCTGGGCTGGGTCGTGAATATCGGTCGTTCGCTTCCGTTCATCATCTTGCTCATCGCGCTCATGCCCGCTACGGCGGCGCTCGTGGGTACGTCCACCGGCGTGCGCGGCGTCATTCCGCCCCTGGTGGTGGCTACGGCCCCGTTCGTCGCGCGCATGGTGGAGCAATCGCTGGCCGAGGTCTCGCGTGACGCCGTCGAGGCAGCCGAGGCCTGCGGCGCTTCCGTTCCGCGCATCGTGTTCTCGGCGCTGCTGCCCGAGGCGTTGCCCTCCATCGTGCGCGGTATCGCCGTCACGCTTATAGCCGTGCTCGGCTACACCGCCATCGCCGGCGCCGTTGGAGCGGGCGGCTTGGGCGACATCGCCATCCGCTACGGCTATTACCGCTACGAGAACGAGGTCATGATCGCCACGGTCGTCCTCCTCGTTATCCTGGTCCAGCTGATTCAGTCCGCGTGCGGCTGGATCGCCCGCAGGGTGGACCACCGCTAGGGCGCTCGGCGCCTCGACTGGGCCCCGCGCTCGCGCGTTCAGCCGCCGCGTTCGAGCCGGTTGGCGTTCCCGTGCGTCGGGCGTCGATGCACCGCAACCCCGGCGGCGGCCCTCATGGGGGGGCGCCGCCAGCCCCGACGGGGCGGCGCCGCCATTTCGCTTCATTTCTTCCTATATGCAAATTTCATCCAGAAAGGATGTCCCGTATGAACAGCAACGTTTCCCTCACTCGCCGCCTTGCCTTGAAGTCCCTGGCCGTCGCCGCCGGTCTGGTCGCCTTGGGCGGCCTGTCGGCTTGCGGCTCGGCGCCCGCCGAGGCCGATGCATCCAAGCTCGTGGTCGCCGCCTCGCCTGCGCCCCATGCGCAGATCCTGACGGATTTCGCGGCTCCCGCGCTGAAGGAGCAGGGTATCGAGCTCGTGGTGAAGGAGTACACCGACTACATCCTGCCGAACAAGGACACCGACGGCGGAAGCGTCGACGCGAACTATTTCCAGCACATCAACTATCTTGATAACTACAACGCGGAGAACGGCACCGACCTGGTGTCGGCCGGCGCCGTCCACTACGAGCCGATGGCCGTGTACGCCGGCAAGTCCGCCGACCTGGACGCCATCGCCGACGGCGCCGTGATCGCCGTTCCCAACGACCCCACCAACGAGGGCCGCGCCCTGCTGCTCCTGCAGGATCTGGGCCTCATCAAGCTGAGCGATCCCGAGGACCTCGAGGCCACGCCCAAGGATATCGCCGAGAACCCGTATAACCTGGTGTTCCAGGAACTCGAGGCCGCGGCCGTGCCCCGTGCCCTGCAGTCCGTGGACTTCGCGGTGATCAACGGCAACTACGCCATCGAGGCCGGCTACCATGTCGAGGACGCGCTTGCCCACGAGGAGACCGGTTCGCGCGCGGTTGAGCAGTATGCCAACATCGTCTGCACGGCCGCCGACCACGCCGACGATCCGCAAGTGAAGGCGCTTGTCGAGCTGCTCCAGTCCGATGATTTCAAGGCGTATCTCGAGGCGAACTACGGCCAGGACGTCCTGCCGGCGTTCTAATACGCGCCTGTACGCCATCCACCTCAAAACCATCACAAAGTTATGGAATTGCCTGCACAGCTGAACTTTATGTGGCGCTGGGCAGGCAATCGGCGTATAGTAACGAATGTTTTGTCGGCTCCTGCCGTCAATTCGTCATGCCTCAGACAGCCATCGCGGGCATGGCGCACGTCAGGAGGCACGAGGATAGCTTTTCATGGTGAACCCCGTGCTTAAAACCCCAGTTAGGAGTGAACATGGCTGAAGAGAAGTACGTTCCGCGTCTTAAGACCAAGTACAACAACGAGGTCAAGCAGCTGATGCAGGACAAGTTCGAGTACGGCAACGTCATGGAGATCCCGAAGTTCGAGAAGATCGTCGTCAACATGGGTGTTGGCGAGGCCGCTACGGACTCCAAGGCTATCGACGGCGCTGTGCGCGACCTGCGCACCATCACCGGCCAGCAGCCCATGGTGACCCGTGCCCGCAAGTCCATCGCATCCTTCCGCCTCCGTGCCGGTATGCCCATCGGCGCCAAGGTCACCCTGCGCGGCGACCGCATGTGGGAGTTCTTCGATCGTCTGACCTCCATCGCGATCCCCCGTATCCGCGACTTCCGCGGCATCTCCGCCAAGTCCTTCGATGGCCGCGGCAACTTCTCCATGGGCGTCACCGAGCAGCTCATCTTCCCCGAGGTTGACTTCGACTCCGTCGATCACACCCGTGGTATGGACATCACCATCGTTACTACCGCGAAGACCGATGAAGAGGCCAAGGCCCTTCTCGACGCCTTCGGTTTCCCGTTCAAGAAATAGGTTCTAATGCCCCGGGCCCACGGGCGGTGCGCGAAGAGCACGTGCCGCCCGTCCGGAGCGAACATACTCAGATGTGAGGAGGAAATAAGTGGCTAAGACATCGATGATCGTCAAGTGCAATCGCAAGCAGAAGTTCTCGACGCGTGAGTACACCCGTTGCCAGCGTTGCGGCCGTCCGCATTCGGTCTACCGCAAGTTCGGCATCTGCCGTGTCTGCTTCCGCGAGCTGGCACTCAAGGGCGAGCTTCCCGGCATCAAGAAGGCCAGCTGGTAAGTCACTGCCAGCGCGTCAGGCGCACGTGCCTGATCGCACGGAAGAACGTGCTGTCTGGCTCACCTGCTAGGGGCAGGGGAGGACCGCAGCATGAGTTCATCAAGAACGAAGGAGAATCTGCATGAACGTCACAGACCCGATCGCAGACATGCTTACGCGTATTCGCAACGCGAACTCTGCGAACAAGGCTGAGGTCTCGATGCCGAGCAGCAAGAAGCTCGTCGAGATCGCCCGCGTTATTTGTGAGGAGGGCTACGTCGAGAGCTACTACGTCGAGGACACCGCTCCGGCTAAGACCCTGCACATCACTCTGAAGTACGGTCCCAAGAAGAAGAAGGTCATCAACGGCATCAAGCGCATCTCCAAGCCTGGTCTGCGCAAGTACGCCGGCGTTCAGGACCTGCCCCGCGTTCGCGGTGGCCTTGGTACCGCCATCGTTTCTACGAGCAAGGGCGTTATGGCCGACCGCGACGCTCGCAAGCTGGGCGTCGGCGGCGAGATCGTCGCTTTTGTTTGGTAATCGCCTCGGCGTGTAGAAGGAAAGGAGATCACCGTGTCTCGTATCGGTAAGAAGCCTGTCCAGATTCCCGCCGGAGTCGAAGTGACAGTTAATGGCAACACCTGCATCGTGAAGGGCCCCAAGGGCACCCTGGAGCAGGATTTCCACGAGGAGATCAGCGTCGAGGTCGTGGAGAACGAGGTTATCGTTACCCGCGCCAACGATGAGCGCACCGCCCGTGCCCAGCACGGTCTGACCCGCGCCCTCATCCAGAACATGGTCACCGGCGTTTCCGAGGGCTTCGTGAAGTCCCTCGAGCTCGCTGGCGTTGGCTACCGTGTCCAGCTCAAGGGCACCGCGCTCGACTTCTCCCTGGGTTATTCCCACCCCGTTGTCATGGAGCAGCCCGAGGGCATCACCTTCGAGGTTCCCGACAACACCCACATCAACGTCAAGGGCATCAACAAGCAGCAGGTCGGCCAGGTCGCCGCTGAGATTCGCGCGAAGCGTCCGCCCGAGCCCTACAAGGGCAAGGGTATCCACTACGTTGGCGAGCACATCCGTCGTAAGCTCGGTAAGGCCGCTAAGTAGTAAGCGCTCTCTTGCATCCTAAGACCAGCACCCCGTTAGGTGCTGGCATGACTTCTTAAGGAGTTTCAGCATGAACAAGAACAAGGCGAAGCAGGCAGGCCTTAAGCGCCGTCAGCGTCGCGTTCGCGGCAAGATTTTCGGCACCGTCGAGCGTCCGCGTCTGCGCGTCGTTCGTTCCAATGCGAACATCTACGCCATGATCGTCAACGACACCGAGGGCAAGACGCTCGTTTCCGCGTCCACGCTCGAGGCTGAGTTCAAGGGCACCAAGACCGGCAACAAGGAGGCCGCTGAGAAGGTCGGCAAGCTCGTCGCCGAGCGCGCTCTCGAGGCCGGCATCACCCAGGTCAAGTTCGACCGTGGTGGCCGCATCTATCATGGCCGTGTCAAGGCCCTGGCTGATGGCGCCCGCGCCGCCGGCCTGGTCTTCTAGGAGGTATTAAGCAATGGCTCGTAATATCAAGCAGCAGCGCGAGGCCTCCGAGTTCGAGGAGCGCGTCGTCTTCATCAACCGTGTCGCCAAGACCGTCAAGGGCGGCCGTCGCATGTCCCTCGTGGCTCTCGTCGTCGTCGGCGACGGTAAGGGCAACGTGGGCCTGGGCATGGGCAAGTCCCAGGAGGTGCCCCTGGCCATCTCCAAGGCTACGCTCGACGCCAAGAAGCACATGTTCCATGTTCCCGTCACCGCTGAGGGCACCATCCCGCATGAGGTCCTCGGTCACTTCGGTGCCGCGAGCATCCTGATCAAGCCCGCTGTCGAGGGTACCGGTGTTATCGCCGGCGGCGCCGTGCGCCCCCTCTTCGAGCTCGCGGGCATCAAGAACGTCCTCTCCAAGTCCCTTGGTTCCGACAACGGCCTCAACATCATCAAGGCCGCTGCCGAGGGCCTCAAGGAGCTCTCCAGCCCCGAGGACATTGCCGAGCTTCGCGGTCTGACCGTCTCCGAGATGTTCGTCGGTAAGAAGGAGCAGTAAGCATGGCTAACACCATCAAGATCAAGCAGGTCCGCAGCACGAACGGCTGCAAGGAGGACCAGCGCCGCACCGTTCGCGCCCTGGGCCTCAACAAGATCAACGCCACGCGCGAGATCACTGATAACGAGAGTGTCCGCGGCATGATCTTCAAGGTTAAGCACCTTGTCGAGATCGTAGAGGAGTAACAATGCAGCTTCATGATCTTACTCCGGCTGAGGGTTCCAACAAGCGTCGCAAGCGCGTCGGTCGTGGTAACTCCTCCGGTAAGGGTACCTATTCGGGTCGCGGCCAGAACGGCCAGGGCTCCCGCTCCGGCGGCACCAAGGGTGCCGGCTTCGAGGGTGGCCAGACCCCGCTCGCGATGCGTCTCCCGAAGCTCCCTGGCTTCGTGAGTCCCCGTCGCATCGAGTTCACCCCCATCAACGTCTCTACCCTCGAGGAGCGCTTCGAGGCTGACGCCGTCGTCGACGGTGCCGCCCTCAAGTCCGCCCGCCTCGTGAAGAGCGTCGACGAGCCCGTAAAGGTGCTCGGCAACGGCGAGATCACCAAGAAGCTCACCGTCAAGGTCGATAAGGTCTCCGCTTCCGCGAAGGCCAAGATCGAGGCGGCTGGCGGAAAGGTCGAGCAGCCGTGCTAAATGGTTTGAAGAATATGTTCCGCATCAAAGAGTTGCGCGGAAAGATTCTCTTCACCATCGCGATGCTCGTGCTGTACCGTATCGGTGCACACGTTCCTGTGCCCGGTATCCCCTTCCAGGGGATGCTGGGCCTTTTCCAGTCTGCAGGTGATTCTGTAGCGCAGGGTGCGATGGCGCTGTTGAACCTCTTCTCCGGTGGCGCTCTTTCGTATGTGTCGGTGTTCTCCCTGGGCATCATGCCCTACATCACCAGCTCGATCATCATCCAGATGCTTCAGAGCGTAGTTCCCTCCCTGCACGAGCTCGCTCGTGAGGGCGAGGTGGGGCAGACCAAGATCACCCAGTACACGCGTTATCTCACGCTCGCCCTGGCCGTGCTCAACGCTATCGGCTACCTCTTCCTGTTCAAGGGCTTCGGCATTTCCTTCAACGGTGCCGGTGCACCCGAGATCATCTTCGACGTGATGGTCGTCGGCACGCTCGTTGCAGGCGCCATGCTCATCATGTGGATCGGCGAGCTCATCACGCAGCGCGGTATTGGTAACGGCATGTCCCTTATCATCTTCGCCAACATCATGGCCGGCCTGCCCCAGGCCATCCTCCAGTCCATCGATGGCGGTAACATGGGCATCGTGATGACCCTCGTCATCCTGCTCATCATCCTGTGCGTGATTCCGCTGATCGTCTTCATCGAGCGCGGCCAGCGCCGCATTCCGGTCCAGTACGCCAAGCGCGTCGTGGGTCGTCGCATCATGGGCGGCCAGTCCACCTATCTGCCCATCAAGGTCAACACCGCCGGCGTTATCCCCATCATCTTCGCCAGCGCGCTGCTGTACTTCCCGGCGCAGATCGCCGTGTTCTTCCCGAACGTCGGCTGGATTCAGGCGGTGGCCAATGCGCTTTCGACCGGCTGGATCAACTGGATCCTCAACGTTGTCCTGATCGTCTTCTTCGCGTACTTCTACACCTCCATGGTGTTCAATCCCGATGAGACGGCCGACAACCTCAAGAAGCAGGGCGGCTTCATCCCGGGCGTCCGTCCCGGCAAGGCTACGGCGCGCTACATCAAGAACGCGCTCAACAAGATCACCCTGCCTTCCGCGATCTTCCTGGCACTCATCGCCATCGTCCCCTCGATCGTGTTCTCCTTCACTGGCAACGCGCTCATCCAGGCGTTCGGCGGTACCTCAATCCTCATCATGGTCGGCGTCGTTCTCGACACCATCGCCAAGGTGGAGAGCCAGATGAAGATGTACGATTACGACGGGTTCTTCAAGTAAGTTAGGTTGAGAGGAGCAAACCCATGAACATCGTTCTGTTGGGTGCACCGGGCGCAGGTAAGGGCACTCAGGCCCAGCGTCTCGTGCGTGATTTCGGCGTTGCCCATATTTCTACCGGTGATCTTCTCCGCGCTGCCGTCAAGGGCGGCACCGAGCTTGGAATCCAGGCTAAGAAGTACATGGATGCCGGCGAGCTCGTACCCGACCAGCTCGTTATCGATCTGGTCAAGGGGCGCCTGGCCGAGGATGACGCCCAGCAGGGCTTCCTGCTCGACGGCTTCCCGCGCAACACGCTCCAGGCCGTCACGCTCGATTCCGAGCTGTCCGAGATGGGTCGCGAGCTTGATTGCGCCCTGCTGATCGACGTGGCCGGCGATGTCATCATCAACCGTCTGTCCTCTCGCCGCACCTGCCGCGCCTGCGGCTACACCGGCACCGCCTCGGACGAGGTGTGCCCGTCGTGCGGTGGCGAGATGTATCAGCGCGATGACGACAAGGCCGAGACCATCGCCAATCGACTGGACGTCTACGAGAAGCAGACCAGCCCCCTCGTCGAGTACTATCGCGGTCAGGATATCCTCCACGCCGTCGACGGCGATCGCGATGCCGACGTCGTCTATGCGGACGTGAAAGAAGTCCTCGGTCTATGATCAAGATCAAGTCTGCACACGATATCGAGCAGATGAAGGTTGCCGGAGCGCTATCTAAGATGGCGCTCCGGCGCGTTGGTGCCATGGTTCGTCCGGGCGTCTCCACCTTCGAGCTCGATCAGCTCGCCGAGCAGATCATCCGCATGCATGGCGGCAAGCCCGCGTTCAAGGGCTACGGCGGATTCCCCGGTACCATCTGCGCTTCGATCAACGATGCGGTCGTCCATGGAATCCCCAATCCCGATATCATCCTGCGCGATGGCGATATCATCTCCATCGACACCGGTGCTGTCGTGGACGGTTGGGTGGGCGACAACGCCTGGACCTTCTATTGCGGCACGCCGTCCCAGGAGACGCGCGCGCTGAGCGAGGTTACCCTCGACTGCCTCCGAGCCGGCATCGAGCAGGCAGTCCCCGGAAACCATATCGGGGACATCGGTTTCGCGATTCAGTCCCTTGCGGAGAGCCATGGGTACGGCGTGCTTCGCGATTACGTGGGTCACGGGATCGGCCGCGCGATGCATGAGGATCCCAACGTGCCCAACCATGGCAAGAAGGGGAGGGGCGTGCGTCTCCAGGCCGGTATGGTGATCGCCATCGAGCCCATGGTGACGCTTGGTTCCCCGCGCGTGCGCGTGGGGGCTGACGGCTGGTTGGTTTCTACTCGCGACCACCTGCCCGCCGCCCACTACGAGAACACCGTCGCGATTACCGACGATGGTCCCGTGGTCCTCACCGCCGACGCCCAGGGAGCATGGTGCAGCATGCAGGGCGGCCTCCTCTAAATAGGACAAACTTGTTCTATATATGGAGTGATGGAGAACTTTATGATTCCAGCGAATGACTGTTGTATCATTCGCTATTGCTGTCGTTTTCACTTTAGAGAAAGATGATTGCTTGTGAAGAAGGAAGATGCTATCGAACTCGAGGGTACGGTAACCGAGCCGTTGCCCAATGCCATGTTTCGTGTTGAGCTCGAGAACGGCGTTTCTGTGCTGTGCTCGATCTCGGGTAAGATTCGCATGAACTACATCCGTATTCTCCCGGGCGACAAGGTTACGGTGCAGCTGTCTCCGTACGACCTTACGCGCGGTCGCATCACCTATCGCTATAAATAACGATAGCGTAGACACGCATTCAAATACGATCGCCGGAGTGCTCAGTCCGCGATCGCATTTGCATGTAGTTACCAGCCTTCAGTTTTAACGCCTGCGGCTGGGCGAGTAGATAACATTCCGTTTGTAGCATGAGCACTACCGAAAGGAAGAACGATGAAGGTACGCCCTTCCGTCAAAAAGATGTGCGATAAGTGCAAGATCATTCGCCGCCATGGCAAGGTTCTCGTGATCTGCGAGAATCCTCGCCATAAGCAGCGTCAGGGCTAAGAGAGGAGAACCATAGTGGCCCGTATTAACGGTGTCGACCTTCCGCGCGAGAAGCGCGTCGAGATTGGTCTGACCTACATCTACGGCATCGGCCGCACTACCGCCACCAAGATCTGCGTCGAGTGCAACGTCAACGTCGATACGCGCGTTAAGGATCTCACTGAGGACGAGATTAACGCCATCCGTGATTACATCGATAAGAATCACATCATGGTTGAGGGCGACCTTCGCCGTGAGCGCACCCAGAACGTCAAGCGCCTTATGGACATCGGCTGCAACCGTGGTCTGCGCCACCGCAAGGGCCTGCCGGTCCGCGGTCAGCGCACCCACACCAACGCTCGTACCCGCAAGGGTCCGAAGCGTCAGATCGGTGCTAAGAAGAAGAAGTAGGGAGTTTGACGCATAATGGCTACTGCTAAGAACAAGCGCGGCGCCGCTACCCGCATCAAGCGCTCCGACCGCAAGAACATCTCCGTGGGCCAGGCTCACATTCGTTCCACGTTCAACAACACCATCGTTTCGATCACCGACGCCCAGGGCAACGTCATCGCCTGGAAGTCGGCCGGTACCGTGGGTTTCAAGGGCTCTCGTAAGTCCACTCCGTTCGCCGCTCAGATGGCCGCCGAGGCTTGCGCCAAGATCGCTATGGATCACGGCATGCACAAGGTCTCCGTCTTCGTGAAGGGCCCCGGCTCTGGTCGCGAGACCGCCATCCGCTCCCTCCAGGCCGCCGGCCTCGAGGTTTCGAGCATCCAGGACAAGACCCCCATCCCGCACAACGGCTGCCGCCCCAAGAAGCGTCGCCGCGTGTAACTGAAAGGATCGAAATACTATGGCAATCGATAGGACTCCGGTTCTGAAGCGCTGCCGCCAGCTCGGGATCGATCCCGCTGAGCTCGGTTACAGCAGCAAGAAGGAATCTATCCGTCAGCCCAAGCGCCGTCGCAAGGAATCCGAGTACGGCATGCAGCTGCGCGAGAAGCAGAAGGTTAAGTTCATCTACGGCGTGCTGGAGAAGCAGTTCCACACTTACTTCAACCGCGCCCGCAAGATGAAGGGCATCACCGGCGAGAACCTGCTCATTCTTCTTGAGAGCCGTCTCGACAACGTGGTGTTCCGTCTTGGCTTCGCCCGCACCCGCAAAGAGGCTCGTCAGACCGTTCGTCATGGTCACTTCACCGTGAACGGCCGTCGCGTCGACATCCCCTCTTATCAGGTCAAGCCCGGCGACGTCGTTGCTGTTGGCGAGAAGTTCCGCGACCTCCTTCCCATCAAGGAGGCCCTGATTTCCTCCGAGCGCTTCGAGGTCCCCGGCTGGCTCGAGGTCGATATCGAGAAGCTGTCTGGTAACGTGCTGGCCATGCCCGTGCGCGAGCAGATCAGCGGCGATATCAAAGAGCAGCTCATCGTCGAGCTCTACTCTAAGTAGTCCGTTTGGGCTGCTGAGGCTGGAGGTATTACATGTCAGAATTCATTAGGCCCCAGGTTCAGGTCGAAGAGATCAACGACACCTGTGCCCGCGTTTCCGTCGAGCCGCTCGAGCGCGGCTATGGCGACACGCTGGGTAACTCCATCCGCCGCGTACTGCTGTCCTCCCTCGAGGGCGCCGCGGTCGAGGCGATCCAGATCGATGGCGCTCAGCACGAGTTCATGGCCATCGACAACATGGTCGAGGATGTCACCGATATCGTTCTGAACGTCAAGGGCCTGGTGTTCCGTTCGCTGGGCACCACGAACGAGGCTACGGCGACCATCTCGGTCGACGGCCCGTGCGAGGTTACCGGCGCGGACTTCTTCATCCCGTCGGAGTTCGAGCTCGTGAACCCCGAGCAGCACATCGCTACCCTCACTGAGGGCGGACACCTTACCATGAGCATGCGCATCGGTTATGGCCGTGGTTACGTCTCCTATGAGGCCAACAAGCGTGATAACGATCCCATCGGTATCATTCATGTTGACTCGCTGTATTCCCCGGTCCGTCGTTGCGCCAAGCTCGTTGAGGCTTGTCGCGTCGGCCAGCACACGGACTACGATCGCCTGGTTCTCGAGATCGAGACCAACGGCGCCGTGGATCCGCGCGAGGCTGTCGTCCAGGCTGCCAATATCATCAACCAGCATATGGCTGCCTTCATGAACCTCGCCGATGCTCCCGAGGAAGAGGAGGAGATCTCCATCTTCGCTCCCGAGCAGGCCAACGACAACGCCGAGCTCGACAAGCAGATCGAGGATCTCGATCTTTCGGTGCGCTCCTACAACTGCCTTAAGCGCGCGAGCATCCACTCCGTGCGTCAGCTTGTGGAGTTCTCCGAGAACGATCTGCTGAACATCCGCAACTTTGGTGTGAAGTCGATCGAGGAAGTCAAGGACAAACTTGAGTCCATGGGTCTCAGCCTCAAGGCTTAAAGATCCGTGTTTTAGAGGAGAACCAGACCATGCGTCACAACAAGAAGAAGGGCCTGAAGCTCGGCACCGATGCCAGCCACACCAAGGCCATGAAGAAGAGCCTTGCCAAGGCGCTCTTCGAGAACGACCGCATTAAGACCACCGAGACCCGTGCCAAGGCGCTCCGTTCTTACGCTGAGCCCATCATCACGTGGGCCAAGAAGGGCGATATCCACTCTCGCCGTCTTGCCATCGCCAAGCTCGGCGATAAGAACCTCGTGGCTGAAATCTTCGATAAGGCCGCTCAGGGCATGTGGGCCGACCGCAACGGCGGTTACACCCGCATCATGAAGCTCGGCGCCCGCAAGGGCGACAACGCCGAGATGGTCATCATCGAGCTCGTTACCGAGCCGGTTGTGAAGAAGGCCCCGAAGAAGGCTGCCGCTCCCAAGAAGGTCGAGACCAAGGTCGAGGCCGTCGAGGAGACCGAGGCTGCCGAGGAGGCTGCTGAGTAGCGAGGTATCCCACGGGATACGATGCGACTTTTCGGAGGGGCGCCGTTTGCGCCCCTCTTTTTTATTGAACGGCGATGGCGTACCACCGCCTGCGAAGCCAAGGAGGGTCGATGATCGAGCTGGAACGGGCGTGCCGCGTGTACGCCGACGGAACGCACGCGCTCCGTGGGCTGTCGTTTCGCGTCAAGCCCGGAGAGATCGTAGGGCTTATCGGCCCCAACGGCTCTGGCAAATCAAGCTGCGCTCGCTTGCTCTGCGCCATGGATCTTGCAAACGACGGACGCGTCGTCATCGACGGTATCGATCCGGCCGATGACGAGCGCGCGCGGCTTGCTGTTCGCGAGCGCGTCGCATTCGTGCAGCAAGATCCGGTTGACCAGATCGTCAGCACCGTGGTTTTCGATGAGGTCGCGTTCGGGCCGCGGAACCTCGGCCTTAACGAGTCCGCTGTCGCGCACCGCGTTACCGATGCGCTTCGCGCGGTCGAGCTCTCGGGATTCGAGGGCCGTGATGTAAACGGGCTGTCCGGTGGAGAGCAGCAACGTCTCGCGCTCGCGAGCGCCCTTGCCATGCGCCCGCGCTACGTCGTTCTCGACGAGGTGACCTCGATGCTCGACAGCGCGGCGAGACCGTCGTTCAGGGAGCTCGTAGCCGACCTCGCGGCAGGGGGCACGGGCGTCGTCATGGTTACCCACGATGTGGCCGAGATGGTTATGTGCGACAGCCTCGTTGCGCTGCGCGACGGCTGTTCCGCGTGGGAGGGCGACCTGGGCGATCTTGCGCGAGGCGATGATGGCCTCTGGGACGACTGCGTGGTGTCGACACGGTATTCGAACGCGCTCAGAGCCGTTCTACGCGCAGGAATCGATCTTGGAGCATGTCGTACACCCGAATCGCTTGCCCGTGCCCTCTATGGGCTTTCGAGGGGCTCGGGTGCACGTTTAGGGGATCTGGTGCCGCGCCTGCTCGATGGTTGCGGATTCGCCGCGAGCTCATCGTCCGTTGCATCGGAGTCGGCATCAGCCCCTCGCTTGTCATCCGGAATCGTCGCCCGTTCCGTTTCGTTCTCATATGACGAAGGCGACCCCGCGTGTCCGACCGCTCTGTGCGGCGTCGACTTGGAGGCTCCCGCGGGATGCGTCACGCTGCTTGCCGGTCGCTCGGGGTCGGGCAAGACGACCCTGGCGCATCTGGCCTGCGGCCTGCTCGCGCCCTGTGCGGGCGCGCTGTCCATCGACGGCGGCGCGCCCGATCCCGCGCGGTGCGCCCTTTCGTTCCAGCGGCCCGAAAACCAGCTGTTTCTCGATACCGTCTATGACGAGCTCGCATTCGCGCCGCGCAATCTGGGCTGGGACGAGGCCCGCGTCGCGGCGTCGGTCGATCGCGTGTCCGACCTGCTGGGGATCGAATCCAGCTGGTTCGAGCGCTCGCCCTTCGAGCTTTCGGGCGGGCAGGCGCGCCGCGTCGGCCTGGGTTGCGTTCTTGCGCTCGATGCGCCCGCCTACATCCTCGATGAGCCGACGGCCGGGCTCGACGCTGCCGGGCGCCGGATGGTGCGCGCTCTGGCGCGCGTCCTCGCCCGTGGTGGTCGCGCGGTGATGGTTATCAGCCACGACCTCGATGAGTGGGCGCCCGTGACCGACCGCGTGGCGCTTATGCGCGACGGGCGCGTGTGCTGGCAGGGTCCGGCTTCCGAGCTCGCGGCACGCCCCGGATGTTTCGATGCCGCCGGAATCGAGCCGCCCGAGAGCGCGCGTCTCGTCCGCGCCCTCGAGTCCCTGCGGGGCGGTGGTGCCGATGGGTGCTAGCTCCTTCTCCGCCGGCCGCGCCGACTCCGCGCTCGCGCGCGTCGATGCGCGCGTCAAGGTCCTGCTGCTGCTCGCCTATACGGCCGTGCTGTTCTGGGATCCTCATCCAACCGTGGTTGCTGCCTCGTTCGCCCTGCTTGCGCTGTGCATTCGCGCTGCGGGCCTGCGTGCGCGCGCCGTGGCCGCGACTGCCAAGCCGGTTGCGGTCATCTTGGCGTTCACCCTCTGCGCGAACCTGGTTTCGTGCGATGGCACGGCGCCCGTGCGCGTGCTGGGCGCCGTAGGGGTGGATCTGGCACGCGGCGCGCGCGGCCTCATGGCGGTCATGCGCATCGTGCTGCTCATCGGCTTCTCCTTGACGGTTTCCGCGTCCACGACGCCCGTCGAGCTCGGCGATGCCGTCGTGCGCCTGATGCGCCCGCTGGGCCGTGTGGGCGTCCCGGTGCCCCAGATCGGCTCGATGCTGTCGATCGCGCTGCGCTTCATCCCCGTGGTGGCCGACGAGTTCCAGCGTATCCAGCGGGCCCAGCGGGCGCGTGGCGTGCGCTTCGATGAGGGGCCGCTGCGCGTGCGTATCGGAAGATGGGCCGCCGTGCTTACGCCGCTCATCGTGGCGCTCTTCCGCCGTGCCGACCGTCTGGCCGACTCGATGGCGGCGCGATGCTATGCTGATGGCTCGCGGTGCCAGGTGCCTTCCCGGTCCCTGGGGCCTCGCGACCGCGTGGTGCTCGGCATGGGCATCGCGCTTTGCGTCGCGTTGGTGCTGTGTTCAAGATTCGCCCTCTAGCATGAATGCGAGAACGACCTATGACTGATGTGGAAGCTTCCAAGACGGCCGAGGAGCCCGCGGGCACGCTCGTGTTTCGCCTGGGGTACGACGGCGCCGCCTACTGCGGGTTTGCCGAGCAGCCCGGCCAGACCACGGTAGCGGGCGAGATCCGCCGCGCGCTCGAGACCTTCTTGCGCCGTCCCATCGAACTTACCTGCGCGGGCCGCACCGATTCGGGCGTGCACGCCATCGCGCAGTACGTGAGCGTCCCGGCGTTCGCCGAGGAGCTGCGCATTCCGCGCTCGCGTTGGATGCGCGCGATGGCCGCCCTGCTTCCCGGCGATATCGCATTAGGCGAGGTCTACCACGCCGCCCCCGGGTTCTCCGCGCGATTCGACGCCCGTGCGCGTACCTACACCTATCGCATCGCCACCGGGGAGGCGCGCCCGCTTCTCACGCGCAATTACTCCTGGTGGCACCGGCTCCCCCTTGATGTGGACGCCATGGATCGCGCCGCCGCATGCTTGGTGGGCGAGCATGATTTCAAGAGCTTCTGCAAGGTGGCCTCGGCTGTGGGCAAGCCCACCTGCCGCAACGTGCATGCGGTTTCATTCGCTCGTGAGGTCCAGATGGGCGAGGAGCTCATCGCCTTCACCATTACGGGCAACGCGTTTCTGCACTCTATGGTGCGGACCATCGTGGGAAGCCTGGTAGAGGTCGGCTCCGGCCATAGGGACGAGGCCTGGCTTTCAGGGGCGCTCGCCGCGTGCGACCGTCAAGCCGCCGGTCCCACCGCGCCCGCTCGCGGCCTGTGCTTCATGGAGGTCTCCTACGACGATGGCGTGCTGTCCGTGTGCCCCGATGCGCGCGCGTAGCGCCGTCTTGTCGAAGGTTTGTGTAACCCGCTCGGCCGCGCGGTTCGCGCTCATTCGCGCGACGCCCTGCGATACCATGCTGCTGGTATAGCAGTAGCTGAAAGGTAGATGTGGTGCGTCGTCGTGTCCCCAGGTGCCCGCGCGTTTCCGTGATCGTGGCGGCCCATAATGCCGAAGGTCATATGTCGCGTGCGGTCGAAAGCGTCTTGAACCAAGGTTATGAGGACCTTGAGCTCGTCGTCGTCGACTGCGCATCGCGCGACCGCACGCGCTCCGTCTGCGAGCGCTTCGCCGAGCGCGATATTCGCGTCGAGGTCCTGTGCATAGAGGATGAATCGACGGATGCCGGCCGTCGCGCCGGCCTGCTGTCGGCCCGTGGGACCTGGGCGATGTTCCTCGATCAGAACGACTGGCTTTCATCGGGATACCTGCAAACCATGGTCGACGCCATGGTCGCCCATGACGCCCTGCTGGTCATTCCCGAGCTATCCATCGATGCCGAGCAACCCGATGGCGCTCGCGTTTCCACCACGATCTCCCATGAGCCCTGCAGCTGGAATACGCCCGATTCCTTTCGCCGCGGCGCCTCCGCCCTCATCGAGAGCGGCGTGCTTGCTTGTACCGCGGGCAAGCTGTTCGACCGCGCCCGCCTTCAGGACGCGTCGTGCGCTTCCGAGGGGGGCGACGCCGATCAGGCGGCCATGATCGGCTATGTTCGCGACCTTGATCGGGCGGCCGTCGTCGAGGGCGCCCGCTATCACCTTACGGTGGCGCCCGCGCCCGCGCGCCCCGCTTTCGACCCGACGCAGTTCGCCCGCGCGCGCCGTGAGTTCGAGGCCCTCGAGGCCCTGTATGAAGTCTGGGGGTTTGCGGACGACGCCGAGGCCATGCGTCCCATCTACCGTCGCCACCTGCGCGAGGTCGTGCGCTGTATCGTGAACGCCGCGCTGGGGTCGGGCCGTGTGTCGTCCATCGAGCGCAAGCAGCGCGTCCAGGATATGGTGGATGACGACGCCACGCGCCGTTGCGTGCAGGCGCTTGAGGCTTGCAGCCACGAGTTCGGCTTGATGTACGCGCCCATCGCGCGTCGGAGCGCCATGGCGTGCTGCATGGGTGCTCGCATCCAGGATATCGTCGACCGCGCGCTCACACCGCTGGGTGCTGCGGCAACGGGCCGCGCGCGCTAGGACCGCCGTTCGCCCGCGGCGCCGTCCAGCTATTCGATCGGTTCCTGTATATCCAATATCACCTGCGTGACGGCGCCGTGTCCAAATGAGTAACGAAACTTTCCTTATGCATGCTTCGACCGTTCACCCTGCTCGTTTGAAGAATTTGAGTCATAACTGTAAAATCAGTGCGGTGTCGACCGCACGTGGCTCGTCGGTATATATCTTCTGATACGAGCCGTTGTATGCAATCGGGGTGAATGGACCATGGCAAAGAAACGCAACGGACGCCAGGATGCGATTCGCGATATCGTGCGCAACAAGGATGTTCGTACGCAGCGCATGCTGGTGGACGAGCTGAAGGCGTGCGGCTTTGACTGCACGCAGGCTACGGTATCGCGCGATATCGCCGACATGGGGCTGCGCAAGCTGCCCGAGGGCGTGTACGTGCTGGCCGAGGACCTGCATCTTCAGCGCATGGTATCCGAGCTGGTGGTCGATGTGCAGCGCACGGAGAACCTGGTGCTCGTCAAGGCACAGCCCGGTACTGCATCCGGTATCGCCGCGGCCGTCGATGCCGCGGAGCTGCCCGATGTGCTGGGGTCGCTCGCGGGTAACGATACCATTTTGGTAATCGCGCAGACCGCCGAGGACGGCGCGCGTTTCGAGTCACTGATCACCAAGCTAAGGAGCGTCCACAAGTAATGCCCGCCGTACTTCATATTCTTATGATCTCGTTGGTCCTGCTGCTTCCCATCGCGCTCGTCGCGTTGCTGGTCTGGTATTTCATCAGGTGGCGCGCCTCGCGGTAGCGCACCGTTTCCATCGACTCGCACAGCCCGTCGGTCTCCCATGAGGCCGACGGGCTGTTTTCGTAAATGGGGGGTGTCTCTATGGTTTTGTCAACCATGGCCGCCCTCGTTTTTCAGCATGGTCCATCGGG
>NZ_VOWY01000013.1 GCF_008014645.1 Collinsella sp. BA40
AATCGTAATGCCTTGAAGGTGAAAGAGCCGCCCTTACGGACGGCTCAAACTGTAATGGGCGCCACGGGCAGCCGAGCAGCTACGAAAGGGCGGCGAGCAGGTCCTCGGCCTGCAGGGCGATGCGCGTCTTGTCCCACTCCGGGATCTCGTAGACGCCCGTCTGCCAGGCAGAAGCGGGCAGCACGAACCCCTCGCCCTCTCCGCCCACGATCGACGCCTCGACGTATTCGAGCAGCTCGACGAGCTGACGGCGCACGTTGGCGTTCGCGGCCTTGCCGCCCGCGCCCGAGATGGCGACGGGCATGTCGGTGAGCGAGACGGCTGCGTCGAAATCGCCTGGCACCTGCGGACGGCTCAGCCAATCGAGCGCGTTCTTCAGCCCGGCGGGATAGCTGAAGTTGTACTCGGGCGAGAAGATCCACACGCCGTCCGCCGACTCGACCTGCTCGCGGACGCGCGTCACGGCGGCCGGTGCCGGGAACTCGATATCCTCGTTCATCAGGGGAAGGTCCGCGTACTCGAGGTATTCGACCTCGGCGCGCTCGCCGACGACCTCGGCCGCGTAGTCGGCGAGCGCGCGGTTGAACGAGCCGCGGCGCAGCGAGCCGACGATGAATACGAGCTTCTTGCTATGGGACATATCCGAACTCCTCGGGTCGGTGATGTATTACTTCGTTGATAGTATTTCTACCCTAATCGGCGCCGCAAAAACACCGCCGAGGACAATGCGCCATTACGTGCGAAGGATACCGCCGGCAGTAAGCGGCATGGGGGCGCGAATCGAACTTGACCCGAGGGGCGGTTCAAGGGATAACCTTGTCAGGAAAACAACGTCAGGGGGAAGCATATGTCGCAGAGAAACGTCCAGAAGCTGGAGAAGCCGGCCGTCAAGCGCACGCTGAGGCGCTTCTGGGAGGTCACCAAGCTCGTGCCGGGAGCGGCGCTGCTCGCCGTCTTCACCTCGATCGCCTACATCGCGCTGCTCATCTTCGTGAACACCTGGGTGATGGGCCTCATCGTGGACCGCGTGCAGGCCTCTCCCGTGCCCGCCGATAAGGTATGGGAGGTCTTCGGCCCCTACATCCTGGCGCTGCTGCTGGTGAACCTCATCGGCCAGATCTGCTCCAAGCTGCAGGACTACGCCGTCTACAAGCTGCAGATCAACGGCAACTACCACCTGGCGCGCCTGTGCTTCGACACGCTCTCCAACCAGTCGATGACCTTCCACACGAGTCGCTTCGGCGGTGCGCTGGTAAGCCAGACGAGCAAGTTCATGAGCGGCTACACCCAGATGGTGGACGTGGTCGTGTACTCGCTGATCCCCACCATCGCGAGCACCGCCTGCACCTTCATCGCGCTCGCGCCCGCCGTGCCGGCATACGCCGCGGCGCTCGCCGTGATGCTCGTGGTGTACGTGATCGTGGCGACGCGCATGTACCAGCGCATCCTGCCGCTGTCCGCCGCCACCGCCAAGGCGCAAAACCGCCTCTCCGGCGTGCTATCGGACGCCGTGACCAACATCCTGGCCGTCAAGACATGCGGGCGCGAGGACTTCGAGAAGGAGCTCTTCGACGAGGCGGACCTCGCGGCCATGCGGGCGGAGGGCCGCTCCATGCGCGCCACCATGCAGCGCGGGTTCACCACGAGCGGCATCATCACCGTGATCATGCTCATCGTGTCCATCTTCGTAGCCGGCGGCAACGCTTGGTTCGGCATCTCGGGCGGCATGCTCGTCATGATGTTCTCCTACACCTACCAGCTCTCCATGCGCTTCAACTACATCAACTCGATGATGCAGCGCATGAACCGCGCCATCGGCGACGCGAGCGAGATGGCCCGCATCCTTGACGAGCCCCGACTCGTGGAAGACGCCCCCGGAGCACCGGAGCTCGCGGTGCGGGAGGGCTCCATCGACTTCGACCACCTCGGCTTCGCCTACGCCGACGCCGCAGAGGGCGACCGGGTCTTCACCGATCTGAACCTGCATATCCCCGCAGGCCAGCGCGTCGGCCTGGTGGGGCGCTCCGGATCCGGCAAGACCACCCTCACCAAGCTGCTGCTGCGCCTGTCCGACGTGCAGGACGGCCACGTGTACGTGGACGGGCAGGACATCTCCGCCTGCACGCAGCAGAGCCTGCGCCGCCAGATCGCCTACGTCCCTCAGGAGGCGCTGCTGTTCCACCGCTCCATCCGCGAGAACATCGCCTACGGCCGCCCCGACGCCTCCGAGCAGGAGGTACGCCGCGCCGCCGAGCTCGCTAACGCACTCGAGTTCATCGACCGCCTGCCAAACGGACTCGACACGCTCGTGGGCGAGCGCGGCGTGAAGCTCTCAGGCGGCCAGCGCCAGCGCGTGGCCATCGCCCGCGCCATCCTCACCGACGCGCCCATCCTGGTACTCGACGAGGCCACGAGCGCGCTGGACTCCGAGAGCGAGGCGCTCGTGCAGGACGCGCTCGAGAACCTCATGCGCGGCCGCACGTCCATCGTGGTGGCGCACCGTCTCTCAACGGTCGCCGCGCTCGACCGCATCGTCGTCCTCGCTGACGGCGAGATCGTCGAGGACGGCACGCACGCCGACCTCGCGGCGGCGGGCGGCGAGTATGCCGCCCTGTGGAACCGCCAGACCGGAGCGTTTTTGGACGGAGAATGAAGCGCGAGGGCGCCCTCGCCCTCGGTTTGCGCCCCATCCGCGCCGCATTGACGCCGAACAAAGCCGATCACCATGCACGCCGTGTGCAATCTTGTCGACTTTTCCCATCAAATATCGAAATCGCTCGGTAGCAGGCCCGTTCCACTCATAAAACCGCAGGTCGCTGAATTGCTATCGTTTCTGTATATATAGCAGATGCGGGATGCGCCTGTGAAAAGTCGTCACGATTGCACACGGCGCCCTGCGGCGGCGCGGCACGATACGCAAAAAGGAAGGCAGCCGCCTCGCCCGCCGGCTCCACGTCGGCATCCGGGGCGGGAGCGTCCTCGGCCTTGGCGCGGGCGCCTCCCAGGCTCACGACCTGCCGGGTTGACGCGCCGTCGTCGGAGGGCTTGGCGTAACTGAACTCGATGGCGTCACCGACGCGGTAGCGTACGATCTCGAGCATGTCGGGCAGGGCAAAGTCATAGATCGCGCCGTCGCCCTCGAGCGTCACGTAGAAATGCGAGTTGCCGTCGATGACGGCCTGCGCGATGCTCGCGATCTTGCCGGAGGCCTTCTCCTCGGCGCCCGCCGCGGCCGCCTCCTCGTCCGACAGCGTTCCATCGGCCGCCAGCATGGCCAGGTAGCTCTCCTGGGTGGATGCGACGGTGCTGCCCGTAGCAACCGCCTGGTAATGCTGCACGTTGATCATCGCGTACATCTTGACGAGACCGGCGTTGTCCTTCAGGGCCATGAAGTAGGTGGGCTGTCCCGACACGTTGAGCAGCAGCGGGTAGGTGGCCTGGTACTTGAGGTTCTGGACCTGGCCCTCTGCCGAGTCCATGGCCGAGTCCTCGGTCGCGCCGGGAACGGAATAGAAGTGGGACTCGCCGGTGCGCTGGTTGACCAGGATGAAGCCGATACTGGAGCTATCGGCCGTCACAGACGTCACGCCGGAGTACAGGTAGATGTCGCCGCCCTGGGCGAGGTAGTTGTAGCCGAGCTGGCCGTCCTTGCCGGGCGTGGTGCGCACGACGCCCACCTGGCCGAGGATCGAGTTGAGCCAGCCCTTGCCGTAGGCGCCGCTCCAGTTGTACTGCTGGATAAGGAGGTCGGACGGGTAGGCGCGGTCGACCCAGGCGGGCACCTCGTCGATAGCGTAGTCGGCGGTCTCGCCCGTGCAGGCGTTCACGAGCACGACGCGGTTGATGGTGGTTCCCTCGAACAGGCCGATGGTGCGCTTCTGGACCGGGAAGACCCACCAGGGCGTGCCCTCCTCATCGAGCTCGAAGGACTTCTGGTCGAACATGTAGGTGGGGTACTTGAGCTGCGCGTAGCGGTCGATGTTGCGCGCCAGCGGCTCGGACTCGCTGTACTTGATGGGCTGCTTCAGGCGGACGACCTCGGCCTCCTGCGTGACCATGTCCACGAGCACGTAGGCGGGGATGCCGTTGCCGCGGTTGGAGAACCACTTGAAGAGGTCGGCGTAGGTGAGCGGGCTCACGCGGACCGGACGGCCCTGGTAGTTGATCTGGCTGTAGGCCGGGCTGATCTCGAACTGGCTGACGTACTCGGGGATCGAGCCCATGGCGCGGTTGCCGAGCAGCACGGCGGAGTCGCGGTCGATGACCGGGACCTCGGAGTAGTCGACCTGCTCGATGTCCTTGGCAAAATCGCCCTCGGTGGTCTTAAGCACCGACGCGAAGCGCTCGGCGTTGCCCGGGACGAAGGGCTGACCCAACAAGATGCCCAAGAAGAACGCGACCACAACCGCCCCGGGAACAATCACCAGGCGGCGGAAGAGCGTACGGTGCTTCGCGCTCCTGATGGCGGCAACCTGCAGTCCGAGGATCGCGACGAACGCGATCATGAGTATCCAGCTCCAAACACGCGGACTCTGCAGGTTGAGCGCGGGATGGAACCACCAGTACCCAACCGCGAGCGCGATGACGAGCAGAATGGCGAGCGCGATGAACGCGCGGCGGCTCCATTGGGCGACGCGCTGGGCAAAACCGCCCGCACCATGGCTCGATCCACCGTTCTTGCCACCGCTCTTACCGGCTGATCCGGCAGGTCGCTCCTCTCCGTCGACGACAGCGTCAACGGGGATGGGGCCATCGTGCCCGGAACCGGCATCGTCACCGAAGTCCGAACCGAAGCCCGCGCTGGAAAACCCGAACATGCTATGCAGCATATCCTGAAAACCGTCGTTATCGAATCCGTTACCTTGGGCCACTGTAGGTCCACTCCTCCACTCGTTGCGTACCCGCGCGCTCCGCACCTGGACAGGTCGAAGCCAAACGTTGCGTAACGTCAACTATACCCAACAAAAACCAAGGCCAAACCGCCCCGCGCTATCAAGCGAGCGAGTACAATGAATGATTCATCCATATCTACGTTGCAAGGGAGCCCCCTCGTGAGAGTCGTTATCTACACCGATGGCGCAGCGCGCGGAAACCCGGGCAGGGGCGGATTCGGCGCCGTCCTTCGCTATCAGGCCCCGTCGGGCAAAGAGCATGTCCTCGAGCTGTCGCGTGGATACGAGCGCACCACGAACAACCGCATGGAGCTTCTCGCCGTCATCGAGGCGCTCGAAGCGCTCAAGCGCCCGTGCGAAGTCGAGCTTCATTCCGATTCGCAGTATGTGGTCAATGCGTTCAACAAGCATTGGGTCGACGGGTGGATCAAACGCGGCTGGCAGACTTCGCAGAAGAAGCCGGTCAAGAACATCGATTTGTGGAAGCGGTTGCTCACGGCGAAGGAGCCCCATCGCGTCACCTTCATGTGGGTGAAGGGGCACGCCGGACACCCGATGAACGAGCGCTGCGACCAGCTCGCCACGACGGCAGCCGACTCGGGGGCGCTCGCCGTGGACCATGGATTCATCGAGGGCGACGCAGACTAGCGCAGAAACAGCAAAGGAGCGACCATGATTCGCATCGCTACCATCGGCACCAGCATGATCGGTGACAGCTTCATCGAAGTGCTCAACGATAACCCCCGCGCCCGCTACATCGGCACGTTCTCGCGAGACGCGGCTCGCGCGGAGGAATTCACACGCGAGCACGGCGGCGAGCGCCCGTTCCGCTCGATCGAGGACATCGCGAGCGCCCAGGACATCGACGCGGTCTATCTGGGCAGTCCCAACGCCATCCATCTCGAGCAGGCTCTCGTCTGCATCGCAGCCGGCAAGCACATCCTGGTGGAGAAGCCGGTCTGCGCCACCGCGCTCGAAGCGCGCAAGCTCTTCGAGACCGCCAACGCAGCAGGCGTCGTTGCGCTCGAGGCCATGCGCCCCCTCCACGACCCGGCCCTCAAGATCATCCGCGATGCGCTACCGCGACTCGGGAAGATCCGCCGGGCGACCTTCCGATTCGGCAAGTATTCATCCCGCTACGACGAGCTCCTATCCGGTCGCCATACCAATATTTTCGACTGCAACCTGGCGACGGGAGCGCTCATGGACATCGGCGTGTACTGCGTCGAGCCGCTCATCGCGCTCTTCGGCGCACCGAACGCCATCCAGTGCGCACCCGTGCTTCTGGACGAATCGACCGAGGCGCTCACCCATGGGCGTCTAGACGGAGCCGGCGTCATCACGGCATCCTACGACCATATGGCGGCCACGCTCCACTACTCGAAGATCACGCAGGATCTTGCTGAAAACCAGATTGAAGGCGAACGGGGCACGTTGACATTCGACGGCATCTCCATGCCGTCCGCTGCACGTATCGACGAACGCGTCTCGGGCTATGACGGCGTCGGCTATTCGAGCACGGCCACCTCGAAGCACGAGCTCGAGCTCCCGTCATGCGCCAATAGCATGGCCTATGAGCTCGAGGACTTCCTTGACGCGATCGCATGCGTGCAAAACGGCAGCTCGCCCTCGGCCGCACCGGCAGGCTGGGTCGGAACGATCGGAGATGCACAGGAGATCTCCCTGCGCTCCCTCCTTCTCATGGATGAAGCCCGACGCCAATCCGGCATCCGCTTCCCCGCCGACCACGACCGCTAGGAAACGCGGGTTTCCCGCAGGCTTCTTACAACCGGTACAACCAGCCGAAGGCCCGAAGCCGCACGCTTCGGGCCTTCGTTCGTTCAATCCAGTCAAGGAGATGTAGAGCAAAAGCTTCCCCGTGCCTGCACCGCGGCCATAATGTGTCTATACTGCTATAGCATATTGATGAACGTAGGAAGGGGCGGCATGGCCGTACAACGACGCAATACCAGACAGCGCGCCATGGTACTCGAAGCCGTGCGCAACCACGACGACCACCCCACCGCCGATGATATCTACCTCGACATTCGTCGCATCGATAGCAAGATCAGCCGCGGAACGGTATACCGCAACCTCAACCTTCTAGAGGAGACGGGCCAGATCAGCACCGTACGCACCGAAGGGGGCTGCCGCTTCGACTGGCGCGTCGACGGACACGCCCACCTGATTTGCAGGCGCTGCGGCTGCGTTGCCGACGTGGCGCTACCCTATCGCCCCGAAATCGATACGGACCTCCAGGAACGCAGCGGTTTTACCGATGTGACCCACGCCACGCTCTTCCGCGGCATCTGCCCCGGCTGCCAGGCACGCGCCCTCCCGACGGAAGGCGCGCAAACCGGCGCATAACCCCGCGTTACTCCTTCACCGGGGTGTAATACGTTTCGAGCACCGTTCGGTACACGCTGTCCGCATCGAGATGGAACTCGGCATGCGCGGCACCCGGAGCCATCTCGCCCTCCAGCGACACCACGTTGAACGATGTCATGCCATGGTCGAGCATCTGGCTAATCAGATACGAGAACTGCTCGAAACCCAAATTGGTCCAGGTGTAATCGAGCGCCTTCTGATAGAGGTTGAGCACCGTAGCCGGATCGCTTGCCGCGCTCTGCAAAACCTGGGTCGAGAACGCCTTGAGATAAGACATCTGACGGGCCTGTCGATCGAGCGAGGAATTGAGCTGCGTCGTATCTCGATATTGCACGTACAGCTCGGCGCTCTTGCCGCGAAGCGTCGTCTCGACGCCCTCGCGGATGCCGGCAGGGGGAACGCTTTGCACCGGCGTCAGCCGAACGCCGCCAACGGCGTCGTTAAGCGGGCCCACGCCCTCGACGTTGAGCGTGAAATAGTAGTCGATGGGCATGCCGTACAGCACGCGCGAAGCGCACTGCGTCACCAGTTCCGAGCTCTGCTCATGCGAGCTGCCATACGAATACTGCAGGCACAGCTGCAGCTGGTGCTGGCCGTTGTAAACACCGTCGATATAGGTGTCGACCGCGACCATGCTGTCGCGCGGGATCACGATGGCGGTCGCCTTACCCGACTTGGTATCGAGCGCGACCACCATCACGGTATCGGACTGCCCCGCCACATCGTATCCAGCCGTAGCGTTCTTCGTGCGGTTATCGAAGCCGATGAACGCGATGGACACCATATCCTCGTTCAAACGATAGGTCGTACCGTTGTATTCAACAGTGGTGCCCTTGTTCTCGACGGCTTTCTGCATGGATTGCTCGAACGAACGGCGACCGCGTGCGATGGAACGATTGATGAAGACCGCCGCCCCGGCCGCACCGACCGAAAGGACGACGAGCACGACGATGATAGCGCGAACGGCGATACGGCGTGCGCGGCGGGAACCGGAGGCAGCTTCAGCCCCCTGGCCCTCGCCATCGAAAGCCGACTCACTCTCATCGGACGAACCATTCAGGGCGGGGATCGCCGGCGACTCTTCCACCTCGGTCGCATCGGGCGCGGCATCTTCACTGCGCGGCCTAAAATGATTGCCCTTCGGCGTTTCCTGTGTCATCTAC
Source organism: Collinsella sp. BA40 (assembly GCF_008014645.1). GTDB lineage: Bacteria > Actinomycetota > Coriobacteriia > Coriobacteriales > Coriobacteriaceae > Collinsella. The sequence continues at coordinate 8,444 of NZ_VOWY01000013.1, forward strand.
TTCGTCTCCTGATCCGAGGTGAGCACGGCGCTCACCAGATAGCGCGAGGTGCCGTGAAACTCATTGAGCATGCAGGTGCTCAACTGAACGATCTTGCTCTCGGGGGTGAGTTCGATTCCCTCGCGAACGCATTTCAACATGGAGTCGGGGTTCGCCACGAAATCGAAGTACTCCTGGCGAACCTCGGGCTTGCTGAAGTTAAACGAGTTGAGAATGTGCCGGTCGTCGTACTTGTAGGCGGATACGACGGTATACGTGTAGATGTGGCCCGGACGATAGATGTAGAACGTGGGATTCGCATCGAAGAACGCCTGGTCCTCGAAATAGTGCAGGTTTTTAAACACGCCGTCGATATCGTGGCCGTATATCACCGTGACGGGATCGGAGAAGTCCTGCTTGTTGGCAACTTGGGAGAACGCGGTGCCGACCGGCGAATACGCACCATTTTGATCATGCGTGAGGTAGAAGAAGTCATCGGTCGCGCTCTGCTGCACCGGCGTGTTGATCTGGGCGCCGGGGATATAGAGCCATGCATAGCTTTCGACGTTGCTCTCCCACAGGGCATCGAAGTTGATCGGGTTCTCCGGCAGCTCCGCGGTGGATTCCTGCGTTGCCTCCGCAGGGGTTTCGGGCACCTCGGCGCCCTGCATGCGCTGCTGAGCGCGATAGATCTGCAGCTGCTGCCAAACAAGATAGCCGCTGCCGGCAACCACGCAGACGATCGCGAGGGCGGCAACGATGCGAAGCATGCGTCGATGCGTATCGCGAGATTGCGGTTCGTTCGTCATATCACATCCATCCCTGTCGAAACCCCATGGTAGACGAGAGGGCCCGTCCTAAGACGAGCCCTCTCGAACCTTCATGAAGCTACCATGCGGTATAAACGCTACTTGGAAGCCTTCTTGCGCAGCGACACGAACGCACCGCCGGCGACGGCGGCGGAGACAGCGGTGCCGGCAGCGACGACCATAGTGTTAAGGCCGGTCTGCGGGGACTTGGAACCGGTGTCGGTGTTCACCACGGTATCGGCCTTCTTGGCAACGATGGTGTGGATGGAGAGGGTGTCGGTAGAGAAGGTAACGGTGCCGTCGGAGCTAGCGGTCTTGTTGATGACCTCGTTCTCGGCCTTGCCCTCGTGGTCGACGTACACGGTCACGGCAGCATTCGCATACTCGGAATCAAGGTTGTAGGCAAACTGGAACGGCGGCTCGACCTTACCGCGGGACTCGACCTTGAACGACGCGATCTCGGCATAGCCCTCGGCAACCTCGGCGTTGGCAGCGCGAAGCTCCTCCGTCGGGGTGATGATGAGCTCGCCGGTGCCGTTGCAGGCGGCGGCAGCCTTCACCTCGACGCCGGACGGCGCGGAGAACGTGATGGTCTGGGCCTTGACGTCGCCCACGGGGCTCTCCCAAGCCTGAGCGCTCACGGGAAGCGCGAGAGCGAGGGCAAGAGCACCGAGAACAGTGATGAACTTCTTCATGTTCAATCTCCCTTCATGCTGAATGCGGCGCGTATGCCGCGACGTAGGTAAGAAGTATACTGCACGCACGGACGATAATTCGAAACGAAGGAAATAATCGCATCGTTCTTGCAACAATTTTACAATACGCAGCCCATCGCCGACGAAATGCGCCGCGGCGGGCTGCGAGAACAGCATGCACAGATATATACATGTCGTAGCCGAGGATGGCCGCCGCTCCACCAGACCACATCGGCGGCGGTTCACCGCAGACGGTTTCGCATCGATCGAATCGCAGCCGGCCTACTCCTGCGCGAAGAAAGCAAGTGCGATGGCGCCGGGACCGACATGCGTACCGATCGTAGCGCCCACCGAATGCACGGGAAGCTCGTCGCCGGGATATGCCCCCCACAGGTCGCGATGAGCCTCGATATAATCGCGCAGCAATGCATCGCTCACACCCGAATAGCCCAAGACAAGGGGCATGGAGAAGTCGACGCCCGTGCGCTCGATAGCCTTTCGCAGCAGGTTTCGGCCGTGCTTCTGGCCGCGCGCCTTGCCGACGAGTTCGACGGCGCCGTCCGCAACCGTGATCACCGGCTTGATGGAGAGAATCTCTCCCACCGCGCCGGCGGCAGCGGAGATCCTGCCGCCGCGCCGGAGGAACTCGAGGGTATCGAGCAGGCCGAGTACCACCACGCGGTCGCGCACGGCTTCCAGCGCAGCCACGATCTCGTCGGCGGAAGCGCCCTCGTCAAGCAGTCGAAGCGCATACTCGGTGAGCGCCCGCTCGCCTACCGTGACGCTGTGCGTATCGACGATACGGACCTTGGCATCCACCAGGCCCGCCGCCGTGACAGCGCTTTGATGGGTCCCCGACAGCTTTTCCGACAGGGTGATGACCACGATGTCCTCGCCCGCAGCGATCGCCTCCTCGTACGCCTGCGAGAACGCATAGGGGTTCACCTGCCCCGTGCTGGGCAGGTCGTCGCCCTCGGTGAGCAGCTCGTAGAAGCGGTCGTTGGTGATGGTGACGCCATCGAGGTAGACATCCTGGCCAAAGACGACGGACAGGGGCAGAACCGTGAGCTGCGGATGACCCGAGCTGCTCATATCGCTGGCGGAATCGACGATGATGCGGACTGGCATGGGGGTTCCCTCCTTATGGGGCGGCGCGGCGCGCCTCTGCTTCGTTACGAGAAATGTGCTTGAGCCGATCCAGAACCGTTGCGAGCGACCGGTACATGACCAGACGGTCCTCGGCGGAAAGCTCGTCACCGGCCTGCGCGACCACGCGCGCGATGGTGTTCACGGCCTCGTCCATGGCGCGGACGCCTTGCTCGGTAAGATAGAGGCGGGCCCGGTAGCGGCCCGAGCGCTCATCTTCGACCATGCGGATGAAGCCTCGCTCCTCGAGACCCGCCGTATAGCGGGAAATGGCGGCCCGCGTCACGCTGGCGCGGCGCGCCAGCTCGGCGCTCGTGAGACCCTCGGGTTCGCGATGCAGCTGGTAGAGCAACATGATGTCGGCGCCCTTCAAGCCCAGCTTCGCCGCCTCCGCGGCCTTGATCCGCTGGATCTCCTTTGAAATCGCCCCGATCAATCCGACAAAATCCTCGAAGCGCTCCTGCTCCATCATGACACCTCCCGTGCTGATGCATCGCATACGGCTCGTTAACGCATTAACATCTTACGAATGTTTGTTAAGCCGTCAACAACTACGCAACTTCGACACATCGACTTCCATACCGTCTTCGAGCATAGGGCATGGCGCGTCCGCACCACGTCGTCCGGCGTAAAAAAACACGGCCCCGCAGCGAAAGCGAGGCCGTGGAAAAGCGGCGCGCACCGAGAAGCGGCGCATAGGGGGATGTAGCTGCTAGGCGCCGAAAAACGCCAGGGCGCTCATGGCAGCCAGGAATGCCAGAGCAAACGGCAGGACGGCCTTGAGCAGCTCGGCGTCCTTGCCCGTAACGCGAACAGCGGCCAATCCGATGGCAAGCGTCTGCGGCGAGAGCATCTTGCCCGCGGCCACGCCCAGCGAGTTGAGGGCGACCATCCAGTAGGGATCGGACGAAAGCGCCATCGCGGCCTCGTGCTGAACGGGACCGAAGAGCATGCCGGAGCTCGTGCCCGAGCCCGTCACGAAGGTGCCGACCATGCCGATCCACGGCGCCACCAACGGGAAGAACGCACCGGCAACGCCGATGCAAAACGCCGAGATGGAAGAGATCATGCCCGCGTACCCCATCACCTTGGCGCACCCGAGTACCGACAACATGGTAATGACCGTGGGCATCATCTGCTTGACGGTATCGCGCAGTACCTCGCCCATCACCTTGAGGCTGGCGCCTTGGATGGCGCCGCCCGCGAACGCGGCCAGAAAGATCCATACGCCGGGCGTATTGATCCAGGAGAAGGTAAGGGTCCCCGGGTTGGGACCGCTGAACACCTGCACGCTGGTGGCGAATTGCGCCAGGAAGGCGTTTACCGGCGGCACGAGCTTAGACGTACCCAGCAGCAGCACGAAGATGAGAATGAAGCACGACCAAGCCTTGAGCGCACGGCCAGCATCGAGGTCCTCGGCCTCGGGGGCCTCCATGTGAAAGCGCGCATCGAGCTTACCGGAGCGCTCGGCGCGCATGGCGAGCACCGCCGTAACCGCGAGCGCGCAGATGCTGCCCACCACGACGGAGAGCTCGGGTCCGACGAACGTGGCCACGAGATAGGCGGGCACCACGAAGGCTGCACCCGAGGCGAGCGCGATGGGCGCGACGCCCGCGAAACGCTGGCCCAGGGAAGGTGCGGGCGCATCCTTGAGCGACGGCAGCGAAGAACCGCCCGCCACGTAGACGATGAGCAACGGGGCAACGATGAAGAACGGTGCGAGCTGCAGCATCTGCACCGAGGCGAGCTGCGCGGCATCGAGTCCCACCAGGTTGGCCAAAGACACCGTAGGGATGCCGATGGAGCCGTACGGCGTGGGCACGCCGTTGGCGAGCAGGCACATGAGCACGGCCGGGATGGGCGAGAAACCCAACGCGGCCAACATGCCCGCAGGGATGGCCACGGCCGTTCCGAAGCCGGCCATGCCCTCCATGAAGCCGCCGAAGCACCACGCGATAAGCAGCGCCAGAATGCGGCGATCACTTGAGATAGAGGTGATCATGCCGCTGATCACATCCATGGCACCGGTCTTCACGCAGAGGTTATAGGTGAAGACCGCCGCGATGATCACCAAGACGATGGGCCACAGCGCCATCAGGAAGCCCTCGAGACTCGCCGTGGCAACCTGATCGACCGGCATGCCCCAGCGCGTCGCCGCGAGCGCAGCGGCGATGACGAACGAACCTATAGCCGCCTTCCACGTGGGCCACTTGAACAGCAGCAACATGACGACGAGCCACAGGATGGGAACGAGGGCTAAGAGAAACGAGATGAAATCCATATATATCCCCAACACGTCCGGCGACGCGGCTGCGCGCACGCTCATCGCGCGCTTCGGTCGCGCCGGCACCGTAGTAAAACGTATCAGAGGATACCGCAAGCGCCGCGCGACGCGAGAAGAAACAAAAAGCGTTACCGAACGTGGTTGCAAATTCGATGTCCGAGAGCATGGCTATAATGAATCGAATCGACACGCGGCGCCCGGCTATCGGCGCCCGCGCCCGAACGGCGGCGGCGCGGTTCGCCCGAGCCGCGATTGAGCAGGCAGGAGGCTGATGTGAGCATCACTTTGCTCGATAGGATGCGCAAGCGCCTCGCGCGGCGCGGCGCCATCGCGGTGGGCAGCCCCCAGAGCAGGCGCAGGCCCACGTACCGTCCCGCACCCAACGATTCCGCGGACGCGGCGGCCCAGCGCGAGGCCAAGCGCCCTGAACGCGAGCAGACCTTCATCACCCGCATGGTAAACCAGTGGTGGACCCGCCTGCTCGAAGCGGTATACGAAGGATCGCTCAGCGAGCAGGAAGCGGAGTACGAGTCGCACTGCACCAAACGCGACTACCTATGGAATACCGTGGGCATCGGCGTGTGGGGCATGGTGTTCCCGCTGCTCACCGTAGTGACAACGCAGCTCGTCGGCGCCGAGCAGGCGGGCATGTTCTCCATGGCGTTCGTCACCGGCACGCTGCTCATGATCGCGGCGAGCTACGGCGTCCGCAATTTCCAGGTTTCCGATATCGACGAGGTCGATTCGTTCTCATCCTACCAGGTCAACCGCTGGATAACCGGCGCGCTCGCCCTCGTTGCGGGCATTCTGTACTGCACGTTTCGAGACTACAGCCCCAACATGATGACCATCTCCCTGGGTGTCTACGTTTACAAGATGGTCGATGGCATCGCCGACGTCTACGAGGGCAGGCTCCAGCAGGCCGATAAGCTCTATCTGGCCGGAATCAGCCAGGCGCTGCGCTCGCTCGCGGTCGCCGCAGCCTTCTCCCTCGCGCTCTTCATCACGCGCAGCCTGCCGTTCGCCTCCGTAGCCATGGCGGTTGTTGCCGTGGCGTCGCTGGCGCTGCTCACCATCCCGCTGGCGCTGCTTGAAACCGAAAAGTCGCGCGGGATGCGCCTTGAGGAGGTCACCGGCCTGCTGCGCCGATGCTTCCCACTGTTCGCCGCGCTCTTCCTGTTCAACCTCATCGAGAGCATGCCCAAGTTCGTGATGGAGGGGATGCTCCCCTACGACAACCAGCTCTACTTCAACGCGCTGTACTTCCCCGCCCAGGGCATCCTGCTTGCGATCGGCTTCGTCTACAAACCGCAGCTGCTGCGCTTGGCGAGCATCTGGTCCAATCCGCGTAAACGGCGCCGCTTCGACCTGGTGGTCGCGGCGATGATGGTCGTCGTCCTAGCCGTAACGGTGTTCAGCGGGGTCATGATGGCCTGGATCGGCATACCCGTCATGAGCTTCATGTACGGAGTCGATTTCGAACGCTTCCGCATGCTCGCCTACCTCATGATCGCCGCCGGCGGCATCACCGCGGCCATCGATTTCCTATACGCCATCATCACCGTGCTGCGCCGCCAGGGCGACGTGATGAAGCTCTACCTGATTTCTTTCGCCGCGTCGGTCATAGCGCCCCTCGTGCTCGTCGCCCTGCTGGGGCTGATGGGTGCCGTGATAAGCTACCTGTTGGTCATGGCTCTGCTGCTCGTCTTGCTGATAGTGGAGTACGTGCACATCCGCCGCGCCATCACGCGCGAACGCAACCCCTTTGCCTAGTTCTCGGCCGAGCGGCCGCGCGCCAGGCCGCCGCCCCCGCAACCATGGAGGTCCCGCAATGACAGACGAAACGAACCCCTGGAACGACATTCGAAGCAGCTCGGTGGACGGCCGCCCCCGGACCGAAGCGGGGCACCGGGACCTCCCGCCCGTGCCCGTGCCCGCCGAAACAGCCTCGTCCGCCCCGGCGCCGGATGCAGAGCCGATCGGCGCACCAAAGGAAGCCGCAGCCGCGCCGGACGACGCTACGTCGCCGAACAGCCTGGGAAGCCAGCCCGCGGCCTCGGGCGAGTCGGAGGCCCGCGCCCTCCCGCCGGTCGCCGCGCCCGCACCCGCCGCCGCACAAGCGAGCGCGAACTACAACCTAACCGTCACCTCGGTGATCTTGGGAGCCCTTTCCATCCTGTTCAGCGCCGTGCCCCTTGTCGGGCTCATCCTGGCCATAGCCGCCATCGCCTGCGCCGCACGCTCGACGCGCGGCACCACCCCAACCGGCCTGTCCACAGCGGGCAAGGTGCTCGGCATCGCGGGCGCCATCATCTCGGCCCTCGTCAACCTGCTGCTCATCGTGTCGATCTGGCTGGCCGCCGGCGCCCTCGGCGAAACCTATACAACCCTCGAAACGAATACCGTCGACTCGCATCTGGACAATGGGGGCGATGGCCCGAATGCGGTCGAGCAGGATGAACGCGAGCTCCACGACCTGATCAAGCCCACGTTCGACGCCCTCGAACCCACGGACCCCGAGCTCAAAACACAGGTCAAGCAGTACCTGGCATCGATGGTGCTCGATGATTTCGGCGACGATATCGATTCCTTCGGCGTTGACCCCGAGGCGTATGCCAACTGGATGCTCGTGGACCTCAGCTTTAGGACAAGCGATATGCTCACGCGCGATTCAACGGGCACCTGCTACGTCTATGTGACGCATCGCGACCCCATCGCGTTCGTCATCGCGTGGGCGAAGGCGCTCGACAAAGCCGCCGACGACCCCGCATGCCAGCATCTACCGCAAGAACAGGCGGCCGCCCTCATGCAGGACATCTTCTACACCTGCCTCGCGGAGTGCACCGCCACCACCGAGACCCGCGTATCCTTCGAATTCGAGTCCACCGACGGCGTCTGGTCACTCGATGAAGGATCATGGGACGAAGCCTATCCGAAGATCTTCTTTCCCGAGGAATAACCAGAAGATTTAGCAAGACGGCTCCGGAGTGGTCGGACCACCTGGGGCCGTCTTCGTTTGAAAACCCTCTGCGACGCACGGTTGCCAGCAAACGAGAAATCCCGGCGAAACTACGCGCCCTCGCCTACGGGGACGTACCATGTCGCGCGGTCCTCGAGTCGCATGATCCCCACGCGCCCGGTGGGCGAACCCGTTGCCGCAGCGCAATCGATGCAGATGCGATCGGCCTCGCCGCCAGTGTCGCGACACGCCCCCACCTCGACCACGCAGCCCTGCAGGTCCTCGGTCACACCGGTGCCCGACATCAAGCGCCCATAGCGCCCAAGATACAAGGAGGGCGTATGACCGGAAACAACCACGGGGCCGCGTCCGTCGCGGCCGATCAGGCCCGTAGCTTCGCTCCAGAAGTCGCCGCGGATCCACAGCAGGTCATCTGACACCTGCTGGGAGAGCATGGAGGCGAGCTGCGCGACCGAGGCGTCGCGCGCGCCGCCCGCGGCATCCACGGGCACGCCCGCTGCGCGCAGGTTGGCACGGGCGATGGCGGCGTCGATGCCCGCATGCACGAGCAGGTGCGCGCGCGTGGCCGCGGCGAGCTCGGGATCTCCGGGATGGGAGCGGCGCACGCGTTCGTCGGCCACCTCGACCACGTCGAACAGCGGCAGCCCCGACAACCACTCGATAAGCTCGCCAGCCTCCTCGCCCGAGAGCGCATCGAGCTCGCGCGACGTAGTTGATCCGCCGTTCATCTGCCAGAGCAGCAGCTCGCGATCGTCATCGGCTGCCAGGACATCAAGGAGCATGCGCTCGTGGTTGCCCATGAGCACGCGAGCGTTGGGGAGCGACCGAACGAGCTTCACCACGCCGATGGGATCGGGTCCTCGATCGACCATATCGCCCATCACGTAGAGCACGTCGTCAGATCCCAGCCCCACCAGCTCGAGGGCGGCATCGAGGGCACGCAGGTACCCGTGCACATCAGATGTAACGTAGGTCGCCATGGGGTCCCCTCTCGGCATCAACCTTCAACCTTAAAGTGATAGTTTACTCTTTCTTTAACGAGGCGGCGCCCATTTCATCCCGGCGGGCGCTGCACAGGGCGCCAATTATCGGTCGAGAATGGAACCCCCACGCATCGTGAACTGCCGGAACGTGGTCATGAAGACGGTGCACCCCGGCCCTCTTCGCAAAAGGTAACGTTTCGGTTACAGCCGTCATACTCTTCTATAGTAAAGTGCATCCCTTACGCGAGCGCACCTCCGCGGACGCCGTACCAGGCACCGCGACAGACGGCGCGTCTTCACCCGCAAACGTTAGGAGCACCTATGGCGCGCGTTCACAACTTCTCGGCGGGCCCCGCGGCCCTTCCCCGGAGCATCCTGGCCGAGCTCTCCGACGAGCTGGCCGAATACGGAGACGCAGGCATGTCCGTTATGGAGATGAGTCATCGCTCCGCCGCATTCCAGCGCATCATCGACGAAGCCGAGGCCACGCTCCGCCGCATCCTGAATATTCCCGACCGCTACCGCGTCCTGTTCCTTCAGGGCGGCGCCACCCTTCAATTCGCAGGCATCCCGCTCAACCTCATGAGGCGCGGACGAGCCGGCTACGTGGTGAGCGGCAGCTTTGCCAAGAAAGCCTGGTCCGAGGCGCAGCGGTACGGCGAAGCCCTCGCGCTCGCCAGCAGCGAGGATACCGGATTCGACCGCATCCCCGGCCTGGCGCCCGTCGAGGCGCGCGCGGCCGTGGGCGACCTCGACTACATCTACATCTGCCAGAACAACACCATCTACGGCACGCAGTTCCACGCGCTGCCAGGCTGCGGCGAGACGCCGCTCGTAGCCGACGTGTCGAGCTGCTTCCTCAGCATGCCGCTCGAGATCGAGCGCTACGGGCTCGTGTACGCGGGCGCGCAGAAGAACGCCGGGATCGCGGGCGTAACCGTGGTCATCGTGCGCGACGACTTGATAGACGACGGACCCGCCAGCCCCTATTGCCCAAGCTACCTGGATTATCGCCTGGAAGCGAGCAAGGGCTCGATGTACAACACGCCCAACACCTTCGGCATCTACGTGTGCGGCAAGGTATTCCGATGGATCGAGGAGACCGGGGGCCTGGCGGCCATGCAGCAGCGCAACGAGGGCAAGGCGCGCCTGCTCTACGAGACCATCGATACCAGCTCGTTTTACCGGGGCGTTTCCCAGCCGGACTCGCGGTCCATCGCCAACGTGACGTTTCGCACGCCAACGCCCCAGCTCGACGCCGAGTTCGTGGACTTCGCTGCCGCGTGCGGCATCGTCAACATCAAGGGGCACCGCGCCGCCGGCGGCCTGCGTGCGAGCATCTACAACGCGGTGAGCAGGGAATCCGTCGAGGCGCTGGCGGCCTGCATGCGGGAGTTCGAGACGGCGAGCGAAACGCGATCTAGGTAGGGGTGCGAGCCCCTGCCCCCTGAGGCAGCGGGCGGCGAGGCCCGAGCCCACAGCCCTAACGTTCGGCAACGAAGCAAAAGGAAACCACCATGCGCTACATCAAGACGATCGACGACATCACCAAGGACGGGCGAATCGAGTTCGGCGAGGGCTACGACTTCGTAGACGCGGCCGAGGAAGCCGACGCCATCCTCATGCGCTCGACCGATCTACACGGTTACGAACTACCCCGAAGCATCCGCGCCATCGCGCGATGCGGCGCGGGCGTGAACAATATCCCCATCGAGGAGTACGCACGCCAGGGCGTCGTGGTGTTCAACTCGCCCGGCGCCAACTCCAACGCTGTAAAAGAGATCGTGCTGGCCATGATGATCATGTCGAGCCGCGGCATCGTGCAGGCCATGCAGTGGGTGCGCGACAATGCGCGCGACCCGAATATCCTAGCCGATGCCGAAAAGGCCAAGAAGGCCTTCGTAGGCCGAGAGCTGCGCGGCAAGCGCGTGGGCATCGTAGGCCTGGGCAACGTGGGATCCAAGGTGGCCAATGCGTGCGTAGACCTTGGGATGGACGTGTACGGCTACGATCCGTTCATCTCCGTGGAGCACGCCTGGGCGCTCTCGCACAACGTGCAGCGGGTAGGCACGCTCGAGGACCTTTGCCGTGGATGCGACTACCTCACGCTGCACGTGCCTTCGAAAGCCGACACGATCCGCATGATCTCGAGCGAGCAACTCGCCTTGCTTGCGCCCGGCGCCGTGCTCATCAACTTCGCCCGTGAGACGATCATCGACGAAGACGCTGTCGACGCCGCCCTGCGCACGGGCGCGCTTTCGTGGTTCGCCTGCGACTTCGCCACCCCTAAAACCGTGCGCATGCCGCATACGTTCATCACCACGCACTCGGGTGCGGGAACCGAAGAGGCCGAAGCGAACTGCGCGGACATGGCGATATCGGAGCTCAAAGATTATCTGGAGAACGGCAACATAGCCAACTCGGTGAACTACCCGGCGTGCAACATGGGCAAGGCGCGAGCCGCCAGCCGCGTAGCCTGCCTGCATGCCAACGTCCCCAACATGATCGGGCAGATCACGGCCGTCCTCGCCAAGGACAACGCCAACGTGCAGCGCATGGTCAACGAAAGCGCCGGCGAGAACGCCTACACGATGTTTGATACCGATGAGCACCTCGACGCCCGGACGATCGATGCCCTCAAGCAGATACCCGCCATCCATCGCGTGCGCGTCATCAAATAGCACCGCTTCGGCGCGGGCGCCGTGTTTTTAAAACCCGCCGCGCTTCCCTGGGGTTAGGATAGATACATACGCGCGCTCGAAGCGCGCCCCGTGCACCACTGTGAGAGGACCGCCATGAAAGCGCTGCCGTTTCCCTGCATCCGCCCCGTTCCCGAGCATGCCGCCGAGGTGGCCGCGCTGCCTTACGACGTGTTCGATCGCGCCGAGGCCGCTCGCTACGTATCCGAACGGCCGCTTTCGTTTTTGAACATCGACCGACCGGAGACGCAATTCGCGCCCGAACAGGACATGTACGCCCCCGAGGTCTACGCCCGCGCCTCCGAGCTGCTGCAGGAGCGCCTGGACGACCACACGCTCCTTCGCGACCCCGGCATGTGCTACTACCTCTACGAACTTGAGCGCAACGGCCGCGCGCAGACGGGCCTCGTCGCCGTGTGCGCGGTTTCGGAATTCGAGAACGGCACCATCAAGCGCCACGAGCTCACGCGCGAGGACAAGGAGCGCGACCGCATCGCGCATATCCGCGCGCTGGGCTGCCAGACGGGTCCGATCTTTCTGACCTATCGCGACCAGCCGGTTCTCGACTTCATCCTGAGCGCCGCCAAGCAGGCCACGCCGTTATACAACTTTGTGGACGATTCGGGCGTTCGCCAGACCGTGTGGGAGATCAAACGCCAAGATTCCGTAGAGGCCATCCGCGCAATGATGGATACCATCCCGTGCGCCTACATCGCCGACGGTCACCATCGTGCCGCCAGCGCCGTGAAGGTCGCCCGCTCCATGCGCGAGGAGGCGCAGGCAGCCGGCGCCTACACCGGCAAGGAGCCTTTCAACTACGTGCTATCCGTGCTGTTCCCGGCAAGCCAGCTCTCCATCCTGCCGTACAACCGCGTGGTGGCCGACCGCTGCGGTATGAGCGCCGATGAGCTGGTGACGCGCGTTGCGAACGCCGGGTTCCACGTGGAGGAGCGCGAGGGCGCGATCGAACCCGTGCATGCCGGCATCTTCGGTATGTACGCCTCGGGCCGTTGGTGGGCGCTCACGCCCGACGACGAGCTTGCCGCCAAGCTGCACGAGGCCGACCCGGTGGCATCGCTCGATGTTTCCGTGCTGCAAGACCGCGTGCTGGGGCCCGTCCTGGGCATCGAGGACCCGCGGCTCGACGCGCGCATCGCGTTCGTGGGCGGAGTCCGCGGAACCGACGAGCTCGAGCGGCGCGCGGGCGAGGAGGGCGTAGCGTTTTCGCTGCACGCCACGAGCATCGACCAACTGCTCGCCGTTGCCGATGCAGGGCTGCTCATGCCGCCCAAGTCCACATGGTTCAAGCCCAAACTGCGCAGCGGCCTGTTCATCCACCGCATTGCGAAATAGGAGGACGCATGGGCAAGAAGTCCGCTGCCACGAAGACGCGGCGCCTTGTGGAAGATAACGAGCGCTCATACGGCTCGGAAGCGCGGGCGCGCTGGGGCGACGACGCCGTCGATGCGAGCAACCGCCTGCTACTCGGTCTGAGCGAGAGCGAGTTCGAGCGATTCCAAGCACTCGGAACGCAGATCAACACGGAGCTCGAGGCGGCGGTGCAGCGGGGGCTGGACCCCGTAGGCGAGACCGGCAAGCGCATCTGCGGCCTGCACCGAGAATGGCTCGGCTACACATGGAGCTTCTACACGCCCGAAGCGCACCGTGGCCTGGCCGAGATGTACGTGGCGGACGAACGCTTTACCGCCTACTATGACGGCGCCGTGACGGGCTGCGCTGCCTTGCTGCATGACGCGATCTGCGCCTGGGCGAAGTAGGCCGGCCGTGAGCGCCTCCGACATCGCGCAGCTCACAAATGGTAACGGCAATTTGTTGCATCCATGAAGATGGAGCCGTGGTCGGACTCCCCCACTCGAAACCGCTTACTCCGTCGCTGTTCGGGTAAACCACAGTTGAGGATTACCTTACATGTGTATGTTAGGAGATTTCGACCATGGCACACTTTAATGAATTCGACCGTACGGGACACGATCCGTTCATCTTCGACGAACGCGGCATGATCGACCGCGGCATCAAGACGGTCCGCTGGATTTACGGCGTCACAGGCGTGATGGGCTTGCTCGCGGGCGCGGCCCTGCTCTTCTGGCCGGTCAAGACCATGGTCGTGCTCACGGTGGTACTGGGCGTGTACTTCATCGTCGCCGCGATCGTGAGGCTCGTTGCGGCCATCGGGGCACCCATCCTGCCGTCCGGCTGGCGCGCGCTGAGCATCATCACCAGCTTGCTGCTGCTCTTCGGCGGCATCGTCATGGTGCGCAACCAAGCGCTTTCCGCAGCGGCGCTCACCACGTTCGCGGTGCTCGCCATCGGATTTGGCTGGATCATCGAGGGCGTGATGACGCTCGTGGAATCGGGCGCCGTGCACAACCGCGGCCTGGCCGTGTTCTCCGGTGTGCTATCGATCATCGCGGGTATCGTGGTGTTCCTGTTCCCGCTGGAATCGACCGAGATGCTCGTGCTCTTCGCCGGCGCCGCCCTCGCGGTGCTGGGGGCGACGCTGCTCGTACGCGCTTTCACGTTTGGACGGGTGGATTAGGATCGCGCGCGAGCGCTTTGGGCGGGCGCAAGCGTATCCATAACGTTTTTCGTGCGAATATGCCAAATGCCAAAGTAGACCCTCGATTCGCGTTAAAGAAACCGCAGGTCAGAGAATTGCTATAACACGGGTATACAAAGGCATTTCAGAAACCAGTACGAAAAAGTACCTCGATACATCTCGAGCCCGCCGCGAAAGAGGGCGACGACGCCCCCTACTGCATTACCTTGTCCATCAGCTCCTCGTAGGTGCTCACGAAATCGTAGCGCACGTCGTCCTCACCCAGTTGCCCATCATCGTTGGTACGCCTGGGAGGCGCAATCGTCGCCTCCGCGCCGGTGCGGCGGTCCCGAATGATCACATCGAAGTCGCAAATGTCGGCAACCGTCGCAAGCGACGGCGAGGGCCGCTTCGACGCGTTGCGAACGCACTCGCGGGACTTGCCGAGCGCAAGCGATGCAGCATGCGAATTAGTCCCAGCGCTGTCCACTAAATGCCTGATTGCCTTGCTTACCTGTATAAATGTTTCCTTCTGTATTCCACATATGGATTATAGGGGACGCACGCAGCTGAATACATTCGCCGTGCAACGCTCATTTGCTATTGCCCAAATAGTACGCTGCTCCTAATGCAATCACACCACAGCAATGAACCGGAACACGGGATCCAATAAGGAGAAATCAAGGTGTCCAGGGACGAAACCAACGTCGCCTGCAGGCGGTTACGCATGCCGCGCACTGATGAAGCGCAAGGCGTGTAGAGATGCACGCTGAACCGCGAACCCGCGAACGCGGGGAGCACTTCGAGCTTGTCAGCGCGAATGCCGAGCTTGCGGGGAGCACTCGTGCCCCGGCTCCTTGCCGTGGCGTAATTGCAGGATCATCCCCGCGTACGCGGGGAGCACCCGGGTCGACCATGGCCACGCACTCGGGGCCGAGGGATCATCCCCGCGTACGCGGGGAGCACCTTCGCGGCGAGGTCGATCAGGTTGTCTATCTCGGGATCATCCCCGCGTACGCGGGGAGCACCGGATTCGAGTCGACGACCGAGGTCGACAAGGGGGGGGATCATCCCCGCGAACGCGGGGAGCACAGATGGCATCCGGTGCAGTGCGCGCAGCATCGCAGGGATCATCCCCGCGTACGCGGGGAGCACCTTGGTTGTGCTCCCACACCTTGTTAGCGATTCGGGATCATCCCCGCGTACGCGGGGAGCACAAAGTCATTCACAAATACACCTACACTGGACATGGGATCATCCCCGCGTACGCGGGGAGCACCCACGGTGGAGCGATCATCGTCGAGGCTATCGAGGGATCATCCCCGCGTACGCGGGGAGCACCCGAGCGCATCGCCGCCGACCCGCGACACGGCTAGGATCATCCCCGCGTACGCGGGGAGCACTGCGTTGTCGTCGCCCACCTTGATCGTAGTCAGGGGATCATCCCCGCGTACGCGGGGAGCACGCCGCAGCAACGTATACAAGGTAGCAATCGGCGGGGATCATCCCCGCGTACGCGGGGAGCACTGTGCAAGATGTACGAGGACTGGGGATACGATTAGGATCATCCCCGCGTACGCGGGGAGCACTTCTTGACGAAGAATTTAACAGCGGATTGTTTGGGGATCATCCCCGCGTACGCGGGGAGCACACACGAGTCGGCAAGGACGGCGAGCCGGACGTGGGGATCATCCCCGCGTACGCGGGGAGCACGGTTGTCGCAGTAGGTTTCGCACTTATGTCGCAGGGATCATCCCCGCGTACGCGGGGAGCACTGATTCTGATTGGAAACCTTCGGAATAAAGTTGGGGATCATCCCCGCGTACGCGGGGAGCACTTGTGGATTACTTTCTTTAGGCCAGCCGCAGTGGGGATCATCCCCGCGTACGCGGGGAGCACCCAAAGACAACACCGTTGTATACGAACGCCACGGGGATCATCCCCGCGTACGCGGGGAGCACCATCGGCGGGCTTGCCGCGATACGGGATGCGCGGGATCATCCCCGCGTACGCGGGGAGCACCCCGCGCTTCGTCTTCACGATTGGGGATTCGAGGGGATCATCCCCGCGTACGCGGGGAGCACCGGCTGCGAGGTTCCCGAGGACGTTTGCATCATGGGATCATCCCCGCGTACGCGGGGAGCACGATGGCCTGGGAGTCGTGCGGATTGTCCGGCTGAGGATCATCCCCGCGTACGCGGGGAGCACGCAGACGGCGCGGGATTTGGCCGCGTGCTCCTCGGGATCATCCCCGCGTACGCGGGGAGCACGATCGAGGAGGTCCGCGCCGACTTCGAGGAGCGGGGATCATCCCCGCGTACGCGGGGAGCACACTTATTTACCTGCGATCCCAATGGTCGGTCTGGCAGTTTTGCATCACTTTATCCAAAGCGACGTGCCCTGTGCCTCTTGCTTGCATCGCTCCAGCCTGACTTCCTGGCTCCATAGTAACTCTCATCTTCGCAACCGTTCGGCCTCTCCATCAAAACCAAACCATCGCAATCCCTAGGCTTCCAACTAGACCGATGAACGCGAAACGCAACATGCTGTTCGTTGCTGGCCGAATAAGCCATTATCGCCTTGCCATCATTTACGAAAGCAGTGACCCTCGTCCAAAGAGCCTCCCGGACACGGGCGGAAACATGACCAACGAACACGCCTGTTGATATCTCAAACAGCCACCGTGACAAATCTCCCCGAACACTGGGCGGACAAGCGGTCACAACTATCACAATCATGACTCTTCACCCACCTGATCATCATCGCATCCATAGGACTTGCCATACGCGACTTCGCCGAGCTTGTCATCCCAAAGAGCGAGTGACTCGGCATCACTTTTCTCATCTGGAACAACGTTAAGGAGCCGCTTAATATCCTTAGCCACCCTTCCCAGCAAAGACATATCGTAGAACCGATCCCTCATTGCATGCCGCACGGCGCTGCCGATATCCTCAGGCTGCTTCGCCGCAACCTCAAATGCCACCGGAATCGAAAGCTCCGCCTTATATAAATCGGCAATGTCGTAAACGAAAGAACGCTCATGACCGACATGCACAAACCCCAAGCCAGGCGAGCATCCAATGGCAACGATCACCGCATGGACAACTCCATACAAACATGCATGCGCCGCGGATAGCGCCTTGTTGATCTCCGTGCCGCTTTCGTAGTCGTCATGATCATACGTGCGCTTATCCCACTCCACGCCAGTCTTCTTCGACAACGAACGATATACCGACCGAACTCGAGCCCCCTCTCGACCACGAAGCTGCTGCATAGTCAACTTCGAAACATCTTCATGGGGAAATCTCATTTGATACATCACCCGAGCGACCGCGAGTCTGCTCCGAGTATTCGAAACGAGCTTAGCCTGTTGCTGTAAAAGGGCGGAAGAATGGGCGAGCGGCCGCGCAGCTGCATACATCCTCACCCCGTTCTCCCCCACCCAAACAACCGTAGCTCCATTCTCCGCTATAGCCGACATCGCCTTATGGCTCACGGACGAACCAGGGCCGAGCATCAAGACGCCCAGGGATGCCGAAGGAAGCCTAACAACCCCCTCGGCATCCGTAACAGTGATGGCGTTGTCTTCCTGACCGATTACGCATCGCTCGAAGTACGCAAATGATATCCGGTCTTCCATGCGAGCAAGTTCGATAACATCCGGCGGAGGTGGGGCCTTACGCGATATCGTCGTAGATCGAGCAACCCTTTCCTCATCACTCATCATGCTAGCCCCTACGGTTTGGCAATGGTCAACAATCCGCAGCCAAAGCCTTTTGCACGCCCGATACCGCATACAAGCGCCTTCCGAAACAGCTCGGCATCGGAGATTTCTAGAAGACCATCGTAGCGAGCAGTCCCCAAAGTAACCTGCTTGCCACTGCGGGCGAAGCGCTCCTTGCGACTTTGGCTCACCCTTACCTGCGGCTCTCCCGCGGCGTTGAGGGGAATGCGAAAACCGTACCCCTCGCAACGCTTGAGAAGCCAATCGATTTGCTGCTCCGACGTCACTTCCGCCTGAAGCGTACCCACAACGCCATCTCGCTTGACCAGGCCCTTATCGACGAGGACCTTGCGAACTGGATTCGCTTTGAGGCGAAAGGCCCAAAGTTGCCCTGCTTGCAGCCCATCGAGCCGCTCATCATATTCTTTCGTTCGAATCGCTGAACAATCGAGCGACAATCGCTTGCACAGCAAGTCGGAATCAGGAGCAGCCGGGCTCACGATGAACAACCGAGCGGCGTTCGAAAACTCAGAAACATCGAGACGCCACAGGATGCGCCCCTCAGTCGATTCTCCGCTCGAGGAACCCGCATTTCCAGAGCAAGCCGCCTCAACCAACGCGTGGATACGGTAAGGCGAGACAATATGCCGATAGGTTGACTCCGACCCCTGATCGAGCTCAAGGCAAGATAGATACATAGCACCCTCCTTTCCGGGCTAGAAATCCATTGGATCGTGTTCATCCACGTTGGGATGAGACTCGTCGACGAAATCGGGGTTCGCGATCATATCGATAAATACCGGGCGCATGCCATAGCTGCGGTTCTTCGTAAAGTCGAAGCTAATGGGAAAATCCGCACGCGCCTCGCAGACCTCGCCTTCCCGACCATCGCAAACCAATTGCAGCTCTGCAGGACAATGGCGCTGTCTATACCACTCGGGAGCCTGCCAGGGCACGCCCCGAAGCACATCTCGAACGTCATCGCTCTCGGAATGCAGGCCCAAAACAAGCGGGAAATCCGGCGGGCACGACCTCCTTCCCAAAAACAGCGGCCACTTTGGACACACCAAAGCCGATGCCACATCAGCGAGAAGACCGTCATTGCCGCCCAGCGCAACGACGAACACAGCATCCGACAGATAGTACCTGTTCGAGATCATCGAATTCTTTTGCCCTCTCACCCTTGCAGCATGAAAGTCACGCACAAGTTCTCCGGACTTATCAACACGAACAGCAAACTCCAAAGACGCCAGATCCTCAACGGACTCGTCGCGAGCGCGTCCAAGCGCGGAGGCCATCAATCCGACAACTCCGCTTTTTGTGGGCTCCTTGCGAGTCTGACGCGTAAGGAATCTTGAACCATCGCCCCAGGACTGCATGGGTCCCGCGAGCCGCAAGACCAACACACTCATTCAAATCACCGTCTACAGACGCTCGGCAAGCTGAACACGAAGCGACTCAAGCAAGCCAGGCAGATCCGTGCGCACGCTAACGGTATCGAGCTCCTCGACCGGCTCCGAGTCCACGATATTCCACGCCGCACAGGCGGGCATGTCGTAGGAGCGCTCAATCGAACCGACGCGCGCCCCAAGCTTGCGAGCTGCTACGCGCGAAATCGACTCGGCGCCCTTTGCCGCCACGGGAACTTCGAACGCACTCACCGGGTTCACTGGCTGTTTGTCGCGAACGGAAACGAGCACTGCATTGGGCAGCGTGCGGTTTGCAAACGAGTTTTGCTTACCGGTCGGCATGGAGCGAATAAATGCCTCAGCAAAGGCGGCAACGGCATCGACGGTAGTCTGGGTATCGCCCAGCTGGTCCACCAGTGAGCTCACATTCACTGTAACGTAGCGATACAGCGTAGACGAATTATAACCAGTCGAGTCAATCATGGCTGCGCCAGCGTTATCGTCAGCAGCGCACTGGTCCATAGCCGTGAAGTAGTCGTACTCCTGGGTGACACGATCGACGGAAATGGAGTGCGCGACCTGCGCGCAAGCATCGACATTCAAATCGGGAGCGTCGGCAAGCATGCGGCCGAACAGGGCGATCTCGATTCCCTGCTTACCATGGAATGCCCCCGCTACATCCTTCTTGAGGTCCTTGGGCTTAGCCGTTGCCCAATCAACCCCGTTCTCCTCCCAGGCAAGCGCCGCATTCGCAAGCGCGACGATTTCCGCCCGTGAAATAAAGATGAGATACTTCGCCGCGATCTTTCCCTCGTCGTCGCCGCTTCGCTTGGACTCCTCGACAGCAATGCCAGCAGCGGTAAGAGCGGCCTTGGCCAAAGGAAGAGCCTTCTCATGCAGATCTGGGCACATATCCTCGATTACGCAAGCCACCTGATCGGCGACAAGCTTGGTACGAATTGCGAGCACTTCCTCGGGGAGCATCGAGGCGAACTCATCGCGCATGGCTTTCTTCCAGGCCTGACTCGACACGCGGGCGCGACGCACCCCGCCGTACACAGCGGTCTTCGGAGCCCCCGTGTCATCGCGATTGATATTGTTGGACGGAACGTTCTGGATTGCACAAAAATCGACGTACAGCATCATCGGTCCTTTCATTCGTTATCTTTATCCTGCTTGTTCCCGCGCGATACGGGGACGAAGTACGCGGAGCCCCAACGAGAGATCGCGCGCTCGCGCTGATACGCCGGACCCTGAATCTCATACAGATCAGCGGCCAGAAGGCCGAAATCCAGACGTATCATTCGATCTGTGCCATCGTCCGTGCGAGCTGATTTCATCAGGCCCAGCAGCGAACGAACACCTGATATGACACCGGAAAAATCAGAAGAACCCTCGATGGACGCAAGCCTACGCATGACCCCTGCAGCCAGACTTTGATCGGGCTGAATCTGCCAGCAGGCTCGACCAAACGAATTCACCCTTCTCTCTGCATCGTTTTCCGAGAATGCGGCGACCCCATAGCCTTTTCCCTGTTGCAGAACCGCATAGGCACCGAGGGCAACGCAAGCGGCGCGGAGTTCACGAGACGATCCGGCAGGATCACCAAGTTCATCGATAGGCCAATCGAAAAGCACCAGGTCTCCCAGAGTAAGGAGAGAGGGGGCCTCGCCCGTTACAAGCCTCCTCAGGCGCGCCAGCTGGGCTCGGGCAGCGGCCTCGTTGCCACCTTCACCCATAAACTCACGCTGTAGCCTCCTGATCTTCCTGTTGACAAAACGATTGAGCGCGAAGGAGCGCTCACTAAGCGCGTATGCCATATAGGCTCCTTTCTCTATTGCGTTCTATTCGCTCGAAGGCAAAAGCTTGTTAACCCTTTGAGCGAAATACGATTTCGCATACGCAACACTACGACCAGAATGTGTAACGAACTCTTGGGCATTCGATTGGGCAACGGCATCGAATCCAATGCGAAGAACGCTTCTGCGTATGGCATCCCCGCACGTCAGTGTTCGCACGTGGTAGTCCTCGCCAACGGTAAGTCCAGCAAGATAGGCCCTGAACAGCGCATCGACCTCCGCATATGCGGCCACTACCACATCCTGCACCCTCGCGGACGCAATGTCCTTCGATGCTTTATCGCCCTTCGACTCCTCCGAAGCTCGAACAAGCTTAGCGATTTCGAAAATCGCCGAATCGGCCTTATCAGCAAGCTCGATAGCAAGTCGCACTGCCTCATCGTCATGGATAGCAAGAGCAGAACCTATTTGCAGCCGATCATCGAAGCTGTCCACATACACACTGCTCTGAGTTCCGTACTCAATGCCTTGCGCATGGATCGCAACCTGCTTGGGAAGCAGATCGCAGAAATCGTCTTCGACTTCTGCGAGCTCATCTGCCATGGCGTTCATCCAGCGAATAACCCCCGGCCGATCATCAAGCCCTTCACCGACGCCGCCCGATACAGCAATCAACCCGCTCAGCCCGCGCCACATAGCTCTTTTAGCATCGTGCGTACGAGGCATAAATGGCGCGACGGGAAGCTTGAGGCGTACACGCTGTGGCTCGCTCTGCTTCATAGATGTCATCGTCTCGTATTTCATCGCATCCACCGGATGCAACAAGTCGCCATAGCAGGAGACAAAGCCGATGACACCGCTGCCATCATCGGATGCGATAAGACGCACCCGCCGGGACTGCAAGGTCTCCAATTGAACAAGGCCAGTAGGAGCCAGCAACTCCATGCTGTCGGAAGTGCTCTCATCCTTCTCCCATGGCGGAAGATCCTCTTGGTTCCCAAGAAAACAAACATCTGCGCGAGCGTCATCGAAAAGAACGAAATTCCACATCAGCGTTTCGAACAGGTTACGCCCCTCTAGGTAAACCAGCCCAAGATTACCGAGGTACCCAGTCCCGGGGATTCCTTTAGGAGCGTACGCCTTACCGTTCTTTGCATGGGTGTTGCCCACAACGGGAGTCTTGATGCCCGCAGTGTCAAAAGCCTGCGTAAAGACAAGCCAACGTGCAGCTTCGGCAAACGTCATGCGATTTGGCGCAGCGATTCCACGAAGCGAAAAAAGATGCTTTTCAGGCTTAGACGGAACATCGGCCATCAAGCCGGGAACGGGATCGAATGGCTTATCGGACGCATACTCCAAATCAGAAACCTGATAGAAGGGCTTTGGCCCAAAGAGATCGAATGAGACAGCATGTTCCTCCAGATACCCCGATAGGATATCCATGTCGAAGCTCCCGCGCTCCCACATCGAAAGCCAAAGCTCTATCGAGCTAAACCTATCAAGCGTTGAGCGACCATACGCACGACGCATAATCGCATCGAGCATGCGCAGGAGCACGCCCGATTGCTGGGGAATATCTCCTGTAATCTCGGCAATTGCACCGGCATTCTCAAACGCCTCGAGAATCGATACTTCACCCTGATGACCATCATGCCAAAGCACCTTGATCCACGGGCATGTCAGCAACGAAAATGAGGCAGTATCAGTATTCATGTCAAACCTCCGTTCTTTAGTTGTTGAAATGAAAAGGAGATCACGCGCGTCCTCCAATCCCTCCAATATGGAAGGACCATCTTGTAGCGCAATAACATCTTTGGATCATCCCCACATATGTGGGGAACAGCCTGAAAAACGCACGTGATATGCGTATTCGCAAAGCAACCAAAAACCTTTGCCATATTCAGCTCTCAAGGAACTAAAGCAACCTATTGGTCATTACATTTAATATAGCCCTCTAACTATCGGATTACAATGAACAAGATTTTATTCCAAGGCATTTCGAGTACCAGAACTTATGCCCGGCGATAGATGTCCCGTAGTCCTCACCTGGCAGACGATCGAGAAGCAGAACGAGAGAGCCAGCCAATAATGGCGCATCAACCCAGGCGCCAAGCAACGCGCCGCACCGCTTTTCAAGCTCAATGATTAAAGGCTCGATCATATCCGCAGAACACATCTCCAGGGGAAGCCTGACAGTGGAATTCGCGATGACCTTTTGCTCGTCGAAGCTCGGAACAGCATCTGCCGAAACCCTGGCACCCTGCGGGACACCGTGTTCCTCATCGCCAATCCAAGGCAAAAGATGCAATCCGTCATGTTCTCGGCACAGCAGAATAACCTCGACCGTCTCCTCCGTATCCCTAACGGCACGCGGACCCCAATCGTCATCGCGAGCCGTTCCACCTGTAGGGGCATCCGCCTTCCTACACCATTCGCCCAGGCCTTGTCCGCGTTCAAGGAGCTTTGTGGCGGATTCCACCAAACAATACTCGGCACGATTCCTTTTGGTGTCCATCTTGCGCTTACGCGCATCACATGCATCTCTGTATTCTTTTTGCCAGTTATCAGGAATGAGCAAATCGCGCTGGTCTCCATAGGCCGCCCTGACCGTCGAGGCAATATCGGCAGGTATATCGACCGTAGCCTGCGACTCAGGATAAACTAGGCCGAGAGACGCCAGGCTTTCGAACAAAGAGGCTTTGCCGTAAATGCTTTCAACTCCCGCCTGCAGAGAGGGGCCATCAACATGCCACCCCGTAATACCCCTGATATAGCAACGCGCTTCCTGGAGGCCGTCTGGTCGCCCATCCCTCCCCCTGTCATGGCGATGCATACGGCCAAGCCGCTGGAACACAAGATCAACGGGAGCGATATCGGAGATCAACATATCGAAATCAATATCCAACGATTGCTCCAAGACCTGCGTGCCGACCACAATCAGCCGATCAGGTCGGCGGCCGTTAGAACGTGTAGCGTTCGCACCCAGCAGTTTTCGAATCTCGTTTTCCCTCTTCATACGATCGAAATCGGTAAACCGAGAATGGGTCAGCAGGACCTCGTCGCCATATTTGGACGATAAGACATCCGCGGCCTCCTGGGCCCTCCTCACCGTATTGCAAATGACGCCGATGCAACCTCCCTGAGCGGAGGCGCAATCGATTATATCGACCAAAGCGTCAACATCATCATCTATGCATGCCAGCTGTACTTGGCATGACCTGGCAGACGGCTTTGACTCGCAGCAACGGATTTGCCCGCCATCGGCTAACGTCAATAACGGATATGAATCAATGGTTGGGAGGACAGTATCGATGGCATGGGTATGCTCCGACGGGGCACACGCATTAACGCCCAGTTCGTAAGCAGAAACAAAACGACGGCGTGCCTCTTCAGGCAACGTTGCCGAAAGCATAACGACCGGTGCGCTCCAGCTTCCCAACCATTCAAGAAGGCGCTCGAGATATACCTGCATATACGCATCGTATGCATGGCATTCGTCGATAATGAGCACCTTGTTTGCAAGCCCCAAGTCACGCAGCGCCAGGTGCTTCATGGATAATGCACCCATGAGCACCTGGTCAATCGTGCATACAACGAAATTCGCCAGCATTCCCTTTTTCCGTCCAAACAACCAGTCCGATGCAACCACCTCATCACGCTGCAACATCAAGTCTGCGAGAGTAAGGTCCCCGGATTCCATCGCCTCGTTGTAATACTGGCGGACAAAATTCCTTGAACGCGCGACGATTCCCTGGAACTCGTCATTCAGCCTCGATTTACCATGTGCCAGGTAAATCGAGCGTGCCTCTGTGCCATCAGGCTGCGGCAGTCCATCGAGCCATTTACGAACGCGCCCAAACATCGCATCAGTTGTAGCCATAGTGGGAAGGGCAACAGCCACCCCGCCGCAGCCAGATTGCGCAGCGAAGATCTCGGCAACGGCAAGCGCGGCCTCTGTCTTCCCTTCTCCCATGGGCGCTTCAATAATCATAAGCCCGCCATGGCTAGCGCTTTGCGCCAGCTCCACGGCATCGATCTGGACCGGGCGCGGGGATGCCTGGGCAGGCAGCCCGAAGCGAACGGCAAAATCATCAGCCATGTTCAAGAACGAACCGCACTGGCTACACCAGGGCGGAAGGATGTCGATCACATCGAACGCATCCTGCGCACGGGCTTCCAAATCAGCCAGTGAGGCCCTTCCGTTTTGCAACGCGCGCCCCGCATTCGTAGATGGAATCATCGGAAGCAAAGGAAAGAACTCTCTATTGCTAGCAAGCCAGTCAGCCATGATGCAGATACCGGCGAGCAATACTCCAACGTTTGCAGGGACACCCGCTGTTCCCATGCCGTTCGAGCTGAGAATCCTGTCATAATCACCCTCTTGAATTTCCGCAATACGTTCAATCAAGGCGATCAACTCAAGCCGAGTTTCATTCCATGCGGGATCATTCGTCCCCAATGCAGTAGCGTAACGGCTGAGAGCCCTGGGGCGAATAGGCTCCTTGGGCGTAGAGCCGTGATGCAGCGCCAAGATGGTCGCCAAAGACGCCGCAGCGCTCTTCATCTCCCTAGACGCACATGCGGGCAAGCCATATAAGTAGCTTAAATAGAACGCAGCACTAGACCACGCATGGCGTGGAACCGTATTCAACGTAGCCGCGCTGGCAGAAGGAAAACCGAACCCGTACCCCTTGAGCCCCGATACAAAGGGATTCTCAACCAGTATCCCTCCATGGCGCAGAGGCTGAGCCTGAAAAGCGGGAACCGCCTTCCCCAAATCATGCAGGCCAGCAAGAAGAATGGTTACTCTCTTCGCAAAATCACAATCTACATCCATTGCCCTCGCAATTGTGTCCTTCACACCGATCGGTACCCAGCGATCCCACAGCATGCGGGCAACATACGCGGTATCGATCATATGTAAGAACAGGGGGAGCCATTCTTCGTTAAGCCCGTCGTCGGACTTTGCCCACAACCTACTAGTGGCAGGAGAAAGCTCGATATATTCCTCATCGATCACCAAAACCACCCGCTTCCGCATACACATGACCATATACTGCAATAGTGCCACAGCGTGCGGACACGGTTTTGAGAGCAAAAGGGAAATCTTGGGACAACGGCAGCAAAAACGTTCCCATCGTCGAATGCCTACAACCGAGAGGCGTGGTGATCACGCAGGGAATCGGCCTTGTCAGCATAGTGCTGAGGCGCGGCAACATCGGCGCGCACGCAATCGCGTTCACGACCCTACCCGCAGCCGAATCCGCCGTCCACACGCACAGATGCATGGCCCGCATCGCCGGCGCCACACCCCATGGCTGGGGCGCCCGTAGCGCAATCCACTATTCCTACCGCAAGTTCCCGGTCGATAATTAGCAGATTAACCGTTGCGCACTGAGTGCGCTACAACTAACAATAGGGCATAACGCAGAAATGCGCGCAAGAACGATGCACCACGCACAGGGAGGTACACCATGTGGACGAGCGACGAGGATAAAGCGCTCCTTCTTCAGCTGGATGAAGAAGACCGTTACTGGCGCGAGCGCGAAGAGGAAGAAGAGGAGCGTCGCCGCCTAGAGGAGTCAGAGGAAGAGGAGCAGACGCGCGAGGGGGAGCCCTACGAGGAGTTCCTGAAAACCGAGAGAATCAGAAAGCAGAGAGATGACGATGAATCCACCCCTCTCGATGTGCTCATGGAGCAAGAGAACGCACGCATGGCCGCCCTGGGCGACGACGAGGAGTTCGTCAACGAGTTCCAGAAGAGCTACACCGTCAACGGAATCGAGGGTTGCCGACTCCTTGACTACTCGGACGACGTCCCGATCTACGAAGACAAGGATGGCAACGCGGTCATCCCGGAGGGCGCCGAGGTCCACTATATCGACGATGAGGACTAAGGGTCGAAGACCCAACCTTCTAGTCCCATCGCGACGCACATAATTCTAGGAAGGACCACGCCATGCCCACCCTCATTATCGACGCCGACGCATGCCCCGTGACACGCGAGGCCCTCGCCTGCGCGCGAGCGGCGCGCGTTCCCGTGCTCATTGCCGGCAATTCCACGCAGAACCTTGCCCGACGTATTCGGCGCGACGATCCGCGCGATGCCGAGCACGCCCGTGGGCGCGACGCCACGCATCCCGGTTTCTGGGCCGAGACGCTCGACGTCTCATGCGGCGCCGATAGCGCCGACTTCGCCATCATCGAGCGCTTGCAGCCAGGCGACGTGGTGGTCACGCAGGATATCGGCCTTGCCAGCATGGTGCTGGGACGCGGCGCGGCGGCCATCGGCGTACGCGGGCACGTCTACAGCAAGGCCACCATCGATATGCAGCTGTTCATTCGCCATGAGGAAAAGAAAGTCCGCCGCGCGGGCGGGCGCACGCAGGGACCCTCGGCCTTTAACGACGACGACCGCGAGCGCTTTCGCTCCAACCTCGCCCGCCTGCTTCGCGAGGCGCTATCCCCAAACGAGGGCTAGCTCGGTCCCCACAATGCCCATCGACGGCGCTTCTATGGCTTCAACTGATTAGCGCCCCTCGTGCGCTTGCTCCAAAACGCGCTCGAAATAGTTGAGCGATTCGAGCACCAAGGCGGACGAACCTGCCCCGCGCTCGGTAAAACGCAGCTCCGACGACTGCACGTCTCGCACAAGCGCCCCGGAAGCGATTAGGTGCTCGACCGCGCGGTAGAGCAGGCCGGTGTCGACGCCCTTGTTCGCAACCGGTCCATCCTCCTCGAGCGTCCAGGTTGAAAGCCCGAGCAGCGCGAGAAGCAAGCGACTCGCCTGCCCTAGGCGCTCGGCATCGTGCTCGCGTTCCTCGGCCGCAACGGCATCATCCATAATGCGGACGCCGTTTGCAGCGTCGTCGTCCGCTACTCGATTCGACCCGTTATCAAACTCATCCATCATAAGAAACCTCCTTGGCCGCGTCTTCACGACATATGATAGCCGGCCATGCGGACATGACGCCCAAACCTCCTGTCAGGCAGACGCCGCGCATCCTAGAAGATCCCCAAAACCAATCCCCACGCGCACGCCACCAGGAACAGCCCCGCCACGATGACGGCGTTCTCGCGCGGATGGCGGTTGGTGCGGAAGAGCACCAGATAGCCCACGCCAGCCGAGGTGAGCAGACCGGCCATGAGCGGGGCGAAGCCCAAGACGCCCTCCAGGTAGAGCTGAGTGATCACCACGCTTGCCGCGCAATTGGGCACAAGGCCCACCAACGCCGATGCGAACACCGCAAGCAGCTGGTTGCCCGAAAGGAAGCTCGCCAGCGCCCCCTCGTCCACTGTTTCGAGAAGCGCCACCAGGGCGAACGTTACCAGGTAGATGAAGACCGTGACCTGCACGGTATGCGAGACGGCGCTCATCACGATCGAGCGCAGCTTGCCTCCCCGCGCATGCTCGTGACCGTGATCGTGGGCGTGGCCGGCACCGTGGCCGTGCTCACGGCCGTGGCCGTGGCCCTCGTACTCGTGATCGTGCTCGCAGCCCAATTCACGACCGCAAACATCGCCGGCATGCTCGCCCACATGGCCCGCGCCTGCGACGTCGCTATGACCGTGCTCGCCCGCGTGATGGTGCCTATGCCCGCACCCACAGTGATCTTGCTCGCAAAGGCGGCAGATATGCCCGGCATCCTCGCCGCCCTCGGCCATCTGGTCCACCACATCGGTCTGGACACCGTCGCGGCGCACGCTCAGCACCGTCCGACGCAAAAACTCGTGAACGCGCGCGTTTTTACGCAGAGCACGGATGACCAGGTCCGCCGCAACGCCCGTGATAAGCGCGATGAGGACCTTCAACCCCAGGATTTTGAAGAGCAAGCCGGCGTCGATGCGCTCGGCCACCAGCATGGGCAGCATCTCATCGGATGTCGAGAAGAAGACCGCCACCAACGTACCCAGCGTGACGACGCGGCCCGCATACAGCGTTGCCGCCATGGCGGAAAAGCCGCACTGCGGAACCACGCCCAGCAGCGCACCGGCCACAGGACCCGCAGCGCCAGCACGGCGCACGATGGCGTTGGAACGCGCGCTCGCGGCATGCTCGAGCGCCTCGAGCGCCAGATACGTCACGAATAGGAAGGGCACGAGCCCGAGGGTGTCCTCGAGCGCGTGTTCGGCAAAGTGCAGCAGCAAGTCCACGGCAGGTTCTCCTCGACAGATATATGTTGGGCGCGCACCGATGGCGACAGATGGGGCCTCGCGATTGCGGGAGCAGCAAGCCGCGCGTCCACGCCCATATGGTCACGCTGTTTTCATACCCCGCGCGCCCCATGGCAGACGCGTAGCATGCAAGGCCATCAGTATACTCAAGAGTTTCCATAGGATAACTCCCGTATGGCCAGTAGGCCCCTTCGCCACAAAAGAAGCAGCCCGACCTCGCATATCTCGAGGACGGGCTGCTAGGCCTCGCGGCGACGCAGGGTCTCTGCAGCAGCAATCGGCCGCACCGAACACCGGACCGGCAGGGGCCCCGGTTGCACGGCGCCGCGTGCCGCTGCGCGCTAGTTGGTGCCGATGGACATCGTCTCGGGCAGCGTGCTGCCGCCGTCGATGACGATCTGCGAACCGGTGAGGTAGCTCGACTCGTCGCTACCCAGGAACGCGAAGAGCTCGCCCACCTCGATGGGGTTGGCCAGGCGCTTCATGGGCACGCCAACGGCGATATCGGCGATCGCGGACTCGGGGTCGTCCGGGTTGGACTCGAGCGCCATCTTCTCCACCATCGGCGTGCGCGCATAACCCAGCTGCGAGCAGTTCACGCGGATGTTACGG
Source organism: Collinsella sp. BA40 (assembly GCF_008014645.1). Classification (GTDB taxonomy): domain Bacteria; phylum Actinomycetota; class Coriobacteriia; order Coriobacteriales; family Coriobacteriaceae; genus Collinsella. The sequence continues at coordinate 38,295 of NZ_VOWY01000013.1, forward strand.
TCGGCGTACTCCACCGCCAGGCACTTCGTGAGTCCCACGAGAGCGGCCTTGGTCATGGCATAGGCGGCCTCGCCGGCATCGGCCACGATATCGCCGGTCACCGAAGACGCGATCACGATGTTGCCGCCGCCCTGCTCGAGCATATAGGGGATCACGGCCTTGCAGGTGTTCCACACGCCCTTGATGTTGACGTCGATATGGAAGTCACGCGTGGCGTCGTCCATCTCCTCGAAGGGGGCCAGGCGGCATACGCCGGCATTGCAGCAGGCCACATCGATGCGCCCGAACGCCTCGATGCCGCGAGCCGCGGCCTCGTCCAGCTGCGCGCGGTCCGCAACGTTGGCGACCGCGGTGATGATCTGCGCGCCGTACTCCTCGCGCAGCTTGGCGGCCGTGTCCTCAACCGAGGGCGACAGGTCGACCATGATGAGCTTGGCGCCGTACTTGGCATACGCCATAGCGATGCCCTCACCCAGACCCGCGGCGGCACCCGTGATGAGCGCGACCTTTCCATCCAGCTTTGCCATGTGAATCTCCTCTCCCTGCATGCGCCCCGGACACCGGCGCAACGTCGCACGACGAGGCCGGGCGCAGGGGCGCGAATACCAGCTCATCCATTGTAGCGCCGTTCGACAGGGGCGGGCGCGGGCAACACGGCTCGGGCGCGGACGCGCGCGTAGGCCACCGCACGGGCCATCGCCCCTCACCTGCCGGGACGCGGCGCACCATAAAGTTTCACACCCTAAACACCCTCGCGTCGTAACAACCCACTATACTCATGGGCACCACGAAAGACCGCACGCCGGCGTCCGAGCGCACGCGCATCGCATGCGCGCGGGCGGCGGCGCGAACACGATAGGAGCCCATACATGAACGCCCAACAGGCACTCGAGTACTACCGCCAGCCGTTCATCCCCATGTTCATCTACGGCGATTACGACGCCATGGAGTCCGAGCGCCAGCGCGGCGAGGAGGCCATCAAGGCGCTGCTCGACGAATGGCGCGCCAACGACGAACCCGGCTTCGACTTCGACATCATCCTCGAACTGGCCGACCGCAATCGCGAGCTGTGCGACCAGATCGGCGAGGCGCGCCTGCGCAACCTCTCCAGCCCGCTGCTCGCACGCAACCTCTCCGACGCCGACCTGTGCGCCGCCATCGGCAAGATGCAGGGCCGCGCCGCCAGCGCCGTCGCACGCGAGGTCCGCGGCGACCGCGACGCCTACTCCGTCGCGTACGTGCGCAAGCCCATCAAGGGCACGGTGCTGGGCATCGATATCGAGACCACCGGGCGCGCCCCCGAGCGCGGCTACATCATCAACGTTGGCTGGGAGGTCATGGAGCTCACAAGCGATGCCGTGCCGCACGACCCGCAGGCCTTCTACTGCGGCATCCCCGACGTCTACCGCGAGGCCGGCGTACCGCTCGCCGAGATCCACCACATCCAGTGGTCCGACCTCGAGGGCAAGACGCCCTTCCGCATGGACGCGAAGCTGCAGAAGGAGCTGTTGCGCCTCATGAAGAAGTACCCCATCATGGCCCACAACGCGGCCTTCGAGGACAGCTGGTTCATGCTGCACCTCCCCGGCTACGCCGAGGCACGCCGCGCGGGCAAGATCATCGTGATCGATTCGCGCCACATCTGCCGCTCCGTCGATGGCGAGGTGCGCACCCTGCCGCGCGAGAGCGCGCCGGCGAGCCTGCAGAACTGGGCGCGTCGCCGCGGCACCCTTGCCGCCGACGAGAACGAGCTGCACCTGGGCCTCGACGACACCGACCTCATGCTACGCACGGTGCAGGCGGAGTTCAACGGCAAGAACATGTTCCTCAAGTAGGAACGCGATCCGGCCCATCATCGGCCTGGTCCTCGCGCCCGTGGCGGAGAAACGCTCTATCCCGCTACCGACGGCGGGCCAAGAACCGACTCATTAAAGCAGGTAGCCTTGTCTGCACAAGGAATTGTGCAGACAAGGCGGGCATCCTTCCCTACACTCATTGATGACGAAGGGCTTGCAAGCGTTCTTCCATCGTTTCCTCGAGTCCTATGGAAGGAGCAAACATGATGCTCTCAGAGCAGATCAAGCGAGGCCGCAACGCGCTCGGCATGTCGCAGGCAGACCTGGCCGAAACCATCTGGGTTTCCCGCAACACGGTGTGCAACTGGGAGACCGGCGCAACGACACCGGATATACAGAGCCTGGTCCTCATGAGCGCCCTCTTCGGGGTCTCCGTTGACGAAATGGTCAAGGGAGACGACAAGGTCATGGCCCAGGCGATTGCGCGCGACCGGCGCCACATCCTGCTTGCGGGCCCGCTGACCCAAGGCAACCCCGAAGAGACCGAGCCCAAGCTCAGCCTCTTCGACCTCAACGCAATCGGCAGCAGCGTATACGGAAAATTCGAGAGCACGGATATCAGCGACGCCGGCGCGCTCGCCTTCCGCCTGGTGCGCGTCGCCTCCTTCTTTAGCCGAAAGCTGTACTACCTCGTCGACGACGCCGGCCGCCGCGTTGGAACCATATCGAGGAAGCACGCCCTGCATCACCCCGTGTACCAGGTGCGCATAAGCGGCTTCGACCGTGTGCAGCTGCGACGGGAGATTCGCATCGATGGCGGCTACAAAGATGTGATCCGCTTCGACGGCGAGGGCATATCCGTGGACGGGAATCTCATGGGCGATGACTTTACGATTCTGCGCCATGGTTCAAAACTCGCAGCCGTCCGAGTTCGGCCCGCGCGCAATCGCATCGCCTACGGCATAGAGCTCGCTGATGAAACCCTCGCCCCGCTCGCACTCGGCATCGTCCTCACCATCATGATGCTACGCAACTACGACCAAGTGTGGGTTCGCGGCGCAGGCAGCAGAGCAGCCAGCGACTTCTAAACAGACGGCAACATAACCCGCAAAGGGCGCTCTCGAGCGAATCGAGGGCGCCCTTTGCGCAATCTTGCCGACTTATCCCATCGCTTTTCAATATCGTCGAGTAGCTCCAGAATACGAGACCATAAAACCGCAGGTACTGAATTTGCTACTCATATTGAATACATTAGGGAATCGGACTCGCCCTGTGTAAAGTCTGCAAGATTGCACAACGAAGAGACTTATCGAAATTCAATTCCTTGACATATGAGCATACGTTCATATAATAAAGCTATCGAATGTATGAGCATGTGTTCATATGAGAGGAGGTACCATGGACAAGCACAACACGGACGAGCATCCGCTGCCCTGTTCCCCCGCAGCCGGCGACGACGCCATGCCTGAAGAGGAGCTGCTCTACGACCTAGCCGACCTGTTCAAAGTCTTCAGCGACACAACTCGTATCAAGATCTTGTATGCGCTGATGAACGACGAGCTCAGCGTAAACGAGATCGCCGACGGGCTCGGCGCATCGCAGTCCGCGGTCTCGCATCAGCTGCGCATCCTCAAGCAAGCGCACCTGGTCAAGTTCCGCCGCGATGGGCGAAACATCCACTACTCGCTGGCAGATGAGCACGTTCTCACCATCTTGGATCAGGGTCTCACCCACATCTGCGAGTAGCACAACCCTCACCTCAAATTAGGGACAGGCACCGAATTGAGGCATAGACAAGACAAACATCCACCTCAGATTGGTGCCTGTCCCCAATTTGAGGTGGGAAGAATGGAGACATCATGCGTAAGGTATTCAAGCTCGACGAGATCGATTGCGCCGTGTGCGCCGGCAAGCTCGAGGAGGCCATCAAAAAGCTCGACGGCGTCCAGGACGCAAAGATCAACTTCCTCACCCAGAAGCTCACCCTCGAGGCTGCGGACGAGGAGTTCGACGCCGTGCTCGACGCCGTGGTCAAGCTCACCGCCGATGTCGAGCCCGACTGCGAGATCCTGCGCTAGAGCAAGGTCTATTCCCAACAGCCAGGGGCTTGGCGGCCTTCTACCCAGCTTGTTCTCACTTTGCAACCGCGGAGAACCCGCCATGCCCCAACGGCCCGCCTCACCCCGCTCGCAACGACGCCAAGAATGATCGGGTGAAGCTCAACCACAGTTGTTAGCGGCGTCGGAAAGTGGAAAGGGTTTTCCCTATGAACAAGAAGCAAAAGAAGTGGCTCAAGCGCATCCTCATCGCGCTCGCGATTTTCTTCGCCGTCATGGCACTCGACGAGCTCGGCGTGCTCGCGAGCATCTTCGGCGAGCCCGGCGCGCTGTATGCGAGCTTCGTGCTCTACCTCGTGCCCTACCTCATTGCAGGCCACGACGTGCTCGCAAAGGCATGGCGCAACATCCGCCGCGGCGAGGCGTTCGACGAGAGCTTCCTCATGGCCGTCGCCACGATCGGCGCGTTTGCCATGGTCTTGTTCCCCGAAGCCGAACCGCACATGGCCGAGGGTGCCGCCGTCATGCTGTTCTACCAGGTAGGCGAGCTGTTCCAAAGCTATGCGGTGGGTAAGAGCCGCAAGTCCATCGCGGCCATGATGGACATCGCCCCCGACTACGCCAACATCGAGCGCGATGGCAAACTCGTTCAGGTCGATCCCGACGAGATTCAAATCGGCGACGTCATCGTGGTCAAACCCGGCGAGCGCGTTCCCATCGACGGTATCGTCATCGACGGATCATCCCAGCTCGATACCGCCGCGCTCACCGGCGAGTCCATTCCGCGTCATGTCGAAGCGGGCGGCGAGGTCATCTCGGGCTGCATCAACATGACCGGCGTGCTGCGCGTGCGCACCATCAAGCTCTTCGGCGCCTCCACGGTCAGCCGCATCCTGGAGCTCGTCGAGAACGCCAGCGAGAAGAAGGCGCGCACGGAGAACTTCATCACCCGCTTCGCCCGCGTCTACACGCCCATCGTGACCTTCGCGGCCATCGCCATCGCCATCGTGCCGCCGCTGATGGGCATGGGCGCCTGGGCCGACTGGATCCTGCGCGGCCTCACCTTCCTGGTCGTGAGCTGCCCGTGCGCGCTCGTCATCTCCGTACCGCTGTCGTTCTTCGGCGGCATCGGCGGCGCCAGCCGTCTGGGCATCCTGGTCAAGGGCTCCAACTACCTCGAGGCCCTCTCGCAGGTGGACACCGTTGTCTTCGACAAGACCGGTACCCTCACCTCGGGCACCTTCGGCGTCGTCGGTGTGCACCCGCACGAGACCATGAATGCCGGGCAGCTGCTCGCCCTGGCGGCGCACGCCGAGGCGTTTTCCGACCACCCGATCGCCGCATCTGTGAAGAAGGCGTATCTGGATGGGCAGGGTGATTCACCTTCCCCCGCGATCGACCAGGCGCTCATCAAGGATGCAGCTGAGGAATCCGGCCACGGCGTCAGCGCGACCGTAGACGGGCACAGCGTCCTCGTGGGCAACGGCAAGCTCATGGCCGCGCACGGCATCGCCTATCCGGACTGCGAGCTCACCGGCACCATCCTGCACGTCGCATGCGACGGCGTCTATGTAGGTCACGTCGTCATAGCCGACGCCATCAAGGACGACGCCGCCCAGGCAATCGCCGACCTCCACGCCGCCGGTGTCGAGCGCTGCATCATGCTTACCGGCGACCGCGAGGAAGTCGCCCGCTCCGTGGCCACCGAGCTCGGTTTGGACGAATACCACGCCCAGCTCCTGCCCGGCGACAAGGTCGAGCAGCTCGAGCGCATTCTCGACACCGCCCGCGGCAACCTGGCCTTCGTGGGCGACGGCATCAACGACGCGCCCGTCCTCACGCGCGCCGACGTGGGCATCGCCATGGGCGCCATGGGCTCCGATGCCGCCATCGAGGCCGCCGACGTCGTGCTTATGGATGACCGTCCGAGCAACATCGCGCGAGCGATTCGCGTGGCCCGCAAGACCATGCGCATCGTGAATCAGAACATCGTGTTCGCAATCGGCGTGAAGTTGCTGATCCTCGCCCTCGCCGCGGTGGGCATCGCCAACATGTGGCTCGCGGTCTTCGGTGACGTGGGCGTGGCTGTAATAGCGATCCTCAACGCCATGCGCGCCATGGGAGACGCGTAGGGCCACACCCACCTGCTCGGGCTACGGTCGCCGCCCCCGCGCCAGCTTCGCTCGTCGCGAAGGCAGCGCGGGGGCCGTGCCGCCGTCCGACATGCACTCCATCCCTACCAGCAGGGATATTGAAACTCCGTGCTGCGGGGCATCGAGCTCGTCGTCCACGCGACGCGGGTTCGGGATCGCGGGCATCCGACGCGCTTCGCTCGCGGCCCGCAGCCGCCTAGCGCACTCGGGCGGCGCGCAGCTGACGCAGCAGCGATACGAATGCGACGGCTTCGACAATCGCCGCGAACCCGATGATGGCGCCCGCCCCCGCATTGCTGTAGAGCCACCCGGCAATGGTGCCGCCGAGCATCGTGCCGTTACCCGTAACCAGGGCAAACGACCCGTATCCCGTAGCGCGCATCGTCGTGGGGAGCAAATCCGCCACATAAGCGCGCATGGTCGACTCCTGTACGCCGGTGGTCGCACCCCACAGCACGACACCGACCACCATGACCGGTACGGAGCCGCTGAAGGCGAATACCGGGACGAACGCGCTCAGCACCGGCAGAGCCAGCAGCGTCTTAGGTCCGATGCGGTCGTAGAGCGAACCCGTGGCCAGCGCGGCTACGCCGTCCACCAGCATGGCCACGGCATAGAGCACCGGCACCGCCGCATCGGACACGCCGGCGCCCACCATGTGGAACGACAGCACGGCGAAGGTGGCGACGCCCACCAGGCACAACCCGCAAAACAGCGAATACTCCCAAAACTGACGAGGCAATCCGCGAAACCCCGACGCAGCAGGCGCATCCTCAGTGGAAGCGGTGCCGCTACCGGCCGCAACCCCCGAAGCATCGCCGCTTGCCTCGCGCGCGAACGATCCGTCGTCCTCCCCTGCCGCCACCTCTTCAAAACGCGCGGGATCGGGGTTGCGATGGCGCAGGAACGCCAGGACCGTGATGGCAGCGGCCGCAGGCAGGATCATCACGCCCAGCGCGCGATCATACGCGCCGCCGGTCGCGAACAGAATGCCGGACACGATGAGCGGTCCCAACGTGGCACCGATCTGATCCATCAGCTCGTGCAAGGCAAAACCCTTTCCGCGCCCCACCGCGGCCGATGCGTGCGACAGCATGGCGTCGCGCGACGGCGTGCGCACGGCCTTGCCCAGGCGCTCGACGACGATGAGCGCGCCCACGGCGCCCACGCTGCCCGCCCAGCCCATCGCGGGCACGGCCAGGGCGGTGATCGCGTAGCCAACGATGGCGAACAGCCAATAACGCCCCACGCGGTCGGCAAGCGGACCTGTTACCAAGCGCCCGGCAAGCGAGGTCGCCTCGCCCAATCCGGAGATGAGGCCAACGGCAGCCGCACTGGCGCCCTACGAGGCCAACAGCGGGCCTTGAACGCTCAGAGCACCCTCGTACACCACATCCATCAGCATGCTTACCAGGCCGAATCCCACGATAAACCGCGATGCGTCGCGCATCAGCCCGCGCGTCTCGCGCACCATACGCCGCCCCCTCGTCCGCAACGGTCAAACGCAAAAAGCGACGCGCCCCACAAGGACGTGTCGCCATTCGCTTCTCTTTATATAAGGATAACCGACTTGCGTAACACATGCACGTTATCCTACATGTGTTGATATGTTCTTTACAAAAGGGGAGCGGACATTCGATTGGCACCTCGCACGTACTCCTTCAGCCGCGCAAACGAATCGTCCGAAAGGCAATGCTCCATGTGGCAGGCCTCCTCGGCGGCAAGCTCCGGCGATACGCCGGCAGCAACCAGCAGGTCGCGAAAGAACGTGTGCTGCTCTAGCACGTGCTCGGCGCGCTCGCGTCCCTTTTCCGTAAGCTGCACATCGCGCCGTACCACCGCGATGTAACCATGCTCCTGCAGCGCAGACACCGCCTTGGAGACGCTCGCCTTCGTAACGCCCAGATGCTCGGCGATGTCCACGGAACGCACCACGCCGTGTTCGCGGCCGATCACCAAGACGGCCTCCAGATAGTCTTCCCCGGATTCTCGAAGTGCCATTACGCCACCCTTTCAGTATCAGTTAGTCTAAGCTTACTGTAACGGAAGAACCGGGAAAGGCAACCACGACTTTTCGGCGCGGATAGCAAAACGGCCCGGGGCGCCGCAAGACGCCCCGGGCCGCGAGCAAGCGCGCAGGGGGAACTAGTCGAGCACCTCGACGAGCTCGATATCGAAATTGAGGTCGCAACCGGCGAGCTCGTGGTTCGCGTCGAGCTTGACGCCCTCGGGCGACACCTCCACGACGGTCACAGGCACGGGCATGCCGCCAGGACCCTGCAGGAAGAGCTTCATGCCCACCTGGACCTTGTCGAAATCGGGCACCTCGGCTGCCGGGAAGAACAAGATCATGTCCTCGGAACGCTCGCCGTACGCCTCGGCGGCGGGAATGTGGACGGACTTCTTCTCGCCCACCTCCATGTCGAGCACGGCGGCGTCGAAGCCCTTGATCATCTGGCCGGCGCCGGCGACGAACTCGATGGGCTCGCCGCGGTCGTAGCTGGAATCGAACTGGGTGCCGTCATCGAGCGTGCCGCGGTAATGCGCGCGCACCTTCTTACCCTGGTTGGACATCTGCATCCTCTTTCAGTCGTAGGAACTCCGCCCGGATGGAGGCGAAGAGCTTGCGAGATAGCCGAAGCGGGCACGTTTCTCCCCTCCGGCACGTTGAACCACTATACCCGACGCCGCGCGTGCCTATGCCGCGCGCGAGGCAAATCTACTCAACCGCCGCCACGCCCCGCTTGTCCTGCGGGAGCACCAGATTCAAGATGATGCCCACGAGCGTGGAGGTGGCCATGCCGGGCAGGGTGTAATCGCCCAGCGGGATGGCGATACCGGAGCACTCCATGCCCACGCCCAGGATGATGACGACCGACGCGATCATGAGGTTGCGGTTCACGTCGAAGTCGACGCGGTTGGATACGAGCATACGAAGGCCGTTGGAGGCGATGAGGCCGAACAGCAGCAGGCATACGCCGCCCATAACCGGGCTGGGAATGGAGTTGATGAGCGCGGCCAGCTTCGGGCAGAAGCCGCCCACCACGAGCGCGAAGCCGCCCGCATACCAGAAGATCTGCGTGGAATACACGCGCGTCACGCTCATCACGCCGATATTCTCGGCATAGGTCGTAGTGGGAGGACCGCCCAGGAAACCGGAGATGACGCAGGACAGGCCGTCGCCCGCAAGAGAGCGCGGCAGCAAAGGCCGATAGTCGCGATCCACGATCTCGCCCACCGCCAGCAGGTGACCGATGTGCTCGATCACCACGACGATGGCGACGGGGGCGACGAGCGCGATGGCGCCCATGTCGAATGTGGGGAAGCTCACGTTAGGCAGACCGATCCACGCCGCCTCGGCAACCGGCGCGAAATCCACCATGCCAAGCGCCACGGACACCAGATAGCCCACGATGATGGCGAGCAGAACGGGCACGGTGCCCACGATGCCGCCACGGCCCGAGAACAGCACGGCGGCAAACAGCGTAACCGCCGCCACGATGGCCCCCTGCACGTTGAAGACCGCGGCTCCGGCGGCGTCGGTCCCCATGAACGCCATGTTGGCCGCGGTGGCCGACAACCCCACACCGATAACGACCATGACCGACGCCACCAGCACGGGAGGCAGCAAGCGATCGAGCCAGCCGGTACCCACCAGCTTGATGATACCCGCGACGGCAAGGAACACGAGGCCCGCCACGATCACGCCGGACATGGCGGCGTCGAGGCCGCGCGTGGCGCCCACGGCGACGATGGGACTGATGAATGCGAACGAGCTCCCCAGATAGCTGGGGATCTTGTTACCGGTTACCAGCAGATAGCAGATGGTGCCGATACCCGAGCACATGATGGCGACGTTGGGATCGAGGCCCGTAAGAACGGGAACGAGCACCGTGGAGCCGAACATGCTCATCATGTGCTGGATACCCAACGGGATGGCGCGGCCGGGCGACACCCGGTCGTCGACGCCGATGACTTCACGCTCGTGGTGACTCATTGGCAGTCCTTTCGATAGGGAACAATTCGGTTTATGGTACCGTTTCCCAAAAGAAAGAGACACGTAAAGTCAAATTTGATCGCAAGCGGCAGGATGGAACCGCGCGGAGCGCAGCGCGACGAGCAAGCAAGGACAAGAGCCATGGACGAACACGAGGCAACCATCATCACAACCCCCGTCAACGGGATCCCCGTAGAAGTGCGGCGAAAGCGCGTGAAGAACTTCAACCTGCGCATCCGCACGGACGGCACCGTGGCATTGAGCATCCCGGAGCCCGCCACCATGGAGGAGGCCCAGGCGTTTCTAGCCGAGCGCGAACGATGGCTCGCGCCACGCGTGCCGAAGCGCGTCCCCGATGCGAACGGCGACGATCCGGCAGCCACGTGCACCGCAACGGAAGCTTGGGAGCGCACGCACCTCTGGGGCAAACCGCTCTCTCCCGACGAGGCGCCCGCAGATGCCAAAGCCACCGCAGAGCTTCAGAAGAGCGAGCTCATGCGCGTGCTGCCGAAAACGATGAAGCGCCTGCAGAAGAAGGTCGGCGTGGAAGCGGGCTGGTGGCAGATCCGCCACATGAAGACGTGCTGGGGTTCGTGCACCCCGAGCACCGGCGCGATCCGCATCAACGCGCGCCTCGCCTCATATCCGCCCGCCTGCCTCGAGTACGTGATGATCCACGAACTCGTGCACCTGATGGAGCCCAACCACGGCAAGCGCTTCCACATGCTCCTCGACGTCTACTGCCCGCGCAATCGCGAACTCAAGCAGCTACTCAGCCACGCAGCCGAGACGATCGCATAGGCGTGCGCTACCGCACAGGCGGGGGCGCGCCGCCCGCGCAGCGCGCCCCCGCCCAGCAAAATCGTCTCGCGGATGCGGGCCACCGCGCAAAACGGGCGGCCCGCATACGGCGCGCGCAGCGCCGCGCCCCTACCGCAGGCGCTCGATCTCCACGCCCACGGATCGCAGCGGCAGGCCTACGGGAGCCCACGGCTTCTCGATCTTCAGGCGAACACCCATCAGAAGCGGATAGCGGTCGATGAGATAGGCCGCCAGCGCCTCGGCCATACGTTCAACGAGCTTAAACGTATGCTCGCGCAAGAAGCCGTCGATATCGTGGCACACCGTGCCGTAATCGATGGAGGCGTCCAGGTCATCCGTCTGGCCCGCACGGCGCGTATCGCAGTAAAGCGTCGCCGACACCACGAACTTCTGGCCGAGCTTGTTCTCTTCCTCGTATACGCCGTGGTTGGCATACACTTCAAGGCCGTCGATAAACACCTTATCGGCCAAGGCCACGTCCTCGGCCGTCACATGGCTCACGGATCCGGCGCGCACCGGCAGGCCCGCGCCGTCGCGGCGCGCCAGCACGCCGCGGTCGTCCTCGATGGTCTCGCATAGCTTCTTCCCGCTCATGCTCATCGCTTCCTTACATACGAATCGCGAGGTTCTTCTTCTCGTCAGGCCAGTTGCACGCCGAGCGCGCGGGACAGGCGAAGCAGAGGCGAACCGCCTTGTCGGCGCGGCGCAGCGCCCGCGGCAACACGGCCGCGCGGTCGGCGGCGGCATCCGGTACCGCCGCGCTCGAACGATGATGCGCGATCGCGCAGACGATCTGCGCGCACTCGTCCGGCGAGAAACGTGTATCAGGTTCTACCGTACCCAAAATCTCGCGGGCAATCCGCGCTCCCGCCGCATCGTGGGGCTCACCCGTCTCGTATTCGGCACCGCGGCCTATATCATGCAACAACGCCGCAGCGTACACGATGTCCTTCGGTATATGGAGGTCGCGCGCAGACTCGTCCTCGAGCAGCAAGATCCAGCACGCACGCGCCACATCTAGGAAATGCTGCAGGTCGTGGCGGCAGAAGATGCGATTCGCCTCGGCCTGCTGCAACGCGGCGAACGCATGCTGATAGTCAGGGTGGCGCCAGACGGCGTCGACGCGCGGCATGTCCGCCGCGCCCGCCCCTGCAGGCGCCGACGAAACCCGGCTTCGGCACGGCGCATCCGATGCCGACGCACGGCCCCGTGCGGCTCCGGCCTCGACAGACCCCAGCGCAACGGCCATATCTAGCCGCGATCCAGCATGTTGAAGAACCGCTGCTCCAGAGCGGGATTCGTCTCGAACGCCCCGCGACGAGCCAACGTGACCGTCTTCGTGCCCGGCTTCTGCACGCCGCGCATGGTCATGCACATGTGCTCGGCCTCGAGCAGGACGATAGCGCCCTGCGGCGCAAGGTAGTCCATGAGCGCATCGGCGATCTGCGCCGTGAGCTGCTCCTGCAGCTGCAGACGACGGGCGAACGTTTCGACCGTGCGCGCGAGCTTGGACAGGCCGGCGACGCGACCGTTCGGGATATAGCCGATGGCGGCCTTGCCGTAAAAGGGCAGCATATGATGTTCGCACAGCGAGTAAAACGTGATATCGCGCTCGATCACCAAATCGTTGCTACCAACGGAGAAGGTCTTGGAAAGGTACTCGGCGGCATCGCTCTCCATACCCGCCGCAAGTTGCTCGGCATACATGCGCGCCACGCGCGCGGGCGTCTCGACCAAGCCCTCGCGCGAGGGGTCCTCGCCGATCCCCTCGAGCAACAGGCGCACGGCCTCTTCAACTTTTTGCTGGTCAACCATGGTATACGCTCCTTAACTCGCGCACGTGCACACGTTTTGCATCACTGTTCTCGCTATGGTACCACGCATGCCCCGCCACCGTTTGAGACCCAGGCGCATCCAGCTCGTATACGGCTGCGCCGCATGCCGCGCACCGCCGTTGCCGGCACAGATGGAGCGAAGTGCAAGGATGCCGCCCGCGCATTAGAGGTGCCAGACGCTACATCGTATGAGTGGCGTAGATCTCCTTGTCGACCCACGGCATCACGGCAGCATCCACGGTCTCCCCGCGCTCGATGGCCGCCAGGGTGGCGGGCATATCGATCAGTCGCTGGTTGGACGATCCACGGAATCGCAGCGTGATGTCATAGAGCTCCTGGATGAAAGGTCCATCGACCAACACGTCCACGCAGGAAAGCAAGCGGTCCGTATATTCGGTTCGATGACGGCCACCGGGCAGCAGCTCGTCGAGCGTGTCGCCGGTAAAGCACCATATGGTCTTGCCGCTCGTCCGCGGGTACGCGGCTCGCACGCGCTCGAGAAAGCCGACCAACCCCGCCTGGTTCTCGGGCTCCATAGGCTCTCCACCCAGCACCGTGAGGCCATCGACGTACGCGGGACGAAGCGATTCGATGATCTCATCCTCGACCTCGCGGGAAAACGGATCGCCTGCGGCGAAGTTCCACGCTACCTCGTTAAAGCAATTCTTGCACCCGCGCCGGCAGCCCGAAACAAACAAGCTGGTCCGCACGCCCTCGCCATTCGCGATATCGAAATACTTAATCTCAGCGTAGTTCATCGAGCACACCCCCACCGTCGCGTTTTCGCAACAGTGTAGGGATATGCGCAAGGCATCGCAACGAGATGCGTCCGAAGCCATCAAAACCGCAGGCCTCTCCCCTATCAAAAAGAAAAGGAAAGCGCACGCCCCGAAGGGGTCCGGCCCCGCTGGGATCGAATCCCATCGGGGCCTTCGTGGGAGCAGGACTGCTCGAGCGCCGGATGCCGTATGTCCCCGGCACCCGCCTGAATCAACCCTACAGGTGCAGCACGCGATCGCGAATCTCCTCGGTGCGGCCCTGGTTCCAGAACTGCGTGCCGATGTACCCGCACGTACGGCGCGCCACGTTTAGCTTCTCCTGGTCGCGGTTGCCGCAATTGGGGCACTCCCACACAAGCTTGCCGTCGTCCTCGACGATAGCGATCTCGCCATCGTAGCCGCACTCCTGGCAGTAGTCGCTCTTCGTATTCAGCTCCGCGTACATGATGTTGTCGTAGATATACTGCATCACGCGGATGACTGCCTTGAGGTTATCCTGCATGTTGGGAACCTCGACATACGAGATGGCGCCGCCCGGAGACAAACGCTGGAACTGGCTCTCGAACTGAAGCTTATCGAAAGCGTCGATCTCCTCGGTCACGTGCACATGGTAGCTGTTGGTGATGTAGCCCTTGTCGGTGACGCCGGGAATGATGCCGAAACGGCGCTGCAGCAGCTTGGCGAACTTGTACGTCGTCGACTCGAGCGGCGTGCCGTAGAGCGAGTAGTCGATATCCTCGGCAGCCTTCCACTCGGCGCACTTGTCGTTCATATGCTGCATGACGTCCATAGCGAACGGCGTGCCCGCGGCATCGGTGTGGCTAGCACCCGTCATGTACTTCACGCACTCATACAAACCCGCGTAACCCAAGCTGATGGTGGAGTACCCACCGTACAGCAGCTTGTCGATGGTCTCGCCCTTGTCCAGGCGGGCCAGCGCACCGTACTGCCACAGGATGGGCGCAGCATCCGACAGGGTGCCCAGAAGGCGCTCGTGGCGGCAACGCAACGCCTTATGGCAGAGTTCGAGGCGCTCATCGAAGATCTCCCAGAACTTGTCCATATCCTGATGCGACGAAAGGGCGACGTCGACGAGGTTGATGGTCACGACGCCCTGGTTGAAGCGCCCGTAGTACTTGGGCTTGCCCGGTTCGTAGTTCTTGGCGCGCGCCACGTTATCGTAGCCGTTGCCGGAACGATCGGGCGTGAGGAACGAACGACAACCCATGCAGGTGTAGCAATCGCCATTGCCCTCGGTCTCGCCCTTTGAGAGCTTGTACTCGCGCATCTTCTTCTCGGAGATGTAATCGGGCACCATGCGCTTGGCGGTGCACTTGGCGGCCAGCTCCGTGAGATAGAAATAGGGAGCGCCCTCGGTGATGTTGTCCTCTTCGAGCACATAGATGAGCTTGGGGAACGCTGGGGTGATCCAAACGCCCGCCTCGTTCTTCACGCCCTCGTAACGCTGGCGCAGCGTCTCCTCGATGATCATGGCAAGATCGCGCTTCTCGGACTCCGTGCGCGCTTCGTTCAGGTACATGAACACGGTTACGAACGGCGCCTGGCCGTTCGTGGTCATAAGCGTCACGACCTGGTACTGAATGGTCTGGACACCGCGGCGGATCTCGTCGCGCAAGCGCGTCTCCACCACGTCGGCCACTTTGTCCTGCGGCGCCTCGACGCCCAGCTCGGCGAGCTCGGCCTCGACCTGACGGCGAATCTTCTGGCGGGACACCTCGACGAAGGGGGCGAGATGCGTGAGCGAGATGGACTGACCGCCATACTGGCACGAAGCCACCTGGGCGATGATCTGCGTAGCGATGTTGCATGCCGTGGAGAAGCTGTGCGGCCTTTCGATGAGCGTTCCCGAGATCACGGTGCCGTTCTGGAGCATATCCTCAAGATTCACCAGGTCGCAGTTGTGCATATGCTGGGCAAAGTAATCGGAATCATGGAAATGGATAAGGCCCTCGTTATGGGCAGCAACCACATCCTCGGGCAGCAGCACGCGCTGCGTGAGGTCTTTAGAGACCTCACCCGCCATATAGTCGCGCTGCACCGAGTTGACAGTAGGGTTCTTATTGGAGTTTTCCTGCTTGACCTCTTCGTTGTTGCACTCGATGAGGGACAGGATCTTGTCGTCGGTGGTGTTCTTGGTTCGCTTGAGGCCCTGAACGTAGCGATAGATGATATAGCGGCGGGCCACCTCGTAGCGCTCGAGGGCCATGATCTGATCCTCGACCATATCCTGGATCTCTTCCACGGAGACGGTGTGGCCTGCGGCGGCACACGCCTGCTCGACGTTGCGGGCGGCGGCAACCACCTGCTCATCGGTGAGGCGATCGGCCTCGGAGGCCTCCAGGTTCGCGCCGTTGATGGCGTTGACGATCTTGTCGATATCAAACGTAACCTCGATACCGCTGCGCTTGATGATCTTCATGCGTGCCGCTCTCCCTTGCTCGCGCCGCCCTTCCGGGCCCGCACGCCCGAGTTATATAGTCGGGCGATGGTGCTTACAGCGCGAAGAACCCAGACCGGGCAGGCGCCCCGCCGGGAACATCACGCTGCGATCTTGCTATTTGAAACTCTACGAAACCGTGCGGACACGAAGCGATCCTTTCCAACCGACCCCCTGCCAACACGGCACCGCAGAGCACCCCGATGAGGTGCCTCCCTATGATACGACAAGTTCATTCCCATATCATGTAAGAGCTCAAAAGCTATTGCACTATATATTGTGTTCCTGCAGGTCAATGCGGGTAAGATTCTTTTTGAACATCATGGTAAATCGAGGCGCTAGCAAACAGTTTTCCGCTTAGCAATACGCTCGACCTGCGACTCGTTCGAAGAGCCTGAATTGGCCGATTCCCAAATCATCCACAACTCATAAAGGGAAACCTGGGAGAACGCCGATCACACTACAAGGAGCCCAGATGTTGTGGCGAACTCCAGAGCGAGGAAGATGATGGGCTGAAATACAAAAAAACCGGAGGCAATAACCTCCGGTCTTGTTGTTCTTGGTGGGCGATACAAGATTTGAACTTGTGACCCCTACCGTGTCAAGGTAGTGCTCTACCCCTGAGCTAACCGCCCCAATGTGGGTTTGCGTTTCGGCTGTGTGCCTCAGCGCGAGATTTAATATACGGGACTCGGCGCACGAGCGCAAGGACTTTTTTCAAATTTCTTTAAACTTTTTTTCCCACCCTTTACTACCTGCGGTTTTCTTGAGGGTGCCATCGAATCGCCAATCGGTTGTCGGCCGCAGGAAGGTATCGCCGACACTCGTATAGAGCGGTCTGGGCGGCCCCGTCCCGCGATCGAGCGGACAACGGGAAGGCGAACGGCGTTGCCGCGTACCCCGCGTAAAAGAAACCTTCCTCCCCCCAGCCCGGCCGACACCGCATCGTCGCGCCATCGAAACGAGGTCCGCTTCAAACCGATGCCAACGCCCTCCGACCGCGGGGCGCTACTAGGCCATGTCAATCGATGCGACGCCGATCGATCTGCATCCCCGGCTTCAGCCTGAAAACGTCATCGGCGACCGACGGGAAACTTTTTTAAAATTCCCCTTGCACCATCAAGCGGAATCGCGTATATTACTTTCTCGCAAGCGGACATGGCTCAGTTGGTAGAGCACAACCTTGCCAAGGTTGGGGTCGCGGGTTCGAGCCCCGTTGTCCGCTCCATTGCTTGCTTGAGGGCCGACTCTTCGATCGGCCCTTTGCATAATGGCGAAGTGGCCAAGTGGTAAGGCAGAGGCCTGCAAAGCCTTTACCCCCGGTTCGAATCCGGGCTTCGCCTCCAGAATTTTCAAGACGCCTTCGGGCGTCTTTTTTTATTGCGGTTTCCGGCTCCTTTTCACGCCCCGCCCCCGAACACAACAACGGTCCGCCCTTCTCGCCTATAGTGCCGGCAGCGCTCTGCAACCACGTTTACCTGCTGAAATCCCATATATTCGGTGTGTTGCTCCCTGAAGCCGCTCATCACGGAAAAGCGGCCGCCTGCAGATTGTCGGCGTCTCAACATACCGTTTGGTACCTTTCTAATTGAACCGCATGCTGATCCTTCCTAGTATTCAGCTTGCAGCCGTGCGTATGCAAAACCATCGACCCGTATCATGCGGCTGCGGAAGGAGGGCGTTATGCCAACACGTATCCCGTTCACCTGGTCACCGCGCTTCAAGATGGTCGCATGCGGCTTCGCCGCCGGCGCCGCCATGCTGACCGCACTTCCCCTCGATGCGCTGGCATGCACCCAGTTCTGGGTGCCCGCCCAGTACACCGCCTCTGGAAACCGCTTCGTAGGCCGCAACGAAGACGGCGGCACCCGCTATTTCAAGACCTTCGGCGTTTCCCAGCCGCAGGCCAATACCACCTACTCTTCGGGTGAGTCCTCGTTCTCCTGGACCTCTGACAAGACCTCGTATCGATACACCTTCATTCGCGATGCCAAGGCCTACTGGGAAGGCCGCGGAGACGCCTATAGCGCCGCGGGCATCAACGAGCACGGCGTTTCGGCTTCAGCAACGTTGAGCACCGACTATAACGACCAGATCGCCGCGATCGACCCCCTTAACGAGGAATCCGGCATCGGCGAGTACAACTATGTGAGCATCATCCTCGGCGAAAGCAAGACCGCGCGCGAGGGCGTCGAGCTGATCGGCCGTCTTGTAAGCGAGTACGGCGCGCTCACCTGCGACCAGCTCACCATCTCCGACGTCAACGAATCCTGGCTGTTCATGGTTCTCTCCGGCCACGAGTGGCTGGCCATGCAGATGCCCGAGGATAAGGTCTCGGTCAATCCCAACATGAGCAACCTTCGCTTCGATGTCGACCTTGATGACCCCACGGTCTGCCTCCACTCCGAAGGGCTTCTCACCACCCCTGGCGACCTGCTGAAGTACCAGGCGGACGGCAAGACCCCGGATATCGCCGCCACCTACGGAGCCGATGACGCATCCCAGGGCATCGGGCAGAACAACCGCTATGGCCAGGGACGCGCATACTTCGGGACTCCGCTTGCCAAGGACTCCTACGAGTGGGGCAAGCAGCTCAACGGAGACGGCAGCGTCTGGCGCGAGGGCATCACGAAGATCACCGAGCCCGAGCTGTTCTTCACCCCCGGCCTGAAGGATATGTCCACGTTCACCATCGTACGCGCACATGCCGCACGCGGCGAGCAGACCGACAACCTCAACGCCGACCTGAACCCCGCCGTCGATGCCATCGGCAAGCAGTGGCAGATGGAAGGGCATATGTTCGAGATCCGCGACGACCTGCCCGCGGATATCGCGACGGTCCAGTGGGAAACCATGGCTCCCACCGAGTTCTCGGTCGCTATGCCGTTCTACTCGGCCCTGCTCACCGAGGCCTCCCCGTACTTCAAGGACGTGAACCAGGATACGAGCCACAGCGGCGCGGGCAACTTCTGGGAGATTGAAAACAAGACCGAATACGCCATGGAGGAGGAACCCGAAGGCTCCATCGACTACGTGCTGATCGATATCAACACGCTCGCCTACAACAACCGTGAATCCATGGCTGCGGGAACGCGCGCCTACCTCGACGCCCTACAGAAGCAGATCATCGCACAGCACGAGCTCGTCGACGCCGTCATGCAGGCGACGCCCGCAGAGAAGCGTGGCGAACTCGCCAACAGCGCGCACAGGGTGGTGGTCGAGCAGACCTATCGCAAGTGCGACAAGCTCCTCGACGAGATGCGCGCCTACATCAAGGCAGGCGACTTCTCCACCCCGTTCGCCGCATCCGACTACGACGCTCAGGCCAAGGATTTGAAGGCCCCGCTCGTGTACGCCCCGACGGTCATCCTTCCCGTCATCACCGCCCAGCCCGCAAGCGCCACGTACGAGCAAAACGCAGCAGCCGCCGATCTCGCCGTGACGGCCAAGGCCGACGACGGCGTGGGTGCCCTCTCCTACGAATGGTTCCGTACGTCCGGCGATGCCGTTAGCTCGACCGGCGTGAAGACCGCCAATATGCCCGTAGACACATCCAAGACGGGCTCGCAGTCCTACTTCTGCCGCATCACCAACGCTGCCGGCAAGAGCGTGGACTCCAGCGTTGCAACCATCACGGTGACGGCCCCCGCAGCCAAGCCCGGCGATGGGGCGTCTGATACGAGCAAGCCCGGCGCCAGCAAACCCGGCAACAGCAAACCGGCTGGCGATCTTCCCCAGACCGACGATCCGCTGAGCATGGCCGGCCTGGCCGGTTTGGCCGCAAGCGGCATCGCAGCAGCCGTCGCAGGAATCAAGCGCCGCGTGCGATAGCCCCTCCCTCTCGAGAGATCGGGTGCGATACTAGATTTCAAAATAATGCTTGCATCCATCCGATCTCTCCCGTATAGTTATTTTTTGCAAGCGGACATGGCTCAGTTGGTAGAGCACAACCTTGCCAAGGTTGGGGTCGCGGGTTCGAGCCCCGTTGTCCGCTCCATCGCATGCTAGAAGAGCTGGTCGTAAGACCGGCTCTTTTTTTACCGCTGATGCGTCCTCGATGAACAGATGACACCCTTTCTCGCGCGATTGACCGCGCGCGTGAAGATGCCGCACGCGATCCCCGAAGCCGCGCCGCATCGTTCCCGCGAATCGCGGTGACGCTTGGCGAAAATAAAAAAGTTGTTGCATCTGTCCCAACGATGCCGTATAGTAACTTCTTGCAAGCGGACATGGCTCAGTTGGTAGAGCACAACCTTGCCAAGGTTGGGGTCGCGGGTTCGAGCCCCGTTGTCCGCTCCATCGCATGCTAGAAGAGCTGGTTGTATGACCGGCTCTTTTTTTATATCTATGTTCCTCTTGGCAAAGCAAGCGTACACATGCGAGCTTCAGGGCATACGATACCAGTCGCCCGATTCGCACATGGCTCAGGTGGAAAGCCGGCTACCGAGGTGGCACGGAGACCATGTCATACGAGAAGATACAGGCGATGGCATCCGCGCACGCCTACGAAGACCGCGTCATCTTGATGAGACGCACCATGGTGCCCCGTCCATCGCAGCGCCGTGCGACCTCCACGCTATCAACCAGCATGCGCATAAGCTTGATGCCGCGACCGCGTATCTCGCTCGCCTCCACCTCTTCATTACCGCCGAGCTCGAATCCGCAGCCGCGGTCACCCACCTCGATAACGACGCGGTCGCGATATGCATAGATGGATAAGGAGCACAAGCATCCGCACGCATGATCATATGCATTGGACAGCGCCTCGCCCGCAGCCAGGGCCGTATCGAAGCGGTCCTCCGCAGTCATAGGCAGAGAGGACAGCAGATTGGAAACGCGATGGCGGTAATACGGCAGGTTCTCGATACCCTCGCTCACCGAAAGCGTCTTGCTCCACAGCGGGCTCTCATCGGCCGACAGGACCGGAATGGGCGGCTTGTTAGCAGCTGTGACATGCAGAGCATCGATCAAGCGCGCGATCTGCAGGAAACGAACGACATACGGCGATGCGTTGACAAGCGAAAGCAGCCCGCCAAGCCCGGACAGGCGACGGGCGCACGAAAGCAGAAATGCCAGGCCCGTCGAATCGATGAACGAGACGCTTTGGCAATTCACGAGCACGCGCCGCACGCCGCCATCGACCAATCCATCAACCTGTTCGCGTAGCAGCGGCACAGTGATGATATCGATGTCGTGCGCGGGCGCGATCACGGCTATGTCGTTCCATTCGTTCATGCAACTATAGTTCCCGTGTTCGCGGAACTCTAAACAGCCTACCGGCGGCAAGTTTGCCGAATGGACCTACCCCCCCCGCACCATCGAATCGCAGGGCGACCAGAGCGATATCGTCATCGAGAGCCGAGCCCGAGAATCGGTCGAGTTCAGATAGCACGGTATCGCATAAGCCCTCGATACCCGCACCGCTCTCGCGTAAGAGCACATCGCGCAGGCGATCCTCGCCGAAGAAACCGCCCTGGGCGTCTCGCGCCTCGATCGCACCGTCGGTATACATGAAGAGCATGTCGCCCGGCTCGAACGTGAAGACGCCGTTTTCATACATCATGGAATCGAACGCGCCCACGACGCCCGACTGAACGCTGAGCAGCTCGACCTCGCCTACACGGTCCCCGTCCTCGTGCGGTGGATGAATGAGCATCGCGGGCGGATGCCCCGCCGAACAATACGTGGCGGTACGGGAGCGCAAGTCGATCTTCGCAATGAACATCGTGGCGAACGTCTCGAGACGCGAGAAGCTCATAAGCATGCTGTTGAGCGCACGCGCGAGCGCCGCAGGAGGGCGGCCCTCCCAGGCATAGGCCGTGAGCGCCGTCTTGACCAGCGCAGACATGGAGGCTGCCTCGACGCCCTTGCCCGAAACGTCGCCCAAGATCATGACCGCACGATCATCGGGCAGACGGATGAGCGTGTAGAAATCACCGCCCACCAGCGCCTGCCGCGTCGCCGAAGAGTATCGCGAATCGGTGGTGATGCCGGGAACCGCACCCAGGGAGCTCCTCATGCCCGCCTGAAGCGTCTGCGCGATGCGCTGCTCCTCCTTCTTGTTTCGAACGCCACTGGTGATGAGCTCGAAGTCGTGTACGAGTCGAACGAGGTAATCGTACTCGAGGTCATCGATCGGCTCCTGGGAGCCATCGCGAAGCAGGAGGAAATACCTCAGGGGCGCGACAGCCTTGCCGGATGCATCGCGCGGCAGGATGCTTCCCGGCTTCAAGGCGTCCGGCCCCTCCGCACTCACGAGATCATCCGCAGCGTCCTCGAAGGGCGCCCCCATATCTACGAAGGCGCCCTGGCACGGAAGGCCATGATCGGCCAACCAGTCGCCTGCTCGCGTCGTGCGGTCGACGCGAACGACGCGAGCGCTTTTGAGCGACGGCATGCCTCCAGCCGACAGCGGGGCCGCGGAGTCAACGGGCCCCGCGGCGCGCGAGGCGGGCATGCGCATGGAGAAGAAGAAGTCATCCGGGTCGCCGGGCAGCTCAACGCGGCTGCCGCCCTCGAAGTCAACGACATAGCAGTCGCGAACCTGATCGAGGATGACGGGGCATACCCGGCATGAAAGGACTCGGCGCAACTCGGAGCCGAGCAATGAGTAGGTGCCCGCAGCGTCGCCCTCGAAGGACAGCAAGTTGTCACGCAAGGCATTGAGCGAGCGCGTCAGTCCGGCGGTCTTACGCGAGCGCAAGGCGGTGATAAGGCCCACGAGCTCAATGGAAAGGTAATCGCAAATAACTTCCAACACGCGGACCTCGTTCATTCGAGGCGTGGTATGGCGGCGCCACCCGAGCTCGATGACACCGAGGACCTGCGTACCGAAGAAGATGGGCACGGCGATCATGGTCTTAAAGGGCGGCATATCCTGGACGCGAACAGGAAGCGAGATGCGCGAGTCGAGGTCGTAGAACGCGCCGGAGATAGGCGATGCGCCCTCGTCGGCCGGAACGATGGAGAAGCGGCATGAGCGCGATTCTTTAAGGAGATGCGAGGCCACGCCCGATCCGTACGGCACGAATTCAGGGACATACGAGCTATGCAGCGAGTCCGAGATTCCACGCAGCTTAAAACCGCCGCTCTCTGAAAAATAGATAGCGCTTCCGTCGGCATCAAGGGTGTCGACGAGCTTATTGAGAACCGTGTCCACAAGCGATGGAAGGTCTTCGGACCCCACGGTGGACATAATTACCGAGAGCGTGCCGGATAGGCGCTTATTCGCGGCCTGGACCTCCGAGAGCAACCGTTGCGTCTGGCGGTCATGAGCATACCGTTCCTCGAGGCTTCGCATGACGATGAGTACATGGGGGCTTGCAGCCGGCGCGTCGTAGTTGGCGGCGGGATTGAGCAATAGCGAGCGAACAGTCACCGGAATGAAGGAACCATCGAACAGTTTCAGCATGAGCGTGTTATCGACGCCGTCGACGGTAAAGGGCAGCTTATGGCCCGCGGCGCGCTCGAAGGTCTCGCTAAAGAGAATGTCTTTGATATCGCAATCGATCACGAGATCACGCGGACTCGAAATAAGACGTAGGAACTGCTTGTTAACATGCAGCACCGTACCATCGCGATGACAAAGCGCGACGGCATCGTTCGTAATTTCAACCAGACGAGCGAGATTGGGATACTCTTCGGTTGCGATGGCCTCCATTGCTGCCCCTTCGATCCACGATGGTTCGGTAGGTAGATAGGATACAGCGAAAGAAGCCATGATGCGTAGTTATACGAAAAACGCGGACCCGAAAGTCCGCGTTACTATTCGATGGTGTCGGAGGCGGGACTTGAACCCGCATGACCGAGAAATGGTCACTAGCACCTCAAGCTAGCGCGTCTGCCAATTCCGCCACTCCGACGATTCGGTTGCTCGCGGTCGTTTGCTCTCTCGCTCGCAACAAGGAAGATAATAACCTACGTTCCCAGCTTTGTGCAAGTACAATTTTAAAAATATTTGAGAAAGTTTTCCCGAAGTCGATCGCACACCGATTCATTCAGCACTATCGCAGGTAGATAATGCAATAAGTGCAAAGATGGCCCAACACTCCAACACCACTTCCCCGCCGATCGCGCCTGATTAACAAGAATCGGCATGCCCTTTCGTGCGATACGCATAAAAATAGGCGCGCCTCCGAAGAGACGCGCCAGGTACGAACCGAGTAGTCGGCGTTGCCGTCAAAACCCTTACAGGTTGATATGGCTCTCCTTGATGGGGAACGGCTTGGCGAAGTGGCATGCACAGTAGTGCCCGGAAGCGACCTCATCGAAGCCGGGGATCTCCTTGCTGCAGATGTCCTGTGCCATGGGGCAGCGGGTGTGGAAGCGGCAGCCCGAGGGCGGATCGATGGGCGACGGCGGGTCACCGGCCAGAATAATGCGCTTACGCGTCTTCTGGATATCGGGATCGGGAACCGGAACAGCAGACAGCAGAGACTGCGTATACGGATGATGAGGCTCGGTGTAGAGCGTCTTCCAGTCAGAAAGCTCGACCATCTTACCGAGATACATAACGGCTACGCGATCGGAGATGTGCTGGACGACCGAAAGATCGTGCGCGATAAACAGATACGCGGTGCCGTACTTGTCCTGAAGCTCCTTCAGCAGGTTAAGGACCTGAGCCTGGATCGAAACGTCGAGAGCGGATACGGGCTCATCGCAGATGATAAGCTTCGGACGAAGGATGAAGGCACGGGCGATGCCGACACGCTGACGCTGGCCGCCGGAGAACTCATGCGGATAGCGATTGATGTGCTCGGGATTGAGGCCGACGACCTGCAGCAACTCGCGAACGCGCTCGATGCGCTCCTCCTTGGTGCCGATACCATGGATGGTCATGGGCTCGGAGACGATCTCGCCGATCGTCATGCGCGGATTCAGCGACGCATAAGGATCCTGGAAGATGAACTGCATATCGCGGCGCATCTCCTTGAGCTCCTTCTTGCTCATCTCGGAGATATCACGGCCCTGGAAGTACACCTTGCCCGAAGTGGGCGACGTGAGGTGCATGATGGTACGACCAGTCGTAGACTTGCCGCAACCAGACTCGCCAACCAGGCCGAAGGTCTCGCCAGGATAGATCTCGAACGAAACGTCGTTCACAGCGGAGACGAAACGCTTAGCGAAACGGCCGCCGAAGGTACCGGACTCAGCGGGAAATTCCTTGCACAGGTGCTCGACTTTGAGCAGCGGGGTCTTATCGGCCATTAAGCCCTACCTCCAATCACGGAAGGGTCGAGGACGTCAGGAGTGCCGGTAGCGATCTTGCCACGCGAGCGAGAGGTATTCGGAGCGTTCTTCTTGACGAAGTCCATATCGCCGGCGAAGTGGCAGGCGGAATAGTGACCCGTCTCGGTGGTAACTTGCTCGGGAAGCTTCTCGTGGCAGATATCCTGAGCGTACGGGCAACGCGGAGCGAAGGGGCAGCCAGCGGGAAGGTTCATGAGGGACGGCGGGTTGCCGTGAATCGGCGTAAGCGGCTTCTTCTCGTCGATAGCCTGCTCGGGAATCGAGCGGATCAAGCCCCACGTATAGGGATGACGGCTATCGTAGAAAATCTCGTCGGCAGTACCGAACTCGACCGGACGGCCGGCGTACATGACCATGATCTTATCGGCGATATCGGCGACGACGCCCAGGTCATGGGTGATCATGACGATGGCGTTGCCGTTCTTCTCCTGCATCTCCTGCATGAGCTCGATGATCTGCGCCTGGATGGTAACGTCCAGTGCGGTGGTAGGCTCGTCAGCGATGAGGATATCGGGGTCGCACGCAAGGGCCATGGCGATCATGACGCGCTGACGCATACCGCCGGAGAACTGGTGCGGATACTCGTTGACGCGCTTCTCGGGCTCGGGGATACCGACGAGGTCGAGCAGCTCGGTAGCGCGCTGGAGCGCTTCCTGCTTGGAATAGCCGCGATGCAGGCGAAGGCCCTCGCCAACCTGCTTACCGATCTTGTAGACCGGGTTGAGCGAGGTCATGGGGTCCTGGAAGATCATGGCGATGTCGTTGCCACGGATGTGCTGCATCTCCTCTTCCGACATATCGAGCAGCGAGTGACCGCGATACAGGACGCGACCGCCTTCGATCTTGCCAGGAGGCATGGAGATAAGGCCCATGATGGTCATGGCGGTCACAGACTTACCGGAGCCGGACTCGCCGACGACGCCAAGGGTCTCGCCACGATCCAGCGTATACGATACGCCGTCGACAGCGTGGACGATACCGTCCTCGGTGTGGAAGTACATCTTGAGGTTATCGACCTCGAGCAGGTGCTGACCCTCGGGGATCGGCTGCGTCTTCAGGTCGACGTAGTTCTTGTTAGCGTTCTTCTTCATGGATTTACGCATCCTTCATCTTCACGTCGAGAGCATCGCGCAGACCGTCACCGAGCAGGGTGAACGCAAGCACGGTGGAGAGGATCGCCAGACCGGGCATGATCATCATCCACGGAGCAGTCTGCAGGTACGCCTGACCAGCCTGAATCATAGAGCCCCACGACGGCGTGGGCGGAACGACGCCCATGCCGAGGAACGACAAGGAGGACTCGGTCAGGATGGCGCCGCCGATGTTCATCGTCGCGTACACGACGATGGAGGCAACGGAGTTCGGGAAGATGTGACGTGCGATGATGCGAGCATCGGAAGCGCCCATGGCACGAGCCGCATCGACGTAGTCGTTCTCCTTTACGGTGAGGATCGCCGAACGGAACACGCGGGCGATGCTCGGCCAACCAAGGATACCGATGGCGATGAACACGTTCGTGAGGCTCTGACCGATGACGGCGATCATGGCAACGACGAACAGGATGTACGGGAACGCCAGGAACACGTCGGCGAGACGCATGATGATGGTGTCCCAGATGCCGCCGTAGAAAGCAGCCACGGCGCCGAGGACCAAGCCGATCGCGGTGGAGATGGCGGTAGCCATGATACCGACGGACAGCGAGACGCGGGCACCGTAGATCACGCGAACAAGGATATCGCGACCCAGCGGGTCGGTGCCGAACGGATGCTCAGCCGAAGGAGGCAGGAGCGACGTGGTGGCCATGGCCACGGAGTCGGAAGCCGTCGGGGAACCCAGCCAGGGCTCTGCCCACAGGTCCGCCGTGATGGCGACGAGAGCGATGAAGATGATCCAGATGACCGCGAAAACGGCCAACTTGTTTTTGCGGAGACGCTTGAAGGCGTCGCCCCACAGGGTGCGGGATTTCTCCTCGGGCTTCTTGACACCCTTGGTATCCGCAGTTGCGGCCATGCCGGCGCGCTGAGTAGGACTCGGTTCTAGCATGCCAACCCTCCCCTACGACTTATCCTTGGGCGCGCCATAGCGGATGCGCGGATCCAAGAATGCGTAGCTGATATCTACGAGCAGGTTAATAACCATAACGACGACGACAACGACGGTGACGCCACCCATAACGATGGGCCAGTCGCGCTGCGTGATGGCACGATAGATCTCATAACCAACACCAGGCCAGTTGAAGACCGTCTCGGTAAGGATCGCGCCGGCGAGCATCGCACCGAAGTCGACACCGATATAGGTAACGACCGGGATAAGTGCGTTCTTGAGCGCATGACGCCAGATGATGGCGCGGTTGGACAGGCCCTTGGCCTTAGCGGTGCGAATGTAGTCCTGATTCATAACATCGAGGAGCTGCGAACGCATGATACGCGCAGCGTACGCCGTGGAGACGGACGCGAGCGTGATGGAAGGCAGAATATAGTGAATCCAGTCCTGGTACTGCGAGGCAGCACCGCCGGCACCGGAGATGGGCAGCGAGAACGCGCCGCCGGTCCACTCCTTCATCCAAACACCGAAGATGAGCTGCAGCAACATGCCCAGCCAGAAGGCGGGGACGGCAACGAGCACGGAGGTGGAGAGCGTTACGAGAATATCCCAGAACGAATACCTCTTAACCGCGGAGATGATACCAGCGCCGATACCCATAATCGCCTCGAGCACGATCGCGCACGCGGCAAGCTTGATGGTATAGGGATACTTATTAGCCAAGATCTCCGTAACCGGCATCTTGCGCTGATAGGACTCGCCCAGATCACCCTGGAACAGGTTGGTGATATAGGTGACGTACTGATCCATCAGCGGAACGGGCATAGGATCGCCGTTCTCGTCGAGGACAGCATGGCCGTTCTCATCGACCTGGACCAAGTTGTAACGGATGCGCAGGTTGAGCTCCGCTTCGGGAGTCATGGCCTTACCGCCACCACCGATCAGCTTGATCGGGTCACCCGGCACGATATTCTGCAGCGCGAACAGAATAAGCGTCACGCCGAAGAAGACCGGGATGAACTGGAGCACTCGCTTGAGGATATATTTTCCCATAAAAACGATCTCTCCCCTGTCGTAGGGACTTCCAACAGTGATATCTACGCCCTAACCGTTTGATATCACACAAAATGGGATGCCGACGCGAGAATCGGCATCCCGTTTTTGTAAATTAACAGTATAGCCTAAGTTGACACCTGTTTGCGACAATCGACGTAATTTACGCGGTAAGCTCGGCGCGCGCCAGGTAAGCCTTCTTCTGCGGGTCGATGTAGAGGTTCTTCACGCGGCTGGAACCAACCAGGGTGTGGGTGTAGAACATCAGCGGGATGACGGGCAGGTCAGCACCGATGATGGCGTCGGCCTCCTGCATCTTTGCAACGCGCTGGGTGTCGTCCACGATGGTGCGAGCCTCCTCGATGAGCTTGTCGACCTCGGGGTTGCTGTAACCGGACTTGTTGTCGCCACCCAGGGAATCGGAGTGGAACAGCGGATACAGGAAGTTATCCATGATCGGATAGTCGGCAACCCAGCCGAGGCGGCCGATCTGGAAGTCCATGTTATCGTACTTGGAAAGGAGCGCAGACCACTCGGGGGTATCGGAGGTGACGGTGATGCCGACCCTGGCGAGGTCGCCGATCACGGACTCCATGATCTCCTTGTGGCCACCGTCCTGGTTGTAGGACAGGACCATCTCGATACCACGGGAATCACCGTTCATCGGAGCAACCTTGTCCAGGAACTCGTTAGCCTTATCGACGTCGTAAGCCGCGAACTCCCATGCGCCCTCGCGGTAGCCGTCCATGCCCGGAGGAACGATGCCGTCGGCAGGGGTACGGGTACCCTTGAAGATGGACTTGCAGATAGCCTCGCGGTTGATGGCCATGGAGACGCCCTTGCGGAAGTCGGCGTTGTTGAAGGGCTCAACCGTGGTGTTGCAGACCAGATAGTAGGTGGAGGGCTCGGAGCCGAGCAGCATACGGCCGCCCTCGCTCATGGTGTAGCCGTCCTTGGACTCGCCGGCCTCGGCCTTGCAGGCGTCGATCTGGGCGGTGGGAACGTCGGCAACGTCGAAGTTACCAGCCTGGAACTCCTTGTAGGAGGTCTCGATATCCTTCTGGATGCCGAAGTGGATACCGTCGACGACGGCCTTGTCGCCATAGTAATCGTCAAAGCGGACGAGGTCGATGTACTGACCGTCCTCCCACTTGGTACCGGGCTTCATCATGAAGGCACCGTTGCCGATGGGAGCGAGGTAGAAGGCGTTCGCATCCTCGTCGGCAGCAGCCGGAACAGGAGCGAGTGCGGGGTGGGAGCAGACATAGGGGAAGTCGGCGTATGCAGCGGAGAGCTCGACCACGAAGGTGAGGTCATCGGGGCAGCTAAGACCGGCGAAATCGTCAGCGTCGCCAGCAGCAAGCTCGTCGTAGCCCTTGACCTGGGACAGGTGGTAGGCGATCTGCGAGGGGCCGCGGTCGACCTGGATGGCGCTCTTGGGGCTGACGAGACGGGTCCAGCCGCGCTTGAAGTCGGCAGAGGTGACGGGGTCGCCGTTGTGGAACTTAGCGCCCTCGATGAGGTGGAAGGTGAACTTGGTGGCGTCCTCGGAAGCCTCGAAGGACTCGCAAGCCAGCGGCTTGAGGTCCTCGGCCTTGAAGTCATACTTCATAAGGGAGTCGAACAGCTGGAACTCGACCTGCGTACCCTGGTCCTCCTGGACGTTGTAGGGATCGATGCAGACCGGGTTGTTGATGGAGAAGTTGAGGGTAACGCCCTCAGCAGCAGCGTCGGCGCTGCCAGCAGCAGGAGCGTCCTTCTTGCCGCAAGCGGCGAGGAACGCGAGGGAGCTAGCAGCAAGGGTACCGCCAACAAATGCGCGACGACCAACCACCGGCTGGTGGAATTCGTTCTTCATTTCAGCCATGCCATCCTCCTTTAATAGAAAGCTGTAACGATGCAGCGCTCCTCCCCGATCAGGTGACGTGCGATGCGCTGCGTCGAGCAATCAAACACGGTACCCAGGCTGTTGCGGTACCAGTTGATAGTTTATAACCTTACCGTATTTTTTGCATAAATAGTTGGAGATTTTGATTAACAGCAAGGATTTTCTTTATTTGGTGACAGTGGTTGCTGCATTGGACTTCGGAGTTTTAGCAAAACAATGCGTAGAGCTGGGAGGAAATCAAATGGATACACAGGCGTGCGAACCACCGCTCCTCAGGCCGCCCTCCCTCGTTCATATATCTGAAATAAATTGGAAATATTCACCGTCGGCGAACGGATTGATTGGGACCGTGAACGGCTGCAATCGCTTCATCCATTCGACAGCTTACGAATATTGCGGCGCGACACGGTCGATACAGCCGCGATCAACCGGTCGATCGCAGGTGTCGGCATGCGTTCATGGGCGCGCAGGCAAACAAAAACCCCGCCCTCGATTCGAGGACGGGGTCGGTCGACCAAGTTGCGCGACGTCTTACAGGCCCACGATTCCCTGCGGGAAGAAGAACATGCACAGGACCACGGAGATGGAGAACACGACGGCCACGATAACCGTGAGCTTATCGAGGTTCTGCTCCATAACACCGGTAGCAGCGCTGGAATTGTACAGCGAGCTCGCGATCATGTCGGAAACACCGGTGCCCTTACCAGAATGCATAAGGACGAGCGCGATAAGAAACAGACCAGAGAGCGCCCAGACGGCGAACAGCGCGATTTGAAGTGGACCCACGAGTAACTCCTTCACGAGATTCAAAAGACAGCACATTATCGTAGCACTCTTCAGTACAGCCGTCTACGACTCGTGCATCCCGGATTGAAAAACCGCCCGTCAGCACCAGGCGAACGGGCGGTTCGGCGTCATGTAGGCGCGCAGTCGATCCAGCCTACTCCTCGACGGCGAGCGCGCGGCCCGTCATCTCGGCGCTGGGCTCGAGGCCGGCCATGGAAAGCATGGTGGGCGCGATGTCGGACAGACGACCATCCTCGATTCCCACGAGCTTTGCGGTATCGCTCACGATGATGAACGGAACGCGGTTGGTGGTGTGGGCCGTGAACGGCTTCTTCTCGCCATCCACCTCGTCGAACATGTGGTCGGCGTTACCGTGGTCGGCCGTGATGAGGGCGAAACCGCCCTTGGCCTGGATCGCCGGGATGACCTGGGACAGTGCATGGTCAACGGCCTCGACAGCCTTGACGGCTGCGTCGAAGACACCCGTGTGACCGACCATGTCGCAGTTGGCGAAGTTCACGATATAGAAATCGGCACGGTCCTCGTTGATAGCGGTGACGAGCTTCTCGGTCACCTCGGGAGCACTCATCTCGGGCTTGAGGTCGTAGGTAGCGACCTTGGGCGAAGCCACGAGCACGCGCTCCTCGCCCTCCTTGGGCTCCTCGATGCCGCCGTTCATGAAGAACGTGACGTGCGCGTACTTCTCGGTCTCGGCGGTGTGAAGCTGCTTGAGACCGTTAGCGGCGATGACGTCGGCCAGGACGTTCTCGGGGAACGTCTTGGGGAACGCGACCTCGACGTTGAAGGACGGATCGTACTCGGTCATGGTGACGAAGTGCGACAGCGCGGGAACGACCTCGCGATCGAAGCCGTCGAAGCCTTCCTCCGTGAACGCGCGGGTCATCTGACGGGCGCGATCGGGGCGGAAGTTGAAGAAGATGACGGCGTCGCCGTCGGCCATGCCCTCGTTGTGGCAGACGAACGGGTCGACGAACTCGTCGCCGCGCGGATCCTTCTCGTAGAAGGCCTTGATGCCCTCGACGGGATCGGCCTCGGCATCGGAGCCCTTGGTGAGGACGTCGTAAGCGAGCTGGATGCGCTCCCAGCGGTTATCGCGGTCCATGGCCCAGTAGCGACCCTCGACCGTAGCCACGCGGGCATCGCAGCCGGTTTCGGAGGAAACCTTGGACAGGAAGTCAACGAGCTCGGCAACATAGCCGGCACCGGACTGTGGATCGACGTCGCGGCCGTCCATGAAGCAGTGCACGCGAACGGTCTTCACGCCGCGCTCCGCGGCCATGGAGACGAGCGCCTCGCAGTGGGACTGCATGGAGTGAACGCCGCCCGGGCTCATAAGGCCCATGAGGTGCAGGGTCTTCCCATTGGAAGCGCAGTCGTCCATCGTGCGGACGAAGACCTCGTTCTCCTTGAGCGAGCCGTCCTTGATGGCGTTGTTGATGCGCGACAGCTCCTGGAAGACGATGCGGCCGGCACCGATATTGAGATGTCCGACCTCGGAGTTGCCCATCTGGCCGTCGGGCAGGCCGACATCCTCGCCGGAGGCGCCGAGGGTGGTGTGCGGATACTTCGCGTACAGCTCGTCGATGAACGGCGTGTTGGCAGCGCTCACGGCGTTATCAGAGCCCTCGGGCGCCAGGCCGAAGCCATCCATGATGACGAGAAGAGCAGGAAGGTGGCGGTTAGCCATATGTGATTCTCCCTATACAAAAGAATGGGCCGCAGCGCGCGAGGCGCCGCGGCCCGATAACGAAACGGGTACTACTCCGCAGCCTTGACGACCATGGAGGAGAAGTCCGCGGCGGACAGCGACGCGCCGCCCACGAGGGCGCCGTCGACGTCGGGCTTGGCGGTGAGCTCGGCGATGTTGCCGGGCTTGGCGGAGCCGCCGTACAGCACGCGGATACCGGAGGCGAGCTCGGCGCCGAAGAGGTCGACGAGGGCCTCGCGGACAGCGGCGCAGACCTCCTGAGCGTCGTCGGCGGTGGCGGTCATGCCGGTGCCGATGGCCCAGATGGGCTCATACGCGACGACAAGCTGGGCGGGATCGGTGATCTCGAGACCCTCGAGACCAGCCTTAACCTGTGCGACGACGTGCTCGACATAGGTGCCGGCCTCGCGAACCTCAAGGGGCTCGCCGCAGCAGAAGACGGGAACGAGGCCCGCGGCGACGAGCGCCTTGGCCTTCTTGTTCTGGTCCTCGTCGGACTCATGGAAGTAATCGCGACGCTCGGAGTGGCCGATGATGCAATAGGTGCAGCCAGCGGACTTGAGCATGCCGCAGGAGGACTCACCGGTGTAGGCACCGGACGCCTCCCAGTAGCAGTTCTGAGCGCCCAGCTTGACGGCGGAGCCATCGAGCTTCGCGGCAACCGTGGTGAGGTCGATGGTGGGCGGGCAGACGAGGACCTCGACGCCATTGTCGACGCCGTCGAGGGCGGCGACGAGCTCGTCGGCCAGCGTGGCCGCGGCCTGGACGTCGTTGTTCATCTTCCAGTTGCCTGCGATGAGCAGGGTACGGTTATTCTGCGTCATTGAGAGCCTCCACTCCGGGAAGGGGCTTGCCCTCGACGAGCTCCATGGAAGCGCCACCGCCGGTGGAGATCCAGCTCATCTTGTCGCCCAGGTTGAACTTGTTCACAGCTGCGACGGAATCGCCGCCGCCGATGATGGAGGTGCAATCGGCCTCAGCAACGGCCTCGGCGATAGCCTGGGTACCGTGAGCGAAGTTGTCGAACTCGAAGACGCCCATGGGGCCGTTCCAGAAGACGGTCTTGGCGCCCTTGATGGCCTCGGCGTAGAGCTTCTCGGTCTCGGGGCCGATGTCCATGCCCTCGCGGTCATCGGGGATGGCGTTGGAGGCCACGACCTCGGGGACGGCATCCTCGCCGAAGTGATCGGCAACGCGGTTGTCGATGGGGAGCAGGATCTTGACGCCCTTCTCCTCGGCCTTCTTCAGCATCTCGCCGGCGCGCTCGACCCAGTCCTCCTCCTTGAGGGACTGACCCACGGACATGCCCTGGGCGAGGAAGAAGGTGTAGGCCATGCCGCCACCGATGATGAGGGTGTCGGCGGAGTCGATCAGGTGATCGAGGACACCGATCTTAGAGGAGACCTTGGAGCCGCCGACGATGGCGACGAGCGGACGCTCGGGGTCGGCGAAGATACCGGTGAGGGTATCGACCTCCTTCTCGAGCAGGAAGCCGGCGACGGCGGGCAGGTAGGCGGCGGGGCCCACAACGGAACCCTGGGCGCGGTGAGCGGTGCCGAAGGCGTCGAGCACGAAGACGTCGCCGTAGGAAGCGAGGGTCTTGGCGATCTCGGGGTCGTTCTTCTTCTCGCGCTTATCGAAGCGGACGTTCTCGAGAACGAGGACGCGACCCGGCTCGAGAGCCTCGACGGCGGCCGCAGCCTCGTCACCGTAGGTATCGGCGACGAAGGTCACATCGAGGCCGGACAGCTCGGCGAGCTTGGCGGCCACGGGCTCGAGGGAGAACTCGGGCTGGAAGCCGGTGCCGTCGGGACGGCCGAGGTGGCTCATGAGAATGACGCGGGCGTTGTGCTCAACCAGGTAGTTGATGGTGGGCAGCGCAGCCTTGATACGGGTGGTGTCGCCGACGACGCCATCCTTGATGGGCACGTTGAAGTCGACGCGAACGAGAACGCGCTTGCCGTCGACGTCGATGTCGCGAACGGTCTTCTTGGTGAAAGCCATGAACATCTACCTTTCATTCGAATGCGGTTGCAGGACGTGCAACACGATATAAAAAGGGCGCGACCCCGGGCTGGAAGCCTTGAGGCCGCGCCCCTCTTAGACGCTTATCAAGCGAAAATGGAAGCCATCGATATCTTAGGCGACGAACTTCTCGAAGTACTTGATGGTGCGGACCATCTGGGAGGTGTAGGAGTTCTCGTTGTCGTACCAAGAAACAACCTGAACCAGGGTCTGGCCGTTGCCCAGATCGGAGCACATGGTCTGGGTGGCGTCGAAGATGGAGCCGTGGGTCTCACCGATGATGTCGGTGGAGACGATCTCGTCCTCGTTGTAGCCGAAGGTCTCGGAGATGGTCTCGGCGTAAGCCTTCATAGCAGCGTTGACCTCGTCCTTGGTGACGACCTTATCGACAACGGCGTAGAGGTTGGTGAGGGAGCCGGTGGGCGTCGGGACGCGCTGGGCGGCACCGATCAGCTTGCCGTTGAGCTCGGGGAGAACCAGGCCGATGGCCTTGGCGGCACCGGTGGAGTTGGGGACGATGTTGACAGCGCAGGCGCGGGAGCGACGCTTGTCGCCCTTGCGCTGCGGGCCGTCGAGAGCCATCTGGTCGCCGGTCCAGGCGTGGATGGTGGTCATGATGCCGGACACGATGGGAGCGAAGTCGTTGAGACCCTTGGCCATCGGGGCGAGGCAGTTGGTGGTGCAGGAAGCAGCGGAGATGATGTCGTCCTCAGCGGTGAGCTCCTCGTGGTTCACGTTGTAGACGATGGTGGGCAGATCGTTGCCCGCGGGAGCGGAGATGACGACCTTCTTGGCGCCGGCGTTGATGTGAGCCTGGGCCTTGGCCTTGGAGGTGTAGAAACCGGTGCACTCGAGCACGACGTCGACATCGAGGTCGCCCCAGGGCAGGTTGTTGGCGTCGGCCTCGGCGTAGATCTTGATCTCCTTGCCGTCGACGATGATGGCGTCCTCGGTAGCCTCGACCTTGTGATCACGGCTGTAGTTGCCCTGCGTGGAGTCGTACTTCAGCAGGTACGCCAGCATGTCGGGAGAGGTGAGGTCGTTGATGGCAACGATCTCGGAGCCCTCGTGACCGAACATCTGACGGAAAGCCAGACGGCCGATACGACCAAAGCCGTTAATAGCAACCTTTACTGCCATTGTGTCTCCTTTCGTTAGGTCCCCGCAGACTCCTTGTCTGCCGTTGAGACCCACAAACTAACCACTCACCAAATATACCTTTTTTTCAAGGGGAAATGGACGGAATTGGAAACTTTCGAACGATGGAGTAATTAAAAACGTTTCAAAGCAGCAGGATAATGGCATATTGAAACGCTTTAAGCTTCGC
This sequence comes from Collinsella sp. BA40, assembly GCF_008014645.1. GTDB lineage: Bacteria > Actinomycetota > Coriobacteriia > Coriobacteriales > Coriobacteriaceae > Collinsella. The sequence goes on from NZ_VOWY01000013.1 coordinate 74,292, forward strand.
TCTCCCCCGCATGGTTTTCTATGAATCAAGCAGCTTTTCCAAGCGAAGCACCCTATGATAGAGCGCCGACTTGGATAGCGGAGGATCGGCGAGCTCCCCCAGATCGCGCAGCGACAAGTCGGGATGGGCTTCACGAAGCCGACAAAAATCCTCCAAAGCTTGTGGCAGACCGTCGCGCAAACCCCGCGCTTCAAGCTCGGCGATCAGCTCGAGCTGCCGCTGGGCCGCTCCGGCGCTTCGCGTCTGGTTGGCCAGCTCCGCGTTCACCCGTCGGTTCACATCGTTTTTCACGGACTTGACCGCACGGGCTTCGTCTATCTCGGCAACCGAACGGCTAGCGCCCACCGTCTCCAGCAAGCGCTTGATGTCCTCGGCGCTCTTGATGTAGACGGCGAAGGCCCCACGGCGCGCGTTCACGCGCGCGGGCACGCCCAAGCTGCCGATCAGGTCCGCCAGGGCACGAGCGAACTCCTCGCCCTGCACGGCGATCTCGAGATGGAAATCGCCCCGGGGATCGGCTATGAATCCGCCGGCGATCAGCGCGCCGCGAATATAGGCGAGCTTGCAGCATGGACGCGCCACAACATGATGGGGCACCCCGCGCACCAGGTTGCCTTGGCGGTCGAGAATGCCAAGCAGCACCAAAGCCTTGGCGAGGTCCGGCTGATCGGGCAGCGCGATAAGATAGTTGCGCACCTTATGAAGTACGGAACGGCGCACCGTGAACTCGGTCTTGAGCTTCAAGATCTTATGGGTGAGGCCTATCATCGTGCGAGCGACGGCGCCCGTCTCGGTGGCGATTTGCAGCCTATACCGGCCCGACCCCGCAAGGGACAGGGTTCCGCAGACACGAGCGAGGGCGGCTAGCGTAGCGAGGTCGCAGTATTCGCACGCGGGCTCCTGCCGTGACAGCTCGTCGCGAACCTCTGCGCTGAACGACATCTATGCAAGCACCTCCTCCAGAGCTCGCGCAAGCAGCTGCACATCGTGGGCGGCCGGCATGGCGGTCCCCGTGAAATCGCGGACGATCACGCGGGGCACCATCCGGCGCAGCCAACGCAGATCGTCGTCATCGGCCCGAATGGGACCGAACGGAGCATCTTTAGCCCGCTCGATCTGGCGGGCGGTGACGATACCCTCCCCGTTCGGCCCGGGTCCGACGAGGCTCTTACGGGCCTCCCGCTTCCACGCGCGGGGCTCGTACGGATACACCTGCTCGGCCGTTTCCGCCCGATGGACCAGCACCGCATCGAGCGCGCCCTCGAGCCCCTCATCCAACAGCACGCGCACATGATCGGCCGCGCTCATCCCGCTCGTCTCGCCGAGCGAATCGATCTTGGGGCAGACGAACACGCGCTTCGCCTTGGTTCGGACCAGCGCTTCGCGAATATCGTGCACCAAGATGTTGGGCATGATGGACGTGAACAGGGATCCGGGACCCAGTACTACGAGGTCCGCGTCGAGGATCGAGCGAACAGCGTCCTCGTTGGCGGTAACCTCGCCTTGATCGAGCCAGACGCGCCGAAACGCACGTGTGCCGTAGCTGATCTGAGCCTGGCCGTGCACCTCGTCGCCATCGACGGTGGAACCCGAAAGACTTATGAACTCGAGCGTCGAGGGGTGCACGCGGCCGACGCAGCCCAGCAGCTCCTCGCAGGTGCGCGTAGCCTCGATAAAGGAACCGGACTCCTTGGCCAGCGCGACGAGAATGAGGTTTCCAAGCGCATGGTCGTCGATGGACCGGAAACGATGGGCGAACGCCCGTGCAAGCGTCGACTCGGGGTCGCGCGCCAGGGCCGACAGGCATTTGCGCACGTCACCCGGCGGAACCACGTGCTCGCGCTCGCGCAAAAAACCCGTGGAACCGCCATCGTCGGCCATGGCCACCACGGAGTCGATATGGGCGCCCATCAATCGAAGCGCGCGAATAAGCTGCGGCTGCCCGGTGCCGCCACCGATGGAGACCGCGTTGAACGTTGCTGGCATGGATGCACTAGCTCCTGATATTAGCCTTCGCGAGATCGCGATGGGAGATGTTCACGTGATATTGCTGCCGCTCCAGATGGCGCGCGGTCGCCTCGGCAATCGCAACGCTGCGATGCTGCCCGCCCGTGCAGCCGATAGCGATGGAGAGCTGTGGCTTGCCCTCGGCGACGTATCCCGGCATGACGGCGTCGAGGAGCTTGAACCAGGCGTCCAGGAACTCCTGCGTCTTGGGATGCTCGATGACGAAATCAGCCACCTTGGCGTCAAGGCCCGTCAGCGTGCGCATCTCGGGATCGTAGAAGGGATTGGGCAGGAAGCGAACGTCGATCATGAGGTCGGCCTCAACGGGCATGCCGTGCTTGAAGCCGAAGGAGAAGACGTGAACGTCCATGAGCTGTTGATCCGCCAGCTCGGAGAACGCGCTGCGCAGGCGCTTGCGAAGCGTCGCCGTGCGCATGCGGCTCGTATCGATGACCATGTCGGCGCGATCGCGGATGCTCCCCAAAGCGACGCGCTCGCGCTGGATCGCATCGGCCGTGGTGTCCCCGCGCTGCGCCAGCGGGTGACGCCGGCGGTTCTCGCTATAGCGACGGATGAGCACCTCGTCAGAGGCCTCCAGGAAGAGCACCTTGCAGGTCATCTCGTGCTCGTTGAGCGTCTGGATGGTGTCGAGCAGCTCGTCGAACAGGCCTTGGGAACGCAAGTCGCTCGTCACGCACAGATGGCGGCCCACACCGGTGTTGATGCCGATGAGCTGCGCAAGCTGCAGTATGAGGCTGGGTGGCAGGTTGTCGATGCAAAAATACCCCATGTCCTCGAACACGTGCATGGCCTGCGTGCGACCGGAGCCGGACATGCCGGTGATGATGACGATGTCGGGCACGCGGTCGGCGAGCTCGGCGGATGTGATGTCGGAGCGTTCCGTCATGCGGGCCTCCTTCAGACGAAGCTTTTAGCCTTCAAGTATACCCGCATAGACCCGGCGATGACCCAACCCTCGCGAGGGAGACACAACCCGAGGCGCCCCGCCCCCGGAAGCTGGGTAAAAAAATGGGCGTCCGAACGACTGCCGTTCGGACGCCCACAGGCATCAAAGCGAGTGCACGAGAGGCTCCCTAATCGAACGCCGCCTTGAACCAGCTGGTCAGGCTCGTGGGATGCGTGATCGCGGTGCCCACGACGACGGCCCAAGCGCCCGCGTCGATAGCGGCGCGGCCCTCGACGGGCGTATGGACGTGGCCCTCGCAGATGATGGGCAGGCCGGGGAACTCGGCGGTCGCCTGGCGAAGCAGCGGCAGGTCGGGGCCCTCGTCGAGCGTCGTCTCGATCGCGGACTTGTTGTGGGAGAGCGTCGTTGAGACGAGATCGAAGCCGATCTCCACGGCGCGACGAATATCCTCGATGGTCATGCAATCCGCCATGATGCTTTTATCTGCGCAATCGATAGATACCAGTCGATAAAGTACTGGTATCTACCAGATAACAACGAGTCGGCAGACGGCGCGTCGTCCCTATGAACGCAGCGTGTCGTACACCGCCTGCGCGACATCCACGGAGACCCCCTGAACGGAGGCGATATCCTCCACGCTCGCCTCGCGCAGGCGCTTCATGGATCCGAATCGCTTCATGATGGCGCGCTTGCGCACGGGCCCCACGCCCTCGACCTCATCGAGAATCGAGACGGTCATAGCCTTGTCGCGCAATTCGCGATGGAAGGTGATGGCGAAACGATGCGCCTCGTCGCGCACCTGCTTGATGAGGTAGAGCGATGCAGACCCCGTAGGCAGCACCACGGGCGTCTCATCCCAGGGCACGAACACCTCCTCGTCGGCTTTTGCGAGACCGCAGACGGGGATATCGAGCCCCAGGCCCTCCAGCTGGGTGAGCGCCGCGGTGAGCTGCGGCTTACCGCCATCGACCACAAGCAGGTCCGGCCGCGAGCCGAAGCGCTCGTCGGCCATACGTTCAGGCGCATAGCGTCGACCCAGGACCTCCTGCATCGATACGAAATCGTTCGCCTCATCGAGCTCGGCGCGAATCTTGAAGCGACGATACTGGGATTTATCGGGCTTTCCGTTGGTGAACACGACCATCGACGCCACCGTGAAGCGCCCATGGATGGTGGAGATATCGAAGCACTCGATGCGCAGCGGCGGCGCGGGCAGCGCCAACGCGCTCTCGAGCTGAAGCAGCGCCTGGTTGGTACGGTCGTCGGCATAGCCCGTGCGTATCATATAGCGCATAAGCGCATGGCGCGCGTTGCGCTCGCATGTCTCAAGCAGATGGCGCTTCTCACCGCGCTGAGGGCGATGAAGATGGCAGACGCGGCCGCGCTTCTCGCTCAGCCACGCGCCGATGAGGTCCGCATCCTCGAGGTCGCATGCAATGTCGACTTCGGATGGGATATCGGAGGTCTCATCGTAATAACGCTTCACGAAACCTGAAACGAGCTCCTCTTGGGAGACGTCCTGGCCCTTATCGAGGATGAATTCGCACGTCCGCTGGGTCCTGCCCTCGCGCACCACGAACACGCAAGCGCCCGCGATGGTCTCCTCTCGATAGAACCCGATGAGGTCGATGTCGACCTGCGCGGGAAACACGACCTGCTGGCGGTCGTCAAGACCGTTAAGCACCTCGAGGCGGCGCTTGATGCGTCCGGCGCGCTCGAAATCGAGGCTTTCCGCAGCCTCGGCCATATCGGCCTTGAGGTCGCCGATCACCTCGCTGCGGCGTCCCGACAAGAAGCGTTCGACGCGCTTGACGTTGCGCGCGTAGTCCTCCTGGCTGATGGCGCCCGCGCACACGCCGGGACCGCGCCCCACGTGGTAGTCGAAGCAAGGACGGCCCTTTTGCGCGCAGACGAGCGCCAGGAGGTCCGCGTCGGCGGGATTCTTCTCGAGCAGGCGCTTCACGCGCTTCCATTCGGCGCACGACGCCGTGCAGATGGGCGTGACCTTGCGCAGGATATCGATGGTCTCACGCGCCGCGCGGCTATCGGTATACGGCCCGAAATAACGCGTATCCGGGCGATGGCGCTCCCGCGTGTATTTGATAGCGGGAAACGCATCGCCTTTCGTGATGGCAATATAGGGATATGACTTGTCGTCTTTGTAATCGACGTTGAAATACGGGTGGTACTGAGCGATAAGGTTTCGCTCGAGCACCAGCGCCTCGTGCTCGGTGTCGACCACGATGTAATCGAAGCTCGCCACCAGCTGCATCATGAGCGGGATCTTCTCGCGGTCATCGGACAGCGTGACGTACTGCTTCATGCGGGCGCGCAGGTTCTTCGCCTTCCCGACGTAGATAACCTCGCCCGCGGCGTCTTTCCACAGGTAGCAGCCTGGATCTGTGGGAACCTGGGCGACCTGCTCGACGAGCGAGGGCAGGCCGCCCTCCCCCGCCGCCGAAACATGATCGGCGGCGGCGCGCTCGTCGAAGGGCGCAACGGGAAGCGACGTCCCCGGAAGGCCGCCGTGATGGAGCGGACCGGGCATCTTAGGCATCGCCCGAGCGAGCGGCCTCGCGCACGTCCCATACGTAGCGGCGGAACTTCTTGATCTGGTTGTAATACACCGCGCGCGCCAGCACCTTGTGCTTAAGCGTGTCGGAAGCGTTGTGATAGGGATAGCTCGCCTGCCCCGCGTTGTACATGCCGAGCACCTCATCGCGCAACGGTTCGTCGAGCACCGTTTTACGAATCACCTTGGAGGGCACGCACGTATACAGGAAGCGGTCGTATGCCTCGCGATACGGAATGCGCTCGCCCAGGATATACTCGTCTACCAGCACCTTGCCGATGTTGACGCCGCCGAGTGCCATGTAATAGGTGTTTCGGCCGGGCCTGGTGTTGACCTCGAAGAACTTATAGCGACCATCGCGCTCATCGTACTTGATATCGAAGTTGGCAAAACCGCGATAGCCCGTCCGCTTGCAGAAGCGCTTGGCGGCGTCGATGATCTCCTCCGTGCGCTCGGACAAGATGCACAGCGGGTTGCCGATAAGGTGGGGTGAATGGTCCTGCACCACCACGCGGCCGCCCGAAACGACGCGAACGTCGCCCGTTGCATCGGAGAACGTCGTGAGCGTGCGGATGGCATCGTCCTCGCCGGGAATGAAATCCTGCACCACGAGCTCGCGGTCATAACCCGCATCGCGCAGCAGGTTGAAAATGCGCACGAGGTCTTCCGGGGCATGGACCTCGTAGATCTTCTCCTTGCCGGGAAAGGACATGAGGTCGTAGCGCGCGGAATTGGACGGCTTGGCGATAACCGGATAGGTAAAAGAGGCGGCATCGATGGTGACCGTAGGATCGGCGCAGTTGAACGTCCAGGTACGGGGGTAATCGATTCCAAGTTCCTCGCACAGTTCGTAGAAGCGCTCCTTCTGCGTGATCTCGTCAAGGAGCTCGAAATCGTTGTAGGGGACCGCGAACCAGCGGGACAGCTCGTCCTTATGGGAGGAGAGCAGGCGCGCGTGCCAGTCGGCGCTACCGATGACGAGCGCCACCTTCCCCTGCTGCCTGATCTTCTCGCCGATGCGCGCCAGCAGGCCCACGATGGCCTCGTCGTCCTGGCCCATCTCGGGGCAGATGCGGTAATCGACGAAACGGCTGGACGAGGTGACCTGCACATCCACCGCCGAAAGGACGACGGTCTTGATGGCATAGGCCTCGTAGAAGCAGCGCGCCAGCGAATAGGCGAAGATCTCGCCTCCCAGGACAACGGGGACGAAGCGCGCGGAGACCTCCTCGCGCCTCAGAAGGGGTACGGATGCCATGGCTAGTCCTCCTTGTTCTTCATGGCACGCAGGGCGCCGCGGACGTCTTTCACCTTATGCAGCGCGCTATAGAAGCCTCGCTTGAAGGGCACGTCGCGATCGGGCGCGATGCAGCGCTCGCCATCCTTGGCGAACTTGGTCTTAAAGGTATTGAGGCTCTTCGTAGCCGGCTGGAAATCGCTGCCGATGCCCATCTGGTCGTACTCGGTGCAGCCCATTCGCGAGAGCTCGCAGCATTCGAAGTAGATGAGGCGGTCGGTTGCCAGCGCGCGGGCGGAGCCGGATCGGGAGGCGCCGTAGTAACGAGTGGCGCGCTCACCCGAGATGGTCGCCAAGGTCCAGGTGATCACCTGGCCATCGAGCCTGCCGGCGAACAGGCGGCAGTGCTCGGGGCCCAAGATGCGCAGCATGTTGCGGTACTCCTCGCAGGGCGCAGGAGTGAAGCCGTCGCGCGCCGCCGTCTCGATCATGACCTCGTAGTACTCGTCGAACGACGACGTGGCGAGCTCGGTCTCGTCGGCGAAGCTCACCTGGCACTCGCGCAGGGCCTTGCGCACATCGCGCCGGCCGCGCGGCTTCATGCGGGCGAGGATCTCATCATCGCCGCCCGTCAGATCGATGACCACGGTCATATCGTAGGGCAGCGTGGAAAGGCAAGGACGGGTGACGGGGAGCTCGTGCTTCACCGCGAGGCGCGCGAACACCTGGCGCTTATCTTCAGCGCGGACGAACGACGCGAGCGCCTCCATAGCGGCGTGCTCCTCTGCGGCAGAGGGCTCATGGCCCCACACGGGGGCATGATGCGCGCGCAGATACCGGTACCCATGCGTCTCGTACTGCACGAACGACGCCGCGGCAACGAGAGCGCCTTGATCTTCGAACGACACGAAGCCCCAGGGGGAGCGGCCCGGGATGGTGGACTCGAACTCCTGCCATACCGGCAGCTGTTCCACGGGAGCATTGACACCGAGCGCCGTAAGAGCGGCCTCGTACTCCTCGCGTGCGAGCTTTTTAACCTGCATGCTATCCCCGTTTCACCCTATCTACTCTTGTTGGACTCCTCATCATAAGCCCCTCGCAGATACGGCGCGGACCGCAGACCGCAGACTCTATGAAGAGACCACGCTCCGCACGACCTCGCAGACGCGATGGGCACCCGCAACGTCGATATCCGTTGGCAGCGTGGCCACGCACGCCACGAAGCGGTCGTTCGCAACAAGTCCCGAACGATCTTCGGGCACGCGGTAGGCGGCTTTATCCAGCACGCCAGGGCACAGCTCGGGGCGGTACCACGCCGAGGTGTAGTATCCCGCACGGCACACTTCGGAAACCATGCGATCCGCCGTAGCGGTATCGGCGGCAAGCACGGGAAACTTCAGCAGGGGCTGGGTATCTCCGGAGATAGCGGCCTGCGGGATCTCGATGCCGGGAACGCCGCCCAGCTCGCTTCGATAAACGGATGCGACGGCGGCGCGCGCGTCCTCGACGCGGCCGAGGCCCTCGAGCGCCACCAATGCCTTCTCGCATACGAAGCGCGAGGGCCGCATGGGATCGTACGGGAGCTGTCCGCGACGCTCGTCATCGGAAACCGCCGGCTCGAACAGTCCGAGGGCGGGAAGCACGCGGCGCAGGCCGCGCACCAGCGGGCGCGGCAGATGCCCGAAGACACGGAGCTGGAAGCGGTTGACGCGCGCGACGAAGGCGATGCGGGCGGGCGGCGCGGGCAGCGCGGCGAGACGTGCGGAAAGCTCGTCCACCACCTCGGTGAACGGGGAACGGGGGTTCACCCACACCGCGCCGCCGAACAGCGTATCGAGCACCTTTTCGATACCGAACGAGTGAATCGATATATCGGCGAGCGGGTAGCCCTCCTCGTCCACGGCCATGCGACCGACGCAATGCGCGCAGTCCTCGATCACCACCGCGCCCGCGGCGTGCGCACGCTCGACCAGCCGCCGCGAAGCCGCGTCGTCGATGATGCCGTACGTATGCTGGAGCATGACGGCACGGCAATCATCCGGCAACGCAAGGCGATCAGGGTCGATGGACGCGGTGTCAGCCGAGATGTCGGCATAGAGCGGCGTCAGCCCCGCAGCAAGGATGGGGTCGACGGCGGTGCAGCAGGTGAGCAGCTGCGTGACGACCACGCCATCGCCCATGCGCGAGCGAATCGCATCGAAGGCAACGCGCATGCCGTAGCGGGCTTTGAACACGCAATGCCAATCCATCTCGACGGTACCCGTCCGACGAGCCAGGAGCGCCGCGATGCGCTGTTCGAGGGTCTTCCCCGCCGTCTGTTCGAGCGAAGCCATGCCCGGGTCCTTTCTCCTAGGAAAACTGCGCTAGCTGTTAAGTGCCAAGACGTTGTTTACATCTCGATGGTGACAAATAGGGAGGGCTCC
>NZ_VOWY01000014.1 GCF_008014645.1 Collinsella sp. BA40
CCAATCGTAATGCCTTGAAGGTGAAAGAGCCGCCCTTACGGACGGCTCAAACTGTAATGGGCGGCGCGATCGCGTTCGGGCACTGGGAAGCCAAGGCGAGGGCGGCGGTCGCTCCGATGTGCCATGCGTATAAAAAACGCCGGCATCTGCGAGGATGCCGGCGTTGGTGCGGGACGTTCGCCTAGGGCGTGGGCGTTGGCGTGGGGGCGGGATCGGGCGACGGGTTCGGAGACGGCTGGGGAGCCGGGTCGGGGGAGGGCTGCGGCGCCGGATCGGGCGAGGGGCTGGGGCTTGGGTCGGGAGACGGATCGGGCGCGGGGTTGGGCGAAGGTGCGGGCGCGGGAGGCGTCGTGCCGCCCGACGTGCCCTCGTTGGGCACGGTGTCGGTGCCCTCGGTCACCTCGTTCTCCTCTGTATTCTCCTCGTTCTCCTCCTCTTCCTTGTCCTTCTCGGTATAGCTACCGCCGGAGAACTTCCAGCTGCTGTTCGCCTTGTACTGCGGGGCGTCGCCGGTGGGGAACTCCTCGCGCTCGACGCCGGCGAGCGCGCTGTTCATGAATGCGCGGAAGATGGGGAGCGGCAGGTCGGCCGTGCCGAAACCCCGGAAGGACGCGTTGGTGCCCGAGCGGCCCGTCCAGATGGAGCACACGAGCTGCGGGGTGTAGCCGCAGAACCACAGGTCGGTGGTCTCGCTCGCGGTGCCCGCGGTACCGGTCTTGCCGGCGATGGGCTGGTTGATGGAGGGGCGTCCGTACACGCCGGTGCCGCCGCCTACCATGACCATCTTGAGCACGTTGGTGATCGCCTCTGCCTGGCCTGCGGTGAAGACCTGTTTGGGGGCATCCTCGTGCTTGTAGAGGGTCTTGCCGTCGCGCGAGGTGATCTCGGTGATGGCCACGGCCTCGCGGTGGTAGCCGCCGTTGGCGAAGGCGGTGTAGGCCTCGGCCATCTCGAGCGGGGTGATGCTGGCGGTGCCCAGCGTAAGCGCGGGGACGTCTTGGAAGTTGGCCTGCTCGCTCTTGGTGTCGATGCCGAGCTCGCGGCAGGTTTCGATAATGGCTTTATTGCCAATGGCCTCGGCTACCTGCACGAAGCCGGTGTTCGACGAGACGGCGGTGGCCTGCGCCAGGGTGCGCGAGCCGTAGTTGTGGTTTCCGTAGTTCTGGAAGACGCTGCCCCACACCTTGAGCGGGGAGGAGCAGTTGAGCACGATGTTGGGGCTCATGCCGGCCTTGATGGCCGCGGCGAGGGTGAAGGTCTTGAAGGACGAGCCGGGGGAGCGGCGACCGAGTGCGTGGTTGACGTGGCTCTCGTTGGCGTTGTAGTCCTTGCCGCCCACCATGGCCTTGATATAGCCGGTCTTGGGGTCGAGGACGACCATGCCGACCTCCAGCGTATCGGCGCCCGCGTCGTTCATGCGCGAGACGGCGGCTTCTTCGGCCTTGGCCTGGAGCGTGGGGTCGATGGTGGTCTTCACGGTGAGGCCGCCCTTGAAGATCATGTCGGTGGAGAACTCCTCCTGGAGGAGCGACTTGACGTAGTCCACGAAGTAGGGGTAGGCCAGGATGCCGTTCATGGGGACGGCCGGGGCCAGGTTGAGCTCGATGGGCTCGGCTTGGGCGGCGTCGTGCTCTTCCTGCGAGATGTCGCCTGCCGAAAGCATGCGGTCGAGCACGAGGTTGCGGCGCGAGAGGGCGTATTCGGGGTTGACCGTGGGGTCGTACATCGACGGGGCGTTGGGAAGGCCCACGAGCATGGCGGCCTCGGCAAGGGTGAGGTCGGCGGCGTTCTTGGACAGATAGGTTTTGGCGGCGGCCTGGATGCCGTAGGCGCCGTGGCCGTAGTAGATGGTGTTGAGGTACATCATGAGGATGTCCTCTTTGGAGTAGACCTCCTCCATCTTGATGGCAATGAAGGCCTCGCGGACCTTGCGCTCGATGGTGTTGTCGAACTGCTCTTCGGAGAGGATGGTGTTGCGGACGAGCTGCTGCGTGATGGTTGAGGCGCCCTCCGAGCCGCCGGTCAGCTGCACGAGGACGGCGCGCATGATGCCGACGAGGTCGACGCCGTTGTGCTCGTAGAAGCGGACGTCCTCGGTATCGACGGTGCCCTCGATGACGTAGGGGGACACCTGGTCGTATGTGATGCTCTCGCGATTCTGGACGTAGAGGCTCGCGATCTCGTTGCCGTTGGCGTCGAGGACCGTGGTAGGTTCGCTGACCAAGTATTGGTTGGCATCCGTATAGTCGGGAAGGTCCGAGAGCCAGCGGTTGATATTGCCCATCATGCCGATGCCGAACGCGATGCCGGAGATCAAGAGAAACCCGAACAGGGAGCCCAGGATGATGGGGAGTGCATGCGTCTTGGACCGCTCGCGCCTATACCGCTCACGAGAACCCATAGATACCTCCTGTACGTTTCATGCGCGCGGACGCGCCGTGAATCATGAGGGAACTTCAAATACTATAGATTACCGCACCTGCCTGCTCGAATCCTTGTGTATCCTAGCCTGCGAGAAAGTTTCAGATAAGCGGCGCGCCCGGGATGCGGCGCGCGGGAAAGCGGAGGTTTGCCATGGGCGTGCGTTTACCGGAGTTGCTTGCGCCGGCCGGGTCGCTGCAGGCGCTCGCGGCGGCCGTCGCCGCCGGCGCCGATGCCGTCTACACGGGCGCGGGAGCCTTCAACGCGCGCGCGGCGGCAACCGACCTCTCGCTCGATGAGCTGCGCATCGCCGCCGGCCTGTGCCATGGCCGCGGCGCGCGCCTGTACGTCACCCTCAACATCTTCGTGCGCGACGACGAGCTGGACGAGGCGGTCGCGCTGGCGGCGGATGTCCTCGAAGCGGGCGCCGATGCGCTGATCGTGGCCGACCTCGGGCTCATCGCCGAGTTGCGCCGTCGTTTGGGAGACGTCGAGATTCACCTGTCGACCCAGGCGGGCGTGCATGCTTCGGACGGCGCTCTTCTGGCCACCCGGGAGCTCAGCGTCTCCCGTGTCACCTGCGGCCGCGAGCTCTCGGTGGACGAGATCGCGGCCATGGCGGTCACCGGCGTCGAGATCGAGGCGTTCTGCCACGGGGCCATCTGCGTGTGCTATGCGGGGGCCTGCTCGTTCTCGTCGCTTCGCCGCGGCCGCTCGGCCAACCGTGGCGACTGCACGCAGCCCTGCCGCCTGCACTACGGGCTCGCGGACGGCGCGGGGCGCCGCGTCGACGCGCGCGAGGGCGATCTGCTGCTGTGCCCGCGCGACTACTTGTCGATCCGCCATATCCCGCAACTCGTGGACGCGGGGGTGGGCGCCCTCAAGATCGAGGGCCGCATGAAGAACCCCGATTACGTCTTCAACGTGGTGGGCTGCTACCGCGCGGCCCTGGACGCGGTTCGCGACGGCCTGCCGGTGGAGGTCGACGCGCTCGAGGCGCAGCTCGCCCGTTCCTTCAACCGCGGGTTTACCACCGATTACCTGGACGGCTCCGCGGGCGCGGGCCTTATGAGCTGGGAGCGTTCGTGCAACCAGGGCCTGCGTGCCGGGGTGGTGGTCGAACGCCGCTACGAGGAGGTCGTGGTCGAGCTCGAGCGGTCGGTCGAGGCGGGCGATACGCTGGAGATCCGCTATATCCCAGGGGAGGAGGCGGCGCCGGATGTGCCGAAGCGCTGGCCCATGGTGCCGTGTCCGGTGACGGCCGCCGCCGGCGCGCGCATCGCCGTGCACTGCAAGCGCAAGGTCTCGTGCGGCAGCGTGGTGCACGTGGTGCGCAGCGCCGGCGTGCTGGCCCGCACGGACGCGGCGGTCGCGACGGTGCTGGACGGCGTCCAGGACGCCGCGCCGCCCGCGCCGGCCGCCCGCGCCGAGGGGATGGGGCCCTCTTGCCGTTCCGGCTCCGCCGCCCGCGCGGGTGCGCGCCCATGCGCGGACGCGGGCCGCACGCCTGCGCGGGCGGTGCTCGTCGAGACGCCCGAGCGCGCCGCGGCCCTGCTAGAGGCCGGCGGGGCCGAGATCCTTGTCCCGGCGTTCGCCGTCGCCGAGACGGGCTGCGGGGCATGGGGATCGTTGCTGGGCCGCTTGACGGTCCTACTCGACGAGGTCTCCCGCGTCGGCGACGAGGCGTTCCAGCGCTCGCTGTGCGCGACGGCCGGCGCCGTGGCGTGCCGCAACCTCACCCAGGTGGCGTACGCCCGCGATGCGGGCGCGGCGTTCGAGATCGCCTCTCCGATTCCCGTGACCAACGTCGCGAGCCTGCATGCCTGCGCGGACCTGGGCGCCCGCCGCGTGTGGCTGCCCTCCGACATGGCTGTCGATCGGGTGGCCGGGTTGGCGCGGGCGGCTGCCGGGCGGGTCCTCGTCGGCGTGGTTTCCTCCGGGCTTCCGGAGCTCATGGTGACCGAGCACTGCCTGCTTACCGCCGAGGGCGCGTGCTCGGGCTCGTGCGGCGGGTGCGCGCGCCGACGCTCGGAGCGCTTTTTGGTCGAGCGCGACGGCACCTGCCTGCCCGTGCGCGTCGACGTGCGCGGCCGTACGCGGATCTACGACGCCGAGCCGCTCGATCGCTCCGGTGACGTGGCGATGCTGGCTACGGCCGGGGTGTCGTGCTTCCTCGAGGCGGACGAGGGCGCCTGCGCCTGGTAGGCGCGGCTTCCCGTATCGCCGCCGGACGACCGGCCGCCGGCTCGTTGCGCCTGCGGCCGGGGTTTGGTTTTAAAATGGCTGGCGCCAAGGCGGTCCAACTCGAGTAAACTAAAAGAATTGCATATTCAAGCACCGCTATGGACAACCAACCTGTGCGAGGGTGCTATCCGATTCTGCAGGAGGGCAGAGCATTGTTGTCAGTCGACGAGCAGATGCGCATCATCACCTCCGGTACGGCGAAGATCGTGCCCGAGGCCGACCTGAGGAAGAAGCTCGAGAAGGGCCAGCCGCTCAACATCAAGCTGGGCGTCGATCCCACGAGCCCCGACCTTCACCTGGGCCATGCCGTCCCGCTGCGCAAGATGCGCCAGTTCCAGGACCTGGGCCATCGCGTGACCCTGATCATCGGCAACGGCACCGCCACCATCGGCGACCCGTCTGGAAAGAACACCACGCGCCCCCAGCTTTCGCAGGAGCAGGTCGAGGCCAACGCCGAGACCTACGTCTCCCAGGCCATGAAGATCTTGGATCCCGAGAAGACCACCATCGTCCACAACGGTGACTGGATGTTCCCCATGGGCCTCAAGGAGCTGCTGGCCGTCGCCTCCAAGTTCACCGTCGCCCGCATCCTCGAGCGCGACGACTTCACCAAGCGCTACCAGTCCCAGACCCCCATCGCCCTGCACGAGTTCCTCTATCCCGTTATGCAGGCGTACGACTCGGTGAAGATCGAGGCCGATGTCGAGATGGGCGGCACCGACCAGCTCTTCAACCTGCTGGCCGGCCGCGAGCTCATGGAGAAGATGGGCATGGAGCCGCAGATCGCGCTCACCATGCCGCTGCTCGAGGGCACCGACGGCACGCGCAAGATGTCCAAGTCCTACGGCAACTACATCGGCCTGACCGACGCCCCCGCGGACATGTTCGGCAAGACCATGTCGATTCCCGACGAGATGATCGCCAAGTACTACCGCCTCGCGAGCTCCAAGACGCTTGACGAGGTCGAGGCCATCGAGGCGTCGCTCGCCGACGGCACGGGCGATCCGTACCAGCTCAAGCGCGCTCTGGCCCGCGATCTCATCACCACGTACCACTCCGCCGAGGACGCCGTGGCGGCCGAGGCCGAGTTCGACCGCGTCTTCAAGGAGAACCAGCTCCCCGAGGACATCGCCGAGATCTCCCTCGATCTCACCCCGGGCGAGGACGGCACGCTGTACCTCGCCGGCCTGCTGAAGGACGCCGGCCTGGCTCCGTCTGCGGGCGAGGCGCGTCGCCTCATCGACGGCGGCGGCGTGAAGATCGACGGCGAGGCCGTGGCTCCCAAGAGCTACAACATCGATGCCTCCCTGCTCAAGAGCGGCGTCGTGCTGCAGGTTGGCAAGCGTAAGTTCGCTCGCCTCGCCTAGTGATCCGATAGGGGCGGGCGTTCCCAGCGCGCCTTGCCAGATCGTATCGAACCGGGTGTCGGCCCTCGTTGGCCGGCGCCCGGTTTTTTCACCCGAAGAAGGCCGTGGAAGCGCGCGCGTCCTTGCTCCGTGCGGTCCGTTGCGAATCGCGGCTCGCATGCGTTGCATGGGGCATCTGCCGCCGCCCGCGGGCCGATGTCGCTGCCGGCCCGTCGTTGCGCGGCATGCGGTATTCGGCGTCGCCGCGCCGTACGGGCTTCTCATGGGAATCGCTTCGCGGGCGCGGGATGTATCGCTCGTTGGGTACCATGGTTCATGGGGCGGTGCGCAGCGGCGCCGCCGATCCGCGTTTCCTGGAATCGGAACAAGGGGAGGGCCCATGATCAAATTGATCGCATCCGACATGGACGGCACGTTGCTGGACGAGCACGGCGAGGTTCCGCCGGAGACATTCGAGCTCATCGTCGCCTTGCGCGAGCGTGGAATTCATTTCGC
This sequence comes from Collinsella sp. BA40, assembly GCF_008014645.1. Taxonomy (GTDB): domain Bacteria; phylum Actinomycetota; class Coriobacteriia; order Coriobacteriales; family Coriobacteriaceae; genus Collinsella. The sequence continues at coordinate 6,528 of NZ_VOWY01000014.1, forward strand.
CGCCTCATCGGGTCGACGCTACGACCGCCTGTGCCAGTTCTTCGCCCCGGTGAGGGACCAGATGGATTTCGTAGCCTCCAACGGCGCCCAGGTCTACGTGGAGGGACGCCAGGTGGGGCGCGAGGTGTACTCGCATCTCTCCATCAAGCGCCTCGCCCGCACGGTTTCGATGTTCGCCAACATGCACCTCGCGCTGTTCGACAGCACCAAGTCCTATCTGCTCGACGACGAGTGCAAGTTCGTGCGCGAGGTCGACAAGGACCTTCCCAACGTCGAGCGCATCTGGAAGCTGCCCGCGGCCACGGTCAACATCATCAAGGCGTCGATCTTCTGCGACGACGGCAACGTGATGGACAACGCCTACGTGCTCGCGCGCGAGCTGGGCGACGAGTTCGTATTCGCCCCTTCGGGCAGCGCGTGGATCGATTGCATGCAGCCGCATGTGAACAAGGCATCGGGCGTGGCCGAGCTCATGGACCATTACGGCATCGAGCGCGAGGAGGTTATGGCCTTCGGCGACTCCATGAACGATTACGAGGCGATTCGCTTCGTGGGCACGGGTTGCGCGATGGCGAACGGCCGTCCCGCCCTGCGCGCCGTGGCCGATCGCGTGGTGGGGTACAACTACGAGCACGCGGTCCAAAACGAGATGCGCGGGCTGCTGGAGTCGGCGTAGGCGCGGCAGATCGCACGCGAGCCTCGGCCGTGCGGCCGTCGACTGCAGGCCGCCCGCAGCGCCCGCATGGCCTATGCGCGCGCCAGGAGGTCCAAGATAAAGAGACCCGCACCGTCCGCATCGTTCGAGGCCGCCACGGCGTCGGCAGCCGCGCGCACGGCGTCTTCGGCATTCTGCATGGCAACGCCGGTGCCGGCGATCTGCAGCATCGAGACGTCGTTCATGTTGTCGCCGAACGCTACGGCCTCGGAGGTGGAGATTCCCAGCTCCGCGCATAGCCAGCGCAGCGCGCTGCCCTTGGATGTCCCCGCGGCCATCACCTCTATGTTCATGGAATACGAGCGGGTAACCTCGATGCCGTCGACCGCGGCCAGGCGCACGCGGATCGCATCGCGGTCGACGGGGTCCTTCCAATAGATCGCCACGCGCTCGAGGTCGCGCGCGCCGTCGATGATCGCCTCCGGCGTCGCTTCGAGTGGGATGCGCGTGGCGCGCAGGGCGCGTACGATATGGGGGTCGGCGACGTATTCCTCGAGCCTGTCGTACATGGATCGCTGCGTGTAGCAGTCGCCTCCCGCGAAGATGTCGAAGGTTACGTCGTAGTCGCGCGCGATCTCCCATATCTCGTGAGCCTTCGCGCGGCTAAGCCCCGCGAGGTGTAGGGTCGTCGCCCTGCTCGTGTCCTGCGGCCGCTCGCCGTCGAGTCGCGCGATCACGGCGCCGTTGGAGCTGACGGCGTAATGGACGGCCGGATGGGCGAGCACATCGGCGGGGATGCCCGACAGCGGCCTGCCCGTACAGGGGACGAATTCCAAGCCGGCCGCCGCGAGGGCGTCGAGCGCCTGCCAGCCTGCGGGGCCGACGTGCTTGCGGGTATCCAGAAAGGTGCCGTCCATATCGGAAAAGATGATCATTCGATTGCTCCTCGGGTGCGGGCGCCGACCGATGGCGCGCGTTCACGCGCCGCTGCGGCCTGGTTCGATGCGCGTCTCGGGTCGGATACGGGCGCGGTCGGGCTGCGGCTTAGCGCTGCGCGAGCGGGACGTATCCCATATCGTCCATCACCGCGTTGTACGCGGGGCGGATGATACGGTGCGCGCCGAAGAGCTCCTCCATGCGGTGCGCCGACCAGCCGGCCGTGCGCGCCACGGCGAATAGCGGCGTGAACAGGGCGGGCGGGATGTCGAGCATCGTGTAGATAAAGCCCGTGTAGAGGTCGATGTTGGCGCAGATGGGCTTTTTGGTGCCGCGGACGGAGCGCATGACATCGGGCGCCAGACGCTCGATGCTCTCGATGAGGGCGAACTCCGCACCCAGCCCCTTCGCCTCGGCCAGGCTGCGCGCATAGCGTTTGCAGAGCTTGGCACGGGGGTCTGAGAGCGTGTAGACCGCGTGCCCCATGCCGTAGATGAGCCCGGATCGGTCGAATGCCTCGCGGCGGAGCAGCTTTTCGAGATAGGATGCCAGCTCGTCGTCGTCTTCCCAGTTGGACACATGCGCGCGGATGTCCTCGTGCATGCGCACGACCTTCTCGTTGGCGCCGCCGTGGCGCGGGCCCTTGAGCGAGCCGATCGCCGCGGCGTATGCCGAGTAGGCGTCGGTAGCCGAGCTCGACAGGACGCGGCAGGCAAAGGTGGAGTTGTTGCCGCCGCCGTGCTCGGCGTGGAGCATGAGCATCACGTCGAGCAGCATGGCCTCTTCGTGCGTGTAGCTGTCTTCGCCGCGCAGGATCTGCAGGATCGTCTCGGCCGTGGAGAAGCCGGCATCGGGCAGCGGGACCTGCGGGCGTCGTCCCTCCTGGCGAGCGATGGCGAAGGAGTGCGCCATCGCGGCGATGCGCGGCAGCCTGGAAAGCAGCGAGACGGCGACGTCGATCTCGTGTTCCGGCGAGGTGTTGTCGGGTTCGGCGTCGAACGCGTAGAGCAGCAGGACGGCGCGCATGAGCACGTTCATGATGCTGCTGGATACGGTGGTGATGGGGAACTGGGCGACGTAGCCCTCGGAGATGTGGCGGTATGCGCCCAGGCGCGCCTGGAAGTCATCGAGCTCGTTCGCGGTGGGCAGCGATCCGGTGAGCAGGAGGTAGGCGACCTCTTCGTAGCCGAAACGGTCCTCTGCCTGCGCGTTGGTGATGAGGTCCTCGATGTCGTATCCGCGCAGCGTGAGCTTGCCCTCATCGGGCACGAGGACGCCGTCCACGATGTTGTAGCCGTGGACGTCGCAGATGCGCGTGAGGCCGGCGACCACGCCGGACCCGTCGGAGTTGCGCAGGCCGCGCTTGACGTCGTGCTCGGTGAACAGCAGCTCGTCGTAGGGCTCGCTGGGGGCACCGTGGTAGAGGCGCTCGCTTTCGTCGGAGACCTTGCGGCTCGCTTCGTAGTCTATGACGAGGCGGCTGAGCGCGTCGTCGAAGCGATAGAAGATGTTCTGCGTGGTATATGCCATTGCCTCTCCGATCTGTGCGGGTCCGCGCTCCGCGGCTCCAGGGGGATTAGAGCCGGTACATGAACTTGAAGACGTCCTCGCGCTGGACGGTCACGGTCACGCCCACGGCGTCGCCCGCGTCGGCCAGCGTCTTTTGGAGCTCGGCGAACTCGAGCGTTGCGGCGGACATGTCCGCGAGCATGGTCATGGTGAAGATGTCTTCGATGATGCTCTGCGTGATGTCGCGGATATCGACGTTCGTCTCGCCCAGCACCTTGGAGATTGCGGCGACGATGCCGGCGCGGTTCTCGCCCAAAACGGTGATGACGATGCGGTCGGATGCGGTTTGTGCCATGATGGGGCCTTTCTCGTACCGGGCAAACGCGAAAGCGGTGCACGTCGTTGCAATAGAATGCTCACCATTGTAGCGGGTTCCATGTATCCCCGCGGCGCCTTGCGCGAGTATTACATGGCTGTAACCCCGCGTATGCGCGCGTCGAGGCGGACGAACGACTGCTCTCATGGTGCTTTTGTGGGCTCGGCGGACAGCTGGCGAGTTGTGATAAAGTAGTCAAGCTATTTTGCCTTGGTCGGAAACCAAGGCACCCCTTTAGTCCTGGTCGGTAACCAGGACGCGAGTTATAAGAGGAGCCCTGCATGAAGTCTGGAATCCATCCCGAGTACGTGGAGTGCACGGTGCGCTGCTCCTGCGGCAACACCTTCACCACCCGTTCCACCAAGTCCGAGATCCTGGTCGAGCTCTGCAACGAGTGCCACCCGTTCTACACGGGCCAGCAGAAGTTCGTCGATACCGGTGGACGCGTCCAGCGCTTCGCCGACAAGTTCGGTGGCGCCGCCCAGGCCGCCCTCGAGCGCGAGGCCGCCAAGAAGGCCGCCAAGGCCAAGGCCGCCGAGGAGCTCGCTGCCAAGCAGGCTGCCGAGCGCGAGGCTAAGGCTGCCGAGAAGGCCAAGCGTGCCGAGAAGTTCGCCGCCGAGGCCGCCAAGAAGGCTGCCGAGGCCCCCGCTGAGGAGCCCGCTGCCGAGGCCGAGACCGAGGCTGCCGCCGAGTAGTCCGCTCGCATCCGCATAGCGCACGAAGATCCCCGCACCCTTTTCAGGGTGCGGGGATTTTTTTATAGCGCGACCATGCGGTTCGTGGGCGTTATGTGCAAACGGGGGACTCCTCTGCCCAGGCTGGATGGAGGCCCGTCCGCGGGTAGAATGAACAACGTTCAAGTGAACAAAGTTCAACATAAGGACGGCGGGGACGATGCGTGGCTGCGACGGATGCCGCGGCAGCGTGCGGTCCGGGACCGCCTTGGAAAGGGGAGATATCCATGAAGATCGGATTCGTTGGCAAGGAGGCCCTGCTGGGTATCGCCGGCGCCGTGTGGTGCATCGCCGGGTTTAACATCGTGCGCCTGGGCATCCTGGCCTATCTCGAGCAGAGCTGGCCGCTCATCATGCTGCTCGTTGCGGGCAGCATCGCGGTGTTCGCGGTATTTTGGACGAAGGTGTTCTCGAAGATGCTCGCCAAGCACGTCGACCGCATCCTGGCGTACGCCGACCCGCAGCCGTTTTGGCGCTTCTTCGATCGCCAGGCGTTCATCATCATGGCCATCATGATGACGGTGGGCATCTCGCTGCGAGCCTTCTCGCTGGTGCCCAGCTGGTTCATCGCGTTCTTCTATACGGGGCTGGGCGTTGCCCTCACCGGCGCCGGCGTGGGATTCCTCGTAGAGTGCGTCCGCGCGGTCGGCGAGCGCCGCGCGTAGGGTTCGGACCGAGTCGCGCGACCATCTGTAAGCACGTTCGGCGTCAAAATGCAAAACTTGTATCGGCGTGCGTCGCTATTGGTCGACAAGCGGTCCGGCCCAACGTGATTCTCATCATCTTGCATGGTTTATACGTGTGAACGCAATCTCGCTGGGCGCTTCATCCTTTAAACCGCTAAAGTTATGGTCGTCTGAGTGTATTCAATGAACCCGATCGGCGTACGGCGCGTCGGCAGGCTCCGTGCACGGTGCCATACGCTGCTGCCCGCGCCTTTCGCCGTCGGGATGAATGAAGAGGAAGCCACATGGGATTCGTTTCTAAGCTGCTCTCGTTTGGATCCGATAAGGACCTCAAGCGCTATCAGAAGCTCGTTACCAAGATCAACGGGCTCGAGCCCACCTATGTTGCCATGAGCGACGAGGAGCTCCGGGGTCAGACCGATCTGTTCCGCAAGCGCTACGCGGATGGCGAGTCGCTCGACGACATGCTGCCCGAGGCGTTCGCCGTCGTCCGCGAGGCGTCGAAGCGCGTGTCCGGCATGCGCCACTTCGACGTGCAGCTCATCGGCGCCATGGCCCTGCACGAGGGCCACATCGCCGAGATGAAGACGGGCGAGGGCAAGACGCTCGTCTCCACGCTCGCCGGCTATCTCAACGCCATCGCCGGCAAGGGCGTCCACGTCGTCACCGTCAACGACTACCTGGCCAAGCGCGACTCCGAATGGATGGGCCGCATCTACCGCTTCCTCGGCATGACGGTCGGCCTGCTGCAGAACGGCATGCCGCTCGAGCAGAAGCGCCCGGCCTACCAGGCCGACGTCACGTACGGCACCAACTCCGAGTTCGGCTTCGATTACCTGCGCGACAACATGGTCACGCGTCCCGAGCGCCGCGTCCAGCGCGGCCACGCCTACGCCATCGTCGACGAGGTCGACTCCATCCTTATCGACGAGGCCCGTACCCCGCTCATCATCTCGGGCGCCGGCACCAAGTCGGCAGATACCTATAAGAAGTTCGCGCGCGCCGTTCGCGGTCTTGAGCGCGGCGAGGAGGCCCAGCACGATCCGCTGTCCGGCCTCGAGCCCCAGGAGGCTACCGGCGACTTCGTGATGGACGAGGCGAAGCACACCATCGCCGCCACCGAGCAGGGCCTCAAGAAGATCGAGCAGCGCCTGGGCATCGAGGATATCTACGCCGACCTGTCCGGCCAGCTGGTCAACCATCTCCAGCAGGCCCTGAAGGCGCAGTACATGTTCCATCGCGACAAGCAGTACGTCGTCGCTAACGGCGAGGTCAAGATCGTCGACGAGTTCACCGGCCGCATCATGGAGGGCCGCCGCTACTCCGAGGGCCTGCACCAGGCCATCGAGGCCAAGGAAGGCGTGCTCGTTCGCGAGGAGAACCAGACGCTCGCAACCATCACCCTTCAGAACTATTTCCGCCTGTATGACAAGCTCTCCGGCATGACCGGTACCGCGCTCACCGAGGACGCCGAGTTCCGCGAGATCTACAAGCTGGCCGTCCAGGTGATTCCGCCCAACCGCCCCGTCGCGCGCCAAGACCACGAGGACCTGGTCTACCGCACCATCGACGCCAAGTTCAACGCCGTTGCCAACGAGGTCGAGGCCCGTCATGCCAAGGGCCAGCCTGTCCTGGTGGGCACCGTCTCCATCGAGAGCTCCGAGCGCCTGTCGCGCCTGCTGAACAAGCGCGGCATCCCGCACGAGATCCTCAACGCCAAGTTCCACGAGCGCGAGGCCCATATCGTCGCGCAGGCAGGTCGCAAGGGCGCCGTCACCATCGCCACCAACATGGCCGGCCGCGGTACGGACATCCTGCTGGGCGGTAACGCCGAGGAGATGGCCCAGGAGCAGGTCGCGGGGATGGATTTCGGCATCGACCAGGCCCTGGTCGAGCGCATCTTCGCCGAGGGCGAGCTGGCTCGCCAGTCCGTCGAGACCCTTGCCGAGCGCGGTATCGAGGTCGAGCCGGAGGTGCTCGAGCATCTGACGGCCGCCTACGACGAGGCCCTGGCCGCCGCGAAGGAGACCTGCAAGGCCGAGCGCGCAGAGGTGCTGGCAGCCGGCGGCCTCACGGTCATCGGCACCGAGCGCCACGAGTCCCGCCGTATCGACAACCAGCTCCGCGGCCGTGCCGGCCGTCAGGGCGATCCGGGCGAGACCCAGTTCTACCTGTCGCTCGAGGACGACCTCATGCGCCTGTTCGGCGGCGACCGCATGGACAAGATCTCCAATATGATGGTGTCCGCCGAGATGGGCGACGACATGCCCATGCAGCACAAGGTCATCTCCAAGGCCGTCGAGGGCGCCCAGCGCAAGGTCGAGAACATCAACTTCTCCATGCGTAAGAACGTCCTGGAGTACGACGACGTTATGAACAAGCAGCGCCAGGTCATCTATGCCGAGCGCAACAAGATCCTGGACGGCAAGGACCTCTCCGAGCATGTCGACGAGGTCATGTCCGACACCGTTCGCCGTTGCGTCGCCGAGTTCTGCCCGGCCGACGCCCGCGGCGCCGAGGCCGATCTCGAGGGCCTGCACAAATGGCTCGTCGAGCTTACCGGCCATCTGGATGCCCCGGAGTTCGAGGCCAAGGACGCCGAGGCCCTTACCGGCGAGGTGCTCGCCTATGTGGACGGCATCTACGACGAGAAGGCCGAGCGCCTGGGCGAAGAGCTCATGCGCGACCTCAACACCCAGGTCATGCTGCGCGTCATCGATACGCGTTGGATGAACTACCTGCAGGAGATGGACTACCTCAAGCAGGGTATCGGCCTGCGCGGTTTCGGTCAGCGCGACCCGCTGGTCGAGTACAAGACTGAGGCCTTCGGCGCCTTCCGCATCCTGGTCGACACCATGTACGAGGACTACCTGCGCACGGTGCTGCGCGTCGAGCTGCGCCAGGCTCCCGCCCCGGCTCCCGAGGACCCTGCCCTGCGCGGCGCGACGTATTCCGGTCCCGAGCAGGTCGACGGCGATTCCGGCTCTTCCACGCTGCGCCAGCAGGCAGCCGCCAGCGCCGCCAACGCTGCGGGCTCCGCGCCCGATGCGCATGCGGGCGCCGGTGTGCGCACCTACCGCAAGGATGAATCGGGCGACCCGTACGCAAACGTGGGCCGCAACGACCTGTGCCCGTGCGGCAGCGGCAAGAAGTTCAAGAACTGCCACGGCAGGAATAACTAATGGCCGCTGCGACCGAGTCGGCCGCAGCTATCATGATCGACCTCGACGAGCTGGGTTCCCGCCTCGGCGAGGTCGAGTCATATCTGCGGCTCGAGGAAAAGCGCTCCCGCGTGGGCGAGCTCGAGCAGATGAGCGCCGCCCCTGGTTTTTGGGACGATGGCGATCGCGCTCGCTCGCTTATGGAGGAGCTGGCGCGTTGTCGCGACGATGTGCAGCTGGTCGAGGGCGCCCATGGCCGTCTGGCCGACGCGCGCGCCGCTTTGGAGCTCGCCGACGAGATGGAGGGCGAGGAGGCGGCCGAGCTGATCGCCGAGGCAGCGGCGACGGCGACCGCGTTGGCGCGCGATATCGACGAGATGGAGCTTTCAAGCTGGTTTACGGGCGAGTTCGACCACGGCGACGCCATCGTTACCATCAAGCCGGGCCAGGGCGGCCTGGAGGCCCAGGACTGGACCTTCATGCTGTTCAAGATGTATATGAAGTACTGCGCCCGCCGCGGTTGGAAGGTCACTATCAACGATTGCCCGGCCGCCGAGGTCATCGGCATCGACCGAGCCACCATCACGGTGCAGGGTAAGGATGCGTTCGGCATGCTGCGCGCCGAGGCGGGCGTGCACCGCCTGGTGCGCATCTCGCCTACGGACGATAAGAAGCGGCGTCAGACCACCTTTGCGGGCGTCGAGGTCATTCCCGTGCTGCCCGACGACATCGATATCGAGATCGCGGCCGACGACATCCGCGTGGATGTCTACCATGCGAGCGGTCCGGGCGGTCAGGGCGTGAACACCACCGACTCCGCCGTGCGCATCACGCATCTGCCCACCGGCATCGTGGTTACCTGCCAAAACGAGCGCAGCCAGATCCAAAACAAGGCCGCGTGCATGCAGATCCTCAAAGCCCGCCTCTACGAGCTCGAGCTCGAGAAGCGCGAGGAGGCTCTCGACGAGATCCGCGGCCCCAAGCACGCCATCGGTTTCGGCAACCAGATTCGCAGCTACGTGCTGTATCCGTACCAGATGGTGAAGGACCTGCGCAGCGGCGTGGAGACGGGCAACGTCGAAGCGGTCCTGGACGACGGCGACCTCGATCCCTTCGTCGTGGGCTACCACCGATGGGCTACCGGCAAGGCCGAGGCGGCCGCCCCCGCATCAGACGACATCGACGCATAAGGACCATATGGGAAAGCGCATCAATATCCGCCGCATCATCCAGTCTCAATTCGTAAACGACCTGCCCATCGTCATGCTCGGCTGCGCCATCGCGGCCTTCGCCACCGACGCCTTCATGGTTCCGAACGGCCTGGCGGCCGGCGGTTTGACGGGCCTGGCCACGATCATCGCCGAGCTGGGGCGCCGCAGCGGCATCGACCTGCCCGTCGGCTTGCAGACCATCGTGATGAACGCCCTGCTGCTGCTCGTGGTCATCCGCGCCGGCGGGTTCAAGTACGCCGTGCAGACCATCACGGGCTTCGTGCTGTTCGGTTTCTTCACGGACCTGTTCGCACCCTTCGTGGTGCCGCTGAGCCATAACGACCTTACGCTCTCGGCGCTTTGGGGCGGCATCATATCGGGCCTGGGATACGGCCTGGTATTTCGGTGCGGCGCCAATACCGGTGGCTCCGATACGATCGGTCAGATCATCTCGCGAAAGAGCTCGCTGCCCGTGGGCGGTACGGTTATGGCGATCGACGTCGCGGTGTGCGCCGCGTCGGCCCCGGTGTTCTCGCTTGCCAACGCGCTGTACGCCGCGCTTGCCATGGTGGTCATGGGCTACGTGGTGGACATGGTGGTCGACGGCGGCAACAGCCAGCGCGCAGCTTTCATCATCTCCGACGCGTTCGCCGATATCGAGCGGGATATCCTGCATGAGATGGATCGCGGGTGCACGCGCCTCATGGCGCAGGGCTCCTGGACCGGCAAGGACCGCCCCGTGCTGTTCTTCGTGTTCAGCAAGCGCGAGATCTCCATTATCAAGACGGTCGTGTACGAGCACGACCCCGACGCGATTCTGGTGATCACCGATGTGAACGAGGCGATCGGATACGGTTTCAAGAAGGCGGGGGAGTAGCCCGCCTGGGAGCGCATGCTGCCCGCCCGCCGTCGATGATGCTGTTAAGCGGTCCTACGGGGCCGCTTTTTGCTAACCTGGCGTCCGCGCCGCATCTCCAGCGTGGTTGAGTCGCGGGCCATCCCGTCGCCTGCTGCAAACGGCAGATGGCGTCGGGGGCAATCTGCTTTAAAATGTCTCCGTACCCTGATTGTTTGGAGTGACCATGGCCGAGCCGTTCGACAACGACCTCGATCTACACGATTCCATAGAACCATCCCTCGCGCACCGCGTCGTGCGCCGTGCCGCGGGGGTCCATTTCGGTGCGCCCACGCAGGTGCTGCCCGACGACCTCGATGAGCGCGCGTCTCTGCATCGAGCCGTGCACTTCGCGTCCGCCGCGAACGTCGATGGAGAGGATGCCGCCGAGTCGACCGCATCCGTGGGCGTCGCTGTCTCCGCATCCGCCGGGGCCGATGCGCCCGAGTGCTCTACGGCGCAAGCCGCGGAGGGGCTCGTCGCCGGCCGACCGGCCGCCACCGCCACCTCGACCTATGCCGCCGCCTGCGAGCTCGTGGCCATCGCTTTGCTCGATATCGCCGAATACGACCAGGCGGTAGGCTCCCTCACGCAGGTGCTGCCCGTCGTTACGGCCGCCTATACGCAGGATGGCCGCGATGGCTGGACGCAGGCGATTCCGCAGGCTGCGGGTTCGGGCAGCCCCCTGGACGCTGCTGAGGACAAGCCCCGCCGCCGCGTGAACCGCGCGGCAGTCGCGGCCGTGGCGGTCGTGCTCGCGCTTGTCGCGGCCGTGGGCGCGTTCTTCGTGCTCGACGGGCCCGGCTATATCGCATCGATGACGGCGGAGGTCGACGAGGCTGCGGTTTCGAGCGTGCTCGAGGCCAACACGACCCTTATGGCCGGATTCGCGTCGAACGACTACGTGGCCCAGACGCCCTATGCGCTTTCCGATGTTCGCATAGAGTCCGCCGATCGCCAGGAGGACGGTTCGGTCACGGTGGACGCCACCGCCGTATTGAGCAACGAATCCTTCGTGAGCGACTGCGTGCTGCAGCTGAGCTTCGTGCATTCCTCCCAGCTCGACCGCTTCCCGTCTATCCAGGGCGTGGAGCATGCCGAAAGCCCTGATGGCGAGTGGACCGGCACGCTGCTGTCGTCCACGGCCACCACGCGCGCCATAGCCGGGGTCACGGTTGATCCGGACTTTGGGGACGGGTTCGCGCCTGCGTTCGACGAAGCCTCGCAGACGTGCACCTTCACCGCATCCTCCGGAATGGAGCTGTGGTTCGGCGCATGGAGCTACGCTACCCCGTATACCTATACGTTCGATGGCACGGCGTGGACCCGCGCTGCGGGCGATGCGACCTCGACGTTCGCTTACAACGCCGATGCCATCGCGGGATCCTATGCAGCCGGAGCGGGTGATTCCGCGCGCCTCACGAGCTTCAAGATCGTGAACTTCGACACCGAGTCCGGCACCTTCACGCTCGAGTACAAGGCCACGAGCACGGGGTTCAATCCGCAGGCGATCTCGGGTGTGATCTCATGCGCGATGAGCGTGTCCGAGGGCTCCGAGGGTAGCGGCGACTTCAGCCAAGCCGACGGCTACGTGTACACCTTTGCCGGCGACGGCTCGAGTTCCGCAGGCGACGGCGCGGCGCACATCGAGGGCGTGTTCGGCCTCGATGGCGAGCTGTTCTTCGACTTCTCGGGCGACTACACCAAGCCCGCGTTCCTTTTCGGAAACCCCACCAACGAGACCATGTCCATCTCGGGCACGGTATCTAAGGCGGGCTAGCGCGACCGGTTGCGAAGGCCCCCGCTCCGTGAGCGGCGTCGGTGGACGGCTTAACGGCGTCCCCGGCGCCGCTTCGCGTCAAAACCGTGTGTTTTAATTCACGTTTTTCATTGCGCCGCACGGCTGTTATAGTTGAAACCGTGTTAATCGCTCCCGTACATGAAGGGAAAGGCATGTCAACAGAAACGCTTAGGAACGCGTGTGTGCGCACCGACGGCGAAATCGAGCTCGTGGCCAATCGCATGCGCCGCGATATCATCGAGATGCTGGAGGCTGCGGGCTCTGGTCATCCCGGCGGATCGCTGTCCGCCGCCGACATCATGGCGACGCTCTATTATTCCGGCGTTCTCGCGTGGGATCCGGCCGATCCGTGCTCGCCCGAGCGCGATCGGTTCGTTCTGTCCAAGGGACATGTCGCCCCCGCCCTGTACGCGGTGCTGGCCCAGATGGGCTATCTCCCGCATGAGGAGCTGACCACGCTCCGCAAGCTCGGCAGCCGTCTGCAGGGCCATCCGGATTCCAACCTCTGCCCCGGCGTCGAGGTGGGTACGGGCTCGCTGGGTCAGGGGCTGTCCATCGCCGCCGGCATGGCCATGGGCCTGGCACTCGACGCCAAGGCGTCCGGCGAGGAGCTGCGTCGCGTCTTCGCGCTCACCGGCGACGGCGAGCTGCAGGAGGGCCAGAACTGGGAGGCCCTCATGTTCGCGGCCCATCGCAAGCTCTCCAACCTCGTGGTGCTGGTCGATAACAACAACCTGCAGATCGACGGCCACGTAACCGATGTCTGCAGCATCGATCCGCTCGATGAGAAGCTCCGTGCGTTCGGCTGGCACGTCATCACCTGCGACGGGCACGATGTCGCGGCTATCCGCGCCGCGCTCGCCGAGGCCGTCGCGTGCACCGCATCGCCCGCGGCCATCATCTTCAAGACCATCAAGGGCAAGGGCGTCTCCTTCATGGAGGACCAGGCAAGCTGGCACGGCAACGCGCCGAGCGCCGAGCAGGCCGCTCAGGCATTGGCAGAGATCGACGCGGTTGGCGCCCAGCTCGCGGCAGCTGCGAAGGAGGCGTAACGGTTCTTATGGCAAAAGCTACTCGTGCGGCATTCGGCCCCACCCTGCTCGAACTCATCAACGAGGGCGTCGACGTCATGGCCGTCGATGCGGACCTCGCTGGTTCCACCACGACGGCTAAAGTCGCGGCCGAATATCCGGATCGCTTCGTCGAGGTGGGTATCGCCGAGCAGAATATGATCGGCGTCGCCTCTGGCCTGGCGCTTACGGGCCGTACCGTCTTCACCGGTTCGTTTGCGGTCTTCGGTTCCGGTCGTTGCTGGGAGCAGATCCGCAACACGGTCTGCGTCTCCAACCTCGATGTGAAGGTGTGCCCCACGCATGCCGGTATTACCGTGGGCCCCGATGGCGAGACCCATCAGGCCCTTGAGGATATCTCGCTGATGCGCGTGCTTCCGCATATGCGCGTGCTCGTTCCCGCCGATTACAACGCTGCTCGCGCAGCCATTCGCTTCGCAGCCAAGACTCCCGGTCCCTTCTACGTGCGCATGGGCCGCGAAAACCTTCCCGAGGTGTACGGCGAGGACTTCGCCATCGATTCCGAGGCGTTCGCACAGGTCGTCCGAGAGGGTTCGGACATCTCCATCATGGCATGCGGCGTCGAGCTCGCGCACGCCCTCAAGGCGGCGGAGCTTCTGGCCGAAGAGGGCGTCTCCGCCGAGGTCGTGGATATCATGAGCGTGAAGCCGCTGGACGAGGAGACCATCCTGGCGTCTGCCGGCAAGACCGGCCTCGTGCTTACCGTCGAGGAGCACAGCATCTACGGCGGCATGGGTTCGGCCGTGGCCGAGCTTCTCGCCGAGAAGCAGCCCTGCCGCGTGAGCCGCCTGGGCATGACCGGTTTCGGCCAGTCCGGCACCGCCGCCGACCTGCTCGAGCACTACGGCCTGGATGCCGCCGGCATCGCCGCACGCGTTCGCGAGCTGCTTGCATAACACGTTTCTCCATGCTTGTTAACAGCCGTTCGGGCAGGTGCCCGGGCGGCTGTTTTGCATCGCGCTAACATGGTCGCTCCTTGCAAATCCCGTGTCGCTTCTGTGCGCATGGATAGGACTTGGTAAAATAATCGAGCTCAAGAAGTTTAAACGCACGACACGAAGGAGCTCTAGTGGGTAACCACTTCCGTACATCCGGAGACGAGCAGTCCGCGTTCGCGCCGACGACGCCCGAGGGCGTTGCGGCTCCCGCCGATGCCGTTGCATCTCCGGATACCCAAGAGCAGCCTATGACGCTGCAAGAAGATCTGTTCCCCCAGACCGACATCCCGGCACCGCTTCATGCTCATGCTGCAGCCGCCGCAGAAGCCGCTTCCGATGCTTCTGCACCGGCTTCGCCCGTCGAGGCGGCGCCCTCCATGTTCAACGTCCCCTCGCCGGTGGATGCGCCCGTTTCCACGCCGTCGCTGGCGTCCATTCCGGATCCCATGGTCCCCGCTGCGGCGCCCGCGCCCCATCCCGACGTCTTTATGACGGCGGCCGGCCCGGCCGTGCCCTCCACGGACGCCGACGAGGCACGTCAGGTGCACGATGTGGACATGGCGCTGCAAAACCCCGATTTCACGTCGGTGTTCTCGCCCGCGGATCTTGATCGCGCCGCACAGCGCCAGAAGGCTACGCGCCAGGCGGGCGTGGAGCCGGTGATTCACATCGAGCACCTCACCAAGGTATATCCCGCGCAGCCCAATAAGCCCGCTTTGGACGATGTGAACATTTCCATCTATCCCGGCGAGTTCGTCTTCCTCGTCGGCCATTCCGGCTCTGGTAAGACCACGCTGCTCAACACGCTGCTGCGCAATGTCAAGCCCACTTCGGGACGCGTGCTGGTAGCCGGTCACGACCTCATGACGATCAAGAATCGCAAGGTCCCGCTGCTTCGCCGCCAGATCGGCGCGGTGTTCCAGGACTACAAGCTCCTGCCCAACAAGACCGCGTTCGAGAACGTGGCCTTCGCGCTGCAGTGCATCGGCAAGCCCCGCGGGGTCATCCGGGCCCAGGTTCCCGAGGTGCTGCGCCTCGTGGGCTTGGCCGAGAAGATGGACATGATGCCCGACCAGCTTTCCGGTGGCGAGCAGCAGCGCGTCTCGGTGGCGCGCGCCATGGTCAACCGTCCGCCGCTGCTCATCTGCGACGAGCCCACGGGCAACCTCGACCCCGCCATCTCGCTCGGCATCATGAAGCTGCTCGAGCGCATCAACCGCACCGGCACCACCGTCATCGTGGCTACGCACGATCGCGAGATGGTCGACTCGATGCACCGTCGCGTCATCGCCCTCGAGGGCGGCCGCGTCATCCGCGATCAGGAGAGGGGAGGCTACGGCAACTATGGCTCCTTCTAATCTGGGTTATTCCCTGCAAGAGGCAGGTAGGCATTTCGTGCGCAACTGGACCACGTCCCTGGGCGCCGTCATCACGATCTTCCTGTCGTTGTTCATCATCGGCCTGTTCATCGTGGGCTCCGCGATGGTCAACGCCGTCATCGGCGACGTCGAGCAGCAGGTCACCATCACCGCGTTCATCTCGGATGATGCCTCCGACGAGGCCGTCGAGGAGTTCCAGGACAAAATCGAGGGCTGGGACAACGTGAAGGACGTCACCTTCAAGTCGAAGGAGGACGCGCTGGAGAGCTATCGCGAGAGCTCCAGCAAGGCCGATGCCACCATCAGCGCCCTCGATGGCGAGAACCCGCTGCCCCGTTCGTTCGTCATCGAGATGAACGAGCCCTCGCAGGTCGAGGGTATGGCCGAGAAGATCAAGTCCGATGAGGACTTCCGCCAGATTGTCGACGACGACGATCCGAGCGTCGACGATATCGAAGCCGATGTCGACGCCTCCGTGCTGTACGGGCAGGAGGAGGTCGGTCGCATGTTCCAGATGATCGACTACATCCGCTTGGCCGCCGTCGTGCTCGTCGCCCTGCTCACGTTCGTGTCGTTCATCTTCATCAACAACACGATCCGCCTGTCCATCACCGCGCGCCGCCGCGAGATCGCCATCATGCGCCTGGTGGGCGCTTCCAACGGCTTCATCCGCGGGCCGTTCGTGACCGAGGGCGTCGTCCAGGCGCTGCTGGGCTCCTTGCTGGCCATTGGTTGCCTCGAGCTCGTGCGCAACCTGGTTATGCCCATGGTGCAAAACGGGCTGTCGTGGATGGCTATCGAGATCCCGCTCAACGTATACCTGGCAACCTACGGTTCCCTGGTGCTCGTCGGCGTGTTCATCGGCCTCTTTGGCTCGGCCATCGCCATGCGCCGCTACCTGCGTGTCTAGCCGTCTGCGCACAATCTATGCCACGTACGGGCCGGGGGATTCCCTCGGCCCGTTTTTTGTTCGCCACCTATTGCCGCGGGCTTATGGCGCTCGGCCCGGCTGCAGACCGCGGATGCCCGGGTATGCGCCGGATGGGCGCTCATCGTTCGCCTCGGGGTCGCGTATGCCCTGCAAGGGCTCGCGATGCGCGGGGCCGCGCTTTGGGTAGAAGGGAAGAACGTACATTTCGAGATGCCCGCCGGGGCGTCGATGACATGAAGGGGAGTTATGGGGAGAAGTCGAAAGGGAGGCCGCAAGGGTCCGATGCGGTCGAAGCGCGCGTCGGGCCTGGTTGGCGTGGTCAGGGTGTCCGAGCATGCGGGCTTCGTCGAGACGGCCGAGGGGGCCTATCGGCTGACGGGGCGCGGGCTGCGCGACGCCATGCCCGGAGACCGCGTGTACGCGAGCGTGGGGCGGGGTCCCAAGGGCGAGCGCCGCGCGGTCGTCGAGCACGTGATCGAGCGCGCGACGTCCACCGTGGTGGGCACCTATGACGTGGCGAGCCCGCTTGGCATCGTTCGTCCGCTCGATACGCGTATCAAGCATGATTTCTTCGTGCTTCCCACCGACGATTCGCCCGCGTGCCTCGGCGTGGAGCCGGGCGATATCGTGTCGGCGCGCATCGAGGTGTATCCCAACCGCGTGGAATCGGGTATCGTCACGCTCGAGCGCCGCATCGGCGACGCCACCGCGCCCGATTTGGGCATAGCGTGCGTTATGGCCCGCTACGACCTTTCGGACGGCTACCCCGCATCTCCAGCCGAAGAGGCCCGGGGGCTCGCGCTGGACGTCGATGGGGCCCTGGCCGATCCGCTGCGGCGCGATATCCGCGATCGCTTCGTTATAACGATCGACCCGGTCGATGCGCGCGATTTCGACGACGCCATCTCGCTCGAGCCGCGTGATGACGGCGGCTGCTGCCTGGGTGTCCACATCGCCGACGTATCGCACTACGTCGCATGGGAGTCGGGAATCGACCTGGAGGCGCGCCGCCGCTCCACTTCGGTATACCTTGCCGACCGCGTGCTGCCCATGCTTCCCGAGCGTCTGTGCAACGACCTGTGTTCGCTGGTACCCGATGAAGACCGCCTGGCGTTTTCCGTTGACATCGAGCTTGATGCCCGCGGCCGCGTGCGCTCCTACGAGTGCTATCCCAGTGTTATCCGTTCGCGCGTGCGCCTGGATTACGGCGCCGCGGACCTGCTGCTGCGCGATGCTTCGAATCCAGTGGATGGAGATGCCGAGCCCGCTGTGGACGAGGTCGTCTGCGCGCATGCCGCCGCGGCCGTCGAGGCGGCCGCGCGCTTCGGCGTGGACCTGCCCGTCTTCCTGGGCCGGGCTGCCGGGGTCGCCGAGGCGCGTCGGCTTCTACGCCGGAAGCGCGGCTCCATCGATTTCGAAACCGTGGAGGTACATGCCCTGCTGGACGAGGCCGGCCTGCCGGTGCGCATCGTGAATCGCGCCCGTACGTGCGCGACCTCGCTGGTCGAGGAGGCCATGCTTTTGGCTAACGAGTGCGTTGCCGAGCGCCTTGCCGACGAGGGCGCCGTGGCGGCATTTCGAGTGCACGAGCCGCCGCTCGAAGACAACCTCGTGGCCGCCGCTCGCGTTTTGGTGGAGATCGGCGCGCTCGATGGCGAGCAGGCCCTCGCGCTCGAGTCGGCCGATCCGCATGCCATCGCTGCCGCGCTCGATGCGGTGCGCTCGACGCCCTGCGAGGCGCTTGCCAACGCCCTGTTGCTGCGCGCCATGCAGCGCGCCCTCTACAAGCCGCACAACGAAGGGCACTATGCGCTGGGCGCGCCTGCATACTGCCATTTCACCAGCCCCATCCGCCGCTACCCCGACCTGCTCGTCCATCGCGCGCTCAAGCTTTCGCTGGCACGCGAGCATCTGGGCAGAAAGGCTGCGGCGGAGCGACGTCGCCTGCTTACGGGTACGGGCGCGCAGGCGCTCGACGCCATCGCCCCGCAGCTCTGCCGCCATGCGAGCGAGCGCGAGCGCCTCGCCGACGCCGCCGCGCACGCCACCCAGAAGATCAAGGTGGCGCAGTATTATGGCGATCGAATCGGGCAGCGCGCTTCGGGCACCATCTCGTGGATGGACCAGACGGGCATCTACGTGCGCCTGGACGACACCGGCGCCGAGGGGCTGGTGCGCCTGCGCGGCCTGGGCGGCGAGTGGTGGGAGTTCGACGAGCGCTCGCTCACCCTTACCGGGTCTTCTACCGGTACGGTCATCACGCTCGGCCGACGCGTCGCCGTAGAGGTCGCGCGCGTCAACGTGCTGCGCGGCCGTCTCGACCTGATGCTTGTCGGCTTGCCGTCCGCGTCCGAATGACCTCGCCCAGCGCCTGCGCGCTGCGCTACACTACAACCTATTGCGATAAGGAGGCCCCATGGATTTCCCCATAGATGCACATGATGTCGAATATGCCGAGAACTTCTTGGCATCCGGAGATATGGTAACCGCGTTCCCGCTCCTGAAGCGCCTCGCCGAGATGGTCGAGGAGTACGCAGAGACGGAATGCGTGGCAAACGATACGACCCAATGGTTCAGCTTCAACGACGCCTTCGAGCGCTTGGCATACCGACGCGTCGAGAAGGATCCGCGCGAGCTCATCCAGGTTCCCGCTCCGGTGGACCGCCTGTACAGCGCGCTCTCCTTCGCCTATATCCGACAGCAGGATTGGATCTCTGCGCGCGATGCGCTCATGCAGGCCGTGCGCTGGAACCCTATGAATTGCAACTACCGCCTCGACCTGGCCGAGATCTTCCGCGCGCTGGAGGATACGCAGGAGTGGGCGTCGCTGAGCTATTCGGTGATCGAGCGCGCATCCGACGGCCGTTCGGCCGCGCGCGCGTACGCGAACCTCGGCCAGTTCTTCCTCGACGAGGATAAGCCGAGCGCGGCCGCGGGCTGCACGCGCCTCGCGGTGAGCCTTGCGGCTGCCGACCAGCGCGTGGTGCGCCTGCAGAACCGCATCATGGCCGAGCATCCCGAGGCCATGGAGGAGTCGGACGCGCATGTGATGGGCGAGCTCTCCCTGGAGGGGATCCCTACCGCCCCCAGCGCGGATATCGCCGTTTGCCTGCTTATGTGCGCCAGCGACGCTGCCCGCGAGGGAGACGCCCAGCAGGCCACCTCCCTCACCGTGCGGGCGAACAACCTCATCGGCGAGGAGGCGTGCCGTGCGTTGGTCAAGCTCATCCACGAATCCGATGCCGAGCTCGCGCAGGAGCGCTCGCACGACGGCGCCGGGAACGGGGAGTAGGCCATGCCGAGCGAGAAGAAGCGCAAGACCATCGCCAAGAACCGCTCCGCGCACCATGAGTACTTCATCGACGAGACCTTTGAGTGCGGCATCGAGCTCGCTGGTACCGAGGTGCGCAGCCTCCGCGAGCGCGCCTGCCAGATCACCGATACCTTCGTGCTCATCCGCAATCGCGAGTGCTGGCTCATCGGCGTGCACATCCATCCCTATTCGCATGGATCGATCTTCAACCGCGACCCCGATCGCCGTCGTAAGCTGCTGCTCCATCGCAAGGAGATCGACTACCTGGATGGCAAGCTGCGCAACAGGGGCTACGCCCTGGTGCCGCTCGAGCTGTACTTCGATGACAACGGCCGCGTGAAGCTCCTGCTGGGGCTGGGTCGCGGTAAAAAGCTCTACGACAAGCGCGAGGATATGGCGAAGCGCGATATGCAGCGCGAGATCGACCGGGCCCTCAAGGCGCGTAGCAGATAGCGCGTACTCGCCGCCGTGACATGCTTCAGCCCATCGATTCGCTGGGGCTACGCGAGCGCGGCGGCGTTATCATTGCGGTATGCAGGGCCGTTTTGGCACGATGCCTGATCGAGAGGAGATTGGCATGGATATGACGGCGTTCTTTACCATGAGCTACGGACTGTACGTGGTGTCCGCGACAGCCGGCGACGAGCGCGCGGGGTGCGTGATCAACACCGCGACGCAGGTGACGGCGGAGCCGCCGCGTCTTATGGTGGCGGTGCACAAGGATAACTGCACGGCGCGGGTGATCAGGGAGGCCGGAACCTTTACCGTGACGGCCATCGATCAGACCGCCGACATGCCCTACATCGGCAATTTTGGCTTTAGGACGAGCGATACGTATAACAAGTTCGAGAAGTACGAGGTGGCCGAGTCCGCTACGGGCGACGCATATTCCCCCGAGCATGCGTGCGCCGTGTTCGCCTGCCGCCTGGCCGATACGGTAGATGTGAGTACGCATTACCTGTTCATCGGCGACGTCGTGGAGGCGGAGCGCCTCTCTGACGAGCCGCCGCTCACCTACGCCTACTATCACAGCACGTTGAAGGGGAAGACCCCGCCCAAGGCATCGTCGTACCAGGGGTAGGCCCGTATCGGCGACGACGCGCGCCGTGTTCGATGGCGAGCGTCGGGGGATTCGCGTTTTGAGTTTCTTATAGGAAACTCTTGATTAAACGTTACCGTACGTGTAACAATAATGGCAGCCAATGGAGTTTGGAAATCGTGGTTTGCCGGGATAGCGAGCCGAATCGATGGATATACTTCTACTAATGTCAATTCGCCTGCGAAAGGAAGGTTCGTCATGAGCGACGAGAAGACCTACAAGTTTGTTTGTGTTGTTTGCGGCTTCGAGGTCGAGGTCGACACCCCCGAGCTTCCCGAGGACTACGTCTGCCCCGTCTGCGGCGTCGGTCCCGATGAGTTCGAGGCTGTTGAGGAGTAACAACTCCGAAGCACATATGCTGAGGAAGCGTCCGCCCGTTTGGGTGGGCGCTTTTTTAATGTGGCGGGACCGTGGCGGCGCGCGGGTGATCTGGGATTCTCGTTGGATGGGCCGTGGTTCGATCCCGACCATGCGATGTCGAGCCTGCATACCAGACCGGCTGGCGAGGCATGGAGGCCAGGAGTCCAACATGGTTGTTGGGGCCGTGTTTGATTCCGTTGAGCGGCTCGTCCGATAGTTCGAATCGGGTCCATTGCGGACAGCGCGCGCATCGTAGGCTGGTTCTTACGGGATCGCATGAGCGTGAGGAGGCCGGATGGATGCGTTTCGGATAGCCAAGGACGATGTTGACCAGATGGCGGCATATTGGATGGCTCGAAAAGACGAGCTGATGGGGATGACGGGTGACTTCTTCGCATCCCTGATCGATCCAGCATTCGCGTATGAGGAGGAACCGGATGATTTGATGTCGGTGCAGTTCAATATCTGCTATACCGAGTGGTTGCTCTTTGAATGCAAGCTGCTGGGTGGCTATACGCCTCTGATGGCGTATGTGGACCAACCGCCGAGCTACGTGGATACCGATGCGCTCGACAGTTTACGCGAGGTGGTGCGGACACAGTTCTTTTCGCGCTTTGCGATCCTTGAAAAGCGGAAGCGCGCCGGCATGGCGACGTTGCGCGATGTCATGGACGGACGGTGCTACGAGGTGTTCGACCCGCACCTGTGCTCGATTGATGGCTGGAAGGACGGGACGATCGCCTTGCGCATCGCACGCGTGGACGGTGTTTGGCAGACGGTGGGACAGGTGTGCATGTACGACCGCGCTCCGGAGGCTGCGACGCGGCGCGATGGCCCCGGCTGCGTTCATGAGGAGGATCGAGATACGCGGCCGTATCTGAGCGAGATGGGCTTCTTCATTCGGTTCGTATACGACGTGTTCTCGATCGACGGGCGCTACCATCATACGATGCGTCTGCGGCAGACGGATGCCGGCGCGGCGCTGCGCCGCGAGATCGAGGCGCGCCGGCATGGTCTGGACGGCCCTGCTGGTTAAGCGGGCGTGCCATAGCGCGGCGCTCCCGCTGTGATGGCATCCGTCGTGTTGGCGCCACCGCTTTTCGAGCCGGTTGCCTGCTAGCGCGTGTAGATGCTGTCGAGGGGCTGGGCTATGATCCAGTCGAGTTCAGCATCGAGTTCGGAGATGTGCTTGGCGCGCAGGCCGTCGGCGAGTTCGCCGCGCACCATGACGTGGGTGACGTCGCGCAGGGCTGATAGGTCGTCGAGCGGGTTGCGCTGCGTGGTGATGATGTTGGCTTCTTTCCCGACCTCGATAGAGCCGGTGGTATGTCCGAGGCCAAGGAGCTCGGCGTTGCCGAGCGTGGCGCGGTGGAGCGCGAAGGCGTTGGATGCACCGGTGTAGTTGGCGAAGTAGGCGATTTCACGCCACATGTCGTACTGGGTGACATACGGGCAGCTTGAATCGGTTCCGAGGCCTATGGGGATGCCGGCTTCGAGTGCTTGGCGAGCGCTTTGGATGATGCCGGCGCAGACGATGTCGCCATTGATCTTCTGGACCTCGGTGGAGCGCGTCTTTTCGGGGTCGAGCTTGGCGAACGGCAGAGCGGGGGAGATGGTGCAGGTAAGGGATGCGGGCCGGCCGTGCAGCTGGTGGGCGCTACGTTGGTAGAGCTCGATGATCTGCGGCGTCATGGGGGCGCCGTGCTCGATGGTGTCGACGCCCGCTTCGAGCGCGACCCGAACGCCTTCGGTGCTTTCGACATGGGCCATGACGGGCAGGCCGAGGCTGTGTGCAGCCCCGCATGCCGCCGCCGCGATATCCGGCTGCATGCGCAGGACGCCTGGTTCGCCGGGCTCGACTGCGTCGAACACGCCGCCGGTGACGAAGAGCTTGATGACGTCGGCGCCGCGCGCGACGAGTTCTTGGACCTGTGCGGCGGCTTCGCGGGGCGTGGTGACGATGCTGGCGAATAGCCCGGCGCCATGGCCCTGGGGAACGGTGATGCCGCAGCCGGGGGCGATGATGCGCGGTCCGAGATAGTTGCCGGCATTGATGGCATCGCGCACGGCTATGTCGCACATGAGCGGGTCGCCCGCACCGCGGAGCGTGGTAACGCCGCTGGCGAGCTGGGTTTGCGCGCTGCTTTTGAGAATGCGGCGGACGATGGCGCGGCCGAGTTTGTTGTCGAAGCGTTTCATGAGCGCGCCCGCGTTGCCCGCGGAGACGGGCTTGCCCGATCCGCACAGGTGGACGTGCATGTTGATGAGGCCGGGCATGAGGTAGGCGCCATCGACGTCGATGATCTGGGCGTCGCGCGGGATGGGCGCGCGATCGTCGGGACCCACATAGGTGATGGACCCTCGCTCGACGATGACGGTGGTGTTTGGGATGGGCTGCATCTCGGGACGGCCGTCGAGTACGTTGGCATGTATGAAGGCGTAGCGGGGGGATTGGGTGGCCATGGGGTCCGAGCTTTCTCTTGGGGCTTCATCGTTGTGATTGCGTGCAGATGACGGATGCATACGTGTGGTTTAGTGTACACCCGTTGCCCATCGGGCTTGAAAACGGATGCTACGGATGCTGGAAGGGGACTTATGTACGAGGCGCTGCGCTACGAAAAGCGGCCGTCGGTCTGCGTGAGACCGACGGCCGCTGGACGCATGCGTATGCACGGAGATTATCAGGATTGTTTCTCTACCTTGGTGCCGCACTTGGGGCATGTGACGCGGATACGGCCCTTGCCGCGCGGGACGGAGAGGATGGAGCCGCAGCTCTTGCAGCGGAAGAACAGATTGTCGTTGCGCTCGCGCCACATACGCTGGGCGGTGCGCTTGGCGCGGTTGAATTCGACGCCTGCTTGCGGAGCGGCGGAGCTGGCGGAGCGGCTCGATGCCGCCGCGCCCTTGCCCTGCGAAAGGGGCGCCAGGAACGAGCCGACAGCGGGGACCTTGGCGACGAGGTCGAGGTACACGGCGTTCTCGCGCTTGCGCGCGGCGATGTTCTTGGAGAAGGCGCGGAGCAGCGCGATGATGACCACCGCCAGGGCGATCCATGTGAGAACGGAAAGCTTGGCGAGCGACCCGATGAGGGCGAGCAGCATACTCAGGACGCCGAGGCCGATGGTGAGGTCGTCGACGCCGTAGCGATCTTTCATAAATTCTTGCATGAGTGGCTCCTTATACAGCGGCTAGCTTCACAGCTATACCCCATGCTACGACATATGGGCGCAAGGCGTCATCAAAAGTGCAAAACGACCATCCGCTTGGAGCGGGATGGTCGTTGTGACGATGATGCCGCCCGGGCTATTTGGCGAGCTTTTCGATGATGCGCTCGACCTCCTCGATCTTCTGGGCGCGTTCTTGCTCGGACCCCGAGGATGCGGCCTCGGCGACGCAGTGCTCGATGTGCGCCTTGAGGACGTCGGCGTTGATGCGGCCGATCAGCGATTGCGTTGCCATGAGCTGTGTTGATATATCGATGCAATAGCGATCGTCCTCGACCATTTTGATGATGCCGTCCATCTGGCCGCGCGCGGTTTTAAGCAGGCGCAGCGTGCGTTCGCGGTCTGCCATCATGGGCTGCCCCTATGCGACTTCGATGGAGACGATGCGGAAGGTGGTGCCCGCGGATGCAAACGCGCCGGCCAGCTCATCGGCGTGGAGCTGGCGCGCGGACTCGACGATGACGGTCTGGGTCTCATGATCGGCTTCGGCGTCGGTGACGCCGGGAAGCTTCAGCAGCTCGGTTTCGACGGCGGCGTCGCAGTGTCCGCACATGAGGCCCTCGGTAGCGATGCGGTATTCCATGATGGTTCCTTTCTTTCTACGACGGAGCTGGGTCCGTCGCCTTGTGGAGCAAAGGGTGCGCTAGGAGCGCGGCTCGAATCGGTGCAGGCGCAGGGCGTTTCCCACGACGCAGAGCGACGAGAGACTCATGGCCGCCGCGCCGAACATGGGCGAGAGCTGCCAGCCGAGCCAGGGAAAGAAGACGCCGGCGGCCAGCGGGATGCCGAGGGAATTGTAGAACAGCGCCCAGAAAAGGTCCTGCTTGATGTTCCTGATGACGGCGCGGGACAATTCGATGGCGCGCGCGACGTCGACGAGGTCGCCGTGCATGAGGATGACGTCGGCGCCGTCTTTGGCGATATCGGCGCCCGTTCCGATGGCGATGCCGACATCGGCCCGTGCGAGGGCGGGGGAGTCGTTGATTCCGTCGCCCACCATGGCGACGCGCCGACCGGCGTTCTGCATCTCGCGCACGACGCGCTCCTTATCTTGGGGGAGCACGTCGGCGATGACGCTGGCGATGCCGACGCGGCGGGCTATAGCGTGCGCTGTGAGCTCGTTGTCGCCGGTGAGCATGAGTGCTTCGACCCCGAGGGCGTCGAGGGCGCGAACGGCCGCGGCGCTCGTGGGCTTGATTTCGTCGGCGACGGTGATCGTGCCCACGAGCTCCCCGTTTTTTGCAAAGAAGAGCGGCGATTCCCCCTCGCGGGCGAAGCTGTCGCGGGCTTGCTCGTCGACGGCGATTCCAAGGTCGGCCATGAGCCGGGCGTTGCCCGCCGCGATAGCGTTTGCGCCCTCGCGTGCCGTGACGCCCCGGCCCGGAACGGCTTGGAAGTCATCGACCGTGCGGGCGACGATGCCGCGCTCGTCGGCATAGGCCATGATGGCCTCGGCAAGAGGATGCTCGCTGCGTTTTTCCAGCGCTGCTGCGAGTTTGATCAGCCCCTTTTCGGTTATGGCGGCGGAGCCGTCCGGGCGGCGCGCGGGGATGACGCGAGCGACGACGGGCGCGCCCTGTGTGATGGTGCCGGTCTTGTCGAGAACGACGGCGTCGACGGACTGCAGGGCTTCGAGCGCTTCGGCCGTTTTGAACAGGACGCCCATCTCGGCGCCTTTACCGGTGCCCACCATGATGGCGACGGGCGTGGCAAGGCCCAGCGCGCATGGACAGCTGATGACGACGACGGCGACGGCCGCGGTGAGCGCTTCGTTGGCGTCGCCGGTTATGACGAGCCAGGCGACGAGCGTGATGAGGGCGATGGCGAGTACGGCGGGAACGAAAACGCCGGCGACGCGGTCGGCGATGCGGGCGATGGGCGCCTTGGTGGCGTTGGCGTCCTCGACGAGTTTGATGATCTGCGCGAGTCCGGTGTCGTCGCCCACGCGCGTTGCACGGAAGGTGAACGATCCGTTCTTGTTGATGGTTGCGGCGTTTACCGGATCGCCGGGCCGTTTCTCCCGCGGGATCGGCTCGCCCGTGAGAGCGCTTTCGTCGACGGAGCTCGTTCCGTCCAGCACGATTCCGTCGACGGCGATGGCCTCGCCGGGGCGTACGAGCACGACGTCGCCGGGCTTCAGGTTGTCTGCCGGGATAGTGCGCGTGTCGCCGCTGGCGTCGACCACGGTAGCCGTCTTCGGTGCGAGGTCGATGAGCTTCTCGATCGCGCCTCCCGTTTTTGACTTCGCCCTGGTTTCAAGGTATTTGCCCACGGTGACCAGGGTGAGGATCGTGCCGGCGCTCTCGAAATAGAGGTTGTCCATCGCGGTTTGCGCGGCGCCGTGCACATCGCCGCTGGCTAGCTGCTCGGCCATGAGGAGCAGGGCGTATACGGACCAGGCGATGCTCGCCCCCGATCCGATGGCGATGAGCGCGTCCATGGTGGGCGCGCGGTGGAGAAGGGATAGGAAGCCGTTTTTGAAGTACGCGCGATTCGCGAAGACGATGGGGATGAGCAGCAACAGCTCCACGAGGGCGAGCGTCATGGCATGGTCGTGGTCGGCGAGAGGGGCGGGCAGCGGCCATCCGAGCATATGCCCCATGCCGATATAGAAAAGCGGGATGAGGAACACGAGGGAGACGACGAGGCGGGTGCGCATAGCGCGCGCGGTCTCCTCGAGCTTCTTCGTGGGGGATGCGGTCCGGGTGGACGCCGTGCGCCCTTGGGTTCCCGGGACCGGCTCGCGTGGTGTGGAGCCGTATCCGGCATGATCGACCGCAGAACAGATACGCTGCGCGTCGACGAGCGAATCGTCGAAGTCGACGGTCATGGAGCCGGCGAGCAGGTTGACGGAGACGTCTGCCACGCCGTCGAGGCGGGCGACTGCTTTTTCCACGTGCGCCTGGCATGCGGCGCAGGTCATGCCGGTGACGTCGAAGGTTTTACGTGCCATCACGGCCTCCTTTCTATTGTTTACCGATGCTTACTATAGCAGACCACACCCCTGGGGGGTGTGTAGGAATGACCACAGGCCGGCAAACGTGGGAATTGGGTGCGTATTGCGATACGCGCGCGGGACATGCCGTTCGCCACCATATACTAGCCGTTGGCGGAATCTGCTCCCTTGCCCCGCGCTCTGGCGCGGCTGGCAAATCTGCCCGTGCGCGGTTCGTCCTTACCGCTTGCACGTCGTTTTGATATCACGCTTACCTGCGGCTGCGCATGTGAGCCCCCAGTATGGGCGCGCCGCCGCCAGAATGGAACAATTGCATGACTGCACAGAATGAAGAGGTCCTGCAGGACACCGAGAACCTGCAGGTCGAAAACGCTGTCGATGAGACGCCCGCGAGCTTCGAGGGGCTCGGCCTCTCCGACGAGGTTCTCGCTGCCATCGAGGATCTTGGCTATGAATCCGCTACCCCCATCCAGGCGGGCGCCATCCCCCAGGTGCTCGCCGGTCGCGACCTGCTCGCCGCCGCCCAGACCGGCACCGGCAAGACGGCCGCCTTCCTGCTGCCGACGATGAGCACCCTGCCGCGCGTGAAGCGCGCCCGCGGTCGCGCGATGTCCGTGGGCTGCGGTCCGCGCATGCTGATCGTTACGCCGACGCGCGAGCTGGCGCAGCAGATCGATTCCGTATGCAAGAAGATCGCCTACCATACGCGCCATACGGCCGTGACCGTGGTGGGCGGCGTGTCGTATAACCCGCAGAAGAGCGCCCTCAGGCGCGGCTGCGATATCCTCGTGGCAACGCCCGGCCGCCTGGTCGACCTCATCGAGCAGGGCGCCTGCATGCTCGACGAGGTGCAGGTCCTCGTCCTCGACGAGGCCGATCGCATGCTCGACATGGGCTTTTTGCCCGCGGTGCGCCAGATCGTTGGTCAGACGCGCGCCGACCGCCAGACCCTGCTGTTTTCGGCGACGCTCGACGAGAAGGAAGTCGGTGCCATCACCTCGCTGGTAAACGATCCCGCCCGCGTCGAGATCGCTCCGGCCACCTCCACGGCCGAGACCGTCGACCAGTTCCTGCTGCCCGTTTCCGGCGACGCCAAGAACGGCGTGCTCACCGAGATCCTCAAGCGCGAGGGGACCGAGCGCGTCATCGTGTTCACGCGTACGAAGCGCCGCGCCGACACCTGCTGCCGCCGTTTGGAGCGCGCGGGTATTTCCTGCGCCGCGATTCATGGCGACCGCAGCCAGGCCCAGCGCGAGCGCGCGTTGAAGGCGTTCCGCCAGGGTCGCTGCGACGTGCTGGTGGCGACCGACGTCCTGGCGCGCGGTATCGACGTCACCGACGTGCGCTACGTGGTGAACTTCGACGTACCCGAGGAGCCCGTGGACTATATCCACCGCATCGGCCGCACGGGCCGCGCCGGCGAGATGGGCTGGGCGCTCACGATCGTGACTTCGCAGGATATCGATGAGTTCTTCGACATCGAGGCGCTGATGGGCAAAACCGCCGACCTGTACGACGCCGAGGGCCTCGATGTGGGCGTGGGCGCCCCCGTGGTCGATCCGGACCGCGTCCCCGCCTCCAAGCCCGCGGGCAAGAAGGCCAAGAAGCGTCGTCGCGCCAAGGCCGAGGCGCGCTCCGAGCGCTCGGGCAACAGGGGCGGCCGCGGCCGTTCGGCCGATAGCGAGCGCACGGGTCGCAGCGGCGGCGCGGGCGAGCGTTCCCGCGCCGAGCGCGGTGGCCGTGCCGAGCGCGCCGCCGTAGCGGGTTCTGACGATAAGCGCTTCGAGCGTCCCGAGGGTCCGCACGACGAGGCTGCGGCCGAGGCTCCCAAGCCCTCGCGCCGCAAGCGTGCGGGCAAGACGCGCGTTCGCGCAGAAGAGGCGACGACGGCGGAACGCGTCGAACGGCCGCGCAAGGAGGGTCGTCCGTCCGGTCGCGGCGGTCGCTCCAAGGGCGCCTCGAGCGGTCCCGCGCTGCGCGCCCGGGCAGCCGGGGTGTATTTCGGCGAGGTCGAACAGGACGGCGGCCGTGCTCGCGATGAGCACCGTCGTTCCGGCAACGACCGTTCCCGCTCCGAGCGCGGTCAGCGCTCGCGCGGTAAGCGCGACGCTGGCGGATATCGCTCCGACCGTCCGAATCGCACGCGCAACGGCGAGGAAGTGCTGGCGTCTCCGCGCGATAAACGCGATACGTGGCGCAATTACGACGAGCCGAGCGAGCGGCGTGGTCGCGGCGGCGCCCGCGGCGGGCGCGCCGGCGGTCGCGACAACCGCGGCAGCTATGCCCCGCGTGGCGGCAGCCGTCGCCCGGGGGACCGCGGCGGACGTCGATAGGCTATAGACCGTACGGCCGGATAGGGTGCGCCCTATCCGGCCGTTTGCGTCTTCGGGTGCGACGTCGGCTGTCATTTCGTGTCAACCTATCGCGCCTTGGGGTATTCTCATCGCAACGAATCATACGGGGAAAGGGGCATTATGGATTTCGAGTGTCGGGACGGTCGCCACGCGCCCATGCCCTCCGAGTCGGATGGCGGGTCCGTCCACGAGGGCACGGCGCCTGCCTCGCGCGCCCGCGCCTTCATCGCCTGGACGCTTGCCGTAGTCGGCACGACGGCGGCCGTGTTGGGCGCTATGGGCGTCGTCAGCGTCCTGGCCGCGATGCTCGCCACGTGTGTGATGGACGGCGCCGTCTCCGTTTCGGCGGATACGCTCGATCCGTTCGCCATGGATATCGGCGTGCTCGTCGCCCAGCTTTCGGTCATTGCGATCACGCTGCCGTGGTGGCGCCAGGTGCTCGCGCGTTCGCTCGTAAGCACTCGTTGCCGCTCCTTGCCGCGGAGGTCGACTGCCGATGTGCTTCGCGCCTGGGTTTCGCTGCTGCTTTTGGGGCTCGGCCTCCAGGTGGTCATCAGTTTGCTGCTCACCCTTGTATCGCTGATCGCGCCGGTGCTCATCGAGGATTACAACGAGCTGATGGAGGATGCCGGCATCGGCGTGTTGAGTCCGCTTAACGTCTTGACTACGGTTATCCTAGCCCCCGTGTCCGAGGAGATCGTATGTCGCGGCATCCTGCTTGAGTACGGTTTGCGGGCGGCGAGCCCCGTATGGCGCTCGCGCGTCGGCGCGCGCGACACCTCCGTGGGCGCGGTCGCGTTCCTAGCTGGCAATGCGCTGCAGGCTGCGGCGTTCGGCTTCATGCATCTCAACATCGTTCAAGGCGCATATGCGTTCGCGCTTGGCTTGATCTTGGGTTGGGTGTATTGGAAGACGGGTAAACTGCGCTACGCCGTCGGCCTGCATCTGGCGGTGAACGCGTCCTCGTTCCTGATCGACCCGCTGTTCGAGCTGAGCGCGTGGCTGCCCGAGTTGGTGGGGACGACGTGGTTCCTGGTGATCGGCATGGGTTCCCTGGTCGGCGGTGCGTTGCTGTTCGCGCGCGTCTGGTGCTCCGGCGCCCCTGCCGCCCCCGCGTCTCCCGTCGCTTCGCTCGACGGCGCATCGACCGGCGAGCAGCCGGCCCCTGTCGCTTGCAACGAGGACGTGCTCGGCCCAGAGTGATGCCAGGGGAGCGGGTTCGCCTGCCGCGCGCCTACCCCTTGCTTGCGAATGATTTCGGCCCCGCCGCCTTCCGTCCGATCGTGACGAAGGGCGGCGGGGTCGTTTTTAATGCCGGTTGGCGCCCTGGCGGCCCTGTGCGGCGCGGTTGCGCGCGTGCGGGTTGGTGCCCGCCGCGCCCTTGCCCGTGCGCCCGTAGGCGCCGCCCTTGCCGGCTGCGTTGCCGCCCGCATGCCCGTATCCGCCGCGTTTGCCGCCGTCGCGATTCTTGCCCGTGCCGCCCTTGGATCCGGAGCCCGCCGGTGGGACGGGGCGGATCAGGCACTTGGGTCCGTAGCCGATGAGGTCCTCGCGCCCGGCGCGCAGCAGCGCCTCGCGCACGAGCTTGTAGTTCTCGGGCTTGCGGTACTGGATGAGCGCGCGCTGCATGGCCTTCTCGTGCGGGTCGCGCGGGATATAGACGTTCTCCATGGTGCGCGGGTCCACGCCGGTGTAGAACATGCAGGTGGACATCGTCGACGGCGTGGGGTAGAAGTCCTGCACCTGCTCGGGCATGTAGCCCATGTCGCGCACGGCGCAGGCCAGCTCGACGGCCTCCTTCATGGTGGAGCCCGGATGGCTCGAGATGAGGTAGGGGACCACGTACTGCTTGAGGCCGTACTCGGCCGAGAGGCGCTCGAAGCGCTCGACGAAAGCGTCGTAGACCTCGCGGCGCGGCTTGCCCATCACGGAGAGGACGGCGTCGCTGACGTGCTCGGGCGCCAGGCGCAGCTGGCCGCTCACGTGGTGCTGCAGGAGCTCCACCAGGAACTTGTCGCTCGCGTCGGCCATGGTGTAGTCGAAGCGGATGCCGCTGCGCACGAAGACCTTCTTGATGCCGGGGATCTGTCGCAGGTCGCGCAGGAGCTCGGCGTACTCGTCCTCGTTCGTGTCCATGTTGCGGCAGACGCTCGGCCACAGGCAGCGGCGGTTCTTGCACACGCCGTGGGTGAGCTGCTTCTTGCAGGCGGGCTTGAAGAAGTTGGCGGTGGGGCCGCCCACGTCGTTGATGTAGCCCTTGAACT
Source organism: Collinsella sp. BA40 (assembly GCF_008014645.1). GTDB lineage: Bacteria > Actinomycetota > Coriobacteriia > Coriobacteriales > Coriobacteriaceae > Collinsella. Next base: position 38,401 of record NZ_VOWY01000014.1, read on the forward strand.
CGGGGTCGCGCGTGAGCGCTTCGGCCTCGCGGATGATGCTCTCGCGGCTGCGGACCTGCAGCATGCGGCCCTGGTGGAAGGCGAGCGCGCAGAAGGAGCACTCGCCGAAGCAGCCGCGGTTGCTGGAGATGGAGAAGCGGATCTCGTCGAACGCGGGGATGCCGCCGGCCGCGTCGTAGTCGGGGTGCCAGTGGCGCGCGTAGGGCAGCTCGGCCACCTCGTCCATCTCGGCGGTGGTGAGGGGCGCCGACGGCGGGTTCTGCACCACGTAGACGCCGTTGGGATACGGCTCGACCAGGCGCCCGCCGGTGATGGGGTCCATGTTCTGCTGCTGGATGTTGAAGCTGCGCGCGTAGGCGAGGCGGTCCGCCTCGAGCTCGTCCCAGGAGGGGAGCAGCTCGTAGTCGTAGACCTCGTCGAGCGCGCCCGCGCCGCTCGTGCGGTAGGCGGTGCCGTCCACGTAGGTGATCTGGCTCGCGGGCAGACCGCCGGCCAGCGCGTCGGCTATCTCGACGATCGCGTGCTCGCCCATGCCGTAGATCAGCAGGTCGGCGCCGGAGTCGAGCAGCACGGAGCGCTTGAGCTTGTCCTGCCAGTAGTCGTAGTGGGCCAGCCGCCGCAGGCTCGCCTCGATGCCTCCGATGATGATGGGCTTGTCCTTGTACGTGCGGCGGATGAGGTTGCCGTAGACCGTGACGGCGCGGTTGGGGCGCGCGCCCGCACGTCCACCGGGGGTGTAGGCGTCCTCGTGGCGCGGCTTCTTGTTGACGGTGTAGTGGTTGACCATCGAGTCCATGTTGCCCGCGGAGACGAGGAAGCCCAGGCGCGGCTCGCCCAGCGCGGAGATGCTCGCGGGGTCGGTCCAGTCGGGCTGGCAGATGATTCCGACGCGATATCCCGCGTGCTCGAGCACGCGCGAGATGATGGCCATGCCGAAGCTCGGGTGGTCGACGTAGGCGTCGCCGCAGACGTAGACGAAGTCGCAGGCGTCCCAGCCGCGCGCGTCCATGTCCGCGCGGGAGACGGGCAGGAAGGAATCGCGGGCGGGGCGGCCCTTGGGATGCACAGCGCGGCTGGCTACGGGCTGCTTTTGCTGCGGTCCGCGCACGTCGCGACCGTTGGCGTTCGCGGCCCGTCCCTGCGGGGCCGGGCCGTCGGGGCGTGCGCCGTCCGCGTGTCCGCGTGCGGTGTCGGCCTTAGGGCCCGCGGTTCGCTTGGAGCTCTTTTTGGGAGCGGAGGACGCGTGTTTATGGGAATGCTTGGACATGCTGCTCGCTTTCGTAGGAGTCGATCGCGTCCAAGCATACGCTATGCACGGGTCCCGCCATCGCTGCGGTGCTCAGGTCGATTCATAAACCGCAATTGCGGAGTCCTCAGCTGGCTCCGGTTTCTCCATGCGGCCATGTGGGCCGTGTGGCCCATCCAGCCTGCGCGGCCCGCTCGGCTAGAGGCGGGAGGCGCTCAGCCGCTGAAGTGCGGGCGGCAGCTCGTGGAGGGTGGGAAGCACTTCGGTGCAGAGGGCGCGGATCTCGGGCGTGGGCTCGTTGTAGTCGGGGACCATCAGCACGCGCATGCCCGCCGCGGCTCCCGCGCGCACGCCGTTGAAGGAGTCCTCCACGGCGATGCAGCGCGCGTTATCGACGTGGAGGCGGTCGGCGGCGACGAGGTAGACATCGGGGGCCGGTTTGTGGTGCTGGATATCCTCGTCGAATACGGCGACGTCGAAAAGCTCCATGAGTCCGAAGCGCTCCATGCTGGTGCGGGCGCGATCGCGCACGCTCGAGGTGGCGAGGGCGACGGCCGCGCCGGTTGCGCGCGCGGCGGCGACGGCTTCGGCGGCGCCGGGTTTGAGCTCGAGTTCGTCTTCCCAAGTGGCCTCGAAGATCTCGTGGCGACGGTCGAAGAGGCGGACCGTGAAGTCGGGGTCGCCGAACTCCTCGTCGATCATTTTCATGGCGTTGGGAATGCTGCAGCCTACGAAGGCGTGCAGGATGTGTTCGGGAATGACGATGTCGAAGTCGCGTGCCGCGGCGCGCCACGCCGCCTGGCTCACGCGCTCGGTATCCACGAGCGTGCCGTCCATATCGAATATGATCGCTTGCATCTGATGCGCTCCTCGTCTCGCAGGGTTCACTGCATGGTAGCAGCCCGGCTTTCATTGCGTGGCGATTTTTGGACTGGAATGCGCGATCTTGCCGATTTTTCCCATCGAATTTGAAAAACTCAGAGTAGCCAAGCAATCAGTAAGAAGAGAATGCCAGCTCATGGAATTGGAGCGAGCTTGTCATGCGGGGCAGTTTCGGGAGTTGATGGGAAAAGTCGTTAGGATTGCACTTCGCCGCGGCGATGCCCCTCTTCTCTCGTTGTCCCCACGCCGCGCTTGTATTCGATGGATGATTTCGATAGCGGCTATAAGCTTGCGCCATGATGGGATCCAGGTCTCGCCGACGTGCGAGTCTAACGGAAATCAAACGCCAATCTCCAACGTGGTCGCGCCGCGTTTCTGGAGCTCCGATCTTCCCGCCGGTGCCATCGTCGACACGCCCTTCGATTTTGCCGTGACGTCTCCCGTCCTCACTCTTTTGATGGTTTCCCCTTATGTATCCATCGTGCACCTCGCGCTTCTCATCTATGAGTTCGTGGGGACGTTTACCGTCTTCGCGCCGAGTCCCGAACTTGAAGAAATCTACCGGGAGGCGATAGGCGGCATAAGAAGAATCTCGTTGGATGATTGGGGCCGAGTCGCTTGCGATGTCATTGCCAAGGAGCGCGGCATCACTGCCGATCGGAGCGGGAGTGCCGCTGGGAGCGATCTCTGGAGCCGTCCGGCGCTCCTTACCCTCGATGAGCTCGATGCGTTCATCGAGGCGAACGCGGGGATGCATGGAATCAAGAACCTTGCTCTTGCCAGGAGGTATGTTACCGGCGTGACAGCCAGTCCGTTCGAGGCGCGCGCATCGGTCCTGCTGGCTTCTTCACGGGCCCTTGGCGGGGCGGGTTTTGCGGGCGTGCGGAACAACGTGAGAATCGACCTCGATGCAGACGCGCGGAAGATCTGCGGCTCATCATACGTAAAGGGCGACTTGGTATGGTCGGCGAGGGCTGGAAGGCCGCTTACGATCCTGGAGTGCCAAGGTGCGATGGTCCACGGTGGATGGGGTACGGCGGCAGCGGATGACGATCGGGCGCTCGCGCTGGAGAATATGGGGGCCAAGGTGGTGCGTATCACATATCGGCAGATTTCCGAGGAGCGTAGATGCGAGATCTTGATTTCGCACCTTGCGGAGATCCTTGGGGTCCGCCGCCGAACCATCGGCTTCGGCTCGAGCGCGCGCCGGTCCGCGGCGGCCCATGGCTAGACCGCGGCGGGCCGGCGCGCGTGGATCGCTACAGCAGGCTGCCGTAACGGCGGACGTAGATCGCCTTGACGGCGCCGCACAGCAGCAGATAGAGCGCCATGCAGGCGAGCAGCAGGCCGAAGAAGGGCAGCGGCAGCGGCTGCAAGCCAAGTGCTGCGTTGAGGCCTGGGATGTAGGGCAGGGCCGTGACCAGCGCCACGCCGCCCACGGTGAGCGCGGTAAGGGAGGCCGCCGGCTTGCTTCCGATAAAGGGTACGTGCTCGGTGCGCAGCATGTGCAGCACGAAGGTCTGGGTCCACATGGACTCGACGAACCAGCCGCTCTGGAAGACGGCGGCGAACAGGGCGATCTGCGCCGGGCTGGCCAGCTCGGCGAAGGGCGCCCCGACCACGAGGGGGCAGATGAAGAAGAACATCGCCGCGTAGGTGAGGATGTCGAAGACCGAGCTGGTGGGACCGAGCCACAGCATGAACGATACGATGGACTTGGCGTCCCAGGTCTTGGGCTCGCGCAGGAACTCGTCGTCGACGTTGTCCCAGGGGATCGCGGTGCAGCTGATGGTGTAGGCGACGCCGAGCAGCAGCAGCTGGAGCGCCGTCATGGGCAGGAAGGGGAGGAACGCGCTGGCGACCAGCACCGAGAACACGTTGCCGAAGTTCGAGCTCGCGGTGGTCTTGATGTACTTGATGGTGTTGCCGTAGGTGCGGCGGCCCTCCATGATGCCGCGGCCGAGCACGAGCAGGTCCTTCTTGAGCAAGATGATGTCGGCGCTCTCCTTGGCGATGTCGACGGCGGTGTCGACCGAGATGCCGCAGTCGCTGGCGCGCATGGCGGCCGCGTCGTTGATGCCGTCGCCCATGAAGCCAACAGTGTGCCCGCCGCGCTCGCGCAGCACGCTCACCACGCGCTGCTTCTGCAGCGGAGAGAGCTTGGCGAAGAGCTGCGTGCGCGCGGCGCGCTCGGCGAGCTCGGCGTCGTCCAACGCGTCGACCTCGTTGCCGAGCAGCATATTGGAGGGGTCGATGCCCACCTTGCGGCAGACCGCCGCGGCGACGCCCTCGTTATCGCCGGTGAGGACCTTCACGTTGACGCCGTACTCGGCCAGCGTCGCCACGGCGGCAGCGGCGCTCTCCTTGGGCGGATCGAGGAACGCCAGGTATCCGATGAGGACCATGTTGGATTCATCGGCAGTCGAGAAGGCGCCCGCCGGGCGCGGGCCGGTCTTTTGAGCCACCGCTATGACGCGCATGCCCTCGTCGTTGAAGCCGTGCACGCGTTCGATGACAAGCCGGCGCAGCTCGTCGGTGAGCGGCTGCACGCGGCCGTCGTACTCTACGTCGGTGCAGACCCCGAGGACCTCCTCGACCGCGCCCTTGGTGATGAGCTGCGTTTTGCCCGCGGCATCGGCCACGACGACGCTCATGAGGCGGCGCTCGAAGTCAAAGGGGATCTCGTCGACCTTGGTGTAGCGGCTGTCGATGCCGGCGTATGCGGCCTCGACGGCGGCGAGCTCGTCCATCTTCTCGATCACCGCGACATCGATGAGGTTCTTCAGGCCGGTCTGGTAATAGCTGTTGAGGTAGGCGTGGCGCAGGACGCGGTCGTCATCGCGGCCCATCACGTCCATGTGGCGCTCGAGGATGACCTTGTCTTGGGTGAGCGTGCCGGTCTTGTCCGTGCACAGTACATCCATGGCGCCCAGGTTCTGGATGGCGTTGATGTTCTTCACGATGACGTCGTGGCGCGACATGGTGGTAGCCCCGCGCGCAAGGCACGTGGTCACGATCACGGGCAGCATCTGCGGGGTGATCCCCACGGCGATGGAGATCGAGAACAGGAGCGCATCCAGCCAGTCGCCCTTGGTGAGGCCGTTCACAACGAACACGATGGGGCACATGATGAGCATGAACGCTACCAGGACGCGCGAGACGGCTGCGACGCCCACGTCGAAGCTGGTGCGCGCGGGCTTGGTGTCGAGCGCGCGGGCGACGCGACCGAGATAGGTGTGCCCGCCGGTGCAGAGCACGAGCGCGGTGGCGGAGCCGCTCTGCACGGTCGTTCCCGAGAAGGCGATGTTGGTGCAGTCGTCGATGGCGAGCGCGGTGCCGCGGCCGTGGTAGGGGATCTCGACGGCGTCGGCCGTCTTCTCGACCGGCTCGCTCTCGCCGGTGAGGGCGGCCTGCGTGATGAAGAGGTCCTTCGCGGCGATGATGCGCACGTCGGCGGGGACCATGTCGCCGGCGGAGAGGCGCACGATGTCGCCCGGGACGACGTCCTCCATGGGGATCTCGGTGCCCGCCGGACCGTCGCCCTCGCGCACCACGCAGCAGGTGGTGGTGACCATGTCTTTCAGCGCGCTGGCGGCGCTGACGCTCTTGGCTTCCTGCGTGAAGCGCAGCACGCCGGAGATGATCACCATGATGCCGATGATGATGGCGGTGGAGGGGTCGGCCTCGCCGGCGGGTGCGAGGATGACGTTGGTGTAGAGCGAGATGCCTACGAGGACGGCGAGGATGAGGGTGAAGGGGCTCACGAAGGATTCGGCGAGGCGCTTCAGCGCGCTGTCGTGCTCCTCCTCCTCCTCGACGATGTTCTTGCCGTAGGCGCCGGTGAGCTCGGCGGCGAGCGTGGGATCGAGGCCGTGCTCGCCGGTCCCGAACTGGGAGAAGAGCTCGCGGGGCTCGTGCGTCGCGGCGAACACGACGAGGCGGTCGAGCTCGCTGGTCTGGATGGTCTGCTTCTGGTTGCGCAGCTGGTGGAGCTGGTGGATCGTGCGCGTCAGCTTGGACATATCGCACCTCCTGTCGATGGGGCCTTCCGGATCGAGGGCCGTGTTGCCAAGAGAGGGTTGGAGTATGCCGCCGGCAGCCATGGCGCATGGGTCCGGCATGCTCGAACGAGGCCCGTGGGGCCGTTCACGCGTGCCGAAGCTATGCGATGAGGGCGCGCCGAAGGGGCGTGCACTCGGTATGGCGTGCTTGATGCGCCGTGCTATGGATCGATGTGCTGGGATGGGCTCGCTCGACGAGCGCGGGGTGCCGTGCCGTTAGAGCGGCAGGCCGTTGGCCCGATGCGCCCGCCCGGTGCGCAATCGATAGCGCGTCGCATTGCGGCTACTATGACTGGGAACGCTATCCATGGTGCACCTCCTTGCGGGCGGGGCTCGTGGCCGTTTAATTTAACCGACACGAATTATAGGTTTGGCGAGGGCGCCGTCAACGTCTACAAAACTCTTTCATGAATGTAAGGGAATTGTCGGGTGCCCGGGACGCTTTGTCATTAAATATGGCGCATGGATGTTGCGGGCGCTCGCGCCCGTGCCGTACCCTGGGGAGGCTGGCTTGTTTGATGAGCCGGCAGAGTGGCGAGGGAAGGGGTCGCGTGCAGCGGGCGAAGCAGGTTTCGGAGTCTATCGAGCTGGGGATCATCCTGGCGCTGGTGGGCGGCTTCATGGATGTGTATTCCTATATGGGCCGCGGCGGCGTGTTTGCCAATGCGCAGACGGGCAACATCTTGTTGACGGGCGTCCATCTTTCCCAGGGGGAATTCGGCTTGGCTGCAAGCTTCCTGCTGCCCGTCCTCTCCTTTGCCGTCGGTATCATGGTGAGCGACCTGGTGCACGTGCGTTTCGCGAGCGCGATCCACTGGCGACAGGTGACCGTCGTCGCCGAGGCGCTTATCTTGCTGGGCGTGGGGTTCATCGATGCGCGGTACAACCTGGCGGCGAACTGCCTGACTTCCCTGGCATGCGGCATGCAGGTCGAGAGTTTCCGCAAGATCCACGGACGCGGCGTGGCGACCACGATGTGCATCGGCAACCTGCGCAGCGCGCTGCAGAACGTGGATGATTACATCATCACCCACAGGCGCGGGTTCCTGGTGAACGGCCTGCTGTATTTCGGTGTGATCGTGTGCTTCGTGGCCGGTGCGATCTTGGGCAACTGGTGCTTGGAACGATTCGGCCTGCAGGCTATCTCGCTGTGCTCGCTACTGCTGTTCGTGGCGTTCGTCTTGATGTTTTCCGATCGCGAAGCGAGAGGGGCCGATGCGCTGTAGCCCCGCATCGGCGCGGCGCGTTTGCGGGTATCATGGTGCTAGCGCGGACCGTGCCGCCGACGCTGCCGGCGGGCGTGCTCCGTGATTCCGTGCAAGGAGGCACATCATGGCTAATCGCATAGTTCTCAACACCATCTCCTATCATGGCGCGGGCGCCATCAAGGAGATCCCCGGCGAGCTCCAGCGCCGCGGTTACAAGAAAGTCTTCGTCTGCACCGATCCCGACCTGGTGAAGTTCGGCGTCGCCACCAAGGTGACCGACCTTCTGGACGAGGCGGGCATCGCCTACAGCGTCTACTCCGACATCAAGCCCAACCCCACCATCCAGAACGTCGTCGATGGCGTCGAGGCCTTTAAGGCCGCCGAGGCGGACTCCATCGTGACCATCGGCGGCGGCTCCGCCATGGACACCGCCAAGGCCATCGGCGTGATCATCACCAATCCCGAGTTCGCCGACGTGCGCAGCCTCGAGGGCGTCGCCCCCACCAAGAACCATGCCGTGTTCACCATCGCCGTGCCCACCACCGCCGGCACCGCGGCCGAGGTCACCATCAACTACGTCATCACCGACGTCGAGAAGGTCCGCAAGTTCGTCTGCGTCGACACCAACGACGCTCCCGAGGTCGCCGTCGTCGACCCCGAGATGATGGCCACCATGCCCGCCGGCCTCACCGCCAGCACCGGCATGGACGCGCTCACCCACGCCATCGAGGGCTACACCACCCAGGGCGCCTGGGAGATGTCCGACATGTTCCACCTCAAGGCGATCGAGCTCATCTCCAAGAACCTCCGCGACGCCGTCGCCGAGGCCAAGAGCGGCGTTCCCGGCTCCGGCCGCGAGGGCATGGCGCTCGCCCAGTACATCGCCGGCATGGGCTTCTCCAACGTCGGTCTGGGCGTCGACCACTCCATGGCCCACACGCTCTCCGCGCACTTCGACACCCCGCATGGTGTGGCCTGCGCCATGCTGCTGCCCATCGCGATGGAGTTCAACAAGCCCGTCGTGACCGAGCGCCTGGCCAAGGTCGCCGAGGCCATGGGCGTCGACACCACCGGTATGAGCACCGACGAGGCCGCCGACGCCGCCATCGCCGCCGTCAAGCAGCTTTCCGTCGATGTGAACATCCCGACGGTGTGCGAGGCCATCACCGAGGAGGAGCTCGACACGCTCACCCGCGACGCCATGGCCGACGCCTGCTTCCCGGGCAACCCCCGCGAGGCTTCCTACGACGACGTCATGGGCATGTTCCGCCAGATCATGGCGTAGCTCGCTGAATCTCGATAAAGCGCATTCGGGCCTCGGAGTCGCGACTCCGAGGCCCTTTTGCATCTGGTGCCCGATAGGGGTGCGCCTGGTTTTGAAAGACGGGATTCGAACAGCCAGACGGGGCCGCGTCGCTAGGCGAGGGCGCGCACGGCTGTTCCACCGCCCAAGACGATGTCGCCCCGATACGCAACGACCGCCTGGCCCGGCGCGATGGCGCGCTGCGCCGCTTCGAAGAGCAGGGCCATCTCGCCGTCGTGCCGGCCCCGCATGAGGCGGGCTTCCTGGTCTGGTTGACGATAGCGGACCTTCGCGCAGACCGCGATGCCCGTGTCGCCGGCGGCGTCGAGGGCTGCCTGCGCTTCGCGGGCCGGCACGCTCCAGGTCCAGTCGCATGCCACGAGCCCGCTGGCGTCGAGGTCCTCGCTCTCGCCAAGTACGACGGTGTTGGAGGCGGCGTCGATGCTCGTGACGAACACGGGGTGCGCCATGGCCACGCCGAGTCCCTTGCGCTGGCCGATCGTGTAGCGAATCGCGCCGTGATGGGTGCCGAGGACATCTCCGGCGGCGTTGACGATGGGGCCATCCGGCAGCTCGCGGTCACGTCGGCGTTCGATGAAGCGGGCGAAGTCGTTATCGGGTACGAAGCAGATGCCTTGGCTGTCGCCCTTTTTCGCGATGGCGAAGCCCTGTTCCTCGGCGATGCGGCGCACGTCGGTCTCTTTGATGAGCCCTCCAAGCGGGAAGAGCGTGCGCGCGAGCTTGTCAGGTGTGAGCGTGTAGAGGAAATAGCTCTGGTCCTTGGTGGCGTCGGCCGCTTTGGCGAGGAGCGCGCTGCCGTCGTCGTCGCGCTCGATGCGCGCGTAGTGGCCCGTGGCGACGTAGTCGCAACCCAGTTCATCGGCGATCTCGAAGAGCCGCCCGAACTTGAGGCTGCGATTGCACAGCACGCAGGGATTCGGGGTGAGCCCCGTCTCGTAGGCGCTCACGAATCGCTCGATCACGTCGCGGTCGAATTGCTCGCGGCAGTCGATGACGCGGTGCTCGATGCCGAGCTGCGCGGCGAGCGCTGCGGCGTCGCGGATATCGCGCTCGTTATCGCAGGCGCGTTCGGAATCGCGACCGGCCGTCGCGCCGTCGTAGAGGCGCATGGTGGCGCCGATGCACTCGTAGCCCTGCTTGAGCAGCAGGTGCGCGGTGACGCTCGAGTCGACGCCGCCGCTCATGGCGACGAGGACGCGGGAGCGAGGTGCGCTGGCAGCGGACATGGGGTTCTCCTTGACGTGGTTGGAGTACGGGCGCGAGGGATCGCGCGCCGGGACGTGAAGTTATTAGTGTATCGCGGCGCGCACCGCGCGAGGTCCGTTATGAGAAGAGCGGTGTGGAGAGGTAGCGCTCGCCGGTATCGGGGAGCAGGGCCACGATTGTCTTACCGGCGTTTTCCGGGCGACGTGCCAGCTCGAGTGCCGCCCATGTTGCCGCACCGGACGAGATTCCAACCAGCACGCCCTCCTCGCTGCCCAGGCGCCTGCCCGTGGCGAATGCATCGGCGGCTTCGACAACGAGCACCTCGTCGTAGATCCGCGTGTCGAGGACCTCGGGCACGAAGCCCGCGCCGATTCCCTGGATCTTATGAGGGCCCGCCTGGCCTTGCGTGAGAACGGGGGAGTCGGCCGGCTCCACGCCCACCACGCGGATAGCGGGGTTTTGCTGTTTGAGATAGGTGCCGACGCCGGTGATGGTTCCGCCGGTGCCGATACCCGCGACGAAGATGTCTACGGCGCCGTCGGTGTCGCGCCAGATTTCGGGGCCGGTACCGGCGACGTGCGCGGCGGGGTTGGCGGGGTTCTCGAACTGGCCGGCGACGATGCTCCCGGGTATCTGGCGTGCGAGCTCTTGGGCCTTGGCGATGGCCCCCTTCATGCCGAGCGCGCCGTCGGTGAGCACGAGCTCGGCGCCGTAGGCGCGCATGAGCTGGCGTCGCTCCATGCTCATGGTTTCGGGCATGGTGATGACGAGGCGGTAGCCGCGCGCGGCCGCAACGCTGGCAAGGCCGACGCCGGTGTTGCCCGACGTGGGTTCGATGATGGTGTAGCCGGCGTGGGGGGCGATGTCTCCGCGTTCCTCGGCGGCGTCGATCATGGCTCGCGCGACGCGGTCCTTGACCGAGCCGGCGGGGTTGAAGTACTCGAGTTTCACCAGGACGCGCGCCTGGAGGTTCTCGGCCGCCTCGATATGCGTGAGCTCGAGGAGCGGGGTGTTGCCGATAAGCTGGTCGATGCTGGTGTAGACCTGTGGCATGGCGACTCCTTTTGATGCAACCCATAATATTGATGGGAAAATGCTGGATAAATTGGAACTAGTTAACCATGAATATTCGGCTCGTCAAGAGTATATGCACGTGTAAAGCGATTTGTTTCAAATTTGCAACCAGGATTCGATGGGCGGCTCACAGGCGCAACGAGCGGGCAATCGCACACCCCCTTGCGTTACCGCACGTCAGCAGCATGTTTTCCATCACCGTCCGTCGTTGAAAACCGTCCAGTCGTGCCTTTGATTGCGTTCGGATATTCGCCATTTGATACACGTCTGTTACCATAAATCCACCATTCACGTCGGGAGGAGGTGGTTACATGTTGGTATCCACGAAGGGTCGGTACGCCCTGCGCGTCATGGTTGATCTGGCCGAGCACCAGGGGGACGGGAGAATTCCCTTGAAGCAGATCGCCGATCGTCAGGACGTATCCGAGAAGTACCTGGAGAACATCTTGTCCACGTTGGTGCGCAACAAGGTGCTCACGGGCATGCGCGGCAAGGGCGGTGGCTATCGTCTCACCAAGGACCCGTCCGAGTTCACGGTGGGGCAGATCCTGCGTCTGACCGAGGGCACGTTGGCTCCGGTTGCCTGCTTGAACGGGACGTGCGGCGCCTGTCCCCGCACCGATGAATGTCCTACGGTAGGGATGTGGACGCAGCTCGATACGCTCATCTCGTCGTATCTCGATGGAGTGACCATCGAGGATCTACGTTGCGCCCCGCGTGGGCTGGATTACACGATCTAGGGAAGGTTCGCGCGTTTTTGCGAGGTTCGGGGGTGTCCGGTATGTCTGGCACCCCCGTTTTTACGGCACGTTGCCGCGGCCGTGCGATGCGGGGCGATATGCGGGCGCGGCTCGTCCGGGCCCTCGCCGTCGTGGTCTGCTGGTGCGCGGGCGTTCTTCCGGAATCGTCGTCTCGACGGCCGGTCGATAGGCCATGCCTGCCGCGCCGTGTGATTGTCTAGGAGAAATGAACGCCGTTCGCTTGCGGGCCGACACCGCTCGTGCGGGGTTGCGCCGCGTTGTTTGAGGCAGGGCGGGCTCCGTACTATAACTTGTTGTATCTGCAGCGTTTTTGAGGCTGCGGTTTTGACAAGGCAGGCCGTGGCGCGCGCCCGGCCGAAAGAGGACGGGGGATCGCATGAGAACAGTTGCCAACTCTCGATGGTGGAAGGGAGCGTTGCTGGTAGTCGCCGTGCTCCTGTGCTGTACCGTCGCATATGCGCCGTTGCGCGCGTGGGCTGAGGCGCGGGCGGCGGGCGTCGACGTGATCATCGACGATACCGATCCCCGTTGGAGCTACTCAGGAGGCGGCGCCAACAACGGCGGATGGACCGGTGGCGGGTCGGGAGATGCCGCGAGCACCGAGCATTGGTCCAATAGCGTGGGCGCTACGGTCGACATCTCCTTCGAGGGAGACGGTCTCGAGCTGTACGGCATCAAGGCGCCGAACCATCGCTTCATCAAGGTGGCCGTCGACGAAGGCGATCCCGTGGAAGCGGACTGCTACGCTGCGTCCCGTGAGTCCGATCAGCTCTTGGTTGCGTTGAACGGGCTCGGCAAAGGGGCACACGTCGCCCATATCGAGGTACTCGAGAAGACCAACCCCGCTGCCGTGGACGCGCTGGGCGTGTCGCTGCAATACGCGATCGCCAAGAACGTCGAGCTGGACCCCGATCGCGATATCACGTCCCGCGTCGAGGTGGGCGCGCGCACCGATGGGGAAGAGCTGTTCCACTGGCGCTTCGATGGCGATTGGACGTATGGCAATACGCATCCCGACCTCTTCTCGGCGGGCGATGAGATGTATTCCCATGGCAAGGATGCCAAGGCGACGCTGTATTTCGAGGGCACCCAGGTTATCGTGGGCGGCAGCCTGAATCGCGCGCACAGCACCTATCAGTTTGCGATCGACGGCAAGGTCGCGGGCACCTTCAACGCGGGTACCGCGAGCGGAAAGCACCAGCAGGTGCTCTTTACGTCCGAAAAGCTCGAGAACAGGGTACATGAGCTCGTGATCACCAACGTGGGCGAGACCGATACCATTCAGCTCGACTTCGCCGACGTCGTCCATAAGCCCATCAAGGTGAGCGGCATGACGCTCGATACCGATGACTTCGCCCTCGAGGCCGGCAAGCAGCGCGAGCTTTCCTATACGCTCCTGCCCGCGCTGGCCGATCCCGTCCCGGTTGCATGGAGCTCCAGCAACGAGGATGTGGCCACGGTCGAGGACGGCGTCGTGACGGCCAAGGAGGTCGCTCGGAAGGCGACGGCTACCATCACGGCGTCCGTCGAGGGCAGCGATGTGAACGCTTCCGTCGAGGTGACGGTCTATCCGAAGGTCCGCGATTTCAACGCCTTCGTCGGCGACGAGAAGCTGCTCGATCTGCCGGCGAGCGCGTACGAGGATGCTATGACCACCTTCGCCGATGAATGGAGCGACGTCGCCTGGCTCGGCGATGCGCGCGCTTCCAAGATCGGCGTCGCCACCCGCGACCACCAGGTGGATGGCGTGACCATCGAGGTGGGGGACTTCACCACCGCGAACGGCGACGTCATCGATGCCTCCAACGTCGAGGTGCGGTGGCTGCGCGAGGTGATCGCCGACGCCAATCGCGGCATGTCCGGACGCAAGGTCAGCTATCCCGATGTCATCTGCTATCCCAATACCGGTATCGACATCCCGGCCGAGACGCTTCGCTTCGCATGGGTGACCCTCAACGTTCCCGTTGACGCCGCGCCCGGCGTATACACGGGTGTCCTGACGGTCAAGGCGGGCGACGTCGAGTATCCGTTGAGCTACACGCTCGAGGTCATCGGCATCGAGCAGCCCGCGCCGCAAGAGGTCGGCTATAGCGTGCAGCTGTGGCAGCACCCCTTCTCCGCTACGGGTTACTACTTCGGCAAGAGCACCATCTGGGGCGGCCAGGGCGGTAGCGGCCTGTGGGGCGCTACCGTGGGCACGGATGCGCCCATCGACAAGTTCCTGGATGACGATTTCCGTCAATACTACAAGGGGACCCTTGAGGACTATGCCGCCATGGGAGGCGACGACCTGGTCGCCAACATCGTGGATGAGGCATGGGGCCATCAGTGCTACTACTCCGACAAGGGTATGGTCCAGTGGACCAAGACCGCCGATGGCTGGGATTACGACTACACGCTCTTCGATAGGTGGGTCGAGTTCGGTATCGAGTGCGGCGTGATCGACCCCGCCTCCGGCCGCGGCAAGATCAAGTGCTACTCCATGATTCCGTGGAACAACCGCGTGACCTACACGGATGCCGCAACGGGTGAGCTCGTGAAGGTGGACCTCACGCCGCTCTCGAAGCAGTGGCAGCAGATCTGGACGCCGTTCCTGGAGGATTTCATCGCGCACCTCGAGGAGAAGGGCTGGTTCGACATCACCTACATCGCCTTCGATGAGCGCCCTGCTATCGATGGTGTCTGCAAGTTCATCAAGGAGCACAAGAACGCCGCGGGCGCGGCCTTGAAGACCGCCGCCGCCATCAACTACGCTCCCGACCAGGTGGGCGAGGACCAGTACCTCGACGACATCTCCGTCGGTCAGAAGCACGTACTGAGCTCCTGGTCCATGGACGAATGGTATGCGTTCGTCGATGCTCGCCGCGAACAGGGCCTCGAGACGACGATGTATACCTGCACGGGCGACTACCCCAATAGCTCCCAGCAGGCCGACCCAGGCGATACCTACTGGTCCGCGCTGTATTCGCAGGCGCTCCATACCGACGGCTACCTTCGTTGGGCGCTCGATGCCTGGACCAACGACATGTACGGCGATACCACGTTCGTCAACTGGGAGCCGGGCGACGCGTGGTTCATCTATCCGCTCGAGCTGGGTGTGGACGGCGTGTACGATCCGGCCAAGCTGGCTGAAAACCCCAAGGGGTACTACAGCTCGCCTCGTTACGAACTGTTCAAGCAGGGAATCCGTGACGTTTGCAAGGCCCGCTATCTCGAGGAGAACGGTACCGCCGGGCAGGCGGCTACCGTAAAGGCATCGTTCGATTCCATGCAGTTCCCCAACGGCTCGAACAACGTCCCCTCTTCTGAAGCCGATCGCATGCTGGCCCACTCCGAGTCCGACCGCGTCTATACCGAGCTGACCCAGGTCGCGCGCGAGTACGCCGAGGACCATGCTGCCCCGCAGGTGAACAAGGCCGCCCTCCAGGCCAAGTACGACGAGGTCAAGGACCTTGCGGCCGACGGCTACACCGCCGACTCCTGGAAGGCCTTCGAGTCCGCCCTCAGGACCGCGAAGACGGTCCTCGAGAGCGACAAGGCCGGCCAGGCCGACGTCGACCTCGCGCTGCAGATGCTCGCCGACGCCCATGCCGGCTTGAAGAAGGAAGAGGCCCCGCAGGTCGACAAGGCAGCCCTCGAGGCAGCGGTCGAGGAGGCCCGCGCCCTCAAGGCCGAGGACTACAAGACCATGACCTGGCACCCGTTCGCCGGCGCCCTGAAGTCCGCCGAGAAGGTCCTGGCCGACGCCGAGGCCGACCAGAAGGCGGTCGACGCCGCCGCGAAGGCCCTGGCCGACGCCCGCGCCGGCCTGAAGCCCGTCGAGAAGGTCGCCTTCGTCGACGTCGACGAGGACACGTCGCACAGGGCCGAGGTCGAGTGGCTGGCAGCCAACGGCGTCACCAAGGGCTGGGACAACGGCGACGGCGCCTTCGAGTTCCGCCCCTACGCCACGGTGAAGCGCGCCGACATGGCCGCCTTCCTCTACCGCCTGGCCGGCGAGCCGGAGTTCGACGTCAATAAGACCCCGGCCTTCGCCGACGTGGACGAGAAGACCCCGCACCGCGACGCCATCCTGTGGCTCGCCGCGGAGGGCATCTCCACCGGCTACAAGGGCGCCGACGGCAAGGCCGAGTTCCGCCCCTACGCCGAGATCGCCCGCTGCGACATGGCCGCGTTCCTGTACCGCATGGCCGGCGAGCCCGAGTTCGAGGCGAAGGACGCCTTCGCGGACGTCGCGAGGGACACGCCGCACCGCGGGGCCGTGCTGTGGCTGGCCGCCTCCGGCGTCTCCACCGGCTGGACCGCCGGGGACGGCACGAGGACGTTCCGCCCCTACGACCGGATCGTCCGCTGCGACATGGCCGCGTTCCTGCAGCGCATGGCGGAGAAGGACCTGGTGGACCTGAAGTAGGCACCGCCCCCTCGGAAAGGGGACAGGCACTTTTCCGAGAGGGGCGCGCGCTCGGAAAGGGGACGGGCGCCTTTCCGAGCACGGGGCCGCCGCTGGGCGGCGCCCGCGCCGCCGGGGGTCGCGGTCCCCGGCGCGTGCCGGGGCGCTTCCGCCGACATATCCCCGACGCGAGGGGGCCGGCTTCCGGGCCGGCCCCCTCTTCCATGCCGCGGCCCCTCGGCGCTGGCTTATCGGGGGGAGGGCGCCCCGGCCCGCCCCGAGGGCGGCCCGCCGGGGGAAGGCCGCTCCGCCGGTCCCGCGGCGGCGGCTCGGCGGGGGACGCGGCCCGGCGCCGCCTTATCGAGAGGAAAAGCCGTTCCATCCGAGAGCTCTTCCGGAAACCCGACGCCGGAGGCCCGCGACCGCGCTTTCCTGACGCCATCGGGCCCTTTCGGGCGCGCCGCGCGTCAGGAAACCGCGGCCCCACGTCCTTTTCGGGAGCGATGCGCGCGGAGGCGCCCGCGGCCCGCGGAAACCTGACGGGGAGAGCCCGCCGCCGCGGCCCGCCGGGAGGAATCGCCGCCGAACGCCGTTCGCGCGCGGAAACCTGACGCGAAGATTCGAGCCCGCGGTTGAAGAGGCCGCAGGCCAGCTCCCTCACCGATCTGTTGTAGATCATCATGGAAAAGCCTCCCATCTCTCGGGCTTCTATTTCCTTGTTCAAGAAATGGGAGGCAGTTCAATGCGCTTGGCCGTCGAAGGCTTGAGCCCGTCCGCTTTGGCGTAATCGTCTGCGATGCTGGGGGTGCTGGCAGCGGCTGGAAGCGTGGCGGGTCGAGCACCTCGGGGGCGTGCCGTGTCGGCGGGAGCGCCCTTGCCCTCTGGCGTGGCGGATGCGGCGGCGATGCGCTTATGATGCTTCAGATGGATGGCGACGCGTCGGTGCGGCGAGCGGTATCGTGAGCTCGCGGCCGTTGACCAGCTCTGCCACGCTGGCGTCGTAGAGAACGGTGCCCGTGTCGAGGTCGGTGATGCCTTCCTTGAAGGGAGGCTTTCGCGCGCGCCGACCGCCGTCGTCCGCGAGCGCATAGGCGCCTGCGCGTGGGCGCGCATCGTGTGCAGAAACGATGTCGAGGGTTCTCTCGTCGATTGTTCTGCAAAAGTTCAATTCCGTTGCGCTACACTCGATTGAAATTGAACTTCTACTGGAAAAGAAATTGAACTCCAGTGCCGTTCATCGTTAACAAATTGAACTTAAGGAGGTAGATGTGGCAGAAACGGAATTTTCCCTCCGTCTTAAACAGGCGATGCGCGAGCGCGGCCTCAAGCAGGCCGACCTCGTGCGCCTGGCGGGCGACTACGGGGGCCGCCTGGGAAAAAGCCAGGTGAGCCAATATGCGAGCGGCAAGACCATGCCGCGTCCCGATATGGTTCGCCTGCTCGCCGCCATCTTGGACGTGGACGCGTCCTGGCTGGAATCCGGCGACGCCCCGCTGCCGTCCGATGCCCACCTGGACGCCCCGCCCGCGTGCGCGGCCGCGCCGGCTTCCCCTTCCAGCCGGTCGGCTGCTCGGCATCCTGATAGCCGGCCAGCCCTTTCTACCTCGCAATCCATTCAATCCCAAGGGAGCACCACCATGCGCGAATTTAAAAAGTCTTCCAAGCTCGATAACGTTCTGTACGACGTCCGCGGCCCCGTGGTGGACGAGGCGAGCCGCATGGAGGCCGAGGGGAAGCGCATCCTCAAACTCAACATCGGCAACCCGGCGCCGTTCGGCTTCCGTACGCCCGACGAGGTTATCGCCGACATGCGCATGCAGCTGCCCGACTGCGAGGGCTACTCCGATTCCAAGGGCCTGTTCTCGGCGCGTAAGGCCATCATGCAGTATGCGCAGCTCAAGCATCTGCCCAACGTGGACATGGATAGCATCTACACCGGTAACGGCGTGTCGGAGCTCATCAACCTGTGCATGCAGGCGCTTTTGGATACGGGCGACGAGATCTTGATCCCCAGCCCCGATTACCCGCTGTGGACCGCGTGCGCCACGCTCTCGGGCGGCACGCCCGTGCATTACGTGTGCGACGAGGAGGCCGAATGGTATCCGGACCTGGCCGATATCGAGAGCAAGGTGACCTCGCGCACCAAGGCCATCGTTATCATCAACCCCAACAACCCCACCGGTGCGCTGTATCCGCGCGAGGTCCTCGAGGGCATCGTCGAGATCGCGCGCAAGCACCAGCTCATGATCTTCTCCGACGAGATCTACGACCGCCTGGTGATGGATGGCGAGGAGCACGTGTCTATCGCGTCGCTCGCGCCCGACCTGTTCTGCATCACGTTCTCGGGCTTGTCCAAGTCCCATATGATCGCGGGCTACCGCATCGGCTGGATGGTTCTTTCGGGCAACAAGCGCTGCGCGAAGGACTTCATCATGGGCATCAACATGCTGTCGAACATGCGCCTGTGCTCCAATGTGCCGGCTCAGTCGATCGTGCAGACGGCGTTGGGCGGGCATCAGAGTGTGGAGGGCTACGTGGTGCCTGGCGGGCGCATCTACGACCAGCGCGAGTACGTATATAAGGCGCTCAACGATATCCCGGGCATCACGGCGGTCAAACCCAAGGCGGCGTTCTACATCTTCCCGAAGATCGACGTGAAGAAGTTCAACATCACGAACGACGAGCAGTTCGCGCTCGACCTACTGCACGAGAAGCGCGTGCTCATCGTGCCGGGCAAGGGCTTCAACTGGGGCCAGCCCGACCACTTCCGCGTGGTGTACCTGCCGCGCATGGACGTGCTGCAGGAGTGCATGGAGGATCTGGCGGACTTCATGGCGCATTACCGTCAGGCGTAAGCGGCGCGTATCGCGGCTTTCCTGTGGAGTCACAGGTTGTCCACGTATTTATGGGTGCGGACACCTAAACTGGGTGACCGGCCGAAAGGCCTGGCTGGCACGGTGAGGAGAATACCGTGCTCGTTTGAGAAGCGGCGCAAGAGATGAGCCGCCCAACACGCGCGGAAGCGCAGGAGGATTCAATGTCTGAGATCAACGAAACGAATGAGACCATGGAAGAGACCGTAGTTGAGACCGCTGCCGAGGCAGTGGAGGAGACCATCGAGGAGCAGGCTGCCCTCGAGGAGACCGTTGTAGAGAACGATGCCGAGGAGGCTGTCGAGGCCGAGGTTGAGGCCGAGGACGAGGCTCCCAGCACCGATGATGAACTGTTTGATAAGGCCAACCGCGCAGCCCGCCTGCTTCGCGCCCGCCGTGCCGTGATGGCTCGCGAGGCCGAGGCTCGCGCTGCCCGCATGGAGGACCTGAAGCGCGCCCTCAAGCTCCTGGAGCTCAAGCCCAAGATGGAGCAGAAGGAGATGGCGGATCTGCTGGGCATGCGCCTGCGCGAGCTCGATTCGCTGCTGGCCGAGGCCGAGGCTTCCGACATCGTTGCCCGCGTCGAGCCGGCCGACGAGCCCGACATGCGCAAGGTTGTCGTGTACACCAGCGACGATGCTGTGACCCGCGTGGGCGTTCTGGCCAAGAAGCAGGACAAGCTCGTTCCCAGCCTCACCGACGAGGAGACCGAGCAGCTTTTTGCCCTGCTCAGCAAGGTCATCGACCCGCTTACCGCTATGGGCCTCGATAACGACGACGACCGTGGTGGCCGTGGCGGCTTCGGCGGCCGTGGCGGCGACCGTGGCGGCCGTGGCGGCTTCGACCGCGGTGGCGACCGTGGCGGCCGCGGCGGCTTCGACCGTGGTGGCCGTGGCGGCGACCGCGGCGGCTTCGACCGTGGCGGCCGTGGCGGCGACCGTGGCGACCGCGGTGGCCGTGGCGGCTTCGATCGCGGTGGCGACCGTGGTGGTCGCGGCGGCTTCGACCGCGGCGGCCGTGGCGGCTTCGGCGGCCGCGACGATCGCGGTCCGCGTCGTGATGACCGCGGCTTCGGCGGCCGCGGCGGCGACCGTGGCGGCTTCGGCGGCGACCGTGGCGGCTTCGGCGGCGGCCGCGGTGGCGACCGTGGCGGCCGTGGCGGCTTCGGTGGTGGCCGCTACTAAGCGGTTGCCGTTGCCGACGCTGTGCGCCGTCAGGTATCTTGATGCTCTCGTTTGAGCATATGCGCGCATGAGCCCGGGAGGACAGCTAGGCTGCCTCCCGGGCTTTTTGTATGCTTCGCGCGCAGGGTTGGATTGCCGTACATGGCTCCCTCGTCTTCATCGACCGTTTTGCGGGGCAGGGTGGAGGGGTCGGATTGAACGGGGGTGCTTCCGGTTGCATTCGCTACGGGACCTCTGGCCGAGGGATGCTTTTGGCCATTGATCGCTCTGCTGGATATGTCTTATGCAGGCGGATGGGCTATAACCTGGTTTTATAGCGCTTGTTATACACGTCTATTCACGGGATCCTATCGGCCTGCATGTTCATTTTCTTACTGCTGGTCAAATTGCCAAGCTGTGTGGCGCGAGAGCCCCTCTTTGCGTGTGCTTGGGCGTCCTTTCCCGTATTATCGCGTTCCGTTCTCGCTTGATCTGCTGCCCTTTGCTCTCATGTGCATCCACGGATGTCGTTTTTCTGTGGCCAACCGTGTCAAAATACCCGGTCGTGCCGTAATTCTCTTTTGCATATCTTGTCTGTAAGTGACAGGGCGGCCACGCAGCTGGGTAGTTTGACCACACTCGCAATCGCGAACGAGGGAGAGGTGGTTGTGAATGTCGGGGTCAATCATTTGTCCGTGTTCTATGTCTGCATGGGAGCTGCTGCGCGCGAGCGGGCGTCTGCTGCCCGATCTGCTGGAGCGGCCGCGCACGAGCCGTCCGGCGGGCTGCTCGTTGCGTGCTCCCGATATGCTGCAGGAAGATATGGAGCGCGAGGGCGTTGTGACAGGGCCCTTCCATCTTGCCGTCGATGGATTCGTGAAGCGTTGCGGCCGTTCGGATGTGATATGCCATCGTTATGTGGGAGAGTTGTCCCGCCGTTCTTTTATTCGTGCGCGCCCCGGCCTCATGGTAAGCGGCCCGGAGCTTGCTTTTTGCGACATGGGCTCGTGTCCCGGTCTCGATGTGATCGACCTTGCGCTTATAGGGTTCGAGATGTGCGGAACGTACGTGCTCGATACTTCTTGGGACGGGCTTATCAATACCGATGCCCCCATGACTTCCATCGAGAAGATCGGCAGCATGATGGGTTACCGCCAGGGTTGCGCGGGAATACAGAAGGCGCGCGCCGCGCTGGAGCTCGTGCGCGATGGGTCAAATTCGCCCATGGAGACCGTGCTGTGCGCGTTGCTCACATTTCCGCGCCGGCTTGGTGGTTATGGCTTCGGTCCGGTTCGCCTGAACTACGAGGTATCCACGTCGTTGGGCACGCGCTATGTTGACGTGGCGTTTCCTACATGCGCGGTGGGCCTCGAGTACAAGGGTCGCAAGTTTCATTCTGTCGAACAGGTGGGTCGGGATGATCGCAGACAAAACGAGATCGTTGGTTCGGGAATCACGATCCTCAACGTCTGGTACGAAGACCTCGTGAGCGACCTGTTGTTCGACCGGCTTGTATCCGACCTCGTTCGCGCCATGGGCATCCGCCTACGTATCCGCGATAAGGCCTTCGCGCTGCGTCAGCAGGTCCTGCGTGCCCGGCTCCTCCCAGCCATCATGAACCTGGGGGTCAACAGGGAGGGGGCGTGACAGGCGATATTAATTAACGTGCTAGTGCTCTCAACTGTCTGCTGCGCTGGCAGCAATTTTGGCTTCGTTGCAGAATTGAGGCCTGTGATCCGTCGTTTTGCTATTCTGGGTTCAAAGGCGAAATGACTGAAAGGCCGACTATGAACAAGCTCGATTTCCAAAGCCAGGTAATTGCCGGTGCGAAAACCGCATTTGTAGACTCCTCTTCGCCTTCGGACGAGGAGGTTCGGCCTAATATCTTGGTCAATTCGAAGGTTCGCGGTGATAGCCTTCTTGCCATAATCAAGCGCGAGCTTCTTGCCTGCGATTCGTTTGATTTGTGTGTGGCGTTCGTTGCGGAATCTGGCCTTCAGCCGTTGGTGCAGGTTCTTGCCGAGCTCCAGTCAAAAGGCGTCCACGGACGTATCCTTACCTCCACGTATCTTAATTTCAATAAACCTCAAGTGTTTAAGAAGCTGCTTGAATACGACAACATTGAAACGCGAGTCTATCAGGGCAATCTGCATGCTAAGGGCTATGTGTTTGAATTGAATGGTGCGGCGACCATTATCGTTGGAAGCTCCAATCTCACGCAAAAGGCGCTTACGTGCAATAAGGAATGGAACGTTCTGTTTAGGTCTCACGAACGGGGCGAGATGTTTCAATCCGTACGTGCGGAGTTTGACGCCTTATGGTGCGACGTAGATACAGCGCTACTAACGGAAGAGTGGATCGAGGAATATCGGACGTATCGTTCTGCAGGTGATCCAAAGCCGGGTAAGCATCTTGCAGCATTCAAGCAGCCGCAGGTCCCGAGCGTTGAGTTGGATAATTTAAAACAGATCAAACCAAACAAAATGCAGGGCAAGGCTTTGGAGGCGCTTTCATTACTGCATGCTCGCAACGAGAGCCGGGCGCTTCTTGTTTCGGCTACGGGTACCGGTAAGACGTATCTGTCTGCATTCGAGGTCGCGGCGGTAAAACCCCGGCGCGTGTTGTTTTTAGCGCACCGACAGCGCATCTTGGATGCTTCGTGTCGTAGCTACAGGCGCCTGCTTGGTGATACGTACAGCTACGCGATGTATGAGCCGGGAAGCAAGCAACCTTATGAGGCGACCTGCTTGTTCGCGATGTGCTCGACGCTTTGCAAGCATCTGGATGATTTCGATCCCAAGCACTTTGACTATATTGTGATTGACGAGGCGCATCGCGTGGGAGCGAAGAGCTATCAGGATATCATGGCGCATTTTGCGCCGGACTTCTACCTGGGCATGACGGCGACGCCCAACCGAACCGATGGCTACGATGTCTTTGCGGTCTTCAATCATATGATTGCGTACCAGATCACGCTACAGGATGCGCTCACAAACGAAATGCTTGTCCCGTTCCATTATTTTGGAATCGCAGACTTGTCAATTGACTACGAGGAAAAGGATGACGTCTCGCTCTTCGCTCGATTGACATCGGAAGAGCGCGTTCGTCATATCGTGGAAAAGATCGAGCAATATACGGTCGACAAAGAGAATATACGTGGTCTCATTTTTTGCAATCGAAACGATGAGGCCGAGAAGCTTTCCGCGATGTTCAACAACCGTGGCTATCGCACAACGGCGCTGAGCGGTTCAGACTCGGACATCGTGCGCGATGCGGCCATCGCTCGGCTTGAGTCAGGTGAGCTCGAGTATATTTTCTCTGTTGACATATTTAATGAGGGCATCGATATTCCTTCGGTGAATCAGATTATCATGCTGCGCCGCACTGAGTCGGCCATCGTCTTCACTCAACAGCTTGGCCGCGGCTTGAGAAAGTGTAAGGAGAGGGGAAAGGAAAGTACCCTCGTTCTTGATTTTATTGGTAACTACCAGCGAAACTTCTTTGTTCCTGTAGCATTGTCAGGTGATAAAACGTACAACAAGGATACGCTTCGCAAGATCGTGAAGGAAGGCACATCGGTTATCCCGGGAGCCTCTACGGTCAGTTTCGATCGTGTGTCCGAGGCGCGAATCTATCGCGCTATCGATGGTGGTGATTTTACCGCGGCAAGGTTCCTGCGTAGTGAGTATGCGGATCTTCGCCAGATGCTTGGCCGCATCCCTGCGCTCCAAGAGTTCGACCGCAACGGCTCGATCGATCCGCTGCTCATCTTTAAGAAGTTCGGCTCGTATCACGCGTTTCTTGCGAAATATGAGAAGGAATACAACGTATCGTTCAGCAAACAGAAATGCTCGATCTTGAGGTTCATTTCCCAGAAGCTCGCGAATGGAAAGCGCTTCGAAGAGCTGTTTATGCTGCGCGAGCTGTTATTGGGCCATGAGGCATCGTCGGTTGAACTTATCGATACCGCCTTGCAGAGCTATAAGAAGGCATCCGTGGCAAGCACGATTATCTCGGCACATGCCGTTCTGTATGGCGACTTTTCTGCGGGCAAGGATTTTGTGCCGTTGGTCATGGCGGACGATGACGGTTATGCGCTGACGAGTGCATTCTCCCAGGCGCTGCAGGACGAGGAGTTTGCAAGACAGGTGCTGGAGGTTGTTGAGTTTGGATTGAGCCGCTACTACGCCTCATATGGTGAGCCGTATAAGGATACTAACTTTGTTCTATACGGGAAGTACACCTATGAGGAAGTGTGCCGCCTGCTTGAGTGGGACAAGAATATCAACGGGCAGAATATCGGTGGCTATAAGTACGATAAGCAAACCAACACCTATCCCGTCTTTATTAACTACGACAAGGATCCTGAGATTAGCGATTCGATCAAATATGAAGATCGCTTCCTATCGGATCGGGAGCTGGTGGCTATTTCTAAACAACCGCGTGATCTCTCGTCACCTGAGATCGTGCGGCTGAAGGAATGGCCGGATAATGGGATGAGGACGTATCTGTTTATGCGTAAGAACAAGAATGATGAGGGAAGTAAGGAGTTCTATTTCCTGGGCGAGATGTATCCCATCGGCAAGTTTGAGCAAATCGTGATGCCCGGTGCAAATAAGAAGGCGGTCGAGATCACATACCGCTTGGATTGCCCAGTTCGGCATGACATCTATGAATTCATGACGGCCGACCTAAATGAGACCGAGGAAGTCGAGTAAAAACAAGACGGAGGCTGCTGCTCACTTACGCAAGCGCGGCTTCGAGAGCTTCTACCACCTTGATGTCTGCTGGAAGCCAGTCGACGGACCAGAGAGTGTTGCGATCGAGCCAGCGTAGGTTTTCGTGCTCGGTATCTTGTATTTCACCCGATGCGATGGTGCAAGTAAAGCACTCCATGGAGAGGTGGAACGATTCGTAGTCGTGTTCGACGGTGTAGAGGTGCTTAAGGTCCTCGATGGTGACGCTCAGTTCTTCCTGGATCTCGCGAACACACGCCTGCTCACCGGTCTCACCTTCCTCGAGCTTGCCGCCGGGGAACTCCCAACCGCCCTTGAACTCGCCGTATCCGCGTTGTGCTGCGAGGATACGGTTATTTTTTACAATGATGGCGGCTGCCACGCGAATGGTCTTCATGGTGTGCTCCGATAACGCTGTGTAATCGAAGATAGTATAAATCTCGTACTTTGAAGTGGGTGAGAAGTCCACCCGTCTATTCAATTTGACCGTATATCGCTCGCATTGTGGTGACTTAAAGATCATATTGGCTAGATCGCCTAAGATCATATTGACCGATTCGCTGCATATGAAGGTTGCAATGCAAAATATATACGACCGTCTTAAGGAGCGGGGGGTGTCTCTATGGTTTTGTCAACCATGGCCGCCCTCGTTTTTCAGCATGGTCCATCGGG
>NZ_VOWY01000015.1 GCF_008014645.1 Collinsella sp. BA40
GGGAGCCCTCCCTATTTGTCACCATCGAGATGTAAACAACGTCTTGGCACTTAACAGCTAGCCCCTGACGATCGACAGCGAGGAACGACGGCGCCGTCCAATGAGGACACGGCCGCGTGGCGGCAGACACCACCTCCGACCGCAGAAACCTGCCGCATTTCCACTCACTTCGAGGGGTCGACGGACTAAAACAACCTGGCACCCCCGAAGTGAGTGGAAAAATCGAGAGGCGCCCGATATCCCGCTGCAATTTGCAAGAAAACCCCAGGTGAGGCGCTCCCCCAACAGGGGTCTACTCGCCCCCTTCGAAAAAATCAACTCACTTCGAGGGGGAGGGCTCGAAGGGAGCTGATTTTTCTCCTCACTTCGAGGGGGAGAGCTCGAAAAAGCCTGCTCTTGCGCCCCGCTCCGAGGGGGATGGCTCGAAAGAACTCGTTTTCGATCCCGCTTCAAAGAAAACCGCCTCCCCTTTCTTGGCCATGAGAAAGGAGAGGCGGTTCAAGGCGGCCTTAGTCGCTAATCGTCATCACCCGATGCGCCCAAGCGCACAAGCAGGCCCAACGCGGCCTGGACGCACGTCATGCTCTCGTCGCTTGCGTCGATGCCGCGCCCAACGCCCGACCCCACGCCAGCACCCGAGCGATACGGCACGGTAAACTTGCGGCTCTTGGGATAGTTGATAGCCCCCAGCTGCCCCTTGAGCTCGAATGCGACAGCCTTGGGCACGTCGATCCCCTGGAACACCAGGCGCCCCTGCGTGAGCGCCACGCTCTCCAGGCCCAGGCGCTCGGCGCGAATGCGGATGCGCGCGCGGTCGAACAGGTTCGCCGCCGCCTGCGGCAGCTCGCCATGCTCGTTCTCGCACTCCTCCTGCACCGCATCCACCACGGAGAGCCCGTCGGCCGCCGCCAGCTTGCGATACACCATCACGCGCTTGTCCACCGCCGGCAGGTACTCCTCGCTTAGGAAGAAATCGGCCGGCAGGTTGATCGTCGCACCCGATTCCTCCACATCGGCGCCGCCCTCGCCGCGCGCCTCGGCAACCGCCTGCCCCAGCATCTGCGTGAACAGGTCGAAGCCCACGCTCGACAGGTTACCGTGCTGCTCGGCGCCAACCAGCGAGCCCGCTCCGCGAATCTCCAGGTCGCGCATGGCGATACGCATGCCGCTGCCCAGATCCTGGAACTCCGAGAGCGCCATCAAGCGCTCCGTAGCCTCCTCGGTGAGGGGCAGCTCGCCCGGAAACATGAAGTACGCGTAGGCCTGCGTTGCGGAGCGCCCGACGCGCCCCTTGAGCTGGTACAGTTGCGCCAGGCCCAGGCGCTGCGAGTCCTCGATGATCAGCGTGTTGGAGTGCGGGTTGTCGATGCCGCTCTCGATGATGGTCGTGGCCACGAGCACGTCGATCTTGCCGGTGGCAAACTGTACCATCACATCCTCGACCTCGCGCGGGCTCATCTTGCCGTGCGCCACGCCCACACGGGCCTCGGGCGCCGCCTCGTGCACGCGCTCCACCGCGTCCTCGATGGTCTTCACGCGGTTCGACACGTAGTACACCTGGCCGCCGCGCCCCATCTCCAAGCGGATGGCCGCCGAGACCACATCGGGATCGTACTCGCCCACGTGCACGCTCACCGGACGCCTACCCGTGGGAGGCGTGGTGATGAGGCTCATATCGCGCACCCCCGAAAGCGCCATCTGCATGGTGCGCGGAATGGGGGTCGCCGAAAGCGTGAGCACGTCGATCTGTTCGCGGATGTTCTTGAGCTGCTCTTTATGCTGGACGCCGAACCGCTGCTCCTCGTCGATGATGACAAGCCCCAGGTCGTGCGGATTCACATCGGACGACAGCAGGCGATGCGTGCCCACCAGCACGTCCACCTTGCCTTCCGCGAACGCGGCGAGGGCCCGGCGCTGCTGCGCCGGCGTGCGGAAGCGGCTGAGCACCTCGACCTCCGCGCCGAACGGGGCGAAGCGCTCGAAGAACGTCTCGAAATGCTGCTGGGCGAGAATCGTGGTGGGGCAGAGCACCATGACCTGGCGGCCGCCGGTCACGCACTTGAAGGCCGCACGCAGGGCCACCTCGGTCTTGCCGAATCCCACGTCGCCGCATAGCAGGCGGTCCATGGGCTTGGTGCTCTCCATATCGCCCTTGATGTCGGCGATGGCATCGAGCTGGTCATGCGTGGGCTCGTACGGGAAGCTCTCCTCCATCTCCACCTGGTCGGGCGTATCGGGACCGAACGCGTACCCGGTGATCGACGAGCGGCGCGTATAGAGGTCCACCAGGTCGAACGCCAACTTCTTGGCGCTCTTGCGGGCCTTGTTCGTCGCGCGGCTCCAATCGGCCGTGTTCAGGCGCGTGAGGCGCGGGTTGGACCCATCGGGGCCCACGTAGCGCGTAATGCGGTCGACCTGCTCGAGCGGAACATAGAGCTTGTCTCCATCGGCATATTCCAAAAGGAAGTAATCGCGCTCGCGACCCGCCACCTCCTGCCGCACGATCTCGGCGAACAGGGCAATGCCGTGCGTGGCATGGACGACGTAATCGCCCGGCTTGAAGGGGAAGGTCACCTCGGTGACGTCGACGCGGCGGCGCGCCCGGCCGCGAGCGCGCTTGGCGTCCATGCGCGCGTTGAGGTCGGCCAGCGAGAAAACCGCCAGATGCGCCTCGGGCACCACCGTGCCGGCGGGCAGGGGCGCGTCGATGAACGTCACGCGGCCGCGCGTGATGGTGGGAACGGTCGGACCGGCGGCCCCCTCCTCCAAGCCGCGTCGGTTCAGCGCGTCGGCGCGTCGGCGCGACACGCTCGCAAGCTCCACGGCCGGGGCGTCCGCGCCGAATCCGCCCGCGTTATCGGGATCGGCCTGCAGGGACTCCTCGAACGGAATGGACACATCGGTGAAGCTCAGCTCCATCGATTCGCGGGCGCCGCGGTCGGGGATGGCGAACAGCACCGCATAGCGGTTGTTCACCACCTCCTGGATGCGCGATATGAACCGGTTGTCCGAGCCCGCCAGCGCGGGTTGCTCGAGCTTGAGCTCCGCCGTCACCGCGCCGCCGGCGCGGATCAGACTCACGTAGTTCAGGCGCTGCTGGCGGCCGAAATCGAGCTCCTGCGGACGCACGTACAGCCCGTCGAGGCGCGCCACCTTCGCTTCCCCGGCACGGCGCTCCAGATCCTCGTATGCGCGCATGCAATCGTCGAACAACGAGCGCGGCTCCGACAGGATGACGAGCGCGTCCTCGGACAGGTGCGCCAACGGGCTCTCAGTCCGCTCGTACAGCAGCGGCAGATAGCGATCGAGCTCGGGGGTCACGATGCGCTGCTGCGCCAAATCGAGCATCGCCGCGAGCGCGGTATCGTTTTGCGCGGGCAGATACAGCGCCGCGCTGATGTGCTTCACCGCGTCATCGGTCAGCGCCAGCTCGCGACAAGGATAGATCTCCACAGCGTCCTCGTCGCCGATGGTCTGGCCCGTCGAAGCCACCATGCGGCGTATGCGGTCGATCTCGTCGCCGAAGAACTCGATGCGCACGGGAGCCGTTGCCTGGGCGGGGTAGACGTCCACGGCGTCGCCGTGCACCCAGAACAGACCCGGGGCGTCGGCCGCCTCGGAACTCGTATAGCCCATGCCGACCAGCATGCGGGACACCTCGTCGAACGGCACCTCGGCACCCACGGAGAAGCGCGTCGAGGACCAATAGCGGCTCTCACGCGGCGGCACGCAGCGCAGCAGCGAACGCGCCGAGGCCACCATCACGCACGGTTCCCCGCGGGCTACGCGACCAAGGGCCGCGCAGCGCGCCGCCACCACGGCATCGTCGGGCGCAGTGTCTTTCCAGGGATAATCGGAGCGCTCGGGGAATCGAGCAACATACTCGAGCCCCAGATAAGCCGCGAGCGAGCGATACGCGCGGTCGGCTGAATCCTCGCCGGAAACGATATAGACCGTGGGGCGCGGGCGACGCGCAAACTGCGCCGCGACCATGAGGGTGCGGCCCGATTGGGATACGGCGAGCGTAGCGTCCTCGCCCCGCTCCAATGCCTCCTCGATCACCTTCGGGCCCTCGGCGGTATACAGCTGCGCAGCGATGCGATGAATGAGCACGCGTGCCTCCGTTCACATAGCATATACGCCGAAAACCCGCCCAAGCGATATGGACGGGTCGACGCACGAGTGTGTTCTGCGAGCTATTCTACCCCAGCACGCGCAGTGCCACCCTACTCCATGCGCGCGCTGGGGCAGATATCCGCAAGGGGGCATTCACCGCAACGGGGCTTACGGGCATCGCAGATCTCGCGCCCCAGCATGATCCACTGGTGGTTCACGTCGTTCCAGTATTCGCGCGGCAAGATCTTGAGTAGGTCCTGCTCGGTCTTGAGCGGCTCCTTCTCATGCGTTTTCGGCGAGAGCTTCAACCGGTGCGCGATGCGGTTCACATGCGTGTCCACTGCGATGCCATCGACGATACCGAAGCTCACGTTGAGCACGATGTTGGCGGTCTTCCGACCCACGCCGGGCAACTTGACGAGCTCCTTCATGCTTGCCGGCACCTGGCCGCCGTAATCGGCCACGATCATCTGCGCGGCCTCCACGCAATGCTTCGCCTTCGTCTTATAGAAACCCAGGGATTTGATGACCTCCGCCACCTCGGCAGGAGTCGCGCCCGCCATCGCCTCGGGCGTGGGCCAGCGCTCGAACAACGCGGGCGTTACCTTGTTTACCTGGGCATCCGTAGTCTGAGCCGACAGCAGTACCGAGATGACCAGGCGAAACGGGTTCGTATGGTCAAGAAAGCACTCCACGGGACCGTAGCGCTCGTTCAGGCGGCGGCACACCTCGATGGCCCGCTCGGTCTTAACCGCGTTCTTCTCTCGTGGCATCGCGTTCCCCTTCCCCTCATCCTCGGCGCCGGGGCGCCGTTAGCAGTCGTCGTCTTCCTCGCCCGGCAGCATCGCGTCGTAGCCGATCACATCCGCCGCCTCCCGTGCATCCTCGAGCGCCGTTACCGCTCGCAGCTTGCGCTCGATCACGTTGGTGCGCGTGGTGATGATGCCGTCCACGGTCTTGCCCGCGGTCTCGATCTGCTTGCGCGCGCGGCGCAGCTCGGCCTGATAGCGCGGGAACTCGGCCTTCACCGCGGCGAGCACGCGCTGGATCTCGTCGGCGCGCTTCTGGAAGGCGAACGTCTGGTAGCTCATCTGCAAACTGTTGAGGATGGCCGCCATCGTCGAGGGACCGGCGACGTTTACCTGGTAGTCACGCTGCACGGCCTCGATGAGGCCGGGCCTGTCCACGACCTCGGCGTACAGGCCTTCGAACGGCAGGAACAGAATGCCGAAGTTCGTGGTGGCGGGCACCGAGAGGTATTTCTCGGATATGTCGCGCGCCTCGGCCTTGATGCGCTGCTCCAACGCCCGGCGCGCCTGCTCAATCGCCGCGGCGTCGCCCGCCTCTATAGCCTCGCGCAGATGCTCGTAGGTATCGCCCGGGAATTTCGAATCGATGGGCAGCCAGACGGGCTCTCCGCCGTCGACCGGCAGCTTGACTGCAAACTCGACGCGCTCGGAGCCATCGGGCTTGGTGGCGATATTCTGCGCGTACTGATCGGGCGAGAGGATATCGGCCAGGATCGCGCCCAGCTGTACCTCGCCCAGAATCCCGCGCGTCTTGACGTTGGACAGGACGCGCTTGAGGTCGCCCACGCCCGCGGCGATGTTGCGCATGTCGCCCAGGCCGGTATAGACCGCCTCGAGCTGGTCGCTCACCTGCTTGAACGAGGTCGACAGGCGGTCGTTCAGCGTGCGCGTGAGCTTCTCGTCGACCGTCTCGCGCATGCGATCGAGCTGTTGCTGGTTATCCTCGCGAATCGACCCCAGCTGCCGCTCCACCACCGTCCGGACCTCGCCCAAGCGCGCATCCACCGTATCGCGGCTCTTCTCCAGGCGCTCGGCCGTATCGCGGCGCAGCGCATCCATCGAACCCGACAGCACGGAGAACTCGCGCATCATGGCGTCGTGCCGCTGCTGGCTTGCCGCGGAATCGCCCACCGCCCACTGCGATAGCGCCCCCAAGACCGAGCGCGCATCGGATATCGACGCCTCGAGCGCGCCCATCCGAACCTCGAGCTCCTGCATGCGACGCGAGGCAGCGCGGCTCGCACGACGAACCTCGCCCAGCGCGAACGCCGCGCACACCGCGGCCACCGCGGCGGCGATTCCCACAATGATCAACGCCAAACCGTCCATGGACGAGCGCTCCTTTCAATCTCGCTTCGCGCTACGCCCCCATGCGCGGCGCAGCACGACCACAGCCTAACACGCATGCCGTGGCCACGGCCCCCGCCGCTCGCACTCGTTTCCCGCATGCCATAATAATCCCCCGCGAACGACGGACGGGCGACGACGCGGCATGCCCGCATGCGCGAGCCGAAGCGAGGCGGCGGACGTCACGAGACGGCCCGCCCCAGCACCTGGCCGGCGAACACCGCCATGCGCTCGAACAGCTGCCCCATGAGCCCGACGAGCTCCTCGGGCGTCGCTCCGTTCACGATGCAGGTAGTGGCATAAGCCGCAAGAAACAGCAGGACGAGAGCCAAGGGCGTGAGCACCGCGATCATCGCGATCCGCGCGACCGCCCAGCGCTTACGCGAACGAGAGCGCTGCTTGTCGTATGCGAGCGCATCGCGATAGGCCTCCTGCGCCGTGGAATACGCCTCCGAAGCCGCCGGCGCCGTATGCGTCAACGCGGCGACCGCAGCCCCGCCGCCGCGAGGAGCGCGGGCGGGGCCGGATGCAGCCTCGTAGCCCGGCGCCTCGTCCAGATCGAGTCCATCGTCCGCATGGCGCGCGCCCGCATCGCGATTCCACCCCGCCACCACGTCGCGCCTACGGGCGGCGCGCTGCGCGGATTCTATAAACAAGCTCATACGGCCTCCTTTGCCGGAGGCTCAATCGAAGAGAGGGATATTCAGCATGCACCCAACAACATGCCTGGTCAAGAGGCGTTGTTGTTCATTTTCACTAACAGAAACGACCCGCTTCCCCTACAGGATCGGCCCCGTGCCCCAACATCTCGCCACGGCGCCGCGGCCGCGCATCCCACTCCGCATCCAGGTACCGCGCCACCGCGCGCGCCGTGGGAGGCACCGCGGCCGCCACCACGGGACTCAGCCCGCGCTCCAGCGCGCCCGACCCCCTATCGGCCACCTGCACGCCGAAGCAGCGCCCCGCGCACGCCGCCCCCATGAAGCGCGCCGCGGCCAGCACGTCCGCGAAGCGCACCTCGCGCAGCGATGCCACCAAGCCGCCCACCGCCATGTCCTGCGGCCCGAAGGCAAACACCGTGCCCGGCGGGGCACCCGTGCCGTCCAGGGCGTCGACCAGCACCACGGCATCGAGGTCCAGCAGCTCCGGCACGATATCGAAACCCGCCACCGCGCGATCCATCACCATCACGCCCGGCCGAAACCGGTAGCACTCCCGCAGATAGCGGGCGACGGCGGGACCGAATCCATCGTCTTGCCGGTATTCGTTGCCAACGCAGACCACGCCCACGTACGGCGGCTCAGCCGCGCCGCTCATCGACGGCCCTCTCCCCCTTGAAGGTCTCGCCATAATCCGGCTTGCGCCCCATGCCATCGAACCCCACGTTGTTCATGGTCGCAGGGTCGTACACCAAGCCGGGGGCCTCCCTCCAGAAGAAGATCAGCGCCGCCGGCGTCGCGCCCTCGATCAGCGACAGGTACACGTGGATGCACATGAACGCCAAAAACGCCCACATCATGAGGTAATGCAGGATGCGCACGTTCATGGCGCCGCCGAAGAAATCCAGGCCCGCCACGCAGATCGGCCACGAGGCGGTGGGGCTCCACAGGCACAGCCCCGTATAGCCGGTAAAGAAGATCATGGCCGGAATGAGCAGGTACACGATCTTCTGCGGAACGCCCAGCTTGGCCGCGATGGGGTGCTCGCGGCGCAGGAACAGGTAATAGCTGACCCACGCCCACAGCTGGTGCCTGTTGTCGCGCTGCGGCAGCCAGGTCTTGTAATCGGGCACCACCTCGCGCGTACCGGGCGCCGGAGCGCTCTTGATGACGAACGCGAGCACGATGCGCACCAGGCAGTTCGCCAGTAACACGATGCCGAAGAACAGATGCAGCCCGCGCGCCAGCGACATCACGCCGCCGAACAGCGGATAATGCACGTAGAAGCCAGTCGGGATGAGGAAGGCCATCGCGACGAGGTTCACCCAGTGCGTCACCACGCACGCGAACGGATGCGCCTCGCGGTAATGCGCCATATGCGCCATCTACCTCACCCCCCAGGGGGATGCGACCATGCGAAACGTCCTGCCCGTCCCGGGCTCCGTCACATGGCACGCGCACGCGGTGCACGGGTCCACGCTGTGCACGACGCGCACGGCATCGAGCGGGCGGTCGATATCGGCCACCGGCGTACCCAGCAGCATCTCCTCGAGCGACCCGGGGCGGCCGCGCCAATCGGCGGGAGACAGGTTCCACGTGGAGGGGATGATCTCCTGATAGTGCGTCACGACGTCGTTCTCCACCCGCTCGGTATGGAGCAACGCCCCGCGCGGCGCCTCCCAAAGCCCCAGGCCCGTACCCGTCGTGCGCGCGGGCTCCACATGGTATTCGGCCTTGCCCGCACCTATCAAAGCCGCGAGCTCTTCGGCGTTCTGCTCCATCACGTCGCAGACGTAATCGGTCTCGAGCACGCGGGCGATCATGCGACCCGCCACGCAGTCGAAATCACCCAAGGGCAAGCCGGTCTTTGCCAGCGCCTCGTCGACGCGCGTCACCACGGGCTCCACGTTGCGAGCGTAGGCGGCCATCATGCGGGCGATGCCGCCGGCCTCGTACGACGCGCCGTCGTAGCGCGGCGCCTTCACCCAGGTGTATTTGTCATCCAGATTCTTGCCATCGCGCGGCCACAACGGCGCCGTCACGCCGTCTTCGGGGCGGAGCGGGGCATGGTTCTCGTAAAACGCATGAGCGGTATCCTCGGTGATGAGCGACGCGTCCACGTCTGAGATGGCGAGGCGCCCATCGGACGCAAGCACCACCATGCCCGCAGGCAGGTACCGACGGTTGAGCTCCCGGCTCGCATCATCGAGCACGCCGAACGATATGAAGCGCCCGGGGCCGCGCCCCATGCCCTTGATCCGCGGATAGCGCTCAACGAGCATATAGAGGTCGGGGATCATCGTAGCGCGTATCCAGGACTTGAGCTCCCGCACGCGAAAGACGATATCGTCGAGCTGATCGGTCGTGGGCACGAATGAGGTGCCGCCCGGAATCGCCGTCATCACATGGGGCATCTTGCCGCCGATGATCGCGCATATCTGCGACGCCTTCGCCTGGTTCTCGATACCCTCGAAGTAATGCGCCGTGGCAACCAGGTTCTCGGCAGGCGACAGCTTGTACGCGGGCGCCCCATCGACGTCGAGGCAGTCGAACCAGTTGCCCGTGAAGATGGAGAGCTGGCCGCCCGCGGCGAACGTGCGCAACCGACCGAGCAGGCTTTCGAAATCCGCGCCCGACGTGCCGTAGCGCCGGCACACGTCGCACGCATCGGCCGCGCTCGCCTCGAGCGCCCCGAGCGGGTTGATATAGTCCAAGCCGGCGAGATTGTAGAACCACAGGATGGTCGAATGCAGGATCTGGGCGCCCTCGGCGATGTTGCGCACGAGGCGCGCCGCTTCGGGGATCCGGATGCCGTAGGCGTCCTCGGCGACGAAGCACGAGGTGTGCGCATGCGACACCGGGCAGATGCCGCAGATGCGCTCGGAGATGAGCGCCGCATCATAGGGCGTGTGCCCCACCAGGGCGTTCTCAAGCCCGCGATACAGGTTGCCGCACACCCAGGCCTTGGACACCGCGCCGCCCTCAACCTCCATCTCGATAGAAAGGTGCCCCTCGATCCTGGATACCGGATCGACGACGGAATGCGCCATCACTCATCGCCTTCCTTCTTGCTCGACTCCTCCACGTGCGCCTGGGCGGCCTCGCGGGCAGCCCGACGCTCGGCGCGCTTCTTCTTCATGCGATCGATGTTCTTGGGCTCCAAGCCACGCGCATCCAGCTCGTCGTACAACCTCGCAGCCCGCTCGCCGGCCTCATGCGCCGCCTCGGTACCGTGCTTCACGTCCCAGCGCCGCTCGGCCTCGAAATCCGCTCCGCCGTCCACACGGCCCGCGAGCTTCATGCCCACCGCGTGAACCGACAGCGCTGCGCAGATCAGCCCCGTGCAGGCCAGGGCGGCCGCCGGCGGCTGGAATTGAAAATCGCCCAACGTCAGATCGCGATGCCGCTTGCGGAACGGCGCGCTCTCGTCCACCCAGTTGCGCTTGGGGTCCATGGGGTTGATCACGCCGCACCCGATGCATGGAGCGCCCGCCTCGACGCACCACGAAACCGAACGGTTCCACCTCGTGACCGGACAGGTCGAAAACGTCTGCGGTCCGCGGCAGCCCAGCGGATACAGGCAATATCCCTTTTCTTCCTCCGCGCTGCCGAACCGGTAGACGAACTCCCCGTTTTCGAAATGCCCGCGCCGAGGGCAGTTGTCGTGCACGGTCTGCCCGAACAGCGCTGCCGGACGGCTCTTCGTGTCGAGCCGCGGCAAGCGTCCCGTGAGCGCATACTCCACGATCACGGCGATCAGCCATTCCGGATTAGCCGGGCAGCAGGGAATGTTGACGACGGGCGTCTCGATACCCTGCTCAAGCAGATAGCGCTGCACGCCCATCGCATGCGCGTCGTTGGGCCGGGCTGCCATCCATCCGCCGTCGCACGCGCACGACCCCAGCGCCACCACCGCGTCGGCGCGCTCGGCCGCGGCCATAAGCGAGTCGATGCCCTTCACGCCGCCGACGGCCAGCACGTTGCCGTCGAACGCGGTTGGCACCGCGCCCTCGTAGATAAGCAGGTAGCCGCCCGCCTCGATGGTTTCGCGCCGCACCTGCTCCAGCGAGCGTCCGGCCGCCGCCGACAGGGTCTCGCTGTAGTTGAGCGAGATGCTCTCCAGCACGAGCTCGCCAATATCGGGCGAGCCCGCCTGCGCGAGCGCCTCGGTGCACCCCGAGCACGACCCGCCCTCCATCCAGATAACGGGCAGTAGCCTCCCCGTCTTGCCCCGTGCCTCCAACGCCTCGGCGATCTTCGGCGCCGCCGTACTGGAAAACCCCAGCATCACGGCAAGGCCACCGCAATAGGCAAGAAACTCCCTGCGAGAAAAACCGTGCGCCACGAGGCGCTCGGCCAGCGTCGCATCCCGGACCCGCTGATCGATTCCCATCGCTCCACCTCCCTGGAACCGCACGCCCGCCTGCGGGCGGCGCGTCGCACCTCACGTGGCGCCGCGAAACGCAGGCGAATACCACCCGCAGCGCCTCGTTCGACCATAGGCACGAGCACCAGACGCCGCGCCCACATCGGGCAACATAGCCGCAAACGCACGAAGCGCCCGCGCCCTTCCCGCACATGCGGGCCGGGCACGGGCGCTTCCATGCAGAAGAGATGACCGGGAGGCAGGCCTTATGCCGCCTTGCGCGCGAGCTTCATCTTGGTGTCGTCGCGCACCAGCGTATAGATGACCGACGCCAGCGGGATGAAGAACACGATGCCGATGACGCCGAAAAGCTTGCCGCCCACCAGCGCGGCCAGCAGGGCCCACATGGGCGCCAGACCCACCGAACCGCCTACGACGCGCGGATAGATAAACTGGTTCTCCACGAACTGCGTCGCCAGATATACCACCAGGCACACCGGCGCCTGCAAGGGATTGGCAAGCAGCGTGAGCACCACGCCCGCAGCTCCCGAGAGGAGCGCGCCCACATAGGGCACGAACGCGCATAGGCCGGTGAGGTAGGCGGTGATGCCCGCGTATGGCAGGCCGAACAGCTTGAACGTCGTATACATGAGGCAGCTCAAGATGATGGCCTCGACGAACTGACCGGAAAGAAACTTCGCATAGGTCTCGCACGCGAGATTGCCCGCGAAGCGAATCTTGTTCACCACCGACTCGGGCAGGTTGGCCTGGGCGATCATGAGCGCCTGGCGCGAGAACGTGTGCTTTCCCAGCAGCAAGTAGATGGCGATCACCATGCCCAGCATCATGTTGCCAGCCGTCAAGATCGTCGACTTAGCCAGAGCCGTCGCCGAACCCACGAACGACGGCGCATCCATGGCGCCGGAACTCTCAAGGTCGCTCAGCTGCTTGACCAAGCCCGACAGGTCGACGCCGCTTTCCTCGGCGAACGCGATCCACTCCGGGATCTTTTGCTGCGCGAGCGGAATGATGGTGCGGCCCGATTCGATGAGCTCGGGGATCACCAGCGCCACCGCGCCCACAAACGCCAAGACGATGCCGGCCAGCGTGATGAGCAGGCTCAACAGGCGCACCGGCCCTACGGGAAACTCGCGGCCCAGCCTGTCGCCCAGCTGGTTGAACATGCGCTCGAGACCCGACATGGGCACGTTGAGCACGAAGGCGAAGATCGCGCCGATGAGCACGGGCAGCAACAGCTGCGCCACCTTCGACAGCGCGTCGAACACCACCGACAGGTGCGTCATGCCCACATACAACAGCACGCCGAACGCCACGAGGAACATGGCGTCCCTCATCTTCTTATTGTCCACAGCCTCCCCTTTCGCCGCACGCGCGCGCATCCGCGCGCGCGGCGATCGACATGTAGTTCTTGTACAGCGCGTCGAAACGACCGCGGTAGCCCGGGTTCCACGGTTTGTCGCGCCCGCAATAGTGCAGGATGCCCGTATGCTCCATCACCCATGCCATCGTGCTCGTGCCACCGGTGCGCACCAGGTAATCCGTGTATTTGCGTGCGTCGTAGTTCCACAGGTTATCGGGAACCTCCACGGTCTGGTCGCCGTAGAGCGCGTTGAAGATATCCTGGTCGGGAAAGACGATCTCGGCGTCGTGCTCGCCCGCGAACGCCATGAGCTCCGCCGGATCGACCACGCGTCGGGCCGCCGGCGCATCCATCAAGATCACGCCCGTGTTGAAGTACGCGCCCTTCGTGTCGAGGCGGATGCGGTTGAGCCCGGTCACGGGATGGATGGCATCGAGATGCGAGGCCGCGGCGAACGCCCGGCCCTTCAGGTCCGTCTCGATCAGGGGACGCAGCGGATTGATCACCAATATGTCGGGATCAAGATAGAGGAGGCGCCCGTCGATATCATCCAGCACATGGGCGGCCAGCATGCGATAGTACATTTCCTGGGGATAGCGCTTGCTCGAGCGCGCCCCCTCGAATGCCGCCCGCTCGATGGCATGCGCCTCGAAGCGCACGCCCACCGCTGCGCAAAACGCGTCCATAGCGGCCAGATTTCCAGCATCTATGGTGCTGTGCAGCACATGGAGCCTAAAGGTCTCACCTGGATTGTTGATAACGCACGAGACCACCGTGCGCCGCAGCGGTTGCAGATAGGCCGCATCGCACGTCGCCACGAGCTCTATGCTGTCGCGCATCTCGGCTTTCCCCCTCGTCTCTCATCTCCCATTGCAGTTGCACCGCGCGCTTGTAGCCCGGCGCGCCCCTATACGCAAAGGCGCCGCCGTCGTTGCCGCACAAAGCCCACGACGGTGGCGTCTTCCATCGAATCGCCCGCACGCAACCAAGATTACAACCCTGGTTGCGCGATGCGCTCATTAGTAGTTAACGACCTGCTCCTCGAAATACGCCTTCGGATGGGCGCACACGGGGCACAGCTCGGGGGCAGCGGGACCAACATGGAGATGGCCGCAGTTCAGGCACTTCCACACCTTCACGCCCTCGCGCTCGAAGACCTCGCCCGCTTCCACGCGCTCGGCCAGCTTGCGATAGCGCTCCTCGTGGGCCTTCTCAACGGCGCCCACGCCGCGGAATTTAGCGGCGATATCCTTAAAGCCCTCCTCATCGGCGGTCTTTGCAAACTCATCGTACATGGTGGTCCACTCGTAGTTCTCACCCGACGCGGCATCCAGCAGGTTGTCGAGCGTGCCCGGTACCTCGCCGCCGTGCAGGTATTTGAACCAAAGCTTCGCGTGCTCGGACTCGTTCAGCGCGGTCTCCATGAAGATGTCGGAGATCTGCACGTAACCGTCCTTCTTCGCCTTGGAAGCATAATAGCGGTACTTCGTATGCGCCTGCGACTCACCGGCGAAAGCGGTCTCGAGGTTCTTCTTAGTTTGCGAGTTCTCGAAGTCCATACCAAAGGTCCTCTCTACCAACGATGCCGCATGGCAACACGGCCGGGGCGAAACGCGGCGACCACCATGCGCGAGCGCCCGATGCGCTCGAACCATCTATACCCGCTCGCGCGCGCGGCTAACGCTCCATGCAGCTCGCACATCCATCCCCCATCGCTCATGAACCGATGCGCCAGGCGTCGGGTGACACCTCCCGGCAGAAGCCCTCGCGTGCAAGCTCGTCCACAATAGACCGCACCTCGTCGCGAGCGACCGCCGGGCGCGCAGATGCCGCCTCGGACTCGTTGAGCGACGCCGCCAGCTCGTCCAGGGACAGCGCCGGCGCACCCGCCTCGCGAGCGCCCAGCAACACGCGAACCAGATGGGCTCGTTTCTGGCGACGCGAGCCCTCGAACTTCGACTGCCTGGTATAGCTCTTGGACCGGCGCGATGGGTTGGGAACCGTCTTCTTGAGGTGCGCGCCGTAATCCAGCAGCGCGTAATACCACGAGCGCGGCGTATCTTCGGCATCCACGGGCTCGGCCCACCCATCCTCCGGCGGCCCCGGGCAGGCCCGGACGATCTGCGGCACGAGCTCGCGATCGGGCACGGCGGGAACATCGGGGAAGAAATGATGCAGGAAGACCGTTCGCACGTTCGTCTCCAGATACACCCCGGGCAGGTCGAAGGCGAACGAGCGGATACCCTGCGCCGTCGCGGGCCCTATCCCCGGCAGAGCGCACAGCTCCTTCACATCGCAGGGGAAGACGCCGTCATATGACTCCACGAGCGTTTCGGCAGCAGATTTCAATGCCAGCGCACGACGGTTGTAGCCCATTCCCTGCCACGCTGCGAGCACGTCGCCCACCGGGGCCTCCGCCAGGGCGAATACGCTGGGAAACCGCTCCAGCCACTCCTCCCAGCGCGTCAGGACGCGCGGTACCTGCGTCTGCTGCAGCATGACCTCCGAGATCCAGATGGCATACGGATCGCGCGTATCGCGCCACGGAAGGTCGCGATACAGGCGAACCCCCTCCGCTCGTACATGTGCGCGAAAGGGGTTCGTCGGTTCATTCATATTGATCTCCTCGCTGGTGTGGACGAGGAGCCAAGACGCCAAGCGCTTACTTGGCCTTCTTGCATGCCTCGCCGCATGATGCGTACTCGGCAAACCGGTCGCGATCGGCAAACATGGGGTCGACGGCGGGGCTTACGCGACAGTTCACAACATCGTCGAGCGTAACGGAATCGAGATAGCTGTGAATCAACGCCTGGGCACCCATCCAGATGGGATGATAGCAGCAGAAGCCCATGCGCGCGCACTCGCCATCCAGCGCGGTGCAATCATTCATAACCAGCGGCCCCTGGATGGCCTCGACGATCGCACGGATGGTGACCTCCGTCGGGTCGAGCTTGAGGCGCATACCGCCATGGACGCCTCGCAGGCTCTCGACGATACCTGCCTGCACCAGGCCATGCTGAATGGAGCGAGCAAATGAGTAGGGAACGTCAACCGCCTCGGCGGCAGTACGGACAGAAAGAAGACCGCCGTCGCTCTGCACCAGCATGGCCAGCATGCGGAGAGCGTAGTCGGTCTTGCGGGAGATGTTCATCTCTGCTCCTCGTTCTAACAGGACACGCCCCGATGATCCGGGGATTCCGAAGGGTCTTCCATATGCGTACAAGGTACCTTACGCATACATAACGAGTACTCTATCACAATGAATCGTATATAAACAGCTGTTACAAACAATTGCCAGCGCCTATTCAGTTGGCAACATAAAAAAACAGAATAGGCAGGTAGGTGACCGTTTTTATCCCAGGACAACCCTGTTCCCTCGCTGGGATCGCCGATGCTCAGACGCACACCCCATACAGGATAAACTGTAAAAAGTCGCGCTTTGATGCCTCTATAATGAATAGAATGGCGTCGCAACGTGCCTTCTTAAGCAAAAAGCCCCGCCGAAGCGGGGCTTTACAAGCAAATGGCGGGAAGTACGGGACTCGAACCCGCGACCTCCGACGTGACAGGCCGGCGCTCTAACCAACTGAGCTAACTCCCCAACAGCGCGTGCTGCTGCAAGAGCTATTATACGCAGATGGGAACGGGAAACACAACACCTATCTTATGGAGATATCATAGAGAGCTACGTCACGTTCCCAGCTGCTCGATATGGAAGCCGAAGATGCGGCTTGGGTACAGGCTCCTCCGCAATTCGCAAGCCCTTGGCACGCGGCCACGATCGACACACGTTCCAAGGCGCGCCCCATCGCTCCATTCCGAAGCGACGACCTGATGCAGGATTCAAGCAACTGA
Organism: Collinsella sp. BA40; assembly: GCF_008014645.1. Taxonomy (GTDB): domain Bacteria; phylum Actinomycetota; class Coriobacteriia; order Coriobacteriales; family Coriobacteriaceae; genus Collinsella. The sequence goes on from NZ_VOWY01000015.1 coordinate 16,534, forward strand.
TAAAGAAAAAGCCCCGCCGAAGCGGGGCTTTACAAGCAAATGGCGGGAAGTACGGGACTCGAACCCGCGACCTCCGACGTGACAGGCCGGCGCTCTAACCAACTGAGCTAACTCCCCAACAGCGTGTGCTGCTGCGAGAGCTATTATACGCAGATGGGAACGGGAAACACAACAACAATTTTAAATTATTTTACCCGCCCCGCCGATCCAGTCAGAGCGCTGCACGGCGCTACAGCTTGATGATCTCCATCGATAGCAGCGAGCCCTGCGACAGCCAGGCGCGCGCCATGGTCGCGCCGTGCTCGGACCGCGGAAAGGTGGGCGAGCCGGGATTCACGAACACCGCGCCGCGCTTCTCTTCGATCACCGGAACATGGGAATGCCCGAACACGGCGATGCCCGTGCAATCACGGGGAAGATCGCGACGATAATGAGAAACCGTGAAGGTCACGCCCTCGTATTCGAAACGGATCAGGCGCTCCACGCCTGCACCATAATCGAAGAAGTAGTCGTTGTTGCCCAGCACGGCACGTACGGGTGCGATCTGCTGCAAATGCTCGAAATCCATCTCGGACGTCATATCGCCCGCGTGGACGATAAGATCCGCGCCCTCGAGCTGGGCCAGGAGCTCTTCAGACAGGTGCCCATGGGTGTCCGATACGATATCGACGCGGCGTGCGCTGGCGTCCATCTTGCTTCCCTTCTCCCGGCGACCTACAGGTTGAGCGCCTTCTTCAGCGGCACCACGCGGCGACGGGACACGGGGATGCGGTCCTCGACGCCCGAGACGCCCAGCTGGATCGCGCCGGACAGCACCGTCTCGACATCCTCCACGTTCGCCAGGTTCACGATATAGCGACGGTGCACGCGGAAGAAACCAAACTCGCCGAGCTTGGACTCGAACTGCGCCAACGACGTGGTGGACAGATAGCGGTCGTCTTCGGTAAAGATGCAGGAGTAGTCGTCCTTGGCCATGATGTAGCGGATCTGGTCAACCGGGATAAGAACCTTGCGGCCGCCCTTCTCCACCGGGATGCGCTCGATGGAGCTCTTACTGCCATCCATCATGGGCTTCACGCGCGTGAGGACCTTAGCGATAGCCTGGTCCAGACGCGCCTCCTCGACGGGCTTCATGAGGTAGTCGGTCGCATCGACCTCGAACGCCTCCACGGCATGGTCACTATAGGCCGTCACAAAAACCACCGCGGGCGGGTTCTTGAGCTTATGCAGGGCCTCGGCGAGCTGCAAGCCCGAAGCGCCCGGCATAGAGATATCCAGGAACACCACGTCGACGCGATTCTCCATGAGCATTTCAATGGCGGCGCGAACGCTCGAGGCCTCACTGATCGATCCGATTTTGCCTGTCTGCTCGAGCAGGAATCGCAGCTCGGAACGGGCGGGTGCTTCGTCGTCAACGATCATGGCACGCAGCATACAACTATCCCTTTCACTGTTTTAAACCATACAGAGTCCCGCGACTTGCGCCCGCGAGACTCATATTTTCTTATTCTACCCCTTCATGGAGCCTTGCTCGAAGATGCTTTGCTGCAAATCCAGATGCAGCGCGATCGTGGTGCCGCAGCCAGGCTGCGACGTCACCTCGACCGTGGATCGAGGCCCGTAGAAGCGCTTGATGCGCTCGGAGATGTTGCGGGTCGCCACACCGGCTCCCCCGCCCTGCGGCGCAGCGTTGTCCGGCTTGGGCAGCGACTCGTTGAACAGGCGGGCAGCGGTCTCGGCATCCATGCCGGCGCCGTCATCGATCACCTTGATGCACAGCGCATCGTCCTTGTCGGGCTGAACGCTCACCGTGATATGCAAGGCGCCCTCGTCCTTCATGGCATGGCGCACGGCGTTCTCGACCAGCGGCTGGATGATGAACGCCGGGACCGGCGCCTCCTCCACCGATTCGTCGATGTCCATGGTCTCGATGATGCGCTCCTCGCCGAAGCGCGCCTTCTCGAACATGAGATAGCGGCGCGTCTGCATGATCTCCCTCGAAACCGGGATCAGGGAGCCGGAATTATCCAACGTCGAGCGGTAGAACGAGGCGAACTCGCGCAGCAGTTCGCGGGCGCGCAGCGGATCGGTGCGCGTAAGCGACGCGATGGTGTTCAGGGTGTTGAAGAGGAAGTGCGGGTTGATCTGCGCCTGCAGGGCGCGCAGCTCGGCGCGAGCCGTAAGCTCGTCTTGGCGCTCGAGCTCGTGCGTGGCGAGCTGCGTAGAAATCAACTCGGCAAATCCCGATACCAGGGCATACTGCGTACGGTCGATCGCACGCGGCGAGCTGAAGTAGAACTTGAGCGTGCCCACCGACACGCCGCGCACCTTGAGCGGTGCGATGATGCCCGCGGGGACGCGCCAGGGCTCCCCTTCTTCGCGATGGATGGACGGCGCGTTGGTAAACGACTGCACGAGCCCGTGGTCGAGCGCGTAGCGCGTCGCGGGCGTGTGTATCGACGAGCCCGTGGGAAACTTATCGGCATAGGAGCCCACGCACGCCAGCACGCGCTCCCGATCGGTCACCGCCACGGTGATCGCATGCGTCTCGGGAAGCAGGCGCCGGCAGATGGCCTCGGCGCTTTCGGGCGTCAGGCCGTCGCGGATGTCCTCGAGCATATCCGAGGCGATGGCAAGCGTTTGCTCCGCGTACTGCGAGCGCAGCGTATCGGGATTGATGCACAGGTAGAGAAACATCACCAGCAGGATGCACAGCAGCACGCTGGAGGCCAGCGTGACCAGAACGTCGTGACCGCCCATGAGCTCGTAGATGAAGTACAGCAGCAGCAGCGACGCGCAGGCAACGGCGAGCGCGCTGAAGAACGGGGTGAGCCGCACCGTCGATGACGCCCCTTCTACGCGGGCGATTCTCTCTTTGTTTGCTTTCATGCATGCTCCAACAGGTCGGCCAAGATGGGATCGTTCCACAACCCATCCATGATACTCGGCCAAAAGCTTTGGAACTTCAGATATCTGCCAGCGTTATCGCATGCGTAGCGCTCGGCTTCCTCGCACCCCGAGCGCCAGATGCGCCAATATCCCACATGATCGCTCGAAACGAGCATCCGCACGAACGACGTGCGGCGCACGCGCTCGTCCAGCTCATGCGATATCCACGGTCCTGGATACGGCATGAGCGACTCGGGCGTGACCAGGCAGTACTCCTTTTGGCGCGAAGCAAACGACAGCTTGGCGCGCTCGTAATACCAACGGTAGACGTTTTGCATGAAGCGCGTGCTTCGCTCGCCGCGATCGGGCGGCAGATGCTTCACGGCCCAGGTGTTATCGAACCATACGTCGTAACCCTGCAGACGCATATTGAACAGGTAATCCAGGTCCTCGCCGCGCGTGATGAACGGATCGAAGGCCACGCGCCGAAACGCGCGCGCATGCAGGGCGAAGCAACCGCCGCACACGTAGTTCGAACGCGAGATGCGCGTCCCGGCCAGAGCCTTCTCCATCCACCTGTTAAACTCCAGCCGCTTGGTCCACCAACGTTGCGACAGGCCCGCGCGAGAGGTGTCGGCCAGCGGCGAGCCGGAGCGATCGTAGAAGTATCCGCTCTTAGCCAGGATCGGCAATCGCTGCCGCGTCTCGTTTCCAAGGGCGTACAGCGCCGTTTCCATAAAATCAGGGCCCAAGACGACCTCGTCGTCGTCCAAAAACACCACGGCGTCGTGGCCCAGGATGGCCGCCGCTGCCAAGCCCATGTTGCGAATGGCGCCGTACCCGCGCAGCGAGACGCCCTCGCCGGGGGCATGGGGCGCCAGCTCGGTCACGCGTTCCGCGATGCGAGCAGCCTCGATATTCGTTACCAGCGTGATATTCAGAGTCGTATGAGCCGCCAGTATGTGGTCGAGTCGCAAGCGCACGTCGCGCGTGGCCGAAAGCGGGCACACCACGAGCACGATGATGCGCGGGCAATCGCGCACCTGCTCGAGCGATGCCAGGCAGCGTTCCAGGTCAGGGTCCTCCGAGAACAGGTCGGTCGTATGGTCATAGGCGCCCGGCGACAAGGTCTCGGCATGGTTCCCCGCCCAGTAGGAGGGAATCACGATAACAGGTCTCATGCGCTCGCCCCTTCCAAACACGCCGCCAACGCGCTTCGTGGCGCATGGACCGCGCCCGAAGCACCCGCACCGTGAGCGCGCGGTATGCGCGCGTAGTGGTGCTATTTTTCTGTTGTACCCATACTCGCGAGCTCGCGCTTGATGATCGGCGATTTTGCCAAAGACCGCTGGAGCGGGTAGCCCAGCACGTACATGATGACAGCCTCGCCCACACCGGTGGCAACCAGACCAAACAGGTACATGGGCAGCCAGGCGCCGTCGAGCGATATCGAGGTGAACGGAATGGTGTAGAAGCCGATGCCCTGCAGGAGCAGCGGAAGGTACGCGGGCACGATAAGCGCGTTGGCAAGCACGGGGCCGGCAAGCGCCACGAGCGGACGACGGCGCATCTTCCAGGTGAACAGGGCGCCGGCGAACGTAGCGAGCGAACCGAACACCACGTCGAGCATGCCCAGCATACCGGTGCCCGACAACACGATGTTGGCGATGTTGGCCAGCGCGCATCCCAGCGTGAGGCCGGGAACGGCCGCCGGCGTGAACAGCGCCAGGACGCACAGCGCCTCGGAGACGCGGAACTGAACGGGACCCCAGGCCAGGCTGCCCAAGAACAGCATGGCGATGAGCGTGCAGGCCGCATATGCAGCGGCGATCACGCCCACACGGGCGATGTAATGAGATTTCATGTGGCCACCTTCTAACATAACGGAGGGCTTTACTGATTGCCAGCAAAGCCCTCCGCGTTCGAGCAGCCTATGCCAAGGCGAACGCTAGGCACGCGCCTTCTGCATGCTGGAGAGCTTTACTAACATGACAAAGCCCGCGACCAGCAAGATCCCGATGGAAAGCACTCCTAAAGAAGGATCCGCCGTGAGCGATGTCACGATAGATACTAGCAGAGTGCCCATAACGGAAGCGTAGCGTCCGAAAATATCAAAGAAGCCGTAGTATTCGTTCGCGCGGTCCTTGGGGATGAGCTTGCCGAAGTAGCTGCGCGACAGCGCCTGCACGCCGCCCTGGAACATGCCCACCAACACCGCGAGCAGCCAGAACTCGGCGGCGGACTTCAGGAAGAAGGCGGCGAAGAGCACGATGCCCATGTAGGCGGCCACGGCCACCGTGATCATGCGCAGGGTCCCGAACCTGCCCGCCAAGCGACCGTAGATGACGGCCGAGGGGAAGGCCACGAACTGCGTGACCAGCAACGCCAGCACCAGCTGGGTCGAATCGATGCCCAACGCGGCTCCGTAGCTGGTGGCCATCGAGATAACCGTGTGGACGCCGTCGATATAGAAGAAGAACGCGATGAGGAAGACGAGCAGCACGCGGTCGTGCGCGATGCTCTTGCACGTCTCCAGCAGGCCGCCGAACGTCTTGGCGATGTTATGCATCACGCCCGCGGCACCGTGCTCGCGCTCCTTGCCGAAGCGCTGCCGGTAGGTGCGTAGGAGCGGAATGGTGAACGCCAGCCACCAGAGACCGGTGATGATAAACGTGATGCGCGTGCAGGTGAGCGTATCGAGGCCCAGCAGGCTCGGGCCGCCGAAGATCAACGCGATGCAGGCGATGAACGGGATGGTGGAGCCGACATAGCCCCAGGCGAAGCCGGACGACGACACCGCATCCATGCGCTCGTCGGTGGTGACGTCGGGCAGCATGGCATCATAGAAGGTCATCGACGAGTTGAGGCCGATGGTGCACAGCACGTAGACCACCAAGAACGCCATGGCGCTCATGGGGATGGCCTGCGCCAGGCATAGGACCACGCCGGTAAGGAAGAAGCCCAGGAAGAACTTGATCTTGTTGCCCGCGTAATCCGCCAGGGAGCCCAAGATCGGCATGAGCATGGCCACCGCCAGGGATGCCACGGTCTGCGCGTTGGCCCAGGCCGTCACCAGGTCCGCAGAGCTCCCCCCCGTATTGATGGCGTTGAAGTAGATGGGGACCACCGAGGTGTTGAGCAGGACGAGAGCCGAATTGCCCACGTCGTACATGACCCAGTTCCGCTCCATCTTGGTGTATTTCATATCTGGCTCCCCTCGGTGATAGATATCGCCTTATGGTAGTGCAGCGCTGCATGGTCGCGCATCAGGATTCGGTAAGCGAGTCGCCACCACGCACCGCGCCCGACTCCGCCCCGCGCCTTTCTGCGGCTCGGCACCGCCGCCCGGAAACCCCCAGGGCGCAGCGCCGACGCGCCCCGCCGGGGTGCCCGCACGCAGCGCATTATGACAGGCCCAGCCGCTCCTTGACCTCCGCGGTGCGGCGGCGCGATACGGGCACCGTGGCGCCCACGCGCTCGACCTTGAGCTCGAGCAAGCCCGAACGCGACACCTCGACGTCGTGGACGTCGTCGAGGTTCACCAGGTAGCTGCGGTGCACGCGCAGAAAACCCTGCGACGCCAGCCGGCGCTCGAGCGAGGAGATCGACTCGTTGACCAGATAGCTGCCAGCCGCCGTGACCACGCTGGAGTAGTCGGCCTTTGCCTCGATGTAGACGATGTCGGATACGGGGATGAAGGCGCGCTTGCCCCCTCGCTCCACCGACAAACGCATGACGCGCTCCGCACGGGGCGCCGGCCCGCGCGCCGCCATAGCGGTGGAAACCTTATCCAGCGCCTTCTCGAGGCGCCCCGTCTCGACGGGCTTAAGAACGTAGTCCACCGCATCGAGTTCGAACGCCGACGCCGCGTATTCGGCGAACGCCGTCACGAACACCACGACGGGCGGGGTCTTGAGGTTCGATAGCGTCTCGGCCAGCTTGATACCGCTCGTGCCGGGCATTTGGATATCCAGGAACAACACGTCGGGGCGGCTCGCCAGGATGCGCTCGACCGCCTCGGTGGCGCCGCCCGCCTCGAAAATCGTGCCGATGCGCTCGTCCTGGCTCAACAGGTAGCGCAGCTCGGCGCGGATGGGCGGCTCGTCGTCCACGATCAACACGTTCCACTGATCACTCATCATCGATTCCCTTCCGTACAAGCTCTACGATGCGCTCGAGGGCAGCAGCGTGCCCGTCGGTGCGGGCTCGTGGGGCTCGCCCAGAAGCCGCACGGTAATGGTGGTTCCCACGCCTTCAGTCGACTCGACCGCGATGCCGGATTCGTCGCCGAAGAAGAAATGGATGCGCATAAGCACGTTGCAGAGCGCCAGGCCGCACCCGCGTTTGATGGAGCCGTCGGCCGTAACGGTGGCGGGCTCGGCGGGGCGCGCGGCGTCGGGCGGGTCGAACAGGTGCGCGCGCACCTGCTCGCTCATGCCGATGCCGTCGTCGGCCACCACGATCTCGGCTCCGTTCGCGATGGTACGCGCGCGCAGGTGGATGGTGAGGGGATCGGTCTCGCGCATCGCATGCTTGATGCAGTTCTCAAGCAGCGGCTGCAGGATAAACGGCGGCACCCTGCAAGAGCCCATACCGTCCTCGATTTGCGCGACGACGCGCAAACGGCCGTCGCCATAGCGCGCCTGCATGAGGTTGATATAGCGAATACCCTGCTCCAGCTCGCGCTCGAGGGTCGTAAGCGACTCGGAATCCGAAAGCGTCTGGCGATAGTAGTTGGAGAAGTCGATAAGCAGCGAGCGCGCCTTCTCGGGCTCGGTGCGCACGAGCGACACGATGGTGCCGATGGTGTTGAAGAGGAAGTGCGGGTCCACCTGGGACTGCAGTGCGCGAAGCTCCACACGCGCCGAGACCTCCTCTTGGCGCTCGAGCTCGAAGCTCGCCAGCTGCGTCGAGATCAGGTCGGCAAAGCCCGTGGCCAGCGCCGTCTGACGCGTATCGATATTGCCGAAACGCGGATAGTACAGCTCGAGCGTGCCCACGCAGCGACCGCGCACGGTCAGCGGCGCCACGATGCCGGCGCGCATGCGGGGAAAGAACTCCAGTCCGCGCGTATCGCTCGCATCGCGCGAAAACACGCTCATGACCTGGGTCTCGATAACGCTGAGCGTGGTCTCGAGTACCACGGGCTGGCCCGTGGGATAGCGTTCGCAGCCTTCTCCCCAGCTCGCCAGCACCTCGCGACCGTTGGTGATGCACATGGCCGACGCCAGGGTCTCGGGCAGGATGATCTGGCAGGCGCCCAACGCGGCGTCGGGCGTCATGCCGTTGCGCGTATGGACGAAGATCTTCGATGCGATGGACAAGGTGCGGTCCGTAGCGCTGGATGTAAGGTCATCGGGAACAACGAACACGTAGCTGAAAAAGAAGCACAGCATAACGAGGCCGGCGATGGTGACCACCGCCGGCACGGGATTCATGTTGGCCGTGAGGTCCCACACCAACAGCACGATGAGGAACGGCACGCACAGCCCCAGCAAGACGGTGGCTACGCGCTGCGCGTTGCGCAAGGTGCGCGTCATGTTTCGTGCGGCGGACTTATGAAATGCTCGGCGCTGGTCGCCCACGGATCCTCCCCTATCCCCTCGTATATATTCGACAGCACGAATCATTGTAGCGAGAGGAGGAGCGGGAGGGGCCAACGCTCCGATGGAAGTCCGAGGGAACTCGCCAGACGGGCGACTAGTCCTCCTGGTCGCACTCCTCCGACGCATCGAGCGGGCGTCCGGAATAATTCAGATGGCGCGTGACCTCGGCCATATCGACGCCGTCGATGAAGCGCGCGGCCGTGGCACGGTAATCGTCGAGCGCGCGATCGAATACCTCGGGGAAGCTCTCGGTGGATGCGGCGTCCGTGAAGGGGTTGCGCCAGGCTTTGTGGTCGAGGTTGCCCGCGCGACGCGGCAGCTCGGAGGTAATGGGGTGCGCCAGACCCGCGAGCATGGGGTGCACGCGCGTGGCAAGCGAGCCCGCGGGCTCGATCGCACGGTAGGCCAGCTTCATATCGGCCACGGCGCCGCCGTACTCGAAGGCGGCCACATCGAGGTCGTAGACCTTCATGGCTACATGGCTCATAAGCGCGCCGGCAACCTTGTTGATATGGTCGTCCGTAGCGAGCTCATCGGTGGGCGGATAATCCAACGTGGTGCCCTGCGCGCGCTTGAGCTGCAGCATGAGGACGTCGAGGTCGCTCTCGATGACCGCGTGCACGGAGCTGCCCATATCCGCAAGATCGGGGTCGGCCTCCATGATGCCCCACTGCTGCTCGTACACGAACGGATGCGCGTTGCGGTCCAGCACGTAATGCGACAGCAGGCCCAGCGAGAAGGCGCGACCGATACGGGCGTCCTCCTCGTTCAGACGGCTCGTACCCTCGCGCAGCACGGCGAACTGCCGCGACATGCGGCTGCGATGCATAACCTGCGCGAGCTCCATGCACGAGCGCATCGAGCGCGTGCGAAACCTGAAGAAGAACGGATCGGGGCCCTGGTTGGCCAGAAGAAACGCCGCGCGCTCCTCCCCCGATGCGATGAGCCCCTGCGGCAGGCGCTCAATGCTCTCTTCGCCGAACAAGCGGTGCGTGATCAAGGCGGGCATAGCACTGTACCTTTCCGTAAAAATTACGACTGTTCGCTATTATGCCCAGCTGCGCCCGTTTCTGACCCGCGCACGGGCGATTGCCGGCTTTTCGGGGCGCGACGTACAGGGCTGCCGGCACCGGACCCCGACGCACGAAAACGCCCCGGTGGGCTGGAGATCCACCGGGGCTTCAACATGGGAGTTGATGAGATTAGGAGGCGCGAGGCTTACTCGGAGTACTTGTTGCCCTCGCCGAAGGTGCCGGCGTCGACGATCCAGCCGTCCTTCATGATGACGTCCATGTTGTCGACGTTCAGCGTGTGGATGTCGGCGGCGACGTCACCGTTCACGACCAGCAGGTCGGCGCACTTGCCGGCCTCGAGCGAACCGGTCTCGTCCTCGATGTGGCACATCTTGGCGCCGTTGAGGGTGGCGCAGGTGATGGTCTCGACCGGGGTGAAGCCGATCTTGTCGACGAACTCGTACATCTCCTCGATGGAGCAGGTGCCGTACGGGGTGACGAAGGAGAAGGAGTCGGAGCCGATGGTCATCACGACGCCGCGCTTCTTGGCCTCGCGCAGGCAGTCGTAGTTGCGCTGGAGCTCCTTCTCGACGAGGGTGCCCTCGTACTTGTCATGCAGCTCGGGCACGTAGACCGGCGGATAGGTGGAGTACCAGGTGGGCAGGAAGGCGATCGTCGGGGTGAAGAAGGTGCCCTGCTCGGCCATGAGGTCCATGGTGCGCTCGTCGATGTCGAAGCCGTGGATCAGCTGCTCGCAGCCGAAGCGGACCGAATCGTAGGCAGCGGCGTGGTTGTTGTAGCAGTGGCTCCACACCGGGATGCCGACCATCTTGGCCTCATCGATGACGGCCTGGATCTCCTCGGAGCAGTAGTGCTGGTCGCGACCGGAGTCCCAGCGCCAGATGCCGCCGCCGGTAGCCCAGATCTTGATGGCATCGGGGTTCTCGCGCAGGCGACGACGAACGGCCTTGCGCAGATCCCACGGACCGTCTACCTGGTCGCCCCACGGATGGGACTCTTTGTTCTCGAGCTGGCTGCAGTGATGGGAGTCACCATGGCCGGCGGTGCGGCAGAAGCCCAGGCCGGTAGCGAGAACGCGAGGACCCTTGAAGACGCCCTTCTCGATGCAGTCGCGGACCTGGATACCGAAGCGGCCGATCTCGCAGACGGTGGTGAGGCCGTGGGTGAGGCAGTCATAGGCCTGCTTGACGGCGACGGCCTGCTTCTCGAGCAGCGGCTGCATGACCCAGTCGGTGTCATCGTCGGTGAGGTTGCCGGAGAAGTGCAGGTGGGTGTCGATCAGGCCGGGCATGACGGTCTTGCCGGCGGCGTCGATGACCTCGGCGCCCTCGGGCACGTCCTGCATGGCGCCGGCGTACTCGATCTTACCGTTCTCGTCGACGAGAACCAGGGAGTTCTCGACCGGCTCGGCACCGGTGCCGTCGATGAGCTTACCGCCAACGATTGCATACTTAGTGGACATGGTTCCTCCTTATGGATCCAAATCTATACGAGCGGGGGCGAACAATGATTGAGAGGGGTGGTTCGCCCCCGCACGTTTCCAGGGGGTGCGCCAGGCAATGGCAGCCGGCGCGACGACTCAAGCGAGTCGCTAGGCTTTCGCCTTCTTGGCACGGGCGTTGGTGATGAACATGAGCACCAGACCAACTGCGAGCCAGCCCAGAACGATGGCCCAACCGGTGAAGTCGAGGGACTCGGCGGTGATGGGGAGCACGATGAGGGCGATGATGATCAGGCCGGCGGCGATAGCCAGGCAGATGCCGAACTTACCACCGGGGACCTTGTAGGGACGAGGCAGGTCGGGCTCGGTGAAGCGCATCTTCAGGCAAGCGAGGGCAACCATCGTGCAGGAGAAGATGAAGGCGAGAGCCGAAACCTTGGTCAGCGGGATGAGCATGTTCTTGCCCATGAAGGGACCGACGAGGGTGATCACGGCCAGGACGATGCACGCAAGCTTGGGAGCACCGGACTTGGGATCGACCTCGGCGAACTTCTCGGGCAGCTGGCCCTTGCGGCCCATGGCGAGCATGATGCGGCTCGTAGCTCCGTAGAAGGAGTTCATGGGGCCCATGGGTCCAAGCGTCGCAATGCAGAGCATGATGATGTAGAAGATGAAGTTGATGTCCTTCAGGCAGGCGAGCGCCGGAACCGGGGACTCAACGAAGGTGTGCCAGTCCAGGATCGTGCCGAAGGAGTAGATGCACACCATGTAGAAGCCGCCGGAGGCAAGCAGGGCGAGAGAGATGATCTTGCCGAACTTGTTCCAGTTGAGGCCCTCGGCGGCCTCTTCGGCCTGCTGGGGAATGGTGTCGAAGCCCGCATAGAAGAACGGGGTGAGCAGGAGCACGGAGAGGATGCCGCCGAAGATGTTATCGGCACCCGTAGCGGCGACGCCGCCACCCGCGTTGGTGACCTGCGAGAAGACCTCGCCGTTGTGGAGGGCGTGATCGGGCGAACCGGTAAAGATCGAGATGCCCATGGCGAGCAGCATGCCGCACAGGAGGGCCTTCGTGAGGAACGCCTGCAGCTTAGCTGCGGAGGACGCGCCACGAAAGTTGAGGAAGATCACGTACGCGGCGAACGCGAGCGAGATGAGCGTGGGGAACAGGTAGACCTTGGCACCCAGGATCTCATAGAGCTCGAACGCGCGCAGCCACTCCAGACCGGGGATGGTGCCGAACATGTCGGAGAGCAGCGTGGAGATGGCGATTGCCTCCCACGGGCACAGAATGCCGTTGCCCAGAGCCAGGAACCAGCCCGTGATGTAGGACGGGACGCGGCCGAAGGTGCGATCGACGTATTCCACGATGCCGCCCGAGATGGGGATGGCAGCCGTGAGCTCGCCGAAGACGGCACCAATGGGAACCAGGAAGATTGCTCCGATGAGGAATGCGATCATCGCGGGAACGGGACCGCCGCCAACGACCATCCAGTCGCCAACCTGAAGCACCCAGCCGGTACCGATGATGGCACCAAAGCCAATCGTGAAGAAGTTCCAAAGCGAGAGCGTTTTCTTCATGCCGCCCTGCTCGGACGCAGATGCCTCTACCGTTGTATCCGCCATATCACTCCTCCTTTCTTGTTGCGGGGCCTCGCGGGCCCCTCCCCTTCTTACTGCACGGAAACGTATCCCGTGCCCTTCGCGAATCAATGTACGGCGCTGCTCGGCGTACAGGGCAACGGAACCGATTGGAGGAGGGGCGGCGGAAATGAACGGAAGCGATTCGCGGACGAACGGCGTGCCGGCCGATGAACGGCGAGGCACGGGCGGCGGGGGCGGGGCCCGGCGCTTGGCGGGAGGATTCCGCCACAAGGGCCGTCCTCCGCGCGGATTCCTGACGGCAGGCTGCGCGGCCCGGCGCCTGGCGGGAGGTTTTCACCCTGGTTGCCTGCATCGCCCGTTTTCCTGACGGCAGCCGGGCGGCGGCGCGCTTTTCTCCCGGCAGGGACGCATCCCCGCGGCCGTTGGCGGGAGTTTTCCGCGCGCGGCCCGCCTGGCGGGAGGTTTCCGGCGGAGCCCGGGACCCTGCGCGGATTCCTGACGGCAGGCAGCGCGGCCCGGTGCCTGGCGGGAGGTTTTCACCCTGGTTGCCCGCATCGCCCGTTTTCCTGACGGCTGCCGGGCGGCGGCGCGCTTTTCTCCCGGCAGGGACGCATCCCCGCGGCCGTTGGCGGGAGTTTTCCGCTCGCGGCCCGCCAGGCGGGAGGTTTCCGCCACAAGGGCCGTCCTCTGCGCGGATTCCTGACGGCAGGCAGCGCGGCCCGGCGCCTGGCGGGAGGTTTCCGGCGGGACCCGGGACCCAGCGAGGATTCCTGACGGCAGCGACCGCGGCGACATTGGAATGCCAGCCGTTCCTCGTCTTTTCCTCGCGTTTCCCCCTTTTGAGGATATGCTAGAAGGACTGGTCAACTGATCTTGCATGCTGGAGGGCACCATGGCGCACGAAACCCCACGGAACTCGCAGGCGAATCGCGATACCGCGCGCCCCGACACGCCGCACGCCCGCCCGCGCGCGCAGCAACCTGCCGGCGTATCGCCCTTCCCCGCGATGCGGCCTCGAACCGCCCCGTTCGCCAACGCGCGAGCCGCTGCCAACAACTCGCATCGCCCCACTAATATAGAAGGAGACGCGGCTCGCCCAGCCCGGTCCGACGGCGTCGGCCAAAGCCCCCAAGGACGGCCGCGGAACACGGCATCCCGCCCGCACTCCTCGGAGAGCTCGTCGGCAAACAGACGGCCCGCCGCGGGACACCGCGACGGACCAACCGGCCATTCCAACCGCCGCCCGTCGGCCGGCGCGCATCCCACGTATCGGCCCGCGCCCCATGGCACAAGCCGTCGGGCAACCGCATCATCCCAGCGCTCCGCGCGTCCGAGCAACTCCGCCCGCGCGGCTCGCAGCGCTGATCGCAACGGCGCCGCACGCGAGCAACGTGCACGCGGCACCTACTCCGGTGCCGCCCGGCGCGATCGTCCCGCACCTGGCCCGGGCACAAGCAGGGACCTGCGCACCGCCACATCGCACGGTCCCGCGCCGCATCGAAGAACCGCCGCCGACTCCGCACCGCGCAGCAGACCAGCGCCGCATGCCGGCTCCGTCCGCAACGCGGGCGCGCTGACGCACCCGCTGCATCGCGACCGCAAGCGTCCCATGTACCTACACCGAACCGACCCCAGCTCCATCACCCAGCAAACTGGCCGCATGCCTCCCCATCAGAAGCGCACCCCGGGCTTCGCGGCGCTCGCCCTCGCACTCGCCCTCGTCTGCGTCATCGGCGGCGGCGCATATGCCCTCAACCAAGCGGCGGCGCCCAAGACGCCGGACCCGACACTTGCACAGCGCGCGGTTGCCAATCAGGCAACGCACGCGGCGGTCGACGCTATCGATATCGTCGACACGCCGCGCGTCCCGGCCACACCGAAGAGCGACTGGGCAGAAGGCGCCATCCCCGTGATCTATCAGACCGACCCGGCCTGGGCGAAGGCCCCCTACGCCGGCGAGGATATCAAGACCAGCGGCTGCGGCCCCACCTGCCTCTCCATGATCTACGTTGGCCTCACCGGCGACACAAGCATGGACCCCAAGGCCATGGCGGCCTTTAGCGAGCGCAACGGCTTCGTCCAAGAGGGCATGACCGCATGGACGTTCTTCTCCGACGGTGCCGAGCAGCTCGGCATTTCGAGCGAAGAGCTGCCCTCGTGGGCCGATAGCGTTGTAGGCGCGCTCAAGAACGGAAAACCGCTCGTGTTCAACGTGCAGCCGGGCGATTTCACCCGCGTGGGCCACTACATCGTCGCTACCGGCCTGGACGCGGACGGCAGGCTGATCATCCACGACCCCAACAGCGCCGAACGCACGGCCCAAACCTGGGACGTCCAGCGCGTCGTCGATCAAAGCTCCAACATCTGGGCGTTCGAGGTCGCCTAAGCTGCAGCATGGCTGCGGGCATCGATCTTCGCAGCCGCCAGGCGGGACCATTCTACGGGCATCGGGTCGCGCCATTCCGCGCACCCTGCTCTTCGCAGCCGCCAGGCCGCGCCATTCCGCGCACCCCGCTTTCGCATCCGCCATGCCACGCCGCCCCGCGCACCCCGCTCTCTCCGCACATCCACACAAAGACGCCCCCGCGGTAAAGCGGAGGCGTCTAGGAGAGAGGTTAGTTTGCAGAAGAGACTGCTGAAGTGGCGATGTGATTAGCCGCAGATGCGGGTACCGGAGAGACCGGCCATGGTCTCGGCGGCCTTGTCGAGCGCACCGATGATGCAGGTGCGGCCCTTGCGGGAACGCGCGAACTTGATAGCGGCGCGAACCTTGGGCTCCATGGAACCCTTGCCGAACTGGCCCTCGTCGGCCAGGCGCTCGGCCTCGTCGGCAGTGAGCTCCTCGAGCTCCTGCTGATCGGGCTTACCGAAGTTGATAGCGACGTGCTCGACAGCGGTGAGCAGGAACAGGACGTCGGCGGAGCAATCCTCGGCGAGGAGCTCGCCACCCATGTCCTTGTCGATAACAGCGGCAACGCCCTTGTAGCAGCCCTTGTTATCGTAATCGCGCACGACCGGAATGCCGCCGCCACCGCAAGCGATGACGATGAACTCGTTGTCGAGCAGGTTGAGGATGGAGTCGGCCTCGACGATCTTCTTGGGCTCGGGGGAGGCCACGACGCGACGCCAGCCACGGCCGGAGTCCTCGACAAAGGTCATCTCGGGGTTCTCGGCCATAATCTCCTTGGCCTGCTCCTCGGAGTAGAACGGGCCGATGGGCTTGGTGGGATTGGCGAATGCGGGATCGTCCGGATCGACCTCGATCTGGGTGACGACGGAGGCGGCGTGCCAGCGCTTATAGCGCTTGTGCATCTCGCGGCCGATGCCCTGCTGCAGGTGATAGCCGATGTAGCCCTGGGACATAGCGCCGCACTCGGGCAGGTCCATGGCGGGGGTACCGATGGCATCGTGGGCGGCGGCGAACGCGTTCTGAATCATGCCGACCTGCGGGCCGTTGCCATGGGTGATGATGATCTCGTTGCCCTGCTCGATGAGGCCAAGCAGTGCGTGGGCGGCGTGGCCGACCTTCTCGATCTGCTCCTCAGGGGTGTTGCCGAGCGCGTTGCCACCGAGGGCGACGACGATGCGATCGGGCTTGCCGAGCGGCTTGGACATAGCGGTTTCCTTTCTCGCAGAGGAACTGTACTCGTACCTCGTCTTGCAGACGCCGCGGGGCGTCCGCGAGCTTGTCTAGGATTATATTCTCCTTGTCCATGATTTTATACATTTCTAGCCGAATCAGCGGGCGAACGGCACTCTTGTGCCGTTGAGCGTAAGAATGCTACCACTCACGGCAAGCAAGCAGGTGTAGCTACATATTTTGCAAACTCTGCAGCTTGATAAAGAATCGTGATAAGACTCTATGCCGATGCAGTGCTTTTCACTCTTTATGCATTTCTTACATTGGTACCTAACTCATCTTGCAGCGGGGTGAATCGCTGGCAGGACGCGCGCCCTCCACATCTCTCACGCGGGCGCGGCAAAGAAAACGGGGGCGCCACGGCACCCCCGTCTGCAAGATTCCTGTAATAAAGCCGGCCGCGCCGGCGCCGACATTAGGCCCCGTGCGCGCCTGCGCGCTCGCGGATGCGCTCGGCCACGCGCTCGCGAAACGCCTGCGCCTGGTCGCCATTGAAGATGTCGTACGCGCAAAACACGCCGTCGATGCCCTCGAGCTCGACGAGGTCGGCCGCCTCGCGCTCCGTCTCGGCCATGAAGATGGTATCCGCATCGATACCGGCCATGAGCAGGCGCAGGAGCAGGTCATCGGAGTTGGCACCCTGCACCACCACCTGCTTGACGGCGGGATCGGCCAGGTACTCGAAATCGGCCTGATAGTACCAGCCGGTAAACTCCGTCTTCTTGGGATTGGTGGCCAGGTAGTAGTCGGCCAGCATGAGCACGACCACCTTGGAGCCGGGCTCGCGGCAGATTGTGGCCAGCGCCGTTGACGTGGCCGTGCTGTTCTCGCCCTTGGACGCGGTGTTAACGAGGCGCAGGCCCTCGACGGTCTCCTCGCTGAAGCGGGCCGCCGTCACGTTAACCTTGCCGTCGGCCAGCACATCCTGAAGCTGCTCGGCAGAAACGCCCAGCTCACGCGCGGTAACCAAGGCAGAAACAAGGTTGTACAGGTTGGTGATCGAATACGTTGCGATATGGTACGTATACTCGGGCGCCTCGCCGTCGACCGCGTGGCACAGCTCGCGCATCGTGAACTCATGGGCGTCCTTGTTGACGTCGGTGACCAGGTAATCGGGCTCGGGATTCTTAAAGCCGCAGGCCATGCAGCGCGCGCGGCCCAGATGGCGCAAATGGCACCAGTCGTACTCGAGCGCGCCGCCGCACTCGGGACATGCCGTGAGGTCGCACACGATGCCCTCCGGACCCTCGAGGTCGTCCTCGAGATGACCGATCGAGAAATACGTGCGATGCGTTGCCTGGGGAGCAAGCCGGCACGAGATGAGGTCGTCGGCGTTGAGGATGAGATGCGTCGACGCGGGGATGTTGGCGTCGATGACGCTGAAGATGTAATCGGGATTGGCGTTGCGGGTGAAGTTGTCGCGATAGAGGTTCGCCACCAGCATGACATCGGGCGTCATATACGGCAGCACGCGGCGCGAGGACAACTCGTCGAGCTCCATGCACGCCACCTGGCGCCGGGGCGCGCCGCTCATACGCGCGTCCTTGATGAGCGAGCTCTCGATACCCGTGATGATGTTGCCGCCGGCGCGGTTGGTCACCAGGTCGAATCCGCACGCCAGCAGAATATCGTCAAGGAGGTTGGACGTAGTAGTCTTGCCGTTGGTACCGGTCACGAACACCACGCGCTCGGGCTTGGGCGTACGGGCCAGGAAATCGGGGCAGATGGCCTCGGCCACGGTGCCGGGCACCTGGCCGCCGTTGCGCCGGGCGATCTTAAGCGCGGCGGCGGCGGTCTTGCCCGCAGCGAGCGCGAGGTAGTAGCGCGGGGTCTTGCTCGTTGAAGTGCTCACAGGAAACTCCTTGCTGGGAGAGAACGGCTAACAGTGCTGGCGGGCGATAACGACCGCGCGACAGCCCTTTCGGCACGCGCGACCGCGAACCGGCCGGGCTAAACGTCCATGCCGGGCGTGGCGAAATCCTTCACGCGCTGCTCGTACGCGCGCATCGCCACCTCTTCGTGCGCGAGCACGGCGTCCGCCTCGCCCATGGTGTCAAGCAGCCAGCGCGTAAACGGCGGGTTGACGGTGAGCAGCGGACCCAGGAACCACGTTCCGATGAGATTGTTGCGGCGAACGCCCTCGAACGCGCTCTTCTTGTTCATGCCGAAACCCTGCTTGAGCGTGCAGAACGACCACTTCTCGTTCTTGCCCTCGGCCTGGGTGAACTGCATCTTGAAGCCCACGATGTCGATGGGGTCGGCACCGGGCGCGGGCTGGAAGGCACCCAGTCCAACGCCGGTGAAGCGCTTCGGCGTGAGCTGATGCGTGACGAAGTCGAATAGGCCCAGGCCCGTGATGCCACGGCCTTCGGGCGTGATGATCATGTTGCCCAGCAGCTCTACGGCATTGCCGGTAAACAGCATGGGCGTGCCGGCGTCGGCCAGCGCAGCCAGGCGCTCGGCGTACGGCATGAGCGCGTCGAGCACGCGCTCCTGCTGGCGCTCCGTCATGCCGCACAGCAGGATGAGCGAGAGGTCGTCACGCGTGACGAACGCGGGCTCCTCGCCGAAGGTGGTCTCGATAAACGCTGCCTGAGGCAGGCAGGCGCGCAGGTACATGGCGTTGCCGTTGTCACCCGCCTGATTGCCAAATTCGGGATACAGGATCTCGATCGTTGTCTGCGCCATGCGGCTCCTCCCCTACTCATTGCTTTGGATGCCATTATCCAACAAGGCCGCGCTCCGCGCGCTCCTGCCATATAAAGAGCAGAGGGCGGGGCGGGTCGGAATGGCGGTCGGGCGGTGGGCTCCGGGCCGAGCGGGTGACGGGCGGACGACGCGGGGTGGGCGGCGAGCGCGAAAACGCGGACGGTGCAGAGCGGCAACGCACGGACGACAAGATGGGCGCTTGCCGTCATTTTTCTGCGCGCAAAGAGCTTTTGGCCAAAAAACCTCCCGGCATCGCGGCGAAGCCGCGCTTTCCTCCCGGCAACCGCGCGCCAAGAGCGTCCTTACCGTCAGCTTTGCGCGGCAGGGTTGACTGTCCGGCAGGAATCCGCGCACAGAACTCGTCTCGGCAACATTTCCTCCCAGCAAGCCCGAGGGGGAAATCCCAGCCGTCAGAAAAACTCGCAATAATCACCCGTAGGGGCCTTTTCTCCCGTGGACCCAAGACCTCGGATGCTTGTCGTCAGGAATACGCGCTTGGGCGGTGTTTGGCAAAGACCCCCGAGGAGGAGCATAAAGCCATAACGAGCCCGCGGATCAAAATCCCTCTAGGGAAAGTAAGGTCGTGACGGGCATGCGAATCAAAGCCCCTCCCGAAAGACAGCGGATCCCCAGATCACGGCCATGAAAACGAGAAAGCCAGCTCGAAAGACCGCCTTCTCCGATAAGCATCTCGCGTCTCAGAAAAGTGCCTGTCCCTTTTCTGAGCACCCTTTCCCTCCAACAAAGAAGGCCCCACCGGGGCCTTCGCACACTTCCCCTCGACCCGTGCAGGCGGGAGAAACGCAGGAAGGCCCCGAAGGGATTCCCCAAGCGAACATCCCGCAGCGCACAAGCGCGAGGACGTTCGCGTGGGAACCCTTCGGGGCCTCCCGATGGGACCATTTATCCCAACCGAAACCTTACGCCTCGTTGTAGAGGGTCTTGAGCTTCAGCAGGTGCTGGTAGCGCTCCATGGCCGCGGCCTCGTTGGCAGCGAAGAGCTCCTCGGCGCGCTCGGGGAACGCGCGGGTGAGCGAGGCGTAGCGGGCCTCGTTCATCAGGAACTCCTGGTAGCCGCCTGCAGGCTCCTTGGAGTCGAGGGAGAACTTCTTGCCCTCCTCGGCAGCCGGGTTGAAGCGGAACATGTTCCAGTAACCGCACTCGACGGCCTTCTTCATCTCGGCCTGGCAGTTCTGCATGCCGCCCTTCTTGATGGAGTGCATCTCGCAGGGGCTGTAGCCGATGATCAGGGACGGGCCGTCGTAGGCCTCGGCCTCCTGGATGGCCTTGAGGGTCTGGGCGGGATTGGCGCCCATCGCGACCTGGGCTACATAGACGTAGCCGTAGCTCATCGCGATCTCGGCGAGGCTCTTCTTCTTGATGGCCTTGCCGGAAGCGGCGAACTGGGCGACCTGACCGAGGTTGGAAGCCTTGGAGGCCTGGCCACCGGTGTTGGAGTAGACCTCGGTGTCGAAGACGAAGACGTTCACGTCGTTGCCGGAGGCGAGGACGTGGTCGAGACCGCCGAAGCCGATGTCATAGGCCCAGCCGTCGCCACCGAAGATCCAGAAGGACTTCTTGGTGAGGTACGCCTTGTCGGCCAGGATAGCCTTAGCCTTGTCGCAGCCGCAGGCCTCGAGCTGCTCGATGTAGGCGGCAGCGGCGGTCTTGGAGGCCTCGGCGTCGTTACGGGCGTCGAGCCACGCCTGAGCGGCGGCCTTCAGCTCGTCGGTCGCGCAATCGGAAGCCATGAGCTCCTCGGTCTCGGCGACGAGCTTGCCCTGGACCGCCTTGTAGCCCAGCTCCATGCCCAGGCCGTGCTCGGCGTTGTCCTCGAACAGGGAGTTGTTCCAAGCCGGGCCGTGGCCGTCCTTGTTGGTGCAGTACGGCGAGGTAGCGGCCGGGTTGCCCCAGATGGAGGAGCAGCCGGTTGCGTTGGAGATGAACATACGGTCGCCGCAGACCTGCGTGACGAGGCGCGCGTACGCGGTCTCGGCGCAGCCTGCGCAGGAGCCGGAGAACTCAAGCAGGGGCTGCTTGAACTGGGTGCCCTTGAGGTTCTTGTTGATGAGCTCGGGCTTCTCGGACACGTTGGCGACGCAGTAGTCGAAGGTCTTCTGCTCGACGAGCTCGCCCTCGGCGGGAACCATGGTGAGAGCGTCCTTCGGGCAGACCTTGGCGCAGTTGGTGCAGCCCATGCAGTCGAGCGGGCTGATGGCGATAGCGAACTTGAGACCCGTGTTCTTGGGGATCTTCACGTCCAGGGTGCGCATGGTCTCGGGGCCGGCGGCGACCTCGTCCTCGGTCATGCCGAACGGACGGATGGTGGCGTGCGGGCAGACGTAGGCGCACTGGTTGCACTGGATGCACTTGGTCTCGTCCCAATGCGGCACCATGACGGCGACGCCGCGCTTCTCGTACGCGGATGCGCCCAGCTCGAACTGGCCGTCGGCGCAATCCTTGAACGCGGAGACGGGCAGGGAGTCGCCGTCCATGCGGGCGATGGGCTCCATAAGCTCCTTGACCTGCTTGGCGATGGCGCTCTTCTGGTCGTCGGTGAGGACGGAGGCGGGAACCTCGTCGGCGGCGTCGGCCCAGTCGGCCGGGACGTCGAACTTCTGATAGGCGCTGGCGCCGGCGTCGATGGCCTTATGGTTGGCCTCGACGATGGCCTCGCCCTTCTTGGCGTAGGACTTGGTGGCGGCGTCCTTCATGTACTGAAGCGCGTCCTCCTGCGGCAGAACGCCGGCCAGGGCGAAGAACGCAGACTGCAGCACCGTGTTGGTGCGCTTGCCCATACCCACCTTGGCGGCCAGGTCGATAGCGTCGATCAGGTAGACGTTGATGTTGTTCTTGGCGATGTAGCGCTTGGCGTTCGCCGGCATGTGGGAGGCGAACTCCTCGGGCGTCCACTGGCAGTTGACCAGGAAGGTACCGCCGGGCTTGACGTCGCGGACCATCTTGAAGCCCTTGATAATGTAGCTCGGATTGTGGCATGCCACGAAGTCGGCCTTGGTCACGTAGTACGGAGAGCGGATCGGGGAATCGCCGAAGCGCAGGTGCGAGATGGTGACGCCGCCGGTCTTCTTGGAGTCGTACTGGAAGTAGGCCTGGACGTACTTGTCCGTGTGGTCGCCGATGATCTTGATCGAGTTCTTGTTGGCGCCGACGGTGCCGTCGCCACCGAGACCCCAGAACTTGCACTCGATGGTGCCCTCGGCCGCCGTGTTGGGGGCATCCGGGTCCATGGGCAGGGACAGGTGGGTGAGGTCGTCCTCGATGCCGATGGTGAACTCGCGCTTGGGCTCGTCGGCCTTGAGCTCCTCGTACACGGCGAAGGCGGCCGCGGGCGGCTCGTCCTTGGAGCCGAGGCCGTAACGGCCACCGGTCACCACGATGTCGGTCTTGCCGGACTCGTAGAGCGCGGAGACGACGTCCTGGTAGAGCGGCTCGCCGATGGAGCCGGGCTCCTTGGTGCGGTCGAGCACGGCGATCTTCTTGACGGTCGCGGGCAGGGCGGCCACGAAGTCCTCGACGGACCAGGGACGGTACAGGCGGACCTTGACCAGGCCGACCTTCTCGCCGTGGGCGTTGAGGTAGTCGATGACCTCCTCGAGCGTGTCGCAGAAGGAGCCCATGCAGACGACCACGCGATCGGCGTCGTCGGCGCCGTAGTAGTCGAACAGGTGGTAGTTGGTGCCGAGCTTGGCGTTTACCTTGTCCATGTAGGACTGGACGATGGCGGGCAGCGCGTCATAGGTAGCGTTGCAGGCCTCGCGGTGCTGGAAGAAGATGTCGCCGTTCTCGTGGCTACCGCGAGCGGTGGGGTGCTCGGGGTTGAGCGCGTGGTCGCGGAACGCCTGGACGGCGTCCATGTCGCACATGTCCTTGAGGTCCTCGTAATCCCATACGGCGACCTTCTGGATCTCGTGGCTGGTGCGGAAGCCGTCGAAGAAGTTGACGAACGGCGTCTTGCCGGTCAGCGCAGCGAGGTGGGCGACGGGCGAAAGGTCCATGACCTCCTGGACGTTGCCCTCGGCGAGCATGGCGAAACCGGTCTGACGGCAAGCCATGACGTCGGAGTGGTCGCCGAAGATGTTGAGCGCGTGGGACGCGACGGTGCGGGCCGAGACGTGGAAGACGCTCGGCAGGCCCTCGCCCGCGATCTTGTACATGTTCGGGATCATAAGCAGCAGGCCCTGGGAGGCCGTGTAGGTAGTGGTAAGAGCACCGGCGCCCAGCGAGCCGTGGACGGCGCCGGCAGCACCGGCCTCGGACTCCATCTCGACGACCTTGACGGGCGTGCCGAAGATGTTCTTCTTGCCCTGGGCGGCCCAGATGTCCACGTGATCGGCCATCGGGCTGGACGGCGTGATCGGGTAGATGCCCGCCACCTCGGTGTACGCGTAACTTACGTACGCGGCGGCCTCGTTGCCGTCCATAGACTTGAACTTGCGATCTGCCATATACCCCTCTCCTCTCGTTTGGGTATACATGCCTGCCAGGGGCGGCGATGCCCCCGGTAGATGCGTATTGCGGGCGTCCGTAGGTGCGGAAGCGCCCTCGCGGATAAAATGCCCATGCTGTTTCATTGTACCCCCGCACGCCCGGGCGCAACTCGAGTTCTAGGCGAAACCGCCCGTTCGTTCGTGCCATTTTTCGAACAGATTCCATGGGCCCGCACCAGGCGGGCGCGCACCACCTCAGAAAAGGGACAGGCACTAATCTGAGAGCCGCGGCGTCGGTACACGGAGCGCTAAATTAAGGTTTAAATTGAAGTTGGGAATAGGCTTCCATGAATGCAACCCACTTGATCGAAATGACTGGGATGGCCAAGGGGGCATCGCGCTCGAGCTTCTTCCTTCCAGAGCGCCGCCGCAGCCTGACACCTGTGGGGGGGGGATAGCGTCGGCCCCGCGCCTACCTTAAAAACGAAGCTATATCAACGATTGTGCATTCTCCCAGACCCGCAATACCGCACCCTCTTGGAAATCCTACGCGCCATGGAGTACTATCGCCTCATAACGCCGCGATTGCACGCCAACAAACCTCACGCCGCATCGGCGGGCCCGTGACCACTGCGTCACATTCATACGCGGCACAAGGAGGGACGATGGAGTTTAAAGAAGCGGAAAAGAAAGCCCTTCTGTTCCGCGACGAAAGAGACTGGGCTCAATTCCACAATCCGAAAGACCTTGCGATATCGATCAGCCTCGAAGCTTCGGAGCTCCTCGAAACCTTCCAGTGGTCCGGTGTCGATACGCACGTCGAGGCCAGCAACAAACACATGGCGGCCGAGCTTGCGGATATCATGATTTACGCCATTTATCTCGCCGATGAACTAGGCATAGATCTGCCTCAGACAATCAGCGATAAGATCGACGCCAATGCAGTCAAATACCCCGTTGCCGCAGCATACGGAAACGCGAGGAAGTACACGGAATTATGATTGAGATCACCACGACAAATCCGGCTGATACCCCCAAAGGCGCACCTTTCATCATCGACCAATTTCCCTTCCAATATGGCAAAGGCGTTGACTATGCCATCGTCAACCTTGAAGAAGACAAGATATATAACTGGCCGATGGTGTATATCTTGGCGAACAATGATTCCGCCTACGTCGGACAAACAACAAGCATCGCAACCCGAATGAGCCAGCATGGCGCCAACAAGGAAAAGCGCGGCTTCCATACCGCCAACATCATCTTCAACGAAGAATTCAACTCGTCCGTTGTCACAGATTATGAACATCGTCTTATCGGCTACATGCATGCCGATGGCAAATACAAACTGACCAACAAGAACGACGGGATGACCGACTCGAACTACTTCAGCAAGGCAACATACACTGCCATGTTCGAAGAGCTCTGGGAAGATCTCAGACGCCTCAACCTAGCAGACCACTCGGCCGCCGAAATCGAAGAATCCGAAGTCTTTAAGTACTCGCCCTTTAAAGGGCTTACACCAGACCAGCGCATCGCGCTCGATAAGGTGCTTGCCGCCATCGAAAACGGACTCGAAACGAGCGCACCCATTGTAATCGAGGGAATGCCCGGCACGGGGAAAACGATTCTCGCCATTTACTTACTCAAAAAACTACGCGATGACCCTCGCTACAAACACCTCAACATCAAAATCATCGAACCTGTCACCTCCCTGCGCGAAACGCTTCGAAAATCACTGAAAGGCGTAAGCGGCTTAAAACCATCCGATATCATCAGCCCCACCGACCTGGTGAAGCCGAAAATGGGCTATCAGCCCGAAAAGGGCAAGTGCTTCGATATCGTACTTGTGGACGAATCTCATAAACTCAAACGCCGTGTGAATTTGGGAACTCAATACGGCAATTACGATAAGGTCACCCAGAAGCTCGGGCTGCCTCGCGGCGCGACTCAGATGGATTGGATTATCAACCAGGCAAAGCTACCCATCTTCTTTTACGATCCCCTCCAAACGATCGGGCCCTCCTGCCTCAACCAGCCGTCAATCAAATCAGCGCTCGGAGCTGCTTTAGACAACCCCATCGAGCTTAAAAGCCAAATGCGCGTCAAAGGCGGCGATGCCTATCTCCGCTATATTCAAAACGTACTCAATGGAACTCAGCGGGAATTCGTCTCGTTCCAAGATTACGACCTGGTTCTCCATGATCGTTTTTCCAGCTTTCTCGACTCCTTCGAGCGAAGCCTTCAGGCGCACAGCCTGAGTAGGATCGTCGCGGGCTTTGCCTGGAAATGGATATCAAGGCGAGATAAAACCGCATACGACATCGTGATAGATGATATTGGCTTGAAGTGGAACCGTAAAAATGAAAATTGGGTCGGACTGGGCGTCGACGACCAATCTGCTGCCCATGAAGTCGGCTGCATCCATTCCATCCAGGGCTACGACTTAAGCTACGCCTATGTAATCATCGGCAGAGACCTCAAGCTCGGCACTACATCCATTCCGGAATCCAATAAAAGCAGCTACTACGACAGAAACGGATACGCGAGCGCTACAAAAGAAGAGCTGGACCACTTTATTAAAAATATCTATTACGTGCTGCTCTCCCGTGGAATTATGGGCACTCATATCTATGTCGAGGACCCCGAGCTTCGCTCATACTTCTCCCGCTTCTTCCCAAGCTCCCCGCAATAAACGACAGCCCAGCAAGATAGCCCGGACGGCTCCGCCCCCCCCCGCCGTAAGCATCTAAAACCGTTACCGCCGCCGAAAACCTGTCTTTCAAAGGAGAAACGATGCCGACGGACCTCGCCCCCTACGTCCTTTACGGGGCATCCCTGATCACCGATCTCGAATGCCTTGAGCGCCAGGCTGAATCCGGAGCAGCCGTATACGCACAAGACATCACACGTCTGCTTGCGCGCTACGGGACATCCTATCCCGACCTGCCGCATTACCTTCAAGATGCCGTCGACCGCATCGATCTTATCGATTAACCTTCCCCTATCCAGAGCCCGACACGCCACCCAGCCCATATGGGGAGCGAATCAGGAAGCCCCGCGCCCCCGCCTCGCCTCAGATCGGTGCCTGTCCCTAATTTGAGCAGCGTGGGTTACGGCACCCGGCGCTGAGCCGGGCGGCTACACCATGTCGGCGGAACCCTCGATGAGGATGAATACCGTGGTGGCGCCCAGGCGCAGCTCGTCGCCGGGATGGATCTGCGCGGTCTCGCCCGAGGCCACGCGCAGTGGCTCGCCGTCGTCGCCGCTCACCACGATGGTGCCGTTGGTTGAATCGAGGTCCTGCAGCAACCAGCAGCCGCCTGCGGCCCCGTCGAACCAGATGCGCGCGTGGCGCGCCGACACGTCGCCGTCCACGTCCGCGATATCGTCCGGCCCCGTCACCAGCGCGCCTATCTCCACGCCCTCGGAGTCGGGGTCGACCCAATACGGGTCGCTCGAGATGCAGCCCTCGATGATGCGCACCACGCCCAGCGTGCGGTTGGCATCAACCAGGGCCCCGTCCATGCCGGCGCATGCCACGCGCACGGGACGCGACGTGGGCGTACCCAGCTGGCCGCCCAGCACGTCGCGGATGTAGCTCATGGCGTAGTCCACCGAGTAGCCGACGTCGGCCGAACAGCCTGCGGCCACGAACAGCACCAGGGCCGCCTCGGCGCGCTCGCCCACGGTATAGCCCTCGCCATCGCGCATACGGACCAGCGCGTTCTGATACAGGCGTACATCCTGGCGGCACGCATCCAGCGCCGCCACCATAGCCGCTCCCCGCTCTCCGCACACGATGTCGAGAATCTGCTCGAACGAGAGCGCGCCGCGGCGCTGGGCATGCAGGCGGTCCATGATGCGCCGCGCTGCCACGCCGAAATCGCGAAAATAGCGCGCCTGGACGGACCCCACGGGCGCGTGCACCACGAAGCGCGACACCCACGTGCGGTCGGAGGCGCGGCTCATGGGGCTGCGGCCGTCGGATAGCGGGCGCTCGGACAGGATGAGCGAGGCGAGTTCCTTATGGCTGATGCCGCCGGAGCGCTTCATGATCTCGAACAGCGCGCCGCAGGGCGTTTGGTCGCTAGCGTTCATCGGCAGCATCTCGCACCTCCTCATCCGAATAGTCTATAGAGTTAATACCAGTTTTCATACCAGTTTCGTTGCCAATAGCATTGTGCGCAACAGACTCCGCGCCGTCAATCATCAAACGATTATCGGCAGGGTCGGCACCGTTAATCGGAGCGTCACCAGAATCATGATGAACGGCATCGGCCGTCCGTTCACCAATGGCGTCGCGCTCATCGCTATGATCTGCGGGCTCATCTGCGCCAACCGTATCGGCCGGCCCTCCCGCGCACTCCGCCCCCACCGCTTCATCCGCGGCGCCATCCTCGTCGGAAAGCGCACCCGGGGCAAGCGGGGCCGTGACCGCCGCAGCGGCGGTATCGAAGCCGCCCGAGGCAACCGCCGCGCAGGCACCGCCGCCCATCGCCGCCGCCTGCACGCGGGCGCGAGGCAGCGCGCGGCGCGCCTCGGCGATGATCGCGGGCGCCACCGTCATGGCGAAGTCGAGCACCAGCGGGCACCAGCCAGCCGAGGCGGCCGTAAGGATGGCCGACACCACCGCGTGCGAGCTGTTCAAACCAGAGATCGAGCCCAGCGAAGCCGCCGCCAGCAACGCCACGGTGGTCGCGATGCACGCCGTCGAGCCGCGCAGGAACCCCTCGCGCGTCCCACGCAGGCGGCCGCGCGCCGCCCAGCCCGCCAGCGCCGGCAGCATCAGCGCCGCCGCCACCGCGAAGCCGGAGAGCTCGCTGCGCCACGTCAGCTGTCCCAGGCGCCACACCACCGGCACGCCGTCGAGCAGCACCGCCGTCGTAGCCGTACATGCAGCCAGAACGGCCACCGCGATCGCACCGCCCACGGCGCTCACCAGGCGGTTCATGGCATACGGCGACGCCGTGTCGAACCACGACGCCTCGCCCGTGCACGGCAGCAGGCGCTCGCCGCGCAGCGCGCGCTCGGCGTTCTGCGCGTAGTGGTTGCAAAACGCCGCCAGCCCGTCGCGCATGGCCTCCGCCGTGGGGCGCTCGTCCTGACGCGGCTTGAGGCAGGCCAGGACCAGGTCGAACAACTGCCCGTCGACCAGCGAGAGCGCGTCGCGGAGCTCCGCGGAATCGGGGCCCAGCGACAGATCGAGCGACGCCCGGCCGGCGGCGATGGCCACCTCGGGCTCGCGCAGCAGCAGCGCCGCCATATCGGGATGGGTCATATGGGCCGAGGTGAGCGCACGCGGCTGCTCATCGGTCTTGATGCGGAACGGCGACGCATCGCGCGCGACGCCCATATCGAACGGCAGGGCACCGGACACGAGCTCGTAGAGCACGCTCGCCGCGGCGTACACGTCGATCTTCTGAGACATGCGCAAACGCGCCACGTGCGGCAGGTCGCTCGTGAGCATCTCGGGCGGCGCATAGCCCAGCGTCGCGCAGCGCATGGTGGAGAACCGCGAGGTGAACGAGGTGTCGTGCGCGGGATCCAGATTCACCGACGACCCGAAGTCGATGAGGCACAGGTCGAACGCGCCCTCGGCATCCTGCTCGGCCACCGACAGATGCGCCGTGCGCACCATGACGTTGGCGGGCGAGATATCGCGGTGCACGAAGCCGTCGCCTACCAGCTCCAGGCGAACCAGCAAGTCGAACAAGTCGCGACCCAGGCGCGCAGCCGTCAAGGGGGCGCAGCGGCCTTCGTCGTCAACCGCCAGCATGCGGCGCGCCTGCGCCAGCGTTACGCCCTCGACCCACTCCATCACGATGGCGGGCGAACCGTTTACCTGCGCGAATCCGTACAGGCGCGGGAAGCCCTTGAAACCCGACACGGCGCGATGGCTCTCGTATTCGGCCCGGAAGGCGGCGCGCGCGGCGGCGCGGCGCGTCTCGTACGCCGCGTCGTCCTCGTCCTCCGCGCGCTCGGGCTCTATAAGAACCTTGAGCGCGTAGACCTCTCCCATCGCGTTGGAAACGCGCGTGACCATGCCCAGGCCGCCGCGGCGCGCCGTGTCGTCGTCGGCGAACAGCGTGATGAAGCGGCGCCGATAGGCGGAGCGCTCGTCATCCGGCATGCGATAGGGTTCTTCGAATTGTTCCAGCCTGATGCGGTGCATGCCCACGGACAGGCCCCACGGATTCCAAGCCGCGGAACCGCGGCGGTCCAGGCGACGGGTGCGCCCCTGCTCGGCACGGGCGAGCGACGAAGCCTCGTCGGTCGCGTCAGCCGAACCCGGCGTACGGTATACGGGCTCCTCCGTCATATCGTCGTGCTGCTCGCTCATAGGACGAAGCCCTCGTAGATCTGCTTGAACTCCGCAAGGAAGATATTCTCGCCGTCCTTCTCGTACAGACGGATGGGCGCCATGAACGCATCGATGTTGCTCGAGGGATCCGGCAGGGGCACGTTGATGTCCCAAGCCTCGCACAGGACGCCGATGTAGTCGCGAAGCAGGCGGTACATGGCGATGATCCTTCCGCGCGGTTTAACGTACTGCGTGCCGCTGTAGGCGGGCGCCTTGTTCACCACGGTATCGAACTCGAGGAGCAGCTCCTCCCAGAGCGCCATGCATTCCGCACGGTGAGCCGCGCGCACGTCGTATGCGCCCAGGCAATCGTTGTTGAACCCGCTGGTGGCAGCGTTCACGCGCACCAGGTACGAATCGATGAGCGCCAGGCGCTCCGCCAGGAAGTTGTACATGCGCTCTTCTTCCTCGGGAGAGGCTTCGGGCTTCCCGCCGCCCTGATTGCCCGAGTCGCCGTCCGTCGAGCCGCCGCCCCCGGTCGTGCCGCCGCCGGGCTGGCCGCCGGTGCCGCCGCCGCCCCCGTCCGTGCCGCCGCCGGGCTGGCCGCCGGTGCCGCCGTCGGGTTCGGAGCCCCCTTCGGGCTTCGGATCTACATCGGGCTTGGCGCCGGCATCGGGAGCCTGGGGCTTCTCGACCGAGTTGCCGGCGATATTGGAGATGATACCCTGCAGGGACGCCCCGCCCAGCGTGATGCTGCCGCGCGCGGGCCGCTTACCGGACCCGGAGCCGCTTCCCGCGTCCCCCGCGGACGCCTCGGCATCCCCGGACGCGGCCGCCCCGGCATCGGCGCCCGCGCCCTGCGCGTCGCCCTGGGTAAGCCCTGCAAGGGCCTTATAGAAGAGGCTGTCGTCATCCGCCCGCTGCGCCGCCAGGATGAGCGCCGGCAGCGACGTGGTGTATGCAACGGTCGAAAACGCGAGCACCGTAAACGAAAAGGTGACGAGCCCGATAAGGGACGACGGCAGCGCACCGCGGCGCAGGCGGCGCGGCGCACGGCGGACGGCGCCGTCCTTGCTTGATAGGATCATGGCTTCTCCATGGAAATCGAGTCACAGATGATACTCAGTGTAGCTGATTTTCCACCCAGCCGCTCCCCGCCCCAAACCCCTCAGATTAGGGACAGGCACCAATCTGAGGCGTGGTGCACAAGCCCCTCGGATTAGGGACAGGCACCGATCTGAGGTGCGGCGCGTGCCTATGCCGAAAGGTGGCGCGATAGCAGGTCGAATACCCGGGCGCGCGACTCCGCGGCCACGATGCGCGCCACCAGCTCCTGGTCCTGCATGAGGTCGATCACGCGGCCGAGCATCTCCAGGTGCTCGCCCGCCTCGTTGAGCGCGAGCATCACCACGAGCGATACGGGCGTCGTAGCGTTCGGCGCATCCATGCGCGGCCAGGCCACGGGTGCCGGCAGCACGCCCACGCACAGGGCGCCGCGCTCCACATGGCACGGGTCGCAGTGCGGGATCGCCACGTTGATGCCGCCCATCTCGAGCGCGGTAGGATACGCGAGCTCGCGCTCGACCACGGCCTGCTCGAAGCCCTCGCGCACGTAGCCGGCAGCACGCAGCGTGCGTGCGAGCATCCGCTCGACCTCTTCGACCGTATGGGGCTCCGCGTCGAAGCACACGACCAGTTCTTCGGTGAACGCAAGCGATGCCATAGAGGACCTCCTGGAATCAACAAGTGGATGACAGGCCGGGACGCGACGGAAGGCGGCCGCATGGCAGGCAGGGCCGGCTGTTGGCCTTACAGCGCGCGGGGCGGCTGTTGGCCTTACAGCGCGCGGCGCGCCTCGATCGCGCGGCCCAGCGTGAGCTCGTCGGCGTATTCGAGGTCGCCGCCCACAGGCAGGCCGCTCGCCAGGCGGCTCACGGTCACACCCAGCGGTTTGATGGTGCGGGCCAGATAGCTCGCCGTCGCCTCGCCCTCGATATTGGGGTTTGTGGCGATGATGACCTCTTCGATATCCTCGGTGCCCAGGCGCGCGATGAGCTCGCGCACGCGCAGCTGCTCGGGGCCGATCTTGTCCATAGGGCTGATCACGCCGCCCAGCACATGGTAGAGGCCGTGATAGGTACCGGTGCGCTCGATGGCCGAGACGTCGCGCGGCTCGCCCACCACGCAGATGCGCGCGCGGTCGCGCGTGACGTCCTCGCAGATAGCGCACTCGTCCTCGGTGGCGTAGTTGAAGCACCGGCTGCAAAAATGGACCTGCTCCTTTACCCGCAGGATGGCGTGCGCCAGACGGCGCGCTTCCTCGGCGTCGGATTCGAGCAGGTAGTACGCGATGCGCTGGGCCGACTTGGGTCCAATACCCGGAAGCCTGCCCAGCTCATCCAAGAGAATCTGTAGACTGCGGTTTGCCGACATGTCTTAGAACGGCATGCCCGGGATGTTGAGGCCGCCGGTGATGGAGCTCATCTGCTTGCTGGCCACCTCGCCCACGCCGCGCACGGCCTCGTTGACGGCGGCCACGATCATATCCTGCAGCAGGTCAACGTCCTCGGGATCGAGCGCGTCGGGGTCGATGGTGATGGAGACGAGCTCCAGGTCGCCGTTGACGGTGGCCTTGACCATGCCGCCGCCCGCCGAGGCGTCCACGGTGACGTCCTTCATGCTCTCCTGCGCGGCGGCAAGCTGCTCCTGCATCTTGCGCGCCTGCTTCATCATTTCCTGCATGTTCATGCCAGCCATGAAGACTCCTTTTGTAAACGGCGCCCGCAGGGCGCGCTTGCTAAACCGTGCAAATGGTACCACGCGGCGGATACGGGCCACAGCACGACGACGCAGCGCGCACCGCTCTGTCACATGCGCAGGGACGAGCGGATGGGCTTCCGCGCGCATTCCTGACGGCATGGGGCGCCGCCGCGGGCTTAGCGTCAGCTTTCCGGCAGGTATCCGGCCATCCGCGCGCATTGCTGACGGCACGGGGCTCCGCCGCCTGCGTACCGTCAGCCTTCCGGCGGGCATCCAGCTGCCCGCGCGCATTGCTGACGCGAAGCGATGCCAATCGCGGAAAAGTGACGGTAAAGACGGCAGAACAGCAGCGGTGGCGGGATATTTGCGCGGCATCGCGAGCGCGGCGTCAGAGATCCGGCGCCGGCGCGCTCTCCCGCGCAAATTCCTGACGGCAACAGGCTCCGCCGCCAGCTTAACGTCAGCTTTCCGGCGGGCATCCGACCTCCCGAGCGCATTGCTGACGGCAACGGGGGTCCGCCTCCGGCTTAGCGCCGGCTTTCCGGCGGGCGTCCCGCCCCCGCGCGCATTCCTGACGGCAACCGCCACGCGGTCAAAACGAAATGGGACCCGACACCCTCCCGCCGTCAGTCCCGCGGCAACAACGCGGCAGCCCCCGCGCATTCCTGACGGCAACGGAAGCCAGCCCGCTCAGGGCATGCGCACGCAGCCCGAAGCAACGTGTCCACAGAGTGCAACGCGTCATATCCATCGGCCCCAAAAGCGTCGCATCCGTCGGCTTCGTCTTTCCACACCCAAACCGCGCCCACATATCCATCGGCCCCAAAAGCGTCGTATCCGCCAGACGCAAAGCGCCCCCGTTTCCGTTGGATACGCGGAAACGGGGGCGCGGGAAGAGTGAATCGAAACGCGGACGGATTACTCGGTCGGCTTGAAGACGACACCGGAGCCGAAGATGTTGTTGATCATCTCCTTGGCCTCATCCTGGTTCTGCGGAACGTCCTCGGCCACCGGGGTGAAGGACGACCAGGGCAGCGCCCCGGGTGCCGCCGCAGGAGCGGGGTTCGGCGTCGCCGTCGACTGCGGGGGGCTCATGGAGCCAGCGGCCGAGTCGGAACCCACCGCGGGCCGCTCGCCAGAAGCGGCGGACGTCGGGGCATCCGGAACGCTCACGGGCGGAACCTCGGAATCGACCTCGTACGCAGCGATGGTCGCATCGTCATAGGGCACCTGCTCGTCCTCCCATGCACGGCGCTGCGCATCGATGTCGGGCTCGGGCACCACCGTCGGTCCGCTCGTGTGATCGACGATGGCAGCGGGCGCCGCATCGCCAGCTGAAGCCGCGGATGCAGACGTGTCCTCGCCGGCAGAAACGGCGGGCGCCGGGACTCCGGAAGATGCGGCGGAGCCGGACGCGGAATTCGGCACAGCGGCCTCAGGCGAAGCCTTCGCGGGGGCGACGGACCCGGACGCAGCGGACGAGGCGGGCGCGGCGGGCCCGGGCGCAGCGGGGGCAGCGGGCTCGGGCGCGGCGGCCGAGGCGGGGGTGGCGGAGCCGGGCGCAGCG